>NZ_JBIBIC010000002.1:0-552489 GCF_042957385.1 Streptomyces sp. NPDC008079
GCCCCGCTGGGGCGGGTGGTGAGGTGCGGGAGCGCTTCGGCTGAGCGCGCAGTTCCCCGCGCCCCTTAAAGGCAGGCCCTGCGCCAGCGCGGCGCACCTTCCCCGCGCCCCTGAAAAGCAGGCCCTGCGCCAGCGCGGCGCGCCTTCCGCGTGCGCCTAAGGGGCCCAAGCCCTTGGGAGGGTCGCCCCCGCCGGGGGGCCTGGTAAAGGCCCTTCTTCCTCCGTCAAGCGCGAGCGTACGGCCTTGACGGATGGGACTGTGAGCGCTAACACTTAGCAGCATCACGGAACGGAGAGCCATGTCTCGCACCGCGGACCCGGCAGCGCCCCGCAGGGCCCCCACCATGGCGGATGTCGCCCAGGTGGCGGGCGTCTCGCATCAGACGGTGTCGCGGGTGCTGAGCGATCACCCGAACGTGCGGGACACCACGCGCGCGGAGGTGCTGCGGGCGATCGAGGCGCTGGGGTACCGGCGGAACTCGTCGGCGCGGGCGCTGGTGACGCGGCGGACGCTGACGCTGGGGGTGGTGGCGTGCAATCCGACGCTGTTCGGCCCGGCGAGCACGCTGTTCGGGCTGGAGGAAGCGGCGCGGGACGAGGGCTACATGGTCTCCGCGGTGACCCTGCGGCGGCACACCCCGAAGGCGCTCGCGGACGCGATCGACCACCTCAGCGACTGGGGGGTGGAGGGCATCGTCGTGATAGTGCCGGAGCGGGAGGCCGTCGCCGCACTGGCCGAGCTGAAGCTGCCGTTCCCCGTCGTCACGGTGGAGGGCGGGCACGGCCTGCCGATCCCCGGCGTCTCGGTGGACCAGGAGCTGGGCGCGCGGCTGGTCACGGGCCATCTGCTGGCCGGCGGCCACCGCACGGTCTGGCATGTCGCGGGCCCGCAGAACTGGCTGGAGGCCGAGGCCCGCGTGCAGGGCTGGCGCGCCACGCTGGAGGAGGCGGGCGTCGAGGTGCCGTCGCCGCTGGTGGGGGACTGGACGCCGCTGTCGGGCTACCGCGCGGGACAGGAGCTGGCGGGCCGGGTCTCGGCGGGCTCCGGGCGCCGCGGTTCACCCGAGGTGTCGGCCGTCTTCGTCGCCAACGACCAGATGGCGCTGGGGGTGTTGCGGGCCTTCCGCGAGGCCGGTCTCTCGGTGCCGGGCCAGGTCGCCATCGCGGGCTTCGACGACATCCCTGAAGCCGAGTTCTTCGCGCCGCCGCTGACCACCGTCCGGCAGGACTTCACCGCGGTCGGCCAGGCCAGTATCCGGCTGCTGGTCGACCAGTTGGAGTCCGGCACCACCCGCGGCGGCGAACGCGTCGTCATCGAACCGCGCCTGATCGTCCGCAGCAGCAGCAACCCGTCCTGAGGGCGGCGGTCCGTACGGGCGGCGCACGGCACCGCGGCACGGATCGCAGCACGCGTCGCCACAGGTCCGGCCACCGGACCGGCACCGAGTCCGGCAGGAAGCCCCGCCGCACATCCCGCAGCACCTCTCGCAGCACGTCCCGCAGGACAGAACAGGACCGCACCGCCGCAGAGTTCACACCGCAGGGCAATCGGTACGCGACCGGCTGCCGGAGCCCCCGGCGCATGGGGAGACACGCATGATGACCGATCCTCCCGCCGTCACCGTCGGCATCGATTTCGGCACGCTGTCCGGGCGCGCCCTGGTCGTGGCGGTCGACGACGGCAAGGAGCTGGGCAGCGCCGTCCACGAGTACACCCATGGGGTGGTGGACGGCGCGCTGCCGAACGGCCGTGAGCTGCCGCCCGATTGGGCGTTGCAGATTCCGCAGGACTGGCGGGACGTGCTGCGCTTCGCCGTGCCGCGCGCGCTGGAGGCCGCCGGGGTGCGGGCGGAGCAGGTCGTGGGGGTGGCGACGGACTTCACCGCCTGTACGGTGCTGCCCGCGACGGCGGACGGCACGCCGCTGTGCGAGCTGCCGGACATGGCCGAACGCCCGCACGCCTACCCGAAGTTGTGGCGGCACCACGCGGCCCAGCCGGAGGCGGAGCTGATCGTGCGCCGCGCCGGGGAGTCCGGGCAGCCGTGGCTCGGCCGCTACGGCGGGCGGATCTCCAGCGAGTGGCAGTACGCCAAGGCGTTGCAGGTGCTGCGCGAGGACCCGGAGGTCTACGCGGCGGCCGACCGGTGGATCGAGGCGGCCGACTGGATCGTCTGGCAGTTGACCGGGGCCGAGAACCGCAATCCGTGCACGGCCGGTTACAAGGGCATCCACCAGGACGGGGGTTATCCGGACGCCGCGTTCCTGGCCTCCCTGCACCCGGACTTCGCCGGCTTCACGGCGAAGCTGGACCACCCGCTGTCCCAACTGGGCACCGCAGCAGGGCGTTTGAGCGCTTCGGCCGCCGCGCTGACCGGGCTGCGCGCGGGCACGGTCGTGGCGGTCGGAAACGTCGACGCGCATGTCACCAGCGCCGCCGCGCGGGCCCTGGACCCCGGCCATCTGCTGGCGATCATGGGGACCTCGACCTGTCACATCATGAACTCCGACGTGCTCGCCGAGGTGCCGGGCATGTGCGGGGTGGTCCGCGACGGCGTGGTCCCCGGCCTGTGGGGCTACGAGGCGGGCCAGAGCGGGGTGGGGGACATCTTCGCCTGGGCGGTGCGGACCGCGACACCGCAGCCGTACGCGCTGGAGGCGCGGCAGCGCGGCATCAGCCCGCACGAGCTGCTGACGGAGAAGGCCGCCGCCCAACCGGTCGGCGGGCACGGGCTGTTGGCGCTCGACTGGCACAGCGGCAACCGCTCCGTGCTGGTGGACCACCACCTGTCGGGGCTCCTGGTGGGGCTGACGCTGGACACCCGCCCCGAGGACATCTACCGGGCGCTGGTCGAGGCGACGGCCTTCGGCACGCGGACCATCGTGGAGGCGTTCGAGGGCGCGGGGGTGCCGGTCACCGACTTCACGGCGGCGGGCGGCCTGCTGAAGAACACCTTCCTCATGCAGACCTACAGCGATGTGCTGAACCGGCCGGTCAACGTGCTGTCCTCGGAGCAGGGCCCGGCGCTGGGCGCCGCGATCCACGCGGCCGTCGCGGCGGGGGCCCACCCCGACATCCGCGCCGCCTCGGCCGCGATGGGCCGCCTGCACCGCGACGCCTATCTGCCCGACCCCGCACGCGCCGCCGCCTACGACGACCTCTACGCCGAATACCGCGCCCTGCACGACCACTTCGGCCGGGGCGGCAGCGATGTCATGCACCGCCTGCGGGCGCTCCGAGGGCGGGTGCAGGCGGACACCCCGGCTCAGCCGTAGGGCGGCGTCTCGTGGCACCGCTCTTTGTTAGCGCTCACCCAGAATGTTAACGCTCACTCCCTGCCGAGGTCCCGTATGAGCAGTCACCCCTTTCCGCCCCCTGCCGCAGAGGCCGTCGTACGCCTGCGACAGCAGGTCAGCGACCTGCATCAGGAACTGGTCCGCTACCGGCTGGTCGTCTGGACGGCGGGCAATGTCTCGGCGCGCGTGCCGGGGCACGGCCTGTTCGTGATCAAGCCGAGCGGTGTGGACTACGACCGGCTGACACCGGACGCGATGATCGTGTGCGACCTCGAAGGGCGGGTGGTGGAAGGCGACTTGTCGCCGTCCTCGGACACCGCCGCGCACGCCTACGTCTACCGGCACCTGCCGGAGGTCGGCGGGGTGGTGCACACCCACTCGACGTACGCGTGCGCGTGGGCGGCGCGCGGCGAGCCGGTGCCGTGCGTACTGACCGCGATGGCCGACGAGTTCGGGGCCGAGATCCCGGTCGGGCCGTTCGCGCTGATCGGTGACGACTCGATCGGCAGGGGCATCGTGGAGACGCTGGCCGGGCACCGCTCGCCGGCGGTGCTGATGAAGAGCCACGGGGTGTTCACCATAGGCAAGGACGCCCGCGCGGCCGTGAAGGCGGCGGTGATGTGCGAGGACGTGGCCCGTACCGTGCACATTTCCCGGCAGTTGGGCGATCCGCTGCCCCTCACCCGCGCCGACATCGACCGGCTCCACGACCGCTACCAGAACGTCTACGGGCAGCAGACGGCGGCCGATCGCGCTGATGCCGCCGATAGCGCCGATTCCGGCGGCCCCGCCGGGCCGCCCCCCGCCGGCCAGGAGCCGCAGGCCGTCGTGCGCGACGGTCCGGCCGCCCCCGTTGACACCGCCGATCCCGCGGATACCGCCGCCCCCGCCGACCGAGGAGCCCTGGCATGACACCGTCCGACGAGCGCGAGGTCTGGTTCCTCACCGGCAGCCAGGGCCTGTACGGCGAGCAGACGCTGCGGCAGGTCGCCGAGCAGTCGCGCGCCATCTCCGACCGGCTCGCCGCCACCCCCGGCGGCCCGGTGCGGATCGTGTGGAAGCCGGTGCTCACCGACGCCTCCGGCATCACCGGCACGGTCGTCGACGCCAACTCCAGCCGGGCGTGCGTGGGTCTGATCGCGTGGATGCATACTTTCTCGCCCGCGAAGATGTGGATTGCGGGCCTCGACCTGCTGCGCAAGCCGCTGCTGCATCTGCACACCCAGGCCAATGTCGAACTGCCGTGGTCCACCATCGACATGGACTTCATGAATCTCAATCAGGCCGCCCACGGCGACCGCGAGTTCGGCTATCTCCAGGCCCGGCTCGGCATCGCCCGCAAGACGGTCGCGGGCCATGTCTCCGATCCCGCCGTCGTGGCCCGCGTCCACACCTGGATGCGCGCCGCCCTCGGACACGACGCGCTGCGCCGTCTGAAGGTGGCCCGCTTCGGCGACAACATGCGCGACGTCGCCGTCACCGAGGGCGACAAGGTGGAGGCGCAGTTGCGGTTCGGCGTCTCGGTGAACACCTACGGCGTCAACGACCTGGTGGCCGTCGTGGACGAGGTGGACGACGCGGCCGTCTCGGAGGTGGTCAAGGAGTACGCGAGCGCCTACCGGCTGGCGGGCGAGCTGGCGGCGGGCGGCGAGCGCCACGACGCGCTGCGGTACGCGGCCCGGATCGAACTGGGTCTGCGCGCCTTCCTCACCGAGGGCGGCTTCTCCGCCTTCACGACCAACTTCGAGGATCTGGGCGGCCTTCGGCAACTTCCGGGCCTCGCGGTGCAGCGGCTGATGGGCGACGGGTACGGCTTCGGCGGCGAGGGCGACTGGAAGACGTCGATGCTGCTGCGCACCGTGAAGGTCATGGGGGCCGGTCTGCCGGGCGGCACCTCCTTCATGGAGGACTACACCTACGACCTGACGCCGGGCGGTGAAGTGATCCTGGGCGCGCACATGTTGGAGGTCTGCCCGACGATCGCGGCGCACCGGCCCTCGTGCGAGATCCACCCGCTGGGGATCGGCGGCCGGGAGGACCCGGTACGGCTCGTCTTCGACGCCCGGCCGGGGCCCGCGGTCGTCGTGGGCCTGGCCGACATGGGCGACCGCTTCCGGCTGGTCGCCAACGAGATCGAGGTCGTCGCGCCCGCGGAGCCGCTGCCCCGACTGCCCGTGGCCCGCGCGGTGTGGCGGCCCGCGCCCGATCTGCGGACCTCCACCGAAGCCTGGCTGACCGCGGGCGGCCCGCACCACACCGTGCTCTCCAGCGCCGTCGGCGCCGAGGAACTGGCCGACCTGGCCGACATGCTCCGCACCGAACTCCTTCTCATCGACCACGACACCCAACTGCGCCGCTTCACCCAGGAGATCCGTTGGAATCAGGCGTATTACCGCCTGGCGGGCGGCCTCTGACCCTCCGTCGGAGCTGCCCTGGCCCCCGCACCCGCCCCGCGCCGTACGGCCGACCGCGTCCGCGGGTGCGGCCCTGTCCGCGCGCCCCGCCGCGGGGGGAGCCGCACCGCGACGGCCACCGCGCCGGAGGCGGGTTTTTCTCTGTGCAACGTCTTGACGACCGATCAGTGAGCGCTAACACTCATAGGCGACAGCTGACGGCGCGCCTGGCGATCGGGTCAGTGGGTCCGGCCTGTTCAGCGGCGCGCTCAGCAGCCGGAACACCCGTTGGTGCCGTAAGAGATCGGCGAGTTACCGCGAGGAGAGAGCAGATGTCCCGCTCTGCGTGATTCTGTTCCTCACTAATTGTTAGCGCTCACAAAACTGGCTGAGAGGCCACTGCCCGAACAGGATGCAGCCATGCGCGACGCCCGAAAGGCCCTTGCCCGGCACGGACGATGGGGAGCCGCAGCGGTGACGCTGGCGGTGGCCCTGTCCGCGACGGCGTGCAGTAAGAGCGGTGCCGGTGACTCGTCCGCGGCGGACGCGGCGAGCGGCGGGAGCCCCGCGGCGGTGACGATCAAGGGCGACATCGCGTTCAACGACGCGAATCTCGCGAAGCTGGACGCGGCGCTGAAGGCCGCGCTGGCCGGGAAGGACCTGTCGAAGCTGCACGAGGCCATGGTGGTCAACGTGGCGGTCGACTACTGGAACGCGGGCAAGTCCGGCTTCACCAAGGGCCTGGCCGACCTCGGCGTGAAGGGCGTCTACCAGGCGCCCGCCAACGGCCGTCTGGACCAGCAGCTCTCCCTCATCCAGACATTGCGCGGCCAGGGCATCACGGGCTTGAGCGTGTCGGCGATCGACCCGACGGCGATCAAGGCGCCGATCGCGTCCGCGAAGAGCGCCGGGATACCGGTGCTGGCGATCGACTCCCCGCTGCCGCCGGAGGACGGCGCCGACCTGTATCTGGGCACGCCCAACTACCAGGCGGGCCAGAAGGCCGGTGAGGCCATGAAGCAGGCGCTCGGCGGCAAGGGCCAGGTCGTCGTCCTCGTCGGCTCGCTGACCACGTCGAACGCGGTGGAGCGGATCCAGGGTTTCGAGGACGCGCTCAAGGGCACCGGCATCAAGGTCGCGCAGAAGCTCAGCGACGGCATGGACGCGGCGAAGGCGCTCACCAACGCGCAGACCGCGATCCAGACCAACCCGAACATCAACGGCCTGTACGGCGTCTACTCCTATGACGGACCGTCAGCCGGGCAGGCGGTGCAGGCCGCGGGGAAGTCGGGCCGGGTGAAGATCATCTCGGACGACAGCGACCCGCAGACGCTGAAGTTCATCAAGGCCGGTGTCATCCAGGCCACCGTCCTCCAACAGCCCTACCAGCAGGGCTACACCGGCGCCTATCTGCTGGCCGCGTTCAAGGTGCTCGGCAAGGACGCCACCCTCCGGATCGTCAAGCCGTATCTGGAGTCGGACGGCACCACGCTCAGTTCGGGCGTCGGCCTGGTCACCCAGGCGAACCTGGCCGCGTACCAGACCAAGCTGACCGACCTGGGCATCGGCTGATGGCTTCGGGTCCGGCCCCGTACGAGGCTCCACGGTCCCCGGCCCCGGCTCAGACCCCGGCCCCCGGCCCGGCCTCCGCCCCGGACGGGGCCCCGGCCCCCGAGGTCGCCGTCCGGCTGCGGTCGGTGAGCAAGTCGTACGGGCCGGTGAAGGTGCTCGACATCCCGAGCCTGGACCTGGCCCGTGGACAGATCGTCGCGGTGGTGGGGGAGAACGGCGCGGGCAAGTCCACCTTGATGGGCGTGCTGTCCGGCACCGTCACGCCCACCACCGGCAGCATCGAGATCGCCGGTACGCCGCTCCACGCCGGACGGCCCGACCACTCCAAGGAGTTGGGCGTCGCCCTGGTGGCCCAGGAGTTCCCGCTCGTCGGGCAGTTGAGCGTGGCGGAGAACCTGCTGCTGGGCCGCCGTCCCGCGCGGGCGGCGTCCCGCACCCTGGGCCGGGTCGTCTACGACCGCGCCGGTACGAGGGCGGAGGCGCGCGCACTGCTCGCCGAAGTCGGCGTCAGCGGGGTGGACGTGGACCGGCCGGTGGAGCGATTCCCGGTCCCCGTACGGCAGATGATCGAGATCGCCAAGGCGTGGGGCCACCATCCGCTGGTGCTGATCCTGGACGAACCCACCTCCTCGCTCGGCCCGGTCGAGGCCGAGCGGGTCCTCGGCCTGGCCCGTACGCACGCGGCGGCCGGCGGGGCGGTGCTGTTCATCGGCCACCGCCTGGACGAGGTCCAGGCCGTCGCGGACCGGGTGATCGTGCTGCGCAGCGGCCGGATGGTGGCCGATCTGGCCCCGGCGGAGGCGAGCGAGGAGCGGATGATCCGGGAGATGGTCGGCAGTGAGCTGGCCCGCGCCGACCTGGCCCCGCCGTCCTCCGTCGAGCGCACGACGACCCTGTCGGTACGCGGGCTGACCGCGGACGGCCTCGGGCCCGTCGACCTCGACGTGAGGGCGGGGGAGATCGTCGGCGTGGCCGGGCTCATGGGCTCGGGGCGCAGCCGCCTGCTGCACACGCTGATGGGCGCGCAGCCGCGTACCGGTGGCACGGTCGTCTTCGACGGCGCCGACTTCCGCCCGCGCCACCCCGCCGACGCGGTGGAGGCGGGGATCGGACTGGTGCCCGAGGACCGCAAGGTCCAGTCGCTGCTCCCGGCGCACTCGGTGCGCTGGAACGTCACGCTGGCCACGCTGCGCCGGATCAGCGCACGTGGAGTCCTGCGGCCGAGGGCGGACAAGGCGCACGCGGCCCGGATCGTCCAGGACCTCGGGGTGCGGCTGCGCAGCCAGGAACAGCTCATCTCGGACCTGTCGGGCGGCAATCAGCAGAAGGTGGTGTTCGGGCGCTGGCTGGCGACCGAGCCCCGGCTGCTGCTCCTGGACGAGCCGACCCGCGGCGTGGACGTCGGGGCCAAGGCGGAGATCTACAGCCTCATCGACACCGCGGCGCAGGACGGCCTCGCGGTGCTGGTGGCCTCCTCGGAGCTGGAGGAACTGCTGTGGATCTGCCACCGGATCGTGGTGATGGCGCACGGCCGGGTGGTCGCCGACCTTCCCCGCGACCGGTTCGGCAAGGAAGCGATCATGACCGCCGCGGCCGGTACGCGGAACGGCGCGCCCGGTACGCGCGACGGGGACGGGGCCGGGGCGCGCGACGGAACCGGGGAACAGGCCGGGCAACAGGCCGGGACGCTCGGGCCGCGGACCGACGCCGTCGCCGACCGTCAGGGGAAGGCACGCGCATGAACGACAACAGACCCCTGCCGATGACCGCCGTCGGCGTCGGCACTCACGGGAAGGCGAGGCCATGACCACCAGCACCGCACCGATCGAGGCCACGGAGGACGCCGCGAGCGGCGGCCGTACGTCGCCGGTCCGCCGCCTGGCCGAGACGCCCGAGGTCGGCGTGGTCGCGGCCTGCGTCGTGGTCTTCGTCGCGCTCGCGCTGGACAAGTCGACGTTCGCCAGCGCCGTCAACCTCCAGGGCATGGGCTTCGACCTGTCCCAGTACGGGCTGATCGCGATCGGCGAGTCCCTGGTCATCCTGACCGGCGGCATCGACCTGTCGGTGGGCGCGCTGCTGGGCACCAGCGTCATCCTGATGTCCTGGTTCAACGTTCGCGCGGGACTGCCCGCGCCGCTCGCGATCCTGCTCACGCTGGCCGTCACCGGCACGGTCGGCCTCGTCCACGGCCTCGCCGTCACCCGGCTGAGAATGCCGCCCTTCGTCGTCACCCTGGTCACCTACACGGTCGCGCAGGGCGTCACGCTGGCCATCACCTCCGGCACCTCCATCACCGGCATCGACGGCACTTTCGGCGACCTGGGACAGACGTACGTGGCGCAGATCCCCCTCCCGCTGATCGTCTTCGCGGTCGTGGCCGTGGCGGCGTGGTTCTTCCTGGAACGCACCTACACCGGCCGCCAGGTGTACGCGGTCGGCGGCAATCCCGAGGCGGCCCGGCTGGCGGGCATCCGCGGCGACCGCCGCATCGTCTCGATGTACGTGACCAGTTCGCTGCTGTCCGGCTTCGCCGGGATCTTCGTGCTCGGCCGGATGGGTGTGGGCTCGGCCAGCGGCGTCGGGGTCGGGTGGGAGCTGTCGGCCATCGCCGCGGCCGTCATCGGCGGGGTGAGCCTGGTCGGCGGACAGGGCCGGATTCTCGGCATCGTGGCGGGCACGATCCTGCTCGAACTGATCAACAACGGCCTGACGACGCTTCAGATCAACTCCAACTACACCAATATCGTGCTGGGTTGTGTGCTCGGGCTGGCCATCACCGCCGACCGGCTGCGGGCGAGAAGCGTGGCCCGCCGCGGCTGACCCGGCATCCAACCGACCGCTGACCGGCCACCGCCCCGCCGCCGCCGGGCCGCCGCCCGCCCGCCGCCACGCCGCTGACCGACCGCCGCCCGCCCGCCGGTCAGCCGCCGATCAGGGACTGTTCCGCCCCCGGACGCACGGCCGTCCGGGGGCCGCGCCGCGTGGCGCCGCCCTCCTTCGAATCCGGCTGAATCGTTTCGGCCCGAATGGTTGCGTTACCCATCGGGGACTGCGACACTTCCCGTCGCTATGCGACTCGTTCGCACATATATCAACAGGGAATCTGCTCTTTCCTGGCTGTTCATGAGCGACCGCTGAAGCTCGCGACCACTCCCGCACGTGACGTGGAGGTAGGAATGGCTGTTCATCGCACGTACCGACGGGTGCTGCGGCGCTGTCTGGCCCTGGGGGTCACCGCCGCGCTCATGGTCGGTCTCGGCGTCGGCGTGGGGGCCGCCGCCGAACCGCCGGGGCGGGCGCCGGACACGGCGCACGCGGGCGCCCCGCACGCCACCCACTCGGTCACCTACGACGGCTATTCGTTCATGATCGACGGAAAGCGCACCTACCTGTGGGGCGGCGAGTTCCACTACTACCGGCTGCCGAGCCAGGATCTGTGGCTGGACGTGCTCCAGAAGATGAAGGCGGCCGGATTCAACGCCGTCTCCCTCTACTTCGACTGGGGCTACCACTCGCCCGCCCCGGGCGTCTACGACTTCACCGGCGTCCGCGACGTGGACAAGCTCCTCGACATGGCCGACGACCTCGGCATCTACGTGGTCGCCCGACCCGGCCCGTACATCAACGCCGAGGTGGACGGCGGCGGTTTCCCCGGCTGGCTCTCGACCAAGGCGGGGGACACCCGCACCGGCGACTCGGCGTATCTGAAGTACAGCGACGAGTGGCAGACGCAGATCGACCGGATCATCGCCCGGCACCAACTCACCGACGGCAAGGGCTCGGTGATCGAGTACCAGGTCGAGAACGAGTACTACGACGGCAGCGCGGCGGGCCGCGCCTACATGAAGCACCTGGAGGACAAGGCCACCGCGGACGGCATCAAGGTGCCGCTGGTCGGCAACAACAACGGCACCTTCAACTCCGGTGACGCCGAACTGGCCGTCGACGCGGCCGACTCCTACCCGCAGGGCTTCAACTGCTCCAACCCCACCCGGTGGAACGGCGTGCCCGACATCAGCTACGACCACGTCCCGGGCAAGCCGCTGGCCACCGCCGAGTTCCAGGGCGGTGCCTTCGACCCGTGGGGCGGCCCCGGCTACGACAAGTGCGCGCAGCTCATCAACGACCAGTTCGCGGACGTGTTCTACAAGCAGAACATCGCCGTCGGCGCCACCTCGCAGAGCTTCTACATGCTCTACGGCGGCACCAACTGGGGCTGGCTGGGCGAGCCGCAGAACTACACGTCGTACGACTACGGCGCCGCGATCCGCGAGAACCGGCAGCTCGACCCGAAGTACGACCAGGACAAGCTGATCGGCTACTTCACACAGGCGCTCGCGCCGCTCACCAAGACCGACGCGCTGCCCGCCACCCCGACCGACAACGCGAAGATCGTCGACACCGCGCGCCGCAACCCCGACACCGGCACGCAGTTCCACGTGCTGCGGCACTCCGACTCCACCGCGACGACCACCGACAGCGGGCACGTGACGATCGACCTCGGCGCGCACCCCGGCTACACGTACGACGACGTCGACCCGGCGCTCGCGTACACCGGCGCCTGGTCGCACGTCGGTGCGGAACAGAACTACACCGGCGGCGACTACCAGCACACCGAGTCGTTCTCCGACACCGCGGGCGACAGCGTCTCGGTCGGCTTCACCGGCACCGGCGTGAAGTGGGTCACCAACCTCGACGGCAACCACGGCATCGCGGACGTCTACCTCGACGGCGCCAAGGTCAAGACCGTCGACCTGTACGGCGCGACCAAGCAGAACCAGTACGTGGCCTACCGGGCGACCGGGCTCGCCGCCGGGGCGCACACCCTGAAGATCGTGGCCACCGGCACCAAGAACACCGCCGCGTCAGGGCAGTTCGTCACCATCGACGCGATTGACATCGACAACGGCCAGGGCTCCACCGCCCCCGTCTACACCGTCCCGCAGCAGCCCGGCACGGCGCTGACCCTCAACGGCCGCCAGAGCAAGATCATCGTCGCGGACTACAGCCTCGGCGGTAACCAACTCCAGTACAGCACCTCGGAGATCATGACGAACGCCACCGTCGGCGGCCGTGATGTCGCGGTGCTCTACGGCGACCACGGCTCCGACGGCGAGACCGTCCTGCACTACGCGACCCGCCCGACGGTCACCGCCACCGGCGGCGCCGTCACCTCCGCCTGGGACCCGGCCACCGGCGACCTGCGGCTCAACTACGCCCACACCGGCCTGACCCGCGTGCGGATCAGCGGCGGCGCGCACCCGCTGCTCCTGCTGCTCGCCGACACCGACACCGCCAAGACCTTCTGGCGGCAGGACACCGCCGCAGGACCCGTGCTGGTGCGCGGCACCCACCTGCTGCGCGGCGCGGCCTCCAACGGCTCGGCGCTCGCCCTGACCGGCGACGTCGCCACCGACGGCGCGATCGAGGTCTTCAGCACCGCCGACTCCGTGACGTGGAACGGCAAGAGCGTCCGTACCGCCACCACGGCCACCGGCAGCAGGACCGGCACCGTACCGACCGCGGCGGCCGTCAGCCTGCCCGCGCTGACCGGCTGGAAGCACATCCAGGAGTCGCCCGAGTCGGCCGCCGGCTTCGACGACTCGACCTGGCAGGTGGCCGACAAGACCACCTCGAACAGCCGCACCACGCCCGCCACCTTGCCGGTGCTGTTCGCCGACGACTACGGCTTCCACACCGGAAGCACCTGGTACCGCGGCCGGTTCACCGCCACGGGCAAGGAGACCGGCATCACGCTGTCCGCGCAGAGCGGCGGCGGCGCCGCGGCCTCCTCGGTCTGGCTCAACGGCACCTTCCTCGGCAGCGCGACCGCGGACGGCCAGAAGACGTACGCGTTCCCGGCCGGAGTGCTCAAGACGACCGGCGACAACGTCGTCTCGGTGCTCACCGTCAACATGGGCCACGAGGAGGACTACAACCCGCCCAACGGCAACAAGGCCGCCCGCGGTCTGACCGGCGCCTCACTGGCCGGCGCGCCGCTGGACACGATCACCTGGCGGCTCCAGGGCGTACGCGGCGGCGAGACCCCCGTCGACACCGTGCGCGGTCCGCTCAACTCCGGCGGCCTGTACGGCGAGCGTGCCGGATACCCGCTGCCCGGCCACCCCACCGACGGCTGGACGCCGGTCACCCTGCCGACCACCGACACCACGCCCGGCGTCTCCTGGTACACCACCGACGTCAACCTCGACCTCCCCAAGGGCCAGGACACCTCGCTCGGCCTCACCTTCACCGACGACCCGTCCCGCAAGTACCGCGTCGAGATCTACGTCAACGGCTGGAACATGGGCAACTACGTCAACTACGTGGGCCCGCAGCACAGTTTCCCGCTGCCCAACGGCGTCATCGACCCGCACGGCAGGAACACCGTCAGCCTCGCCGTGTGGAATCTCGACGGCACGACCGGCGGACTCGGCAAGGTCGCGCTGACCGACTACGGCAGCTACGCCTCCTCGCTGACCGTCGCCCGGAACCAGAGCCCCCGCTACGACAAGGCCCGTTACGCGATGCCGGGCGCCCCGGCCTCCGCGGTCTCCCTCCAGGTCCCCGGATCGGTGGGCGGCGGCGCGACGTTCACCGCGACCGCGACGGTCACCGTCCCCAAGGGCGGCCCGACCGCCACCAAGGTCACGGCGGCACTCGACGTACCGCCGGGGTGGACCGTGAGCCCGCGGTCCGCGCCCGCCGCCGTCGACCGGATACGCGGCGGCTCCTCGGCCGCCTTCACCTGGAAGGTCACCGCGCCGCAGAGCCCCGCCAAGGTCAACTCCCTGACGGTGAAGGCCCGTCTGACGCAGGGCCGGTCCACCACGGCCCCGCGCGACGTACGGATCGTCGGGGCGGTGCCCGCGCCGCCGCCGGCCGGGGACAACCAGGTCAGCGACCTGGAGTTCCTGTCCGCGACCAACGGCTGGGGACCGGTGGAACGCGACCAGAGCGTCGGCGACACCGCGTCCGGCGACGGCACCCCGCTGAAGCTGGGCGGCGTCACCTACGCCAAGGGCCTGGGCACCAACTCGCCCAGCGACGTGCAGATCTACCTCGACGGGCGCTGCATCAGGTTCACCGCCCTGGTCGGCGTCGACAACGGCGATCCGGGCACGGTCACCTTCTCCGTGACCCTCGACGGCAAGGCGCTCACCACCACGCCCGTGTTGAACGGCGGTTCGGCCCCGGTCGCGATCGACGTGCCGGTCACCGGCGGCCAGGTCATCGACCTGGGCGTCGGCGACGGAGGCGACGGCAACGGCAACGACCACGGGGACTGGGTCAATCCGACCCTGACCTGCACGGGCTGACCGCGGCCGACAGCGGCGACGACGAGCCCGCGCCACCGCGACCGCGGTGCGCGGGCTCGTCGTCGCGCTGCCTCTTCTCCGTGGAGCGGCTACTCCTCCAGCGGGCCGAGGTCCGGGGTGTCGCGCGGGTCGTCCTCCTGCGCGCAGTTGAGGCGAGGATTCACGGCCCTGACGGGGCGGGGCTCCAGTCCTCCGAGGCCGGGTGGCGGGGGGTGAGGTGGTTGGGGAGCCAGTCGAGGCGGGTGGCCTCTTGATGAGGGCCACCGCCCTCGTGGCCGTTGAAGTCGTAGATCTCGATCTGCTTGTCGGCGTGCGCGTAGGCGTTGAAGGCGGCGAAGACGGTGGACGGCGGGCACGTCTGGTCTTCGAGCGCGGTGGAGAAGAGGGCGGGGGCGTTGGCGCGGGCCGCGAAGTGGACGCCGTCGAAGTAGGACAGCGTCCGGGTGACCCGGTCGACGCTCGCGCGGTGGGTGTTGAGGTAGCGGCCCACCTCGCGGTACGGGTCGCGGTCGGTGAGCCGGATCGCGCGCGGGAAGTCGCACAGGAAGGGGACGTCGGGGGCGACGGCCGCCAGGTCCGGTACGAGGCCCGCGACGGCCAGCGTGATCCCGCCGCCCTGGCTGGTGCCGAGCGCGACCGTACGCGCGGCGTCGGTCAACGGGTGCGCGCGGGCCGCCTCGACGGCGCGCACCGCGTCGGTGAACACCCGGCGGTAGTAGAAGGATCGCGGGTCCTCGATGCCACGGGTCATGAAACCGGGGACGGCGGGCCCGCTGCCCGCCTCGTCGGGGGTGTCACCGACGGACCAACCGCTGCCCTGGCCACGGGTGTCCATCACCAGGTGCGCGAAACCGGCCGAGGCCCACAGCAGATGGGTGTGCGGCAGGCCGCGCCCACCGCCGTAGCCGACGAACTCGACCAGCAGCGGCAGGGGTTCGGCCGCGTGGGCGGGCGCCACGAACCAGCCCTTGACCGGCTGGCCGCCGAAGCCCGCGAAGGTGACGTCGTACACGTCGACCGTCGAGAGCCCGGTCCGTACCGGCTCGAACCGCGCCTCGAGCGGGTGCGCGCGGGCCTCCTCCAGGGTCTGCGACCAGAAGGCGTCGAAGTCGGCGGGCTCCGCGGACCGGCTGCGGTACGCGCGGAGTTCGTCGAGGGGCAGGTCGAACAGGGCCATCGGGTCCGCCTTCGTCAGTCAGGGCTTCGCTGTGAACGTCGTTCGGGGCGTGGCTACTTGTAGACCTTGCCGGGCTGCGGTGTGCCCGGCGCGAGGAGTTGGGAGACGGTGACGAAGGTGTAGCCGCGGGCCTGGAGCGTGGAGACGATCGGCGCGATCGAGGCGACCGTGCCGTTGTAGCCCTTGTTCGTCGGGTCGACCAGATCGTGCAGCAGGATGATGCCGTCCGGCTTGGTCTGCTGGAGGATGCGCTTGGCGATCAGCGCGGAGTCGGTGGTCCGGTAGTCCTGGCCGTTGGCGCTCCACACCACCTCCGCCATGCCCAGGTCCCGCGCGATGGCCGTCACCTTGCTGCTCGTACGGCCCTGCGGCGGGCGCAGCAGCGTCGGCCGGACGCCGGTCACCTTCTGCACCGCGTCCCGCCCCTCGGTGATCTCCTTGCGGATCTCGGACGAGCTGATCTTGGTGAGTATCTGGTGGGACCAGGTCAGCGTCTCCACCTCGTCGCCCTGCGCCACCATGTCCCGCACCATCTGCGGGTGCTTCATCACGTGGTTCTTGCCGAGCGTGAAGAAGGTCGCGTGCACGTGGAACTTCCGCAGAATGCTCATGATCTGCGGCGCCCGCACGCTCGGCCCCGCGTCGAAGGTCAGCGCCACGCACTTCGCCTTCCGGCAGTCCACGGGCCCGTCCGCACCCTGCGCGAAGGCGGCCGTCCTGCCGTCCGCCGCCACATGCTTGCGCGCGGCCGACGGCGACGTGCTCTGGTACCCGTTGCACCCGGCCAGCCCGAGCCCCAGCGCCGCCGTGACCACGACCGCGGCCCCGAGCCGCACCCGCCGCCCGGCCTCGGCCCCGATTCCGGCCCTGCGTGCCCCGGTCGTGCTGCGCATGCGCGAGTTCCCCCTCGTCGTGACGGACGCCCGCTCGCGCGGACCGTCCAGCACTCTATCCACGCCGTATCCGCCCACCTCACGGCCCCCCGGCCAGGACAGCGCGGGCGGCCGGGGCGGCGGAGCAGGCCGGAGCAGGCCGCGGTGGCCGGGAATAATCGGGCGCGGCCGTCCCGGGGATCGGGTTAGCGTCCGGCGCGTGAGCAATGACGACGGACACGACGACGGACATGACGACGGGTACTTCGGCGAAGACGTGGCCGGGCGGTACGACGCGGACACGAGTGAGGAGTTCGATCCGGGCGTGGTGCGGCGGACGGTGGACTTCCTCGCGGACCAGGCCGGCGGCGGGCGGGCGCTGGAACTGGCCATCGGGACCGGCCGGATCGCGGTGCCGCTCGCCGAGCGCGGTGTGCCGGTGGCGGGCATCGACATGTCGCGCGCGATGGTGGCCCGGCTGCGGGCCAAGCCCGGCGGACGGGACATCCCCGTCACGATCGGGGACATCGCGACGACGACGGCGGAAGGGTACGCGGCGGGGACCGCGGAAGGGAACGCGAGCACGGACGGGACCGCGGGCGGAAACGCGAGCACGGACGGGAACGGCAACGGTGACGGCGGCGGATACGCGCTGGCCTACCTGGTGTTCAACACCGTCATGAACCTCGCCACGCAGGAGTCACAGGTCGCCTGCTTCCGCAACGCGGCGGCGCACCTGCGCCCCGGCGGCCGGTTCGTCGTGGAGGTCATGGTCCCCGAACTGCGGAAGATCCCGCACGGACAGAACGTCGTGCCCTTCCACACCGGCCCCGACGGCTGCTCGTACACCGTCTACGACACGGTCACGCAGGACGCGACCTGCCACTACGTGACGGTCACCGAGGACGGCAGGGGACAGGTCACCTCGACGCCGTTCCGCTACGTCTGGCCCGCCGAGCTGGACCTGATGGCCCAACTGGCGGGCATGCGGCTGCGGGAGCGGTGGGCGGGCTGGTCGCGCGAACCGTTCACGCAGGACAGCACCCGGCACGTCTCGGTATGGGAGAAGGAAGCGGTCTGACCCGCCGGGACGGTGGCCTTACGCCGGGATCGGGACGGCCGTGCCCGTGACCTGGATGTACGGGGTCGCGGACGGCGGGACGGTGACCGTGAGGGTGGCCGGGCGGCCGAGGTCGTGGCCCTGGTGGAGGGTGAGGGTGGCCGGCGGGGCGACCAGGCCGAGGTCGCGCAGGTACGCGCCCAGGGCCAGCGCGGCGGCGCCGGTCGCCGGGTCCTCGACCACACCGCCGACCGGGAACGGGTCGCGGACGTGGAAGACCGACGGGCTCTCGCGCCACAGGAGTTGGACGGTGGTCAGGTCCACGGCGGTCATCAGCGCGGCGAGCCGGTCGAAGTCGTAGGCGAGGTCGGCCAGCCGCTCGCGGGTGGCCGCGGCCAGCACCAGATGGCGGGCGCCCGCGTACGCGACCCGGGGCGGGAAGGCCGGGTCGAGGTCGGCGGCGGGCCAGTCGAGGGCGGCCAGCGCCTCGGCGAGGGCGTCGGGCGCGATGTCCTCGACGTACGGCTCGACGCTGGTCATCGTCGCCAGCGGCGTACCGCCCGGGCCGGTCGAGACGGTGACCGGGACGTCGCCCGCCCGGGTGCGGAACAGCAGGTCGCCCGCGCCGAGTCGGTCCGCCACCGCCACGGCGGTGGCGAGGGTGGCGTGGCCGCAGAAGGAGACCTCCGCCTTCGGGCTGAAGTACCGCACGGTCAGCGTGCGGCCGTCCGTCGCCGTGACGAAGGCGGTCTCGGAGTAGCCGACGTCGGCGGCGACGGCCAGCATGCCGGGGGCGTCGAGCGCCGAGGCGTCGAGGACGACCCCGGCGGGGTTGCCGCCTTCGGGGTCGTCGGAGAAGGCCGTGTAGCGCAGGATGTCGGGCCCCGAGGGTGTCGTCATGACCGCTCCAACCCGGCGCCGTCCCGCGCGTATTCCCGTGGCTGTCGCCGCCGGGCGCGGTGCGCCCTCAGCCGCGTCCGATGAACGGCATCGTCGTCGCCGTCACCGTCGCGAACTGCACGTTGGCCTCCAGCGGCAGCTCGGCCATGTGCCGCACCGTACGGGCCACGTCGGCGACGTCCATCACCGGCTCGACGGCCGTGGTGCCGTTCGCCTGGAGAATCCCGGTCCGCATCCGGGCCGTCATCTCGGTCGCCGCGTTGCCGATGTCGATCTGGCCGCAGGCGATGCGGTACGGGCGGCCGTCCAGCGACAGCGACTTCGTCAGGCCGGTCATGGCGTGCTTGGTCGCGGTGTACGCGATGCTGTGCGGGCGCGGGACGTGGGCCGAGACGGAGCCGTTGTTGATGATCCGGCCGCCGGACGGGACCTGGTCCTTCATCCGCCGGAACGCCGCCTGCGCGCACAGGAACGCGCCGTGCAGATTCACGTCCACGACGGCGCGCCACTCGTCGTACGACAGGTCCTCGACCGGGACCGGCGGCCCGAACATTCCGGCGTTGTTGAACAGCAGGTCCAGGCGGCCGGGGGCGGTGTCCCGCGCGAACAGTCGCTCCACGTCCTCCGGACGGGTGACGTCGGTCGGTACGGTCAGAGTGCGTCCGGGGCCGGCCGCCGCCAGCTCCGCCGTCTCGGCCAGCGCCTTTTCGCGGCGGCCCGCCAGCAGTACCGTCCAGCCCGCCGCCGCCAGTTCCACCGCGACGGACCGGCCGATGCCCGAACCCGCACCCGTGACGACCGCGACTCGCTCGTTCTCGCTCATGGCACCGCAGGTTATGCGCTGGGCGGTGCGAGGATGAATTCGCCCGCCCACCCGCCCGCCCCTTTTTCCGTGGAGGCCCCCGGATGCCCTACGCCGAACCGCTCTCGTCCGACCAGGTGGCCGCGCGGCTCGCCGGGCTTCCCGGCTGGGAGGTGCTGCCCGGTGGTGACGGCGCCGACGGCGCCGCCTCGCTCCGGCGGGTCTACCGGTTGGCGCACCTTCCCGCCGCGATCTTCGCGCTGCACATCGCGGGTATCCAAGCCGAGCTCGACCATCACTCGGAACTCACCCTCGGCTACGACACCTTGACGGTGGCCCTCACCACCCACGCCGCCGGTGGGCGCCTCACCGCCAAGGACTTCGACCTCGCCGCCCGCATCGAGGCCATCGCCCCGGCCCACTCCGCCGCCTGAGCCGCGGCGCTCCCGCGGGTCACCACCCGCCCCGGCGGGGCAGTCCGGTGGTCTCCGGACCACCCGCCGGTGACGGGTTGCTCGCGCGGTTCCCCCCCCGGCCTTCGGCCGGGAGGTGCCCCGGCGCCCGTGACGGGGCACGTCCCGGACAGGCCCTAGTCGATGCCGGGGTAGGTGACGCCGGTGTGTTCGCGGATGGTGTCGAGGGTTCGCATGATGGAGAGGGAGCCGGCGAGGGGGACGAGGGGGGACTCGAGTTCGTCGGCGCGGAGGCAGCGCATGACTTCGGCGGCCTCGTAGGCCATGGTGCCGCGGGTGAGGCCGTCGGCGACGACGTCGGAGAAGAGGACGGTGCGGGGCTCCTCGCCCTGGCGGTGGACGACGAAGCGCTCGGGGTTGAAGAAGCCCTCGGGAAGCTCGATGCGGCCGGCGCTGCCGGTGACGACGGCGCGGGCGCCGGTGTCGGCGGTGATGGAGCAGGTCAAAGTGGCGACGGCGCCGTCGTTCCAGCCCAGGACGATGCCGGTGTTGTCGTCCACGCGCTCGGGCGTGAGGTGGGACCACGCCCGGACCTCGTCGGGCTCGCCGAGCAGGAGCTGGGCGAAGGAGACCGGGTAGACGCCGAGGTCGAGCAGGGCGCCGCCGCCCTGGTCGGGGTCGCGCAGCCGGTGGGTGGCGGGGAAGTCCCCGGAGAATCCGAAGGCGGCCGAGACGTCCCGCACCTCACCGATCAGGCCCTCGGCGATGAGCGCGAGCATGTGCCGGATCAGCGGGTTGCAGTACATCCACATGGCCTCCATGAGGAACAGGCCGCGGTCGCGGGCGAGGTCCACCAGCTCGTGCGCCTCACGGGCGTTGATGGTGAACGCCTTCTCGCACAGCACGGCCCGCCCGGCCTCCAGACAGATCCCGGTCGCCTCGCGGTGCGCGGAGTGCGGCGTGGCGACGTACACCACGTCGACCCCGTCGTCCGCGGCCAGCTCCGCCCAGGAGCCGTACGCGCGCGCGATTCCGTACCGCTCGGCGAACGCCTTCGCGCCCTCGAGGGTGCGCGAGCCCACGGCGACGACCTCCGCGTCCGGCAGCGTCAGCAACGCCTCGGTGAAGGTCGCGGCGATCCCGCCGGTCGCCAGGATGCCCCAGCGGATGGTCCGTACGCCGTCGTCGCTCATCGGTCGGTCTCCCACTCGTCGGTCAGGGTCAAAACGTGGTCTCGGTCGTGCGCGATCACTGGAAGGATAGAGAACGGTTCAACTACCACCTACGGAGAGTGCCGTGCAGGACGCCGGGCCGCCCATACCCGCGCACACCGCTGACATCACCGATGTCACCACCGCCCACACCACCACCCCTACCCCGACCATCGGCACGCAACGCCGTACCGGCCTGCTCGTCACGCTCGTTCTCGGCGGCCTCACCGCGGTGCCGCCGTTGTCGATGGACATGTATCTGCCCGCGCTGCCCCAGGTCACCGACGCCCTGCACAGCACCGCGGCGACGGCGCAGCTCACCCTCACCGCCTGCCTCGCGGGCATGGCGCTCGGCCAGCTCGTGGTCGGGCCGCTCAGCGACCGCTGGGGACGCCGCCGTCCCCTGCTGACCGGCATGGTCATCTACATCCTCGCCACCGCCGTCTGCGCCTTCGCGCCCTCGGCGGGCCTGCTGATCACCTTCCGGCTGATCCAGGGCCTGGCGGGCGCGGCGGGCATCGTCATCGCCCGCGCGGTCGTCCGCGACCTCTACGACGGCGTGGAGATGGCCCGTTTCTTCTCCACCCTGATGCTGATCTCCGGCGTCGCCCCGATCGTCGCCCCGGTGATCGGCGGCCAGATTTTGCGGATCACCGACTGGCGCGGCGTCTTCGCCGTCCTCACCGTGATCGGCGTCCTGCTCACCCTGGTGGTGTGGCGCTGGCTGCACGAGACGCTGCCGCCCGAGCGCCGGCACTCCGGCGGGCTGCTGGGCACCTTCGGCGCGGTCAAGCGGCTGCTCGGCGACCGGATCTTCACCGGGTACGTGCTCTCGGGCAGCTTCGCCTTCGCGGCGCTGTTCACCTACGTGTCCGCGTCCGCCTTCGTCATCCAGGACATCTACGGCGCCTCGCCGCAGACCTTCAGCCTGCTGTTCGGGCTGAACTCCATCGGCATCGTCGGCGTGGGCCAGCTCAACGGCAAGGTGCTGGTCGGCCGGGTCGCGATGGAGAAGATCCTCACGATCGGGCTCGCGCTGATCACCGCCGCCTCGGTGGCGCTGGTGCTGCTGACCACCGGCGTCTTCGGCCGGGCGGGACTGCCCGCCGTCTCCGCCGCGCTCTTCGTGCTGATGGCGTCGATGGGCCTGACCCTGCCCACCGCGAACACGCTGGCGCTGCTGCGCGTCAAGCGGGACGTGGGCTCGGCGTCCGCGCTGGTGGGCACCTCGTCCTTCCTGATCGGCGCCCTCGCGTCGCCGCTGGCCGGAGTGGCCGGTGACGGCACCGCGGTGCCGATGGCCCTCGTGCAGTTGACCTGCGCACTCGTGGCCGTCGCCTGTTTCGTCGGGCTGTGCGTGCGCGGGCGTCGTACCGTGGAGGGACCCTAGGCGGCACGCGGGCCATCAGGCGGCTCGCGGCGCGGACCATCAGGAGGCCCGCGGGCCATCAGGAGGATGCGATGTCCGATACCGCGGACGAGAGCCCCGGAAAGAGCGTGGGCGCGCGTACCGACCGGCTCGCCGAGCCGGGCGACGACGAGCGCACATGGGCGTTCAAGAGCGCCGACAGCTCCCTGCGCACGGGCGCGGAGGGGGCGGCCGACGGCTCGGTGAGCCCCGAGGACCTGGTACTGCTCTCCGGCCGTGAGCCCACGCCGGAACGGATCGAGAAGGCCCGCAGAGCACTGGAGGAACATGGCGCCGCCGCTGTCGAGAGGTACCTGCCCTGAGGCGGGTCTCGACGCCGCAGAGCTGAGCCGTATCGTCCCCGCGCTGGCCGCGTACACGCGCCCGGCGCCCGCGCACCCCTGGTGTGCGGGCGCCGTCGTGCTGGCCGGCCGGGGCAGGACCGTCGCGTTGCACGAGGCGGTCGGCTGGGCGGTGCGCTACGGCGCGTACGACGAGAGCACGGACGTCGGCGTCGAGCTGCCGCCCGGCCAGTGGGTGCCGATGCGCGAGGACACCGTCTTCGACCTGGCCTCGCTCACCAAGCTCTTCACGGCCACCGTCGCGGCCACCCACCTCGACCAGGACCGGGAGGTCGCCGCGTACGTGCCGGAGTTCGGCGCGGCGGGCAAGGGCGCGATCACCGTACGGCAGCTCCTCGACCACACCTCGGGCCTGCGCCCCGAACTGCCCTTCTACGACCGGCCGACGGCGCAGGGCCGGGCGCGGATGCTGTGGGACGAGGAGCCGGTGCACCCGCCGGGCACCCTGCGGGTCTACTCCGACCTGAACCTCATCGCGGTCCAGTACGCGCTGGAGGCCGCCACGGGACGCCCGCTCGCGGTGCTGATCAGCGAGGAGGTCACCGGCCCCCTCGGCATGCTCGACACCGGCTTCAACCCGCCGTCCGCCGCGCTGTCGCGGATCGCGGCCACCGAGGACCAGCGGCGGCCGTGGGGCAGGCTCGACCGCGGCATGGTGCGCGGGAGCGTGCACGACGAGAACGCGTACGCGATGGGCGGGGTCAGCGGGCACGCCGGGCTGTTCTCGACGGCCTGGGACCTGGCGCTGTTCTGCCGGGCGCTGCTCGACCGGGGCGGGCCCTGGGGCGGCTTCGAGACCGACCAGGCGTGGTTCATGGGCGAGTTGGCCGGGCGCGGCGCGTACGGGCACACCGGTTTCACCGGCACGAGCCTCGTGGTCGACCCGGAGAGCGACAGCTTTCTCGTGCTGCTCGCCAACTCCGTCCACCCGACCAGGACCTGGCGCGACGGCAGCGCGCCACGCGCCGCCGCCGCGACCGGACTGGCCAGGGCGATCCTCAAGGCCGGAACCGCGGGGCCCGGGTAGCGGGCCTGCTCAACGCGGGTCGCCCGTGCGGCCGTTGAACATGAGACGCCCGTGGCCGTTCAACGCAGGGCGCCGTGCGGCCGTTCAACGGACGACGCCCGTACGGCCGTTCAGCGGAAGATGCCGGTGTGGCCGAGCGAGTAGCGGCCCGGCTGCGGGTAGACGGCCAGGCCGTGCGGTCCCGAGCCGACCGGGATCTTCGCCAGGGTGCGCCCGTCGGCGGTGTCGATCGCGTACACCTCGCCGTCGTACCGCCCGGACAGCCACAGCACCTTGCCGTCCGCGGACACCCCGCCCATGTCGGGGCTGCCGCCGCCCTCGATGTGCCACTTGCGGACCAGCTTGCCGGTGGCGAAGTCGAGCAGCGAGATCGAGCCCTCGCCGCGGTTGGAGATGTACATCACCTTCGAGTCGCGCGAGACGTACAGGCCGTGCGCGCCCTTGCCGGTGCGCAGCAGCGTCGGCTTGGAGAAGGTGTCGCCGTTCATCACCCACACGCCGTCGGCCATCATGTCGGCGATGTACCAGGTCTTGCCGTCCGGCGAGATCTTCACGTCCTGCGGCATCGCGCCCTCGAACGGCAGCCGCTGCTGGCCGACGACCTTCATCTCCGCCGTGTCGACCTTCAGCAGTTCGCCGGAGAACTCGCAGGACACGATGAAGTACCGGCCGTCGGGCGAGAAGTCCGCGTGGTTCACGCCGTAACAGCTCACCGGCACGGTCTTCTTGACCGCCATCGTGTGCGCGTCACGGAAGACCAGCTCGCGGTCGAGCGACGCCATCACCACCGCGTACTTGCCGTCCGGCGTGAAGTACAGGTTGTACGGGTCGTGCACGTCGACCGTCGGACCCGCCTTGCCGGTGGCCGGGTCGAGCGGGGTGAGGGTGTTGCCGACGTCGTTGTTGACCCACAGCGTCTTCAGGTCCCACGACGGCACCACGTGCTGCGGCTGCTCGCCGACCGGGATCGTCTCGATGACCTTGTACGTCTTCGGGTCGATGACCGAGACCGTGTTGGAGTCGGTGTTCGGCACGTAGACCCGTGAAGGGAAGTTCCGCACCACGGGGGACAGCGCGTTCGGCCGGTCGGCGGCGTAGACGTCCTTCGGGTCGAGCGGCGGCGGCATGCCCGGCAGGCCCTGCCCGGCGGCCGGGACGCGCGGCGCGGACTGCGGTGTCGCCCCGGCAGCGGCTTTGGCGGCCTTGGCGGAGGCGGTCGCGTGCGGGTGCCCGCCGGTGGCCGTCGTACCGCAGCCCGCGGTGAGCACACCGCCCGCGAGTACGGCGACGGTGGCGGCGCCCGCCACGAGGAGCGTGCGGGCGGAGACCGCGGGCGGCCGGGAGTGGCCGGGGGCCGGGTGCGGGGAACGGAACGGGATGCGGCGCATCAGGTCAGCAGCTCCGAGGTCGTGACCGCGCGGAGGCCCCGGCGGTGCAGGTCGTCGAGGATCCCGGGCAGCGCGGCGACCGTGCCGGAGTGCCCGAAGTGCAGGGAGACCACCGAGCCCGCGCGGGCCCGGGCGGCTACCGCGGCGCGCACCCGGTCGGCCCCCGGGTCGGTGTAGTCGAGCGGGTCGACGTCGTACGACAGCACGTGCGGGTAGCCCGCCTCGCGGGCGAGTCTCACCACCAGCGGGGTCGCCATCCGTGCCTGGGACGGGCGGAACCAGCGGCCCCGCGAGCCCGTGAGCTCGGTCAGCCGCCGGGCGCAGCCCTCGATCTCCGCGGTGGCCGCGGCGGCGTCCATCGCGCCGATGTCGCCGTGCGTCTGGGTGTGGTTGCCCAGTTCGTGACCGCCGTCCAGAATCCGGCGGGCGAGCCGCGGATACGTGTCGAGCCAGGCGCCGACCGCCAGCACGGTCACCCGCGCCCCGGCCTTCTCCGCCTCGGCCAGCAGCGCGGTGGCCAGCGCCGGTTCGCCCTGGCCGTGGAAGGTGAGGGCGAGCCGCTCGCGGTCGCGCGGGCCGTGCTCGATCTGGTCGGGCAGGCCGGGCGGCAGCGGCGGCGCGGACGTGGCGGGCTCCCCCGCGGGCGCGTGCGGCGGGGACGAGGGCGCGCCGGTGGGGGCGGGGGACGAGGGCGAGGACGACGTGCCGGGCGCGGGGGCGGGTGCGGCGCCGGACGGACGGCCGTCGGAGCACCCGGCCAGCAGCGCCCCGGACGCGGTCACTTGCAGCAGATTTCGGCGGGAGATGGACATCAGGCATCACCTTATGACGTAACGCCACTTTCGGCCCATGTCGCCGGGCTCGCGTCGCGCGGACTCGCACGGATGAGTCAGTCCGCTGGGCCGCCTGCCATCATGGGCCGACGAAGGCACCGCGCCGCGGTGACCGGGGGGTGGACCGCGGGTGACCGCGAAGAGGTGCGTGGGGGGCTGCGTGGCCGGGACAACGGCGGGGACGGGTGCCGGGACGGACGGCGGCACGGATGCCCGTGCGGGCGACGGCGCCGACACGGGCGCCGCCAGCGGCGTCGGCATGGACGCGGGCGGCGCCCCGGGCGCCGGGACCGCGCCGGGGACATACGGCGACGCGGGCGAAGGTCCGGCCCCCGCGACGAACGGCGGTGCGGGCGAAGGTCCGGCCTCCGGGACGGACGACGGCGCGAGCGCCGGTGCGGGCGAAGGTGTGACCCCCGCGACGGACAGCGGCGCGGGCCCGGTGGTGGCGCGCGGCACGCGTACCGCGCCCGTCCGCGACGCCGGATTCCTGACCGCCGTCCGGCGGCTGCGCGCCGCGCAGAAGACCGCCAAGGGCGTGTCGCTCTACTCCCGTTACGTGAACCGGCCGGTCGGCCGGGTGCTCGCCGCGGGGGCGTACCGGATCGGACTGACGCCCAATCAGGTGACCCTGGTCAGCGCCGTGTTCAGCGGCGCGGCCGTCGCCGCGCTCGCGCTCGGCCGCCCCTCGTGGCCGCTGGCCCTCGCCGTGTGGGCGGGCCTGGTGGTCGGCTTCGCCTTCGACTCCGCCGACGGACAGCTCGCCCGGCTGCTCGGCGCGGGCAGCCCGGCGGGGGAGTGGCTCGACCACGTCGTCGACTGCGCGAAGATCACCGCCGTGCACGCGGCCGTGCTGATCACCTTCTACCGGCACTTCGACCTGCCGGGCGACGGCTGGCTGCTGCTGCCGCTGGGCTTCCAGCTCGCCGCCGTCCTGATCTTCTTCGGCGGCCTGCTCACCGACAAGCTCAAGCCGAAGGAGCCGAAGGAGCCGAAGAGCCAGGGCGCGGCCCCCGCGCCGTCACCCCCGCCCTCACGGCTGCGCGCGGTCGCCCTGCTGCCCGTCGACTACGGCGTCTTCTGCCTGGTCTTCCTGCTGCTCGGCAGCCAGAGCGCCTTCAGGACCGGATACCTGGTCCTCTTCGCCGTGCACGCGCTCTTCCTCGCGGCCTTCCTCACCAAGTGGTTCAGAGAGCTTCGGAGGGTCTGACCGAGGGCTGCGCCGGCTCGGTCAGCACGTCGAGCGCCTTGCGGAGCTGGGTGCTCGACGTGTGCACGGTGTACGGGAAGTAGACGATCTCCACGCCCACCGTCGCGAAGTCCCGCTCCAGACGGCGCCCCTTGTCCGTACCGCGCCAGTCGTCGCCCTTGAACAGCACGTCGAAGCGGACCTGCTGCCAGGTCTCCAGCTTGTCCGGCACCGTCTCGACGAAGGCCGCGTCCACGAAGCGCACACTGCGGACGATCTCCAGCCGCTCCACCAGCGGCACCACAGGACTGCGGCCCTTGGCGAGCTGCGCCATCTCGTCCGAGACGACGCCCGCGACCAGGTAGTCGCACTGGCTGCGGGCGTGCCGCAGGATGTTGAGATGCCCCACGTGGAAGAGGTCGTAGACCCCAGGCGCGTAACCGACCCGATGTGACATAAAACGACCCCCCGGTCGTACGGTGAGCTGTGCGACGCTCCCCAGCGTCGCGGAGTCTCAGACGATAGCCGTGCCGTGTTGCGGTCAAGCGGCGATTAGCGAAAGTACAACCGATGGTAAGCGGGCGTGTGCTCTCCTGGTGAACAGCTAGGGTGGGCACTTGTTCGTCATTGGCGGTCTCTGGGGGGTCTGGGGACGCCGGGGGAAGGGAACACTCCGTGGCTGAGTCCGGCGCGCGCCGCCGTCTGCTGCTGGTCTCCACGAATTACGCGCCTGAGCACGCCGGGATCGGTCCGTACGCGACCCAGATCGCCGAGCACTGGGCGGCGAACGGCGACGAGGTGCACGTCCTGGCCGGTATGCCGCACTACCCGGCCTGGCGGCTCGACCCGGAGTACGCCCGGGTGTGGCGCACCGAGGAGCGGCGCGCCGGGGTCAGCGTGCACCGCCGCAAGCACCTCGTGCCGCCGCGCCAGAGCGCCGTCACCCGCGCCCTGTTCGAGGCCACCGTGCTCGGCCACGGCCTGCTCGCGCCGCCCGCGATGAACCGCCCCGACGCGGTGATCGCCCAGATGCCCAGCCTCGGCGGCGGCCTGGTCGGCGCCCGGATCGCCCGGCGGCACGGCGTCCCGTACATCCCCGTCGTGCAGGACCTGATGGGCGCGGCGGCGGCGCAGAGCGGCATACGCGGCGGCGGCAGGGCGGCCTCCGCGGCCGGCGCGGTCGAGGCGTACGCGCTCAAGCGCGCCACGCTGGTCGGCGTCATCCACGAGAGCTTCGTCGCCAAGGTCGCCGCGATGGGCGTGCCCGAGGAGCGAATACGGCTGGTGCCCAACTGGTCGCACGTCAAGCGCCCGAGCAGGCCGCGCGAGGAGATGCGCGCCAGGCTGGGCTGGCGTCCGGGCCAGACGGTGCTGCTGCACTCCGGGAACATGGGCCTCAAACAGGGCCTCGAAGTGCTCGTCGAGGCCGCGCGCCTCGACCCGGCGCTGCGCGTGGTGCTGATGGGCGACGGCAACCAGCGCGAGCACCTGCGCTCGCTGGCCGGCGGCCTGCCCAACCTGGAATTCGCGCCCCCCGCCGATGACGACGACTTCCCCGACATGCTGGCCGCCGCCGACGCGCTCGCGGTCACCCAGCGCGCCTCCGTGCTCGACATGAGCATCCCCTCCAAGCTCACCTCCTACTTCGCCGCCGGGCGGCCGGTCGTCGCCTCCGTCGCGGCCGAGGGCGGCACCGCCCAGGAAGTGGAACGCTCGGAGGCGGGAATCGTCGTCCCGCCGGAGGATCCGCGTGCACTGCTGGACGTAGTACGCGCTCTGGCCGATGATCCTGGTAGGGCCGACGCGCTGGGGGCGCGCGGGCCCGAGTACGTGGACGCGCATCTCAGCCGCGAGGCGGGTCTCGCGCGGATCGACGCACTGCTCGCGGAGGCGCTGGGGGCGCCCCGCGAGACGCCTCCTGAGGACGGGGAGGCCCGGGAGCCCGGGACGGCCGGGGGAACCGGGGAGATCGAGGGGGCAGTGGGCAAGTGAGCGACACGACGCGCGCCACCGAGGCGCAGGACGAACCGGATCTGCTCCGCGACCAGTTCCGCCAGCTCATCCGCTACCGGGCGCTGATCGTGGCCGGTGTGCTGGTCGGCCTCCTCGGCGGCGCCTGGCTCGCGCTGACCGGCGCCGACTCCTACGCGGCCACCAGCGAGGTACGGATCAGGGCCGCCACAGTCGACCCGTTCGCCACCGGCGCCTCCGCCGACAAGGGCATCGACATCGGCTCCGAGCGGCAGACCGCGGTCAGCAGCACCGTCTCCGACGCGGCGGCGAAGATCGTCAAGGCGCCGGCCGACGCCATGGAGCACTGCCTCCAGGTCACCAACCCGCCCAACACCCTCGTCCTGCGCTTCACGTGCAGCACCGGGAACGCGGCCAAGTCCGCGCTGTGGGTCAACGCCTTCACCAAGGCGTATCTGGAGAACCGGCAGGCGCAGACCAAATCCACCATCAACACGATGGTCAACGGCTACAAGGCCCAGCTCGACCCGCTCAACAAGCAGCGCGACGACCTGCTCAAGCAGATCGACAACACCGTCAACGCCCAGGTGATCAGCGCCCTGACCACCCAGCAGACCAACCTGCTCTCGCGCATCCTCGAACTCAACGGCAACATCAGCGGCCTGCGCGCCCTGGACACCACGCCCGGCTCGATCATCAGGCCCGGTGTGGCGCCCAAGGCCCCCGCGGGTCCCGGACTGCCGATGATGCTCGGCCTCGGCGGCGGCGTCGGTATCGCGCTCGGCCTGCTGGGCGCCTGGGTCAGGCTGGTCTTCGACCCGACCGTCCGCTCCGAGGGCGAGGTCACGCGCACGCTCGGCGCCCCGGTGCTCGGCACGCTGCCGCGCGGCCGCCGCCGGCGCGGCAGCGGCCCCGCGTCGCTGCTCGCCGAGGGGCAGAGCGGCGGACGGCTCGCCGAGGAGTACCGCGCGGTCGGCTTCCGGCTCGCCCACGACAAGCGCTTCGCCGACCGGCGGCGGCTGCTGGTCGTCGCCCCGCGCGGCAGCAGCGACACCGCGGCGGGCGTCGCGGTCAACCTGTCCGCGTCCTTCGCCGAGATGGGCATGGAGGTGCTGCTGGTCGAGGCCGATCTGCGCACCCCGTCGCTGTCGGCCCGGCTGCGCACCGCCGACGGCGGCGCGCGCCCCGGCTGGGCCCGCTCGCCGGGCCTCGGCGAGGGCGGCTGGCCCGCCGGGCTGCAAGTCTCCATCGACGCGGGCGAGTCCGGCTCCTTCGACCTCGTGCCCGGCCGCCGGGTGCGCAATGTGGCCCGCGCGCTCACCTCGGCCCCGGCCACCAGGCTCTTCTCCGAGGCCGACACCCCCGGCGCCGCCGTGGTCGTACTGGCCCCCGCGGTCCTCGCCTACGCCGACGCGCTGGCGCTCGCCGACCGGGTCGACGGCGTGGTCGTGGTCTGCGACCCGCGCGAGGTGCACCGCGCCGACCTCGTCCGCGTCCGCGAGCTGGTCAACGCGGCGGGCGGCGCCGTACTCGGCGTGGTCCTGCACTCGGCCGCGGAGACCGGTGGCGGGCGCCGCTTCCGCCTCGGCCGCCGCAGGGCCGCCACCGGCCGCACGGGGAGCGGCGGTTCCGCCGGTGGCGGCGGGATACCGCAGCAGCCCCGGCACCACGACGGGGAGCCGTCCGCCCAGTCCCACAGCCCGGCCGCTCCGGAACGACACCCGGTCCCTTGACGGGCCCCGACCCGCGGCGCCCCGTCACCCACCCGGTCACGACGGCGGCCGTGGGCCCCGGGGCCGAGTTCGCGTACGGCGGCCCGCCCGATCCCCCGGGCGGCTCAGCGCCGTCCGGCCCGACCGACGCGTCGGCGGACGGCGACGACGAGTCCGGCGACCCGGCCGGGTCCGGCACGTCCATGGGCGGTCCCGGCACCAAGGCCGCCATCATCAGCTCGGTGGCCGACCAGGGCGTCGCCGCCTTCACCAACATCATCGTGCTCGTCGTGGCCGCCCGGCTGTCCAGCGCCGCCGGATTCTCCGTGTTCTCCATGGTCTACATGGTGTTCACGGTGCTGCTGGGCGTCGGCGTCTCCTACGTGGGACAGGCGCTGGTGCTGGAGCGCGGCGCCGCGCAGGTGCGGGCGGCCTGCCGCAGCGCGGCCACCTTCACCGCCGTGGCGTCCACCGTGATCGGCTTCTCGATGGCCGCGGGGCTCGCCTTCGTGCCCGGCGGCACCGCGCGGGGCCTGGCGGTCCTCGGCCTGGTGCTGCCGATCGTGCTCACCCAGGACGGCATGCGGTACTGCTTCTCCGCCCTGCGGCTGCCGCACTACGCGCTGGCCGCCGACACCGTACGACTGGCCGTCGCCGTACCGGCGCTGGCCATGCAGCCGCACGGCGCGGGCGCGGTCCGGCTCGTCGCCGTCTGGGGCGTGTCCGCCGTGCCCGCGCTGCTCGTGGGCGCCGCCCTGCTGTGGCCGAAGGTCAAGGGCGCGCCGGTGGACCTGCGTAAATTCGTCCGCCGCGGGCACCTCGGGCAGCGCTTCGTCATCGAGTTCGGCGTCGGCAACGCCACCAGTCAGCTCGCGGTCGTCGGCCTCGGCCTGTTCGCCGCGCCGCTGGCCGTCGGCGCCCTGCGCGGCGCCACCACGCTCTTCGGCCCGATGAACGTGCTCTTCAACTCCGCGACCGCCTTCGGGCCGCCGCTGCTCAACCGGGTCCGCGGCTCCGACGACAAGGTGCGCGCGACCGCCGTCCTCGCCACCGTCCTCGCCTGGATCGCGGTGTCCTGGACGGTCGTGCTGATGCTGCTGCCCGCCCATGTGGGCCGCCAACTGCTCGGTGACACCTGGGCGTCGTCGTCCGCGCTGCTGGCCGCCTCCGGCAGCCAGTACGCGTGCATCGCGCTGGGCACCAGCGCCCTGCTGACGCTGCGCGTGCTGCGGCCCCGCGCCACGCTGCCGATCCAGGTGGTCTTCTCGCTCGCGTCCGTGGTCTTCATGCTCGCCGGCTACCAGTGGGACGGCGTGATGGGCGCCGCCTGGGGCCTGGCCCTGGGCTCCGCGCTCAAGGCGGTGGCGCTGTGGCTGCGGATCGTCGCCGTCAAGCGCGCGCCCGCCGCCGCCACCGACCCTCAGGCGCCGGACGCCTCCGCCGAGGGCGTCACCGCAGGATCTTCCGCCGGTCCGCGCTGAAGGTCGTCACCAGCAGCAGGCACACCGCCGCGATGCCGATCCGGCCCGACGCCTGGAGCAGCGGGCCGCGCAGCAGGATGAAGGAGTAGCCGCACACCAGCGGGATCACCACGGCCATCACCGTGCCGGGGCGGCCGTCCTCCAGCGTGCGCTGGGCGTATCTGCGGTCGCCGCGGGCGCAGAAGTAGCCCAGCAGCAGGAAGCCGCCGGTCATGCCGACCGGGCCGAAGTCCAGCCACAGCTCCGCCCACAGCGGCGACGACAGGTTGGTGTTGGTCATGCCCATCCACTGGCCGACCTGCACACCGGAGTCCAGCGGCTTGCCGTGCCAGATCGAACGCGGCACGAAGAAGAAGACGTCCGCCGCGAGCTGCCGCCCGTGGGAGTGGCCCTCGCCGGACTGCACGAAGGTGATGGTGTTCGCGAACATCCCGATCTGGTCGTAGTCCTTGAGCGTCAGCGGCTCCAGCGCCGACGTCGTCTCCACCGGGTGGTAGCCGCCCGAGTCGTACCGGAAGCGGTCGAGGAACGGGAAGAGCAGCAGGGCCGCCACCACGCCCGTCACCAGGGCCGTGCGGTACATCACCGGGCTCTTGGGGAAGGCCGTGAACAGCAGCGAGAACACGACGGTCAGGAACCAGTACCGCGGGTTGGAGATCGGGTTGTTCACGATCACGTTGATCAGCACCAGGCCGGTGAGCGCGGCGATGGCCAGCGGCCTGCGGCGGGCGATCCGGGACGTGATCATCCAGCGGATCAGGAAGAGCATGGCCAGCAGCGCCGGTACGGTGCCGAAGCCGCGGATGAAGGCCGAGCCGACATGGCTGTCGCCGCCGCTGCCCGCGAGACCGCTGGCCTGCACCGACTCGCTGATGCCCTGACGGCTGGAGAAGAAGACGGTCGGGCCGCCGAGCTTCATGATGCACAGCGCGCTGCCGAGGTACGCGACCACGATCAGCAGCCACAGGCGGCGCCGCGACACGGACGCCTGCGGGCGGGCCTTGCGGATACGGGCCGCCGGGCGGTGCCGGGCCAGCAGCGCGCCGACGTCGAAGGCCACGCAGCCGATCAGGACGAGCGTGATCGCCGTCGTCGTGTCGGAGCGCGGGCCCACCACCGGCGTCGGGACCTGCCCGATGACCGCCTGCGCCAGCGGGGCCACGCCCATCGCCACGTACACGAACAGCCAGAACGCGCCCTGGATCAGCCGCCGTCGCCGGGTCAGCACCATCGCCGCCAGCCGGCCGCCGCCGTACACCGTCAGCGTCAACTGGAGCCAGTACGCGGTGTCCCGCACGCCCGTGCCGGGCTGGGCCGCCACGTACGCGGGCAGGAACCCCACCAACGCGATGACCAGCGGCACCGCCAGCGCCCGCGACAGCGCCGCCCGCGGCACCGACGTCGTGGCCTGCGCCTCGTCCGGACCGGGCCGCTCCAGCGGCCCGCCCGCACCGGCCTGGTCCTGTGCCACGTCCAGGGCCATGGCCCACCCCCTTCATGCTCCCCGCGCCGAGTCTATGGCCTCCGGCCGGGAGGATCAGGGCGTCCGGGGCCGGAAGTGCCCCGATGAGGGTTCGGTGTCGATAATGTGAACCCGAGGCGCGGGGGCGCCGAAAAACAGGGGTGGGGAGTCATATGAAGGTGCTGCATGTCGTCACGCTGCATACGCCGACGAACGACTTCGGCGGCCCGACACGGGTGGCGCTGAATCTGTCCAAGGGCCTGCGGGCCCAGGGTGTCGACGCCCGGATCGCGACGCTGGGCGACGGCTTCACGGGCCCGCTGCCGACGGAGCTGGAGGGCGTGCCGTCGTTCGTGCACCAGGCGCGCCACGTGCTGCCGTTCGAGGTGAGCGGCATCACGTCGCCGGGGCTGCTGGCGAAGGCGCGCCGGATGGTGAAGTCGGCGGACGTGGTCCATGTGCACCTGATGCGGGACCTGATCACGCTGCCGTTCGCGCTGGTCGCGCTGGAGGCCGGGGTGCCGCTGGTGATCCAGACGCACGGCATGATCGACCCGACGGAGAAGCTGTTCGCGAAGGCCGTCGACGTCCTGGGCATGAAGCGGGTGCTGCGCAAGGCGGACGCGATCTTGCACCTGACGCGGATGGAGCGCGACGGTGTGCAGGCGGTGGTGCCCGACACCCCGCTGACCACCTTCCACCGGCTGGTCAACGGCGTGACGTTGCAGGACCGCAGGCCCGCGCGGGCCGACCGCCCGCCGACCGTGCTCTATCTGGCGCGGGTGCAGAAGCGCAAGCGCCCCGAGGACTTCGTGTCGGCGATGCCCGTGGTGCTGGCCAAGTACCCGGACGCGCGCTTCGTGCTGGCGGGCCCCGACACCGGCGATCTGACCGGCCCCATGCGGGAGCTGGCGGCGAAGCTGGGCGTGGCGGACTCGCTGGAGTGCGTCGGCGCGCTCGGCCACGAGCAGGTGCTGGAGCAGCTCAGGAAGTCCGATGTGTACGTGCTGCCGTCGGTGGTCGAGCCGTTCGCCGTCTCGATCCTGGAGGCGATGTCGGTCGGCCTGCCCGTGGTGGTGACCCGGACCGGCGGCCTGTCGCCCGACGTCGAGGCGGCGGGCGCGGGGCGGATCACCGACAGCGACCCCGACGCGGACAACGGCCCGCTGGTCGGCCAGGCGATCCTGGAACTGCTCGACCCGGCCGCCAACGAGGAGGCGTCGGACGCCGCCTGGCGGCTCATCCGCGACCGCTTCTCCATCGGCGCCGTCGTCGACACGCTCATGGAGGTGTACGGGGGCGTCACCCGCGCCGGGTGACGCCCCCGCGTGCGCTTCCGGACCCCGGGTCCCGGAGCGCGGTCCGCGGGCCGGCCCCGGGAGGACCGGGGCCGGCCTCGGGCGGCGCGATCAGCGACCGCGGGTCACGGCCGACCGCGGGTCACGGCCGACCGCGGTTCAGGGCTTGCGCCCCTCCCGCGTCTTGAGGCCGATCTGCCAGCGGTAGAAGCTCATGGCGAGCGCGTAGTCGAAGCCCGCCCGGCCGTCGAGGAAGCCGCGCTTGTAGACGTAGGCGTAGGTGAAGGACACCAGCGGCTTGAACGGCGCCTTGTGGAAGAGCTGGCCCTGGCGGGTCTTGACCTGCCGGATCTCCTCCTTCACCCGGGGGTTCAGCTCCAGCCACGCCTCCCAGTCGGAGTAGCGGTTGTGCCGCTCGAACCAGGTGCGCACCGGGTCGAGATCCTCGTGCTCGATCGGTGAGCGCAGCCGGGCGGCCGACGGCGCGACCGGCTGGTAGTGGCCCTCCTGCTCGCCCATGCCGGGCGCTTCGAGGTCGCCGACCTCGGGGAAGTGGCAGCGGGTGCGGTCCAGCAGCGCGCGCTTGACGATGGTGTAGCCGTGCCGCAGCCGCCGTCCCGCGAACCAGTAGCCCAGCGGGATGTCGAAGGCGGCCACCGACGGCGGCCCGGCCGCGAAGGCGGCCTTCAGCTCGGCCAGCAGCTCGGGGCTCGGCGTCTCGTCGCCGTCGAGGAAGAGCAGCCAGGGGATCTCGGTGCGCACATGGTCCAGACACCACTGCTTCTTCTTGGGGTACTTGCCGTCCCACGCGTACTCGACGATCTCCGCGCCGAGGCCCTCGGCGATCTTGCAGGTGTCGTCGGTGCTGGCCGAGTCGACCACCACCACGGCCTCGACGTGGTCGATGACCGACGACACCGTACGGGCGATGTTCTCCGCCTCGTTCTTGGTCGGTATCGCCACCACGATCGGGAGCTTGCTCATGCGGTCCCTCCGTTCATCTCGGTCTCGTCCTGCGGCTCACGGCGCATCGCTCACCCCGTGCCCGCGAGCCACACGTAGCAGCCGCTGGAGGTGACGCCGCGCGCGGCGGCGGGGACGGTCATCCGGGCGCCGCTGCCGGCCGACAGGGTGCCGTTCGAGCTGGTCACCCGCCAGGTGCAGTGCGTCGACGGGTGCGGCGCGCGGTAGGTGCCGGGCGCGACCGACGTGCCGGGGACGGCCTTCGCCGCCACCGTGAACGTCCCGTCGGCGAAGCCCCGCGCGGCGGCGTCGATCACCGGCTGCTGGTCGGGGCAGAGGCTGCGGACGGCCGCCGCCGCGCCGGACCCGCTGATGTCGCCGGTGACGATCGCCCCGGCCGCCGCGTCCTTGTCGATCTTCGCGGTACGGGTCAGCCGGTCGCAGATCTCCTGGCCGCCCTCGAGGACGGCCACCGGGTCGGTGCCCTTGGGCACCCGCCCCGACAGATACGACTTCTGGGGCTTGCTGAAGGTCCCGCCGCCGGGCGGGGTGAGCTGCGCGTCCGGCACCTTCGGGGCGTCGGCCGCGGAACCCGGCGCCTCGGTGCTGTCGTCCGAACCGGCACCGGCGTCGGGGCTCGTGGTCGCGGACGGTTCCGAAGTGCCGCCCGTGGCCGTCGCGGAGACGCCGGGCGACGCCTTCGCGTCGTTCCTCGCCGTGTCGTGGCCGCCTCCGCCACCCCCGCCGCCGCAGGCGCCGAGCAGCACCGCCGCCGCCGTCACGAGGACGGCGGCGGCAGTGGCGGAGCGGTGTTTCCGGGTCACCCGGCGGTCCCGAGCGCGTACTGGTTCGCGATCTGGGCCGGGCTGAGGACCGTCGGGAAGACGGCCGCCTCGTCGATCGAGCCGGCGAAGAACTGGCTCTTCGGCTGGGAAGGCCAGCCGTTCAGGTTGTCGCCGCCGACCCGCCAGAAACCGTCGTAGTTCTGGCTGGTGGTGACGGTGGCGTCACTGCCCTTGAGGACGCCGTCCACGTACAGCCGCATCCCGTTCGCCCCCTGCGTGGCGACGACCTGGTGCCAGTTGCCGTCGTTGTAGCCGCCGGTGGGCGTGGAGACGATGCGGGTGCTGCCGGTGTAGGCGCCGAAGATGAGCTGACCGCTGTCGGTCATGTAGACGTGCTTGTCGTAGTTGCCGCTGGTCTCGGTCGCCAGGTTCCCGAAGCCGATCAGCTTGCCGCCGGAGGTCGTGGTGGTCTTGAACCACGTCTCGACGCTGTACGCGGACGGTGTGGGGTGCGAGCGGTCGCTGTACGTCCACTGGGTGGAGCCGTTGAAGGTGTACGCCTTCGAGCCGGGCACCGCGCCCGGCGAGACGGCGTGCACCGGGCCGCCGACGCTGATCCCGCTGTCGTCGGCCGCGGAGGCGTCCGCGTTGTACGAACCGGCGGCGGCGTCGTAGCGCCAGTACAGATTCGCGCCGTCGGCGAGGACCTGCGTGGCGTACGGCTCGGCCGTGGCCGGGACGGTGGCCGCCGCGTTCGGCGACTGGGCGCTGGTGTTGACGCCGTCACTGGCCGACACCCGGTAGGTGTACTTCACGCCGGGCGTGACATTGGTGTCGGTGAACGTGATCTGCGGGCGGATCCAGGGCTTGGAGTCGCCGCTGACCGTGTAGACGGGGGTGGCCGCGCCGTTGCGGTACACGTTGTAGATCAGCGTGCCGTCGTCGTTGTCGGTGCTCGACTGCCAGGTCACCTTCACCGCACTGGGGTCGATGCTGCTCACCGCGGTCTGCGGCAGCGTCGGGGCGCCGGTGTCGGGGCCGTCGGCGAAGCGGGTCAGGCCCTGCTGCGCGCCGCCGTTGACGGTGGTGAACTCGCCGCCGACCCACATGTAGTCGTGGCCGCCGGACGACGAGATCGCCATCACGCGCGGGCCGATCTTCTCGCCGATCCCGTCGTTGGTGTCGGGGTACCACGACAGCAGGTGCGGGTCGGTGACCGACTCGGCGACCAGGTGCTTGCGCGTCGAGTTGGGGAATTCGCCCATGCTGGAGCAGTCGTGGGCGTGCGAGCCGCTGTAGAGCACGGTGCCGTGGACCACCAGGCTCTGCGTGGCGCCCAGGCAGGTGTCCCGCCAGATCTGGTTGAAGTCGGTGAGGCTGAGCGCCACCCGGCCGTCGAACACGCCGCCGCCGGTGCCCTCGTTGGCGGTGTAGAAGGCGTTGCTCGCCGGGTCCACGATGATCGACTTCGTCACCGAGGTCGCGTCGAGGAACCCGGGCGGGTACGCCTTGGTCAGCGCGCCGGTCGTGGTGTCGACCACGGCGAGCGAGTGCGAGTAGGTGCCGCCGACGTAGTTGAAGTCACCGCCGATGATGGCGTTCTGGCCGTCCGGGGTGATCGCCAGCGCCCGGCCCGGCAGGTCGGCGTTGGGCGACCACGGCAGCAGGGCGCCCGCGGTGTTCACCGCGGCGAACTTGCCACGGGACTGGCCGCCGACCGACGTGAAGTCGCCGCCGAAGTACACGGCGTCCGAGGTCGCGGCGATGGTGCGCACCGTGCCCGAGGCCGCCGGGTGGAAGGTCGTGCTGACCGCGCAGGTGGCCAGGTTGATCGCGGCCAGGCTGCTCACCCCGACGCCGTTGACCGCGCCGAAGAAGCCGCCCGCGTAGAGCGTCTGGCCGTCGGGCGAGACGGCCAGCGCGCGCACGGTGGCGTTGTTGGAGCCCACCGTGAAGTTGAGCTGGCAGCCGGTGGGCGCGCCGGTCGCGGCGTCGAAGGCCGCGAAGTTCGCGACGGACGTCTCGTTGGTCCCGGCCGCGGACCCGGCGGGCCGGATCGCGGAGAAGGTGCCCCCTGTGTAGACCACGCCGTTCGCCTGGGCCATGGCCCACACGATCCCGTTGGTCTGGTACGTGCTGAGATTGTCGGCGGTGATGCCGACCGGTGGTTGGAGCGCGGTCGCCGATGGCGACGACATCACTCCCAGCGTCGCGGCTGCCAGCAATATGGCAGCCGAGAACACCGGCAATTTACGCATGAGTTGCCCCCCAGGCCCCTGATGTGTTGCAACGGCCGATACGGCCGTCGTGATGCACGGCAGAGTAGGGGGTTCCGCTTAGCCCGGTCTGCCTTTTTGACGAATAAAGTGACATCACATCATCTGTCGATGCGAATCGTGGCCCCCGACAACTGGTCCGCCACCTGTCGGATGTCCGCGTCGACCATGATCCGGGCCAGCTCCGCCACCCTGACCTGCGCCTTCCAGTCCAGCAGGTCCCGTGCCTTGCTCGCGTCGCCGATGAGCGCGTCGACCTCGCTGGGCCGCTCGTATTTCGGGTCGTACCGGACATGCTCGGCCCAGTCCAGACCCGCGTGCTCGAAGGCCACCTCGAGGAACTGCCGTACGGTCGCGGCCTCGCCGGTCGCCACCACGTAGTCCTCCGGCTCGTCGCGCTGGAGCATCCGCCACATCGCGTCCACGTACTCCGGCGCGTAGCCCCAGTCGCGCACCGCGTCCAGATTGCCCAGGTAGAGCCGGTCCTGGAGGCCGGCCTGGATACGCGCGATGGCGCGGGTGATCTTGCGCGTGACGAAGGTCTCACCGCGCCGCGGGGACTCGTGGTTGAACAGGATGCCGTTGACGGCGTACATCCCGTACGCCTCGCGATAGTTCACCGTCGCCCAGTAGGCGAAGACCTTCGCGCAGCCGTACGGGCTGCGCGGGTGGAACGGGGTGCGCTCGTTCTGCGGCGGCGGGGCGGCGCCGAACATCTCCGAGGACGACGCCTGGTAGATCCGCGCCTCGATGCCGCTCGCCCGCAGTGCCTCCAGCAGCCGCAGCGCGGACAGGCCGGTGACGTCCCCGGTGTACAGCGGCGCGTCGAAGGAGACCCGCACATGGGACTGCGCGCCCAGGTTGTAGATCTCGTCCGGCCGCAGGTCACGCAGCAGGCTCACCAGCGCGATGCCGTCGGTGAGATCCGCGTGATGCAGCACGAAGGAGCGGTTCTTCTCCTGGGGGTCCTGGTAGATGTGGTCGATCCGTTCGGTGTTGAACGTCGACGAGCGGCGCACGAGGCCGTGCACGGTGTAGCCCTTGGACAGCAGCAGCTCCGCGAGATACGAGCCGTCCTGGCCGGTGACGCCGGTGATGAGCGCGGTCTTGCCCATGTGAGTCCCCCCAACTGGTCGGGTTGTGCTGTATTTCGTACGTAAAGATGGGTTGGCACCCGATCGGGTGAAGTGTGCTGGCAGAATGCCGTTCCATGACAGACCTACTGCCGGACGCGGCCCGGATCTTCGTCGCGGGCCACCGCGGCCTCGTCGGCTCCGCCGTGGCCCGCCGCCTCACCGCCGACGGCCACCAGGTGCTCACCCGGGGCCGCGCGGAACTGGACCTGCGGGACGCGGCGGCGACCGCCGCGTATCTGCGCGACATCCGGCCCGACGCGGTGGTGCTCGCGGCGGCCAAGGTCGGGGGGATCATGGCCAACTCGACCTACCCCGTGCAGTTCCTTGAGGACAACCTCCGGATCCAGCTCAGCGTCGTCGCCGGGGCCCACGAGGCGGGCGTCGCCCGCCTGCTCTTCCTCGGCTCCTCGTGCATCTACCCCAAGCTGGCCCCGCAGCCGATCCACGAGGACGCGCTGCTCACCGGCCCCCTGGAGCCGACCAACGAGGCGTACGCGCTCGCCAAGATCGCCGGCATCGTCCAGGTGCAGTCCTACCGCAAGCAGTACGGCGCCTCGTACATCTCCGCGATGCCCACCAACCTCTACGGCCCCGGCGACAACTTCGACCTCGCCACCTCGCACGTGCTGCCCGCCCTCATCCGCCGCTTCCACGAGGCCGAGCGGGACGGCGCGGCCGAACTGACCCTGTGGGGCAGCGGCACACCGCGGCGCGAATTCCTGCACGTGGACGACCTCGCGGCGGCCTGCGCGCTGCTGCTGCGGGTCTACGACGGCGCCGAGCCGGTCAACGTCGGCTGCGGCGAGGACCTGACCATCCGCGAACTGGCCGAGACCGTCAGGGACGTCGTCGGCTACCGCGGCACGATCGGCTGGGACACCACAAAACCCGACGGCACGCCACGCAAGCTGCTCGACGTGTCCCGTCTTCAGGCGCTCGGCTGGCGGCCGGAGATCGCGCTGCGGGACGGGATCGCCGCGGTGTACGCGGACTGGCGGGCGACCGCCGGGTCTGTGGCCGGAACAGTGACTCACTAGTACGCCCCGCGTCCGTCGACCACGGCCCGCAGGGTGCGGGCCATCACATCCGCGTCGCCCGAGAGCGACCAGTTGTCGACGTACCGCAGATCGATCGCGAGGGTCTCGTCCCAGGACAGCTCCGACCTGCCGCTGACCTGCCACAGACCCGTGATGCCCGGCTTGACCGCGAGGCGCCTGACCTCCACCTCGTTGTACCGCGCCACCTCGTCGGGCAGCGGCGGACGCGGGCCGACCATCGACATCTCGCCGCGCAGCACGTTCACGAGCTGCGGCAGCTCGTCCAGCGACAGCCGCCGCAGCAGCCGCCCGACGCGGGTGACCCGGGGGTCACGGCGCATCTTGAACATCAGGCCGTCGTTCTCGTTCGACCCGTGCAGATCGGGCTTGCGCTGCTCCGCGTCGACCACCATCGTGCGGAATTTCCACATGGTGAACGGCACACAGCCCTGCCCGTACCGGATCTGCCGGTGGAAGGCCGGGCCCTGCGAGGTCAGCCGGACCGCCGCCGCCACCAGGCCGAAGACCGGGGAGAGCAGCAGGAGTCCGAGCCCCGCGCCGACCCGGTCGAGGGCCGACTTGAGCACCGGCTGGACGCCGCGCCTGGACGGCGGGGCGATGTGCAGCATGGCCAGGCCCGCGGGCGCGTCCAACTGCACCCGGCGCACGGCCACATCGATCAGCCCCGGCAGCACCGCGAGCGGCAGGCCCGCGTCGTGCAGCGACCAGGACAGCCTGCGCAGCCGTTCCGCGGACAGCCGCGGTCCCGGCGCCACCAGGACCAGCTCCGCCCCGTGGTCACGGGCGGCGCCGAGCACGATGCCCGCGTCCTCGGCGAGACCGGACGGCGCGACCGCGCCGAGCCGTGCGGTGACCGGGGCCCCGCACTCCAGCTTGGCGTTGCCCACCGGGACCACCCCGACCACCACATACGCGTGTTCGGTACGGGCCGCGAGGTGGCCCACCACATGGTCGGCGGAGCTCGGCTCGCCGATGACCAGCACCCTGCGCACGGCGTGGGCCTCGCGCCGGGCGGCGATCAGGTGGTGGTGGGTGAGCATCCGGCAGGCCGCCGTCAGCACGGGACCGGCGGTCAGCCCGGCCAGCGCGTACGACGGTTCCGCCACCTGATCGAAGGCGGTCCTGAGCACGGCGAGCACCCCGAGCAGCATCAGCCAGTCCCGGAGCACCGCCCCGGCGCCGCGGTGCTCGCCGAGGACGTCCGCCGCGTAACGCCGCCTGACCGCCTGGACACCGACCCAGGCGAGCGCCGCCACGGCGGCGCAGACCAGCGGGTGCGGCTGGCCGGTGGCATGGAAGATCGCCGCGACCGGGAACGCGATCCCGAGCACGTCGACGGTGAGCGCGAGCGGCAGATACCACCGCGCCTTGTCACTGAACCTGCCGTGCCCGCCGTAAGGGCCGGGCGCGGCGAGGGCACCGGTGGAACCCGATGCCCTCCTGCCGAACGCGTGCGCGGCTTTCGCGCGCACGGGTCTCGTATCGGCACTCATGGGTATGACCGGTAGAACCCGGTTTGCTTCGACACGCCGCATGGACCCCCCTGGCACATCGCGACCGACGAGGCGCTCTACCACTTCCCCAAGGGGTAGTGCGCCTGGATAAAAGCGAACGCTAGGCCAACACGAGGGCTTTCCGCTGCGGTTTACGCAGATTCGAGCCGTTGTTATGACCGAGTTAACACAAGTATGGATATCGAATGGCCACAGAGTGTAAGGAGGCCGTTACGGGTGTGCACGACCCTTACCCTTGGGACTTGTGTCCACTGTGCACCTACCCGACGACCTGCGTACAGCCCTGTCGGCGCGACTGAGCGCCACGGCCCCCACCAGGGCTTCCGCCGAGGTGGAACGCCTCATCGAAACATATCGTGGCAAGTCGCCGACGTCAGCGCCCATTCTGCGGGACGCGGCGTCGGTGGCGGCTTACGCGGCCTACCGTATGCCCGCCACGTACGCGGCCGTCAGGGCCGCGCTCGAGGCATTCCGTTTGCAGGCCGGGCAGTGGTCGCCCGCGACCCATCTCGACCTCGGCGGCGGGACCGGCGCGGCGACGTGGGCGGTGGCCGACGCGTTCCCGGGCGATCCCTCGGCGAGCGCGCACACCTCCACCGTCCTCGACTGGTCGCAGTCCGCCCTCGACCTGGGAGGTGAACTGGCGCGCACCGCCGAGTCGCCCGCCCTGCGCGCCGCGCGCTGGACCCGGTCGCCGCTCGGCGGCGGACCCGCGCTGCCCGCCGCCGACCTGGTCACCGTCTCGTACGTGATCGGGGAGTTGACCGCCGCCGACCGCACCGCGCTGATCGACGCGGCCGCGCTGGCGGCCACCGGGGCGGTGCTCGTCGTCGAGCCCGGCACCCCCGAGGGGTACGCGCGCACGATCGCCGCCCGCGACCGGCTGCTCGCCGCCGGGCTCACCGTCCTCGCGCCCTGCCCGCACGACGCGGCCTGCCCGGTCACCGGCGACGACTGGTGCCACTTCGCCGCCCGCGTCCAGCGCAGCTCGCTGCACCGGCAGGTCAAGGGCGGCTCACTGCCCTACGAGGACGAGAAGTTCAGCTACGTGGCCGCCGCGCGGTTCCCCGCGGCCCCCGCCCCCGGCCGCGTCGTGCGCCACCCGCAGATCCGCAAGGGTCTGGTCCTGCTCGACCTGTGCACCGCCGACCGCGGCCTGGTCCGCGACGCCGTCAGCAAACGGCACGGCGACACCTACCGAGCGGCCCGCGACGCCTCCTGGGGCGACCCCTGGAGCTAGCGCCCTACAGCCAGCCGTAGCGGTGGAAGGCGCGGTAGCACAGGAAGGACAGCGTGGCCATCACGCCCACCATCAGCGGGTAGCCGAAGGACCAGCGCAGCTCGGGCATGTGGTCGAAGTTCATGCCGTAGAAGCCCGCGATCATCGTCGGGACGGCGAGGATCGCGGCGCCCGCGCTGATCCGCCGCATGTCGACGTTCTGTTGCACGGCGAGTTGGCTGAGATTGGCCGCCAGCAGACCGTCGACCAGCTCGCCGTAGCCCACCAGCCGCTCGCGGACGTGGGTCAGGTGGTCGGCGACGTCGCGCAGATAGCGGGCGACCTCGGCGCCGATGAGCCGGTCCGGCTCCTCGCTCAGCCGCTGCAAGGGCCTGGCCATCGGGTGCACGGCCCGCTTGAACTCGATGAGCTCCCGCTTGAGCTGGTAGATCCGCTCGGCGTCGTCGCGGTGCGAGTCGGCGAAGACGTCGGCCTCCAGGTCGTCCACGTCCAGCTCGACCTCGTCGGCGACGTCCAGGTAGTCGTCCACGACCTGGTCGACGATGGCGTGCAGGACCGCCGAGGGTCCGTGCGCCAGCATCTCCGGGCTGCTTTCGAGGGCGTGCCGTACGCGGGTCAGCCCCGGCGCGCTGCCGTGCCGCACCACCACGACGAAGTCCGCGCCGAGGAAGATCATCAGCTCACCGGTGTCGACCACCTCGCTGGTCGCGGTCAGCTTCTCGTGCTCGACGAAGACGATCGTCTTGACCACCATGAACAGCGAGTCGCCGTACCGCTCCAGCTTGGGCCGCTGGTGCGCGGTCACCGCGTCCTCGACCGCCAGCGGATGCAGCCCGAACACCTCGGCGATCTCGGTCAGATGCTCCGCCTCCGGTTCGTGCAGCCCGATCCAGGCGAAGCCGCCGGTGTGCTTCCTGGCCTCCGCCAGCGCCTCGCGCGGCGGCAGCGACGCCACCCGCGAGCCGTCCGCGTACACCGCGCAGTCGACCACCACGTCCGCGGTGCGGCGGCGCTGCTCGGGCACCGTGCCGTCCTCGCCGAGGGTGTGCCAGGTGCCGCCGCGCCGCCACTGCCTGCGGCCGCCCGTGCGGCGGGCGAGCCGCCTGGGGTCGATCAGCCGCGGGTCCAGACGCCGGCCAGGGGTGATGCCGCGTTCGTCGGTGGTCATCGTGCCTTCTCCAGTACCGCCATGGCCGCGTTGTGCCCGGGAACGCCGCTCACCCCGCCGCCGCGGGCCGCGCCCGCGCCGCAGAGGAAGACGTTCTCATGCGGGGTGCCGACGCCCCAGCGGCCTGTGGCGTACGTCACCTGGTCCGCGTCCGGCGCGGCGTACGGCCACGACAGGTCGCGGTGGAAGATGTGGCCGCCGGGCAGGCCCACCTCGCGCTCCAGGTCCAGCGGCGACTTCGCCTCCAGACACGGCCTGCCGTCGCCGTCCAGCAGCAGGCAGTCCGCCAGCGGCTCGGCGAGCACCGCGTCGAGCTGCGCCAGCGTCGCCTCCAGCAGCGCGTCCTTCGCCCCCGCCGGGTCCGCCGCGAACAGCCGCGCGGGCGTGTGCAGTCCGAACAGGGTCAGCGTGTGGACGCCCCGCCCGGCCAGTTCCGGCGAGAGGATCGACGGGTCGGTCAGGCTGTGGCAGTAGATCTCCGACGGCGGCGCGTCCGGCAGCCGCCCCGCGGCGGCCTGCTCGTACGCGGTCGCCAACTGCTCGTAGCCCTCGGCGATGTGGAAGGTCCCGGCGAACGCCTCGCGCGGGTCCACCGAGGTGTCGCGCAGCCGCGGCAGCCTGCGCAGCAGCATGTTGACCTTGAGCTGCGCGCCCTCGGGGGCTGGACCCGGCGCCGCCTCGCCCAGCAGCCCGGCCAGCGTGTGCGGCGCCGCGTTGACCAGCACGTCACGCGCCCCGACCGTCACCTGCCGTCCCTCGCGCTCGTACGTCACCTCCGCGCGTACGCCGTCCGCCGCGATGCCCGTGACCTCGGCGCCGGTGACGATCTCGGCGCCCGCCGCGCGGGCCGCGTCCGCCAGCGCGTCGGTGAACGCGCCCATCCCGCCCACCGGCACGTCCCAGTCGCCGGTCCCGCCGCCGATCACGTGGTAGAGGAAACAGCGGTTCTGCCGCAGCGACGGGTCGTGGGCGTGCGTGAAGGTGCCGATTAGCGCGTCGGTGAGGACCACGCCCCGCACCAGGTCGTCCGCGAAGGCCGCCTCCACCGTCTCGCCCAGCGGCCGCTCGAACAGCGCCTCCCAGGCCGCGGAGTCGCCGATCGCGCTCTCCAGCGCGGCCCGCGAGGGCAGCGGCTCGGTCAGCGTCGGGAACACCGCCTGCGCGACCCGCCCGGTCATCGCGTAGAACCGCTGCCACGCCTCGAAGTCCCGGTCGTCGCCGGTCAGCGCCGCGAACTGCTCCCGCGTACGGGCCGCGTCGCCCGCGTCCACCAGCAGGCCGCCGGTGCCGCGCGGGGTGTACGAGGAGATCCGGCGGCGGCGCACCGCGAACCGCAGCCCCAGCTCGTCGGTGATCCGCGCGGGCAGCAGGCTCACCAGGTAGGAGTAGCGCGACAGCCGCGCGTCCACCCCGGCGAAGGCCCGGGTCGACACGGCCGCGCCGCCCGTCGCGGGCAGCCGCTCGAGCAGCAGCACCCGGCGGCCCGCGCGGGCCAGATAGGCGGCGGCGACCAGCCCGTTGTGGCCGCCGCCGACGATCACCACGTCATGCCGTGCCCCGCTCGAAACGTCCATCCCCGCACCCTATGACGCGGCGGCGCACGGCATGGGGCGGTCGGGACCGGGCGGTTCAGCTGGTCGGCGGCCGAGCCGCCACCACGCCGAGGCCCCCGGCCGGGAGGACCCGCGGCGTGGCGTGCGCGGGCTCGGGCCGCGCGCCGGTCAGCCGACGGCCGGGCGCAGCTCCATCGTGCAGCACTTCACGCTGCCGCCGGCCTTGTGCAGCTCCGACATGTCCACCGGGACCGGCTCGAAGCCCCGGTCGCGCAACGGCCCGAGCAGGCCGGTGGCGGTACGCGGCAGCAGGACGTTGCGGCCGTCGCTGACCGCGTTGAGGCCGAGCGCGGCGGCGTCCTGCGCCGTCGCGAGCAGCGCGTCGGGGAAGAGCCGGGCCAGCACGGCGCGGCTGCCGGGGGAGAAGGCGCCGGGGTAGTACATGATCTCGTCCCGCGCGTCGTCGAGCACGGCCAGCGCCGTGTCCAGGTGGTAGTAGCGCGGGTCGGTCAGCTCCAGGCCGATCACCGGACGGCCGAAGAACTCCTGCGCCTCCGAGTGCGACAGCGGGCTGCTCCGGAAGCCCTGGCCCGCCAGGATCCATGTCGCCGTGACCGCGAAGTCGCCCTCCGCCTCGTTGATGTGCACCGGCTCGCGCGGATCGGGAAAGCCGTTGCTCCTGAACCACGCCAGGTGCGCCGGGGCCTCGGCCTCGCGCTCGGGGTTCGCGAACCTCGCGCCCAGCACCTTCCCGTCCACGACGGTCGCGCCGTTCGCCGCGAACACCATGTCCGGCAGGTCCTCCACCGCGTCCAGCAGCTCCACGGTGTGGCCCAGCGCCCGGTACCTGTCGCGCAGGTCCTCCCACTGGAACAGGGCCAGTGCCGGGTCCACCGGCTTCGTCGGGTCCATCCACGGGTTGATCGAGTACGTCACTCGGAAGTGCGCCGGTGGACACATCAGGTACCGGCGGGGTGTCGCAGTGCGCAAAGAGGGCTCCTCGGGGGGTGGTGAAGGGCCGCCTCCGGCGGACGGTCGGCCCCCCGGAGTTCGTACGTACGCCCCGATTCTGCGCCTCCCGCTGGGGTCCCGCACCACCAAGTACCCCAAAGGGTTCCCCCCTTTCCCCCGTACGGTTCCTTCGCTTCGGGCGGCGCGCCGGTCTTTTAGGGGCGCGGGGAACTGCGCGCTCAGCCATGACGCTCCTGCGGGTCACCACCGGCCCCGGCGGGGCAGTTCGGTGGTGTTCGGGCCACCGGGCCGGTGGGGGCGGGCCGCGCAGTTCCTCGCGCCCCTGGCGGGGCGGGCCGTCTTTCGTCGGGGCGGCGCGCCGATCTTTAAGGGGCGCGGGGAACTGCGCGCTCAGCCATGACGCTCCTGCGGGTCACCACCGGCCCCGGTGGGGCAGTTCGGTTGTCACCGGACCACCGGGCCGGTGGGTGGGGGGTCAGCGGAGGGGGAGGATCAGGGGGGTGCCGCTGCGGGGGTGGGGGAGGACTTCGACGGGGTGGCGGTAGACGGCGGAGAGCCGTTCGGCGGTGAGCACCGCCGCAGGCGAACCGTTGGCGGTGACGCGGCCGGAGGACAGGACGGCGACACGGTCGGCATGGGCGGCGGCGAGACCGAGGTCGTGGAGGACGACGACGACCCCGCGCCCGAGAGCGGCCTGCTCGCGACAGACGCGCAGGACGAGCTCCTGGTGGTGAAGGTCAAGGGCGGCGGTCGGCTCGTCGAGCAGCAGCAGCGGCGCACGTTGGGCGAGCACCCGCGCGAGCGCGACGCGGGCCCGCTCGCCGCCCGAGAGCGCGGGATAGGCCCGCTCGGCGAAGCCCGTGACCTCGGTGGCGCGCATGGCCGCCGCCACGGCGGCCTCGTCCTCGTGGGCGAGGACGGTCCCGGCCCACGGCGCGCGCCCCATCCGTACCACCTCGTCGGCGGTGAAGGGGAAGGCGAGCGGCGAGGACTGCGGGAGCACGGCCCGGCGCAGGGCGAGCTGCCGGGCGGTCCAGCGGCCGAGGGGCGCGCCGCCGACGCGCACCTCACCGGAGTCGGCGGGCACGTCACCGGCCAGCGCCCCCAGCAGCGTGGACTTGCCCGCGCCGTTGGGCCCGACCAGGGCGAGCACTTCGCCCGCGTGGACGGCGACGCCGACCCCGTCGAGCACGGGGCGCCCGCCGAGCCGTACGACCAGGTCGTGGGCCTCGGCCAGGACGTCGCCGGGGGCGGGCGGCGGCGGGAGGGACGTACGGGCGCGGCGTCGTACCGCGAGCGGCCTCATGCCCAACCCCCCTGCCGGCCGCGGGTCCTGCGCAGCAGCCAGAAGAAGAAGGGGCTGCCGACGAGGGCGGTCAGCACGCCCAGCGGCAGCTCCGCGGGCGAGGCGAGCGTACGGGCGGCGAGGTCGGCCGCGACCAGGACGAGCGCGCCGCCGAGGGCGCTGCCCGGCACCAGGAAACGGTGTCCCGGCCCCGCGGCCATCCGCAGCAGATGCGGCACGACGAGCCCGACGAAGGCGACGATCCCCGCGACCGCGACGGCCGCGGCCGTCAGCAGCGCCACGATCAGGATCACCGCGATCCGCATCCGTTCGACGTCCACGCCGAGGTGCTTGGCCTGGCGTTCGCCGAGCGCCAGCAGGTCCAGGCGGCGGGAGAAGAACGGCGCCACGGCGAGACCGGCCAGCGCGCAGGGCAGCACCGCGAGCACCTTCGGCCAGCTCGCCTGGGCCAGCGAACCGAGCTGCCAGAAGGTGATCTGGGTGAGCTGCGAGTTGTCCGCGAAGAAGACGAACAGGCCGATGAGGGCGCCCGCGAAGGCGTTCACCGCGATGCCGGTGAGGACGAGGGTGACGACCTCCGTCCGGCCGCCCGACCGGGACAGGCCGTACACGACGAGGACGGTCAGCAGCCCGGCGACGAAGGCGCACACCGTCACCGACCAGGTGCCCGCGAAGGTCAGGCCGAGCGCGATCGACCCGACGGCGCCCACCGCGGCGCCGGACGAGATCCCGATCACCCCCGGCTCGGCCAGCGGATTCCCGAACACGCCCTGCATCAGCGCCCCCGCGCACCCCAGCGAGCCGCCGACCAGCAGCGCCAGCACGATGCGCGGCAGCCGTACGTCCCACAGCACCGACTCCGCCACCCGGTCCAGCCGGTGGCCCCCGAGGCCGCAGCGGTGCGCCACCGACGCGAGCACGTCCCCCGCCGGAATCCCGTACGCCCCGATCCCGGCCGACACGACGCTCAGCACGACCAGCCCCGCGGCCAGCACCCCGATCAACACGGTCGCCCGGCCACGCCGGTTGGCCTGACGGCCGGTCGGCCGCGGCCCGTCGTCCGCGATCCCCCCGGGCCCGCTCGCTTCCTTGGGCCCCGTGTACGTATGCGCCGCGTCATCGTGCGCCGGTACGGAGTCCTGGGCTCCTGGGCCGGCGTCCCGAGCGGGAGCCGCAGTCGTGGTCGGCCGGGTGTCGTCGTCCGTCCCGGCGGGCGCGGTGTGTTCCTCGTTCGGGGAGGCCGTGGTCGTCATGGGCCGGGTCACCGGGCCTTTTGGTGGATGCCGGTGGTGAGCCGGCGCAGGACGGAGTCGGTGCGGGGGCCGAAGTTGAGGAGGGTGCCGTCGTCGATGGCGACGACACGGTGGTCGAGACCGGCGGGGGTCTGGGCGACGCCCGGGACCTTTTCGAGGCCGCTGACCCCGCCGACGGAGTCGAGCCCCTTGGTCATGACGAGGATGACGTCGGGCGCGGCCTTCACCAGGGCCTCGCTGGTGATGGGGGTGAAGTCCTTGTCGAGGCCGGAGGCGGTCCCGGCGTCGACGCCGCCCGCCGCCGCGATGAGGGAGTCGGCGCCGGAGCCGCGCCCGCCGATCAGGTAGACCGACGCGGTGCCGCGCAGGTAGAGGAAGGCGACGCGCGGCTTGTCGGACGTGCTCGGAATCGTCGCGCGGACGGCGTCGATCCGTTGCGCCGTACGCGCGCGCAGCGTGTCACCCGCGGCCTTCACGCCGAGCGCGGCGGCCACGGCGTCGATCCGCGGGCCCACGTCCTCGAGCGAGGTCGCCGTCTTGACGACGACGAGCGGGACGCCCGCGTCGCGGATCTGGCGGATCGCCTCGGCCGGGCCCGTGGTGTCCTCGGCGAGGACGAGGGTGGGGTGCAGGGACAGGACGCCCTCGGCGGAGACGTCGTGGGCGCGGGTCACCACCGGCAGCTTCGCCGCCTGCGCGAAGGTCGCCGTGATGTCGCGCGCGACGACGTTCTTGCCGAGGCCCAGCGTGAAGACGATCTCGGACAGCCCGCCGGTGAGCGGCACGATCCGGTCGGCGGCGGTGACGGTGACCTTCCGGCCGTCCGCCGAGGTGACGGTGGCGGGCAGTACGGGCACGGGCGCCGCACCGGCCAGCGGTTCGATCCGGTCGGCGTCCGCTCCCGCGCTCGACGTCGCCCCCGAACCGCTCGCGGACGGCCCCGCCTTCCCCGCCGAGCCGCCGCACGCGGTGAGCGCGAGCGCCAGCAGCCCGCCGAGCAGCGAGAAGGCCACGCCCCGCGCGGTGCACGCGTTCCGCCGCACGGGAGCGCGGCGCCGCGAGCGACCGCGCCCCGAGCCGCCGGCTTCCGGGGCGGCCCGGACGGCGGTCGGCTGTGAACGGGCGGGGGACGAACGCGGGGTTGGTGACGCGGCGAGGTCCGGGGCGGCCCGGACGCCGGTCGGTTGTGAACGGGCGGGGGACGAAGGCGGGGTTGGTGACGCGGCGAGGTCCGGGGCGGCTCGGACGGCTGTCGGCTGTGGACCGGCGGCCGGTGGACGGTTGGGTTCCGGCGTGGTGCGGTCGCCCAAGTCGGCCTGGGCATGCCCGCGTTGCGGAGTGTCGGCGTCCGGGGCGTCCAGGGAGCGCCCGGCCTGCGAGCACGTCGTCGGGAAGCCCGCGGCATGCGGCTCGGCATCCGCTCGGTCGGGACGTCGTTCGGAACCTGTTCGCACTGCCAACCCGTCCCTTGCCGTGGTGCCGTCATGTCGTGATGCCGCTGTGCCCGCGCGCCAGCGCGTTCGGCGACGTCGCGGGAGGGTTCCCCGCCGGTCGGTGATTAGCTTAGGTTAGCCTTACCTGAGTTTGCCAGTCCTGGAGGGGTCCATGCCGTTGTTCCGTCATGCCCGCGTGCGCCGTACCGGCGGCCGGGCCGTCTCGCTCACGGCCGTGAGCACCGCGCTGCTCGGCGCGGTCGCGCTGACCGCGCTGACCGCGGTGCTGCCCGCGTCAAGGGCGGACGCCGCGACGAGCCGTACGGTCGCCGGGGGACGGCTGGACTGGGGAATCAAGGCGTCGTTCCAGAGCTATGTCACCGGGCCCATCGCGAAAGGCAGTTGGGCGATGACCGGTGGCGCGGGCACCTTCGGCAGCAACCAGTTCCGCTTCCCTTCGGCGCGGGGCTCGTACGATCCGGGCAGCGGCGCGCTGACCGCCGCCTTCGCGGGCGGCGTCCACTTCCTGGGGCACCGGCAGGCCAGCGGCGCCTATCAACTCGACCTCACCATCAGCCGTCCCACCGTCAAGATCTCCGGCGGCCGCGGCACGCTCTACGCCGACATGCGCAGCAAGGACAAGAACACCGGTCGGGTCACCACCACAGCCCAGGTGCCGCTCGCCTCGCTCGCCGTCGGCGGCGTCAACACCCGCGGGGTCACCGGGCCGCAGATCACCCTCAGCGGCATCCCGGCCACCCTCACCTCGCAGGGCGCCCGCGCCTTCGCGGGCTACTACACCACCGGCACCCCGCTGGACCCGGTCAGCCTCTCGGTCGACCTGCGCGCGCCCGCCTCGCCGACCACCGCCCCGCCGCGGACCCCGACCGGCGGCGCGAGCGACAAGGCGTCGGGGAAGCCGACCGCCACCTCGACGGCCGTGCCCGGCACGGTCGTCGACGCCGCCGCCGACTGGGGCGTACGCCGCACCTTCCGCGAGTACGTGACCGGCGACATCGCCAAGGGCCGCTGGACGGTGGCCGACGGCGCGCGGGACGGCGGCGCCCTGTTCCGCTTCGGCGCGGGCCGCGGCACGTACGACGCCTCGCACCACTCGCTGGACGCCCGGTTCGGCGGGACGGTGCGCTTCGTCGGGATGAAGGCGGCGGACGGCACGTACGGGCTGGACCTGTCGATCAGCGCGGTCCGCGTCACGGTCACCGACGGCAAGGGCACGCTGTACGCGGACGGCGAGCCGTTCATCACCTTCGCCGCGCCCGCCGCGCTCGCGCCGAAGAACGGCCTGATCTCCCTGACCGAGGTCCCGACCACGCTGACGGCGCAGGGCGCCAAGGCGTTCAACGGCCTCTACACCGCGGGTACTTCGATGGACCCGCTCACCCTCTCCGTCGCCCTCGACAAGGCGGCGGCCCTGCCCGCGCTGCCCGACATCGGCTCCGACCCCACGGCGTCCGCCACCCCGGCGGCGTCCCCGGCGCCGAGCACCGCACCCGCCGCGCCGAGCACCGAGTCCGCCGCGGACAGCTCGCACGACGGCGCGCCGGTCGGCCTGCTGGCCGGCGGGTCGGCCGCGGTCCTCGCCGCGGCGGCGGTCGTCTTCACCGTCGTACGGCGCAAACGCCGTACCGAAGACGGTGGCTGACGGCGCGTCACCCAGACGTCGGCTGACGGCGCGTCACCTCCCCCCGCACCTCGCACCACCCGCTCGAACCGCAGCACCGCAGGACGCGTACGGCCGCACGCAGCGTGCGGCCGCAGGGTCCGTACGCCCTCCGTACGGCCGCATGCCCGCACCGGGCACCACCGCACCGAGCACCACCTTCCGAGGAACACAAGGAGCACACCACCCCATGACCGCCCGCCTCAGCTCCCGCGCGCTCGCCCTGGCCATAGCCACCGCCACCGCGGGGGCGGCCACCGCCCTGCTGGTCCCGGCGTTCGCCGCCGCCGACTCGCCGTCGTCCCCGGCCGTACCGCTCGCCGGCGGCACCTTCGACTGGGGCGTCAAGCAGTCGTTCCGCTCGTACGTGACCGGTCCCGCGGGGGGCACCATCACCACCGCGGACGGCGCGACCGCCAACTCCAACGGCACCTTCCACTTCACCAACGGCCAAGGCTCGTACGACACGTCGACGCACGGCGTGACCGTCGGCTTCGACGGCAGCGTCGAGTTCGCGTCCACGCTGCACGGCTTCGACATCAAGCTGGCCGACCTCAAGGTCGTCACCGTCGGCACCACGGGCAGGATCACCGCCGACGTGACCGCCGCGGGCAGCACGTCGAACGACGTGGAATTCGCCACGCTCGACCTGTCGAACGTCAGGCCCGGCGGCGGCGCGGGCGGCGCGATGACCTTCAACGGCATCCCGGCCACGCTGACCGCCGACGGGTCGAGCGCCTTCAACGGCATGTACCAGCCCGGTACGGCGCTGGACGCCGCGGACCTGTCCGTCACTCCGGGCGCCGCCCCGACGACGACGCCGCCCACCACCCCGCCGACCACCGCCCCCACCACGCCGCCGACCACCGCGCCGACCACCAACCCGCCGACCACCAACCCGCCGACCGGCGAGCCCACCGGTGAGCCCACGGGCGAGCCGACCGCCACGCCCACCACGACCGCGCCCGGCGGGCCCGCCGCCGTCGTGGACGGCAACCTCGACTGGGGCGTCAAGCAGTCCTTCCGCTCCTACGTCACAGGACCGATCGCCGACGGCAAGGTGGAGCTCACCGACGGCGCCACCGGCACTGCCTCCGGCTACCGCTTCCCCAAGGGCGCCGGCACCTACGACGCCGACACCAAGACCCTCAACGCCTCCTTCTCCGGCGGCGTCCGCTTCCTCGGCCACCTCCAGCAGGGCACGTACGCGCTCGACCTGAAGTTCGGCAACTTCACGGTGGCCACCAAGGGCGCCACCGGCACCCTCACCGCCGACGTGTCGGCCAAGGACATGGCCTCGGGCAAGGTCACCGACTACAAGGGCATCGCCGTGGCCACCCTGAGCGGTGTCGCGCCGACCGCCGACGGCGACGTCGTCACGGTCTCCGGCGCCTCCGCCGTGCTCACCGAGGACGGCGCGAAGGCGTTCAGCGGCTTCTACAAGGCGGGCGACGCGCTCGACCCGGTGACGGTCGCCGTCTCGCTGGACGACAGCGCCACCCTGCCGACCGGTTCGCCGAGCCCGTCGGCCGGTTCGTCGGGCGGTTCCTCCGACGGCGGTACGACCGGCGGCTCCACCAGCGGCGGTACGACCGGCGGTTCCGGCAGCACGGTCGGCGGCACCGGCAACGACTTCACCACCGACGGCGAGCTGGCCTCCACCGGCTCCGGCACCCCGTCCGCCGCGCTGCTCGCCGCCGCGGGCGCCCTGCTGGTGACCGGCGCCGCCGCGACCGTCACCGTGGCCCGCCGCCGCAACACCGTCTGACGCAACACCGTCCGACGCGAAGACGCCTGACGCAACACCGTCTGACGCGGCACCGTCCGCCGCGAAGACCTCAGGCACAGCCGAAAGCCGGGCGGCCCACCGTGAGTTCAGGTGGGCCGCCCGGCTTCGCGGGGGTCGTACGGACAGCGCGCCCTCACGCGGAGAGCGGGAAGGCGTCCCCCAGCTCTCGGAAGACCGCGATGTTCAGCGCGAAGGCGGTCCTGCACTCCTCGACCACCCGCTGCTTCTCCAGGTCGTCGACCGCGAGGCCGTCCAGCAGTTCGCGGTACTCGCGCTTGAAGGCGGCCGGGTTGTCGATGCCCTCGAAGACGTAGAAGCGGACACCGTCGCCCTTGCGGGCGAAGCCCCAGGTCTTCTCCGCGACACCGCGGACGACCTGGCCGCCGGAGAGGTCGCCGAGGTAGCGGGTGTAGTGGTGCGCGACATAACCGGCGGGCCACTCGCGGGCGACCTCGGCCACCCGGGCCGCGTACCGGGCGGTGGCGGGCAGCGCGGTCGCGCGGTCCTTCCAGCCCTCGCCGAGCAGGTGGTCGAGGTCCTGTTCGAGGGAGGCGACGCGCAGCAGCTCGGTGCGGGTGAAGGGCGCGGCCACCGAGTCGTCGGCCAGCAGGTGCGCGCCCTCCTCCAGCGCCCGGTACACGAACCAGAGCTGCTCGGTGTAGCGCGCGTACGCGTCCACGCCGAGCCGACCGCCGAGCAGGTCGTCCATGAAGGTCGAGTCGTGCGCCTCCTGGTGCTGGGCCCGGGTCGCGGCGCGGATCACGGCGGAGAAGGGGGATGCGGCGGACGGTGCGTCCGGAGTGGCCGACGTGTCCGAAGTGGCCGACGGAATCGACGTGGTCAAAGGAACCTCCTGGTCAAGGCTGTGCGCCGACCTCGATCCTCCCAACTTAGGCTTACCTAAGTCAATAGGTTGCCGACATGATGTCGGAAACGGCCGCCACGGGAACACTTCCACCCCGGGTGGGTGTTCATTCCTGGCAAGAGGGAGGATGTGCTCCACCGTCCGCGTACCGTGGTCCGCGGGACGGGAGTGGCGAGGAAAGGAGCCCGATGGCAGGCAAGAGCAGGGTGTCCGACTGGTTGCGCCGCCGTACGGAGAGCGCTTCGGGCAACAGCCGGGCGGCCAGGGCGGCAGCCGCCGCTGCCGCCGACGACCTGCGCCGTGACGAGCTGATCCAGGCGGCCGTCGCCGCCTCGTATCCCGTCGCACCGGCCGTGCACCCCGAGGGCTTCGGCTGTTCGTGCGACCGGATCGGCTGTCACATCCCCGGTGTGCACCCCGTCTCGCAGGCGTGGCAGACCCAGGCGAGCACCGACCCGCAGCGGGTCGCCCAGTGGCTCAGCGGCCAGCCGCTCGCCAACTTCATCACCGCCACCGGGCTCAACCACGACGTCCTCGACGTCCCCGCGGAAGCGGGCCGCGTCGCGCTGGAACGGCTGACCGCCGACGGCGCCACCATCGGCCCGGTCGCCCTCCAGGGCGAGGACCGGATGCTGTTCTTCACCGCCACCCGCGGCACCCCCGCCGACGAGGACGAGTGGTGGCCCTGCGCCCTCGACTGCAACCCGGAGACCGCCGACGAGCACCCGGGCATCCGCTGGCACTGCCGCGGCAGCTATGTGCTGCTGCCCCCGGCCCGGCTGCCGTCCGGCGGCACGGTCGTCTGGCTCCCCGACCTCGGCCCCGACCTCCCGCTGCCCGACCCGCTCCCCGTCCTCGACATCCTCACCGACGCCTGCGCCCAGTTCGCCTACGAACCCGAGCCGGAACCGGTCGCCCGCACGCGCTGAGCCCGTCCCCGCTGAGCCCGTTCCCGCTGAGGCCCGTCCCCGCTGAGGCCCGTCCCCGTAGAGCCCGTCCCCGCAGAGCCCCTACGCGCCCGTCGCCGAGACCAGGCCCGCCAGGCGGCTGAGGACCGCCGTTTTCGCGTCCGGTCCCGCGCTGCGGGCGGGGACCGTGGCGGCCTGCTGGGACATGCGGGAGAGGGTGACGGAGGTGCGGGGGGTGCCGGTCATCAGGGCCTTGGTGTCCTGGTCGATGCTGAGTTGGTAGCCCTCGCGGTACGTGGCGCGGGTCTGATGGCGACTGGCGAACAGCACGAGCGCGCCGCCGGACCTGGTACGCAGCGCGACCGGGGTGAAGTCGCCGCCGTCGGCGGGCTGATCGGCGTACTGCGTCACGGAGTTGGCCGTACGCCGGTTCTTGTCGCGCCCGGCCAGCAGCTCGGAGGTCGCCGGACCGTCGGCGAACGCCGGTGCGGCGGGAGCCTGTTGGAGATACGAGGTGTACGCCGTGCTCAACCGGCCCGGCTGCACGAGCAGATCGGTGCCCGCGGCCGGCAACGCCTCGACCAGACCGTCCTTGTCGGTGGCGAGGGCGGGCAGCGCGTCCGGTGCCATGACGGCAAGGAAGGACGCCTTCCACGGGTCGCCCGCGGTGAACCGGCGGAAGACCAGCAGCCACCGCGAGTCGCCGCCGCGGTTGGTCGCGGTGTCCGCCACGAAGAACTTCGGCCAGCCGCGCTGCCTCGGCACCAGGAAGCGTGAGTCGGAGAAGGCCAGCGGCGTGAACGACGCGTTGCCCTCGGGGTGGTTGGCGTGCTTGGCCCGCACCCCCGCCTCGTCGATGGCGCCCAGCGCGCCCGACTCGATCTCGGCGACCAGCGACTCGTCGTACGCCTTCGTCGCCGCGTTGTTGACCTTCGCGAAATTCGCCAGCACCTCGGCCGCCTCCGCGGGCCGTACCGACGCGATGTCCGCGCGCTCACCGTGCACGGTGACACAACCGGCCAACGGCACCGCCAGCGCGGTCGCCGCCGCCGCCAGACACAGGCTCCGACGGTTCATGGCAGGGTCAGCACCTCCGCGCCGTCCGCCGTGACCACCAGCGTGTGCTCGAACTGGGCGGTGCGCTTGCGGTCCTTGGTGACCACGGTCCAGCCGTCGTCCCACATGTCGTACTCGTGCGTGCCCAGCGTCAGCATCGGCTCGATGGTGAACGTCATGCCGGGCCGCATCACCGTCGTCGCCCGCGGGTCGTCGTAGTGCGGGATGATCAGCCCCGAGTGGAACGCGGTGTGGATGCCGTGCCCGGTGAAGTCCCGCACCACGCCGTACCCGAAGCGCTTCGCGTACGACTCGATGACCCGGCCGATCACATTGATCTGCCGCCCGGGACGTACCGCCTTGATCGCCCGGTCGAGCGACTCCCGTGTGCGCTCCACCAGCAGCCGCGACTCCTCGGCGACGTCGCCCACGAAGTACGTGGCGTTGCAGTCCCCGTGCACCCCGTGGATGAACGCGGTCACGTCCAGGTTCACGATGTCGCCGTCGCGCAGCACCGTCGAGTCCGGGATGCCGTGGCAGATCACCTCGTTCACCGACGCGCACAGCGACTTGGGGAAGCCGCGGTAGCCCAGGTCAGAGGGGTACGCCTGATGGTCCACCATGTACGCGTGCGCGATCCCGTCCAGCTCGTCGGTCGTCACCCCCGGGGCGATGGCCTTCGCGGCCTCCTCCATCGCGCGCGCCGCGATCCGCGAGGCGGTCCGCATCTTCTCGACCGTCTCCGCGTCCTGCACCTCGGGCCCGGTGTACGGCGCCGGCCCCGGCCTGCCCACGTACTCGGGGCGCGGGATCGAGGCCGGCACGTGCCGGGTGGGGGAGAGCTTGCCGGGAACGAGCAGCGACTGACCAGACATGCCGACGAGTGTATCCGCGCCCGATCGGGGAACATGGCCGCAGGCGGCCACCCGCGGCACCCCCGACCACAGGAGACGATCATGGCGCTGTTCAGGGCGAAGAAGCCGGCCGGAAAGCCCGGCGAATGGTTCTACTGCATCGAGCACCACAAGGTCGAGGAGGGGCCCGAATGCCCCGCCAAGGACCGCTTCGGCCCTTACTCCACCCGCGAGGAGGCGCAGCGGGCGATGGACACCGCCGCCGAGCGCAATCTCCAGTGGGACACCGACCCGAAGTGGCACGACACCGCCGACGGTGACGGCCAGGACGCCGGGAACGACAGGCCGGGGGGCTCCTGACGGAGCAGTCGGGCGGGGCCGGTCGTCAGGACGCGGTCGCGGGTGCCGTTTCCGTACCGCTTTCCGTGCCGCCTTCCGCTCCGCTCTCCGTCCCGCTCTTCGTCTCCGCCGCCGGGTGCTGCCGCGCGTCGTACGACATCAGCTTCGGGAGAGCGGCGGCCAGGGCGACGACCGCCGCCGCGCACGCGACACCGCCGGTCCAGACGGAGGTACGGGCGGTGGTGAGGGCGGCCACGCCGCCGCTGCGGAGCTGACCGAGCTGCGGGCCGACCGAGTACGACAGCAGCTCGATCCCCGCCAGGCGTCCGCGCAGCTCGTCGGGGATCGTCTGATTCCACATCGTGGAGCGGCCGACGCCGCTGATCATGTCGCAGCCGCCCGCCGCCGCCAGGCACAGCAGTACGAGCCAGATCCGGCCCGTCCAGCCCGCCGCGGCCATGGCCAGGCCCCAGCCCACGGCCGCGTACACGACCATCCGGCCGTGCCGGTGGATCCGGGTGGTCCAGCCGCTGGTCAGGCTGACCGCGAGGGAGCCGACCGACCCGGCCGCGTACATCAGGCCGAGCGACCACGGCGCGTGCAGGTCGTCCGCGAGGAACGGGAAGATCGCCGCCGGGTACGCGAAGAACATCGCCGCCAGGTCGATCGCGTACGTGCCGAGGAGTTCCTTGCGGCTCCACGCGTAGCGCGCGCCCTCCGCGATCGAGCGCAGCGAGGGCGGCTTCGCGTCGTGCGCGGCCGGTGAACGGCTCAGCCCCAGGCCGAGCGCGACGGAGAGCGCGAAGGTCGCCGCGTCGGCCGCGTACGCCCACGAAAGGCCCGCGTACGCGATCACCAGGCCCGCGACGGACGGGCCCGCGATGGCCCCGACCTGCCAGCGCAGCGCGTTGAGCGCCGCAGCGGCGGCGAGTTGGTCGCGCCGGACGATCCTGGGCACGATCGCGTCCAGGGCGGGCCGCTGGAGTCCCGTCAGCGCGCTCGACAGTGCCGCCACCACGTACAGCGGCCACACCACCGGGTGCGGCACCACCGTGTTGACCAGCAGCCCCAACGCCAGCAGGCCCTGCGCCGCCTCGGTCGCGTTGATCAGCAGCTTCCGGTCCATCGCGTCCGCGAGCGCCCCGCCGTACAGCCCGAACACGATCAGCGGCACCAGCTCCACCGCGCCGATCGCTCCCACCGCGACGGCCGAGCCCGTCAGCTCCTTGATCTGCACCGGCAGGGCCACGAACGTCAGGAAGCTTCCGAACGTCGTGATGGCTCCCGCCAGCCACATTCGCCGGAAGTCCGCCGAGGTGCGCCACGGCGTCATGTCGGGGAGCAACGCCCTCTTCCGCTTCCGCGGGGGTGGGGGGTCATCGGTCACGGTCACTGTCACGTAGGGCGATGCTCCCCGGCCCGGCCTCCCCCCGCAAAGCCTTTTTCCCCCCGCCCGGCCCGCCCCCCCACCGGGCCGGTGGCCCGGCGACAACCGAATTGCCCCGCCGGGGCGGGTGGTGTCGTGCGGGAGCGTGGTGGCTGGGTGCGCCCACGCGGCGGCAGCCGAGAACCGCACCGGGGCCGCGCCCCTGGGGGCACCCACCTCGGCGAGGTGAACGGGGGGGGGTTACCAGCGGGGAGGAGGGGTGGAGAGGTGGTCGGCCAGGCGGGAGAGGGGGTCGCGGAAAGGGGGGCGGCGAGGGGCCGTGGCCTCACCCGCAGCGGAGCTGACAAGGTGCTGGAGGACGTCGAGGGAGAGCGCGGGCGCGTCGGGCGAGGGCAGGCTCAGGACGTCGTGGGCGACGCCGTCGAAAGGGTGACCCTCCGCGGAAGCGGACAGGGCGAGGACGGTGGCGCCGGAGCGCCTGGCGTCGTGGACGCGTTCGAGGATGCCGGCCCCCGGCCGGTCGGGGGCGACGAGCAGCACGGTCTCGCCGCGCCCGGCGGAGGCCAGCCGTCGCAGACCGACGGCGAGATGCGGCGGCGCGCCCGGCGGCACGCGGAACCGCAGGAGCGTGGGGGAGAGTTCGGGCACCCCGCTCCAGGCGGCCTCGTCGTCGAGGTGCGCGGCGAGATGCCACGGCTCGTACGCGTCGGTGCCGACGAGCAACAGCGGTCCCGGCCCGCGCTGGACCGCGGTTCTGAGCGTCCCGCCGAAGGCGCGGGCGGCGCGCGGCCACTCCGTTCCGGCGAGCACTTCGCGCAGCAGCGCGACCCGTACGGCGTCCATGGCACGGCATCCTTCCGCCCCCGGAGTGATCCGCGCCACCGAACGCCGTCGAACACCGCCCGCACCTGGCAGGATCGCCGGTATGACTACCCCTGAGGACGTGAAGACCCCGGCCAAGGCACCGGCCAAGGACCCCTGGGAGCTGCCCGACGTGTCGGGCCTGGTGGTGGGAGTGCTCGGCGGCACCGGTGACCAGGGCCGCGGGCTCGCCTACCGGCTGGCCAGGTCGGGCCAGAAGGTCGTCATCGGCTCCCGCAACGCCGAGCGCGCGCAGACCGCCGCCGCCGAACTCGGCCTCGGCGTCGAGGGCGCGGACAACGCGGAGTGCGCCCGCCGCAGCGACATCGTGATCGTCGCGGTGCCGTGGGACGGCCACGCCAAGACCCTGGAGTCACTGCGCGAGGAACTGGCGGGCAAGCTCGTCGTGGACTGCGTCAACCCGCTCGGTTTCGACAAGCAGGGCGCGTACGCCCTCAAGCCCGACGAGGGCAGCGCCGCCCAGCAGGCCGCCGCCCTGCTCCCGGACTCGCGGGTCACCGCCGCCTTCCACCACCTGTCGGCGGTGCTGCTCCAGGACCCGGAGATCGCGGAGATCGACACCGATGTGATGGTTCTCGGCGAGGCCCGCGCCGACACCGACATCGTCCAGGCGCTCGCCGCCCGTATCCCCGGCATGCGCGGTGTCTTCGCGGGCCGGCTGCGCAACGCCCACCAGGTCGAGTCGCTGGTCGCCAACCTCATCTCGGTCAACCGCCGTTACAAGGCCCACGCGGGCCTGCGCCTCACCGACGTCTGAGCCGCATCGAGCCGTAGCCGCGCCGCATCCGAGCCGTAGCCGAGCCGGCCACCCGGGCCGGCCACCCGGGCCGTACGTCCGGGCCGTACGTCCGAGACGTACGAGCCCGTCCCGAGCGGTCCGGGGCATGGGGGACAATGGCGGACGACCGTACGCGTCCGCCCGGACAGGAGCCGCACCCCATGCCCCGCCTCGCCCTCTACGCCCTCATCGCGTGCCTGCTCGCCGTCGCCGCCGCGGTGGTGTCCTTCGCGCACGGCAGCTTCCTGGGCATCGTGTGGGTGCTGCTCGCCGGGCTGACCAGCAACATGTGCTGGTACTACTTCCGCAAGGCGAAGATGGACGCCGCCGCTGCCGCCGACGCGACGGGCCAGCCGCAGAGCTGACGTCACTTCCGCCAGAACTGGAACAGCGTGTAGCCGTAGTCCACGTAGTCGCGCGGCACGTGCAGCCAGCCCATCACGGTGTCGATGGCGTGGAAGAACTTCACGTTCACCGCCGGAATCCACAGCACACCGAAGACCGCCAGCAGGCCGAACTGTGAGAAGGGCTCGAACTGGCGGCGGGCGGCGGGCGAGAGCCACGGCTCGATGATGCCGTAGCCGTCCAGGCCCGGGACCGGCAGCAGGTTCAGGATCGCGGCGGTCACCTGGAGCATCGCCAGGAAGGCGAGCGCGCACAGGAACTCGGTCGGCCAGGAGTCCAGCGCGCCGAGCGCGAACGGCAGCATCAGCAGCACCGCGAAGGCGACGTTGACCAGCGGGCCCGCCGCCGAGATGAGGCTGTGCCGCCAGCGCCCCTGGATGCGGCCGCGCTCGATGAAGACGGCCCCGCCGGGCAGGCCGATGCCGCCCAGGATCACGAAGACCACCGGCAGCACGATGGACAGCAGCGCGTGCGTGTACTTCAGCGGGTTGAGGGTCAGATAGCCCTTCGCGCCGATGGAGATGTCACCGCTGTGCAGGGCGCTGCGGGCGTGCGCGTATTCGTGCAGGCACAGGGAGACGACCCAGCCGGACACCACGAACAGGAAGACCACGAAGCCGTGGTCGGAGGCGAACTGGCTCCACACCGCCCAGCCGGACACGGCCATCACCGCGACGATGGCGAGGAAGATCGGGCTGATCCTCCGGTCGCTGTCGCCGCGACGGTCGGCCCTGCGGATCGATGTGACGCTCATGGACGGGCTCCTGGCGTGGGCGGTGGGGCGCTGAGGCTACGGGAGGTCGTGCGCGGGCCCGGCGGCCCGACGGTGGGGGACCGACGGTGGTGGGGACGGACGCGGCCTGAGGCAGCCGCCCGATCATGCCATCCGGGACGGAAACGACACAGGCCGTGCCCGGGAAACGTCCGGCGGCGTGACCAGGTTCCAACGCCGCGTCACGCCGGGCCACCGCTGTACGGAGGCGCGCGAGCGGACGCCACGCCTCCGCCCCCCGCGTGGACCGTACGCCCTCGCCGCCGCGGGCGGACCGGGGCCGACCGGGGCGCGGTGACCGTGCGGGCTCCGTAACAATGGGGCCGTGCGATACGCGATTCTCGGCACCACCCAGGCTCTGCGCGACGACGGCACGCCCGCCGCACTGGCGGGCGGTCGGCTGCGCGCGCTGCTGACAGCGCTCGCACTGCGGCCCGGCCGGGTGATCGGCGCGGACGCGCTCATCGACGAGGTGTGGGACGGCGACCCGCCCGCCGGGGCGACCGGCGCGCTGCAAGCGCTGATCGGTCGGCTGCGCCGGGCCATCGGCCATGACGCGGTCGGCTCGGTCGACGGCGGCTACCGGCTGGAGGCGGCGCCCGAGGACGTGGATCTGTACCGGTTCGAGCGGCTGGCCGACGAGGGGGCGCGGGCGCTGGCCGACGGCGACCCGGTCAAGGCCGCCGGGCTGCTCGGCGACGCGCTCGCGCTGTGGCGCGGGGCCGCGCTCGCGGACCTGCCCGACCGGGGCACGGCCGCCGTCCGCAGCGAGGCGCTGCGCCGGGACGCCCAGCGGCAGCGGCTCACCGCGGAACTGGCCCTCGGCAGGGCAGGTCCGATCCTCCCCGAGCTGGCGGAGCTGGCCGCCGCGCACCCCCTGGACGAGCCGCTGCGCGCCCTCCACATCCGCGCCCTGCGCGCCGCGGGCCGTACCGCGGACGCCCTGGCCGCGTACGAGGCGGTCCGCCGTGACCTCGCCGACCAGCTCGGCGCCGACCCCAGCCCCGAACTGCGCGCCCTGCACGCGGAACTGCTGAACCCCCCGCCGCTGCCGGGTGACCGTCCGGTCGGGGGGAATCCGCCCGGCCCGGGCGGTTCCGCGGCCGGAAGGGCGCAGAGCCGGGCCCGCGGCACCCGCCCGCCCACCCCCGGATCCGACACCCGCGGCCCGACCGCGGCCCCCGGCCCACGCCCGGCCGATCACGGACAGGTCGGCCAGGACCACCGGACCGGACCCGCCTCGGGCGGAGACGGGCAGGGCGGCCCGGCCGAGTACGGCCCCGGCGGGGCCGTCATGGGCGCCGCCGCGGGCGAGGCGGCTGACGGCGGTGCGTTCGGGCGTCGGGGCGCGGCCGTTGCGGGCGGGGCCCGGCCCGTACCGGGGAACGCCCGCGCGCGGCTGACCAGCTTCGTCGGCCGCGAGGCCGACCTGGCCGCGGTGCGCGGCGACCTGTCGCGCGCCCGGCTCGTCACGCTCACCGGACCCGGCGGCACGGGCAAGACGCGGCTGTCGCAGGAGGCCGGTGACCTGGTGGCGCCGCGCTGGAAGGACGGCGTCTGGTACGTCGAACTGGCGCCGGTCAGTGATCCGCGGACGGTGCCCGAGGCGGTGATCAGCTCGCTGGGGCTGCGCGAGACGCTGCTGCACTCCGGCAGCGCCACCGAGGCCGCGCTGTCCGTCGAGACCAAGACCAAGGACCCGGCCCGGCAGCTCACCGACTACTGCGCGAGCCGCGAGCTGCTGCTGGTGCTGGACAACTGCGAGCACGTGATCGGCGCCGCCGCGACCCTGACCGAACAGCTCCTCGCGCACTGCCCGGGCGTCTCGGTGCTCGCCACCAGCCGCGAACCCCTGGGCGTGCCGGGCGAGTTGGTACGGCCGCTGGACCCGCTGCCGGACCCGACGGCGCTGCGGCTGCTCGCCGACCGGGGCGCGGCGGCCAGGCCCGGCTTCTCGGTGGACGAGGACCCGGTGGCCTGCGCCGAGCTGTGCCGCCGCCTGGACGGGCTGCCGCTGGCCATCGAGCTGGCCGCGGCCCGGCTGCGCAGCCTCTCGCCGCGCCAGCTCGCCGACCGCCTCGACGACCGCTTCCGCCTCCTGACCGGCGGCAGCCGTACGCTGCTGCCCCGCCAGCAGACGCTGCGCGCCGTCGTGGACTGGAGCTGGGACCTGCTGGACCCGGCCGAACGCGTCCTGCTCCGCCGCCTGGCCGTCTTCCGCGGCGGCTGGACCCTGGAGGCCGTCGAGGCGATCTGCCCGGACCCCGAAGGGGCCGGCCCCGCGGAAGCCGGCCCGGCGAAAGCGGCGGACGGCGCCCGCCAGGGCGTCCGCATCGACGCCCTCGACGCCGCGGCGCTGCTCGCCTCCCTGGTCGACAAGTCCCTCGTGCTGGCCGACCTCACCGACGACGGCGTACGCCACCGGATGCTGGAGACGATCTCGGAGTACGCGACCGAGCGCCTGGAGGAGTCCGGCGAGCGCGCGGCCGTCGAGCGGCGGCACCTCACGTACTTCAGGGAGTACGTGCGCACCGCCGACCCGATGCTGCGCGGCGCGGGGCGCGGTCAGCACCGGGGCGCGGGCGAGGAGGGCGTGGGCCAACTCGTATGGCTGGAACGGCTGGAGCGCGAGCACGAGAATCTGCGGGCCGCGCTGCGCCGGGCGGTGGAGACCGGCGACGAGCAGGACGCGCTGCTGCTGGTGCTGAGCTGCTGCTGGTTCTGGGAGGTCCGCAACTACCAGTCGGAGCGCCGCCATTGGCCCGCGGCGGTGGCCGCGATGGGTCCCGACCCGTTCGAGACGCCGCCCGCCCTCGAACCGCTGGACCGCGGCCCGCTGGACGATCCGCCGCCGCTGGAGGGCGAGCGGCTGCTGGAGGCCAGGCGCTGGGTGCGGATCGAGGACATGGCGTCCATGCAGGGCGAGACCGACTGGTGGGAGCACCCGAAGCTGGCCCGTATCGGCCGCGCGCTGATAGAGACCTACCCGCCGCATCTGCCGCAGTCCGCCCGCTTCCCCGGCATCCTGCGGCCCTACGGCGCCTTCTTCTCCGGCGACTTCTCCCGGCTCGGCCCGCTGATGGACGAGACCGTGGAGAGCTGCCGCGTCCACGGGCGGCAGTGGGAGCTGGCCTTCGCGCTGCAACTGCGCGCGAAGATCAACAACGACATCAGTGAACGGCTCGCCGACGCGCTGGCCGACATCGCGGAGAGCCGCGGGCTCTTCCAGCGGCTCGGTGACGAGTGGGGCACCGCGGAGACGCTGTCCGCCGAGGCGGAGGCGGCCTCCAACGGCGGTGAGTGGGCGCGCGCCGCGCAATGCTGCCGCGAGGGCATCGCGCTGGCCCGCAAGATCGGCTCCCACCAGCACGTACCGGTGCTCACCGTCCGGATGGGCGAGGCGCTGTTCCACTCGGGCGAGGAGGACGAGGGCGAGCGGCTGCTGCGCGAGGGGGTCGCGGACGCCGACAAGTACGCGGCGGCCAGCGAGGGCGCGGGCTTCTTCGGCCGGGTGCTGCTCGCCCAGGTGCTCAGCCGCCGCGGCAGGTTCGACGAGGCGCTGGAGCTGATCGACGACGCCCTCGACGCGACGGTCCGCCACGCCAACGGTGTGCCCGGCTTCATCAAGGGGCTGCTGCACGCCATGCGCGGCTCCCTGATCGGCCGGGCCGGCGACCCGGAGACCGGGCTGCGGCTGATCGACGACGGTGTCGCGGAGCTCAGCCGCCACCCGCTGGCCACGGTCATCACCCCGCGGCTGGCGATCATGCTCTCGCCCGGGGTGGTGGATCTGCTGACGATGCTCGCCACCGCGGACGGCGCCGACCAGGAGCGCGCGGTGCGCAGGGCGCGCCGCGCGGTGGCGCTGCTCAACGCCAACGGCCGCCTGCGGCCGTCCGTGATGGCCCCGGCCGAGCGGCAGGACATGGAGCAGGCGGAGGGCCGGCTGCGGGAGTTGCTCACCGACGCCGGGTACGAGGCCGCGCACGCGGAGAGCGACGGCCTCACCCTGGAGGAGGCCGTCGCTCTCATGCGTGACGTGGACTGACGCGAACCGGTACCGGGTGCCCGGCGGCCGGGTCAGGTCTTCTTGCGGAAGCGCGCCACCGCCAGCGGCATCGTCACCGCGGTGATGCCGACCGACCAGGCCAGCGTGATCAGCACCGGGTGGGTGACCGAGCCGCCGTTGATCAGCCCGCGGGCCGCGTCGGCCAGGTTGGACAGCGGGTTGACCTTGGTGAAGCCCTCCAGCCAGCCGGGCATGGTGGTCGGCGGCGCGAAGATCGAGCTGCCGAACTGAAGGGGCATCAGCACCAGCATGGCGACGCCCTGGACCGCCTGGGGCGTCTTCATGGCCAGGCCCAGCAGGATGAAGATCCACATCAGGGAGGCGCCGAACACCGCCGACAGGGCGATGGCCCCGAACAGGTGCAGGACATCGGTGTGGATGGACAGGCCGAGCGCGAAGCCCATGCCCAGCAGGATCGCGATGGCGATCATCATCCGGCCCATCTCGACGACGATCTTCGCGATGAGCACCGAGGACCGCGCGATCGGCATCGTGCGGAAGCGGTCCATGACCCCCTTGCGGAAGTCGTCGTTGACCCCGCTGCCGACGGCCATGGAGATGTTCATGCCCATCATGGCCATCAAGCCGGGGATCACGTAGTTCACGTACTCCTGCTGGTTGCCCTTGCCCGCCACCGCGCCGCCGAAGACGTACACGAACAGCAGGGTGAAGATGACGGGCATCAGGACCGCGTCGAACATCGACTCCGGGTCCTGCTTGATCTGGAGCATGTTGCGGCGCGCGAGCGCGCCGATGTGCCGGAGGTTGGCCCGCAGGCCGATCCGTCCCTCGCCGGTGGCCGCTGCCTTCGCGGGCGCGGTGACCGTCGCCGTAGCCGCGCTCATGCCGCGACCTCCACTTCGTTCTTGTCGTCGATCCGGGTGTCCTCGTCCGGCCGGGCGTCGGGCTGGCCCGCGCCGTCGTCGGACTTCTTGCCGGTGATGGCGAGGAAGACCTCGTCCAGGCTGGGCAGGTGGGTGCCGATGTGCGCGATGGAGAAACCGCGGGTGCCCAGCAGGCCGACCACGGCGGTCAGTTGCTCGTCGCTGAGGATCGGCACGCTCACCACGCCGTCCTCGCGGTCGGCGGTGGCGCCCGCCACCCCGTCGAGTCCGGCGCCGGAGATGGCCTCGGCCATCGCCGCCACCACCGAGGGCTCGCTCGGCCGGATCACCAGGGTGCGCCCGCCGACCTTCGCCTTCAGCTCCTCCACCCGGCCGTTGGCGATCACCCGGCCGCGGTCGATGACCGTCAGCTCGTTGGCGAGCTGCTCGGCCTCCTCCATGTACTGGGTGGTGAGCAGGACGGTCGCGCCCTCGGAGACCATCCGCTGGACCTCGGCCCACACCTCGTTGCGGGTGCGGGGGTCCAGGCCGGTGGTCGGCTCGTCCAGGTAGAGCACCGCCGGGTTGCCGATCATGCTGGCCGCCAGGTCGAGGCGGCGGCGCATGCCGCCCGAGTACTCCTGGGCCGGGCGCTTGGCGGCCTCGGTGAGCGAGAAGCGCTCCAGCAGCTCGTTGGCGCGGGCTTTGGCGTCCTTGCCGGACAGGTCGAGCAGCCGCCCGATCATGTACAGGTTCTCCCGGCCGGACAGCTTCTCGTCCACCGAGGCGTACTGGCCGGTCAGGCCGATCACCCGGCGCAGCTGCCGGGGCTGCTTGAGCACGTCGTATCCGGCGACCCACGCCGAGCCCGCGTCGGGCTGGACCAGCGTGGACAGCACGCGCACCAGGGTGGTCTTGCCCGCTCCGTTCGGGCCGAGCACGCCGAGTACGGTGCCCTGGCGGACATCGAGGTCCACCCCGTCGAGGGCCTTGGTCTCACCGTAGTGCTTGACCAGACCCCGTACCTCTACGGCGGAGTGCCCGCCGCCGTCAGTCAGTCGCTTCGTCATGCCGACAACAATGGCGGGCGCCGCTGACACCGCGCCGACATCGCGCCGACAGCCGGGGACCGACCGTATCGGTGGCGTGTCAGCGACCTGTCAGCGACCGGTCACCGATCGGTCGGTAACGCTAGAGCGGCACGCTGACCAGCAGTGTTCCGTCCGCCGCCCGGATCTCGAAGCGGCTGATCGAGTCCTTGTGCAGTCCTGCGGCGCCGTGCACGGTCAGCGGTCGCGGCTGGGCGTCCGTGCCGTAACCGGTCTCCGGCACCGCCCAGGTGGCCACCGTCTGGCCGTTGCCGTCCAGCGCGACCGCGACCAGGCGGCACGTCTGCGGGCCGCGCACGCCCGTCAGCCGCAGGTCCACCACGCTGCCCCAGCCCTTGTCCGCGATGCCGACGGTCGCCCTGACGCCGGTCTCCGGGTTGGTCGCGGAGCGCTGGTCGGACGCGAAGGCCCCGGCGGCCGGGCGCCCGCCGCCGTCGTCGGTGGCCAGCACCGCGACCAGCGGTCCGCCGACCACCAGCACCGCCACGGCGGCCACCGCGGCCAGCCGCCGCCGCTTGCGCGCCCCGCGCTCGCGCGCCACCTGGTCCAGCAGCCGCCCGAGCATCGCGTCACCGCCGGGCGGGTGCGCGAAGGCGACGCCGTCCTCGCGCATCTCGTGGAGCACCGGCAGCAGCCCGCTCAGCTCGTCCAGCTCCCGGCCGCAGCTCTCGCACTCGGCCAGGTGCTCCTCGAAGCGGGTCATCTCCGCTTCGTCCAGCGCCCCGAGCAGATAGGCGCCCACATCGACGTGCGGTGTCATGAAGTGGTCACCCCTCTCTCCTCCAGCGCGTTCCGCAGGGCCCGCAGCGCGTAGAACACCCGCGACCGAACGGTGCCCTGCGGCAGTCCCAGTTCGTCCGCCGCCTCGTTGACCGTACGGCCGCGGAAGTATGTCTCGACCAGCACCTCGCGGTGCGCGTCCGACAGGTCCCGCAGGGCGTCGGAGATGGTCATCAGCCGCAGCGACCGTTCCAGCTCGTCCCTGGCGGGGAGCAGGTCGAGCGCGGCGGGCGAGGTCTCCGGCGGCCGGGAGCCGCGGCTGCGGTGGCCGTCGATCACGATCCGCCGGGCCACCGTCACCAGCCAGGGCCGCAGTGAACGGGCCGCCGCGTCGAGCTTGGCCGCGCTCTTCCAGGCCCGCAGCAGCGTCTCCTGCACCACGTCCTCGGCCAGGAACCGGTCGCCCGCGACGAGCCGCAGCACATAGGCGTAGAGCGCGCCCGCGTGCTCGCGGTACAGCGCCCGCATCAGCTCCTCCTCCGGAGCCGACACCGGCGGTTCCGGCGGTTCCGGCGGCCCGGGGGCGCCGGGAGGTGGTCCGTCCACGGCGGCATCCTGCCGTACCCGCTGCCGTGGGTCGAGTTCGCCCGTGCCGGGACCCATGCCGACCTCCTCCCGTTCCGCGGCTCTCCCCTCCCGTATACGGACGCCGGGCCCGGATGACTCATGCCGTTCCGGACAAAACCGTTCCGGACGGGAACGCGGGCAAGAACGCGGGCAGGAACGCGGACAGGTTTTCGGACGGAAACGAGAAGGGCGGCGCACCCGGCAGAACCGGGGCGCCGCCCTCCGCTGACGGGCGCGGGATCAGGGGAAGGGGATCAGTGGAAGGTGTGCTCCTCGGCGGGGAAGGCGCCGCCCACGACGTCCTCGGCGAAGGACTTGGCGGCCTCGCCGAGCACGCGGCGCAGATCGGCGTACTGCTTGGTGAAGCGCGGCACCTTGCCGCCGGTGAGCCCGGCCATGTCGGTCCAGACCAGCACCTGGGCGTCGGTGTCGGGGCCCGCCCCGATGCCGATGGTGGGGATCTGGAGCGAGCGGGTGACCTCGGCCGCCACCTCGGCGGGGACGAGTTCGAGGACGACGGCGAAGGCGCCGGCCTCCTGCGCGGCCTTGGCGTCCTGGACGAGCCGGTGGGCGGCCTCGTCGCCGCGGCCCTGCACGCGGTAGCCCATGGTGTTCACGGACTGCGGGGTCAGGCCCAGGTGCGCCATGACCGGGATACCGGCCCGGACGATCGCCTCGGTCTGGGCCAGGGAGCGCTCGCCGCCCTCCAGCTTGACCGCGCCGACCCCGGCCTCCTTGATCAGCCGGGTGGCGCTGCGCAGGGCCTGCACGGGACCTTCCTGGTACGCGCCGAAGGTCAGGTCGCCGACGATCAGCGCGCGGCTGGTGCCGCGTACGACGGCGGAGGCCAGGATCGTCATCTCGTCCATGGTGACCGGGACGGTGGTCTCGTAGCCGAGGTGACAGTTGCCCATCGAGTCGCCGACCAGCATGACCGGGATACCGGCCTCGTCGAAGACCGACGCGGTCATCGCGTCGTAGGCGGTGAGCATGGGCCACTTCTCGCCGCGCTCCTTGGCCAGGGCCAGGTCGCGGACGGTGATACGACGGGTGCCGGTGCCCCCGTAGAGCGCCTTGGGGTGGTCGGCGGGCTGGGCGCCGGACGTGCCGGTCGTGGTCGTGCCCTGGCCGGCCTGGGAGTCACGGCCCTGCGCGCGGGCAGCCGAAAGCTGCGTCATGGTGACGGCTCCTTCAGTCATCTCGAGGCGCCCTGACGGCGTCCCCGGATCCCTTCCATGCTGGCACGGCTCGCCCGGTCCGGAAAGAGGGGGCACGTTTTTGCCGCCCCTTTACGATACGAGACGGGATCGTATCGAATAAGACCTTAGGCTGACCTCCATGGCCGACAACTCGATAACCGCCCCGCCGTCCCACGTGCCGGAGGCGATCCACCGCCGCCGCTGGGCGATTCTCACCGTGCTGCTGTTCAGCCTCCTCGTGGTGGTGCTGGACAACTCGATCCTCAACGTGGCGATGAAGACCATCGCCCAGCCCTCACCCACCGGCCTCGGCGCCTCGCAGAGCCAGCTCGAATGGGCGATCAACTCCTACACCCTGGTCTTCGCGGGCCTGCTGTTCACCGCCGGCCTGCTCGGCGACCGCCTCGGCCGCAAGAAGGTCCTGCTCTTCGGCATGGTCGTGTTCGGCGCCGGCTCCGCGCTGTCCGCGTTCTCCGGCTCCGCGGGCGAACTGATCGGCTACCGCGCGGTGATGGGCCTCGGCGGCGCCTTCATCATGCCCGCCACCCTGGCGATCATCATGAACGTCTTCGAGCGCAAGGAGCAGCCCAAGGCGATCGGCATCTGGACCGGCGTGGTCGGCCTCGCCATCGCCATCGGCCCGATCACCGGCGGCGCGCTGCTCGAACACTTCTGGTGGGGCTCGGTCTTCCTGATCAACGTGCCGATCGTGATCGCCGCGCTCATCGCCATGTTCATCCTGGTGCCCGACTCGCGCGACCCGCGCCCCGGCCGCCTCGACCCGGTCGGTGTGGTGCTCTCCATCGTCGGCCTGGTCCTGCTGATCTACGGCATCATCAAGGGCGGCCAGTTCGGCGACTTCACCAAGCCCGAGGTGTGGGCCACGATCGTCGGCGGCCTCGTCGTCCTCGGCGCCTTCGTGCTGTTCGAGAAGCGCAGCGACCACCCGGCCTTCGACGTCACCTACTTCAAGGACCGCCGCTTCTCCGCCTCCGTCGCGGCCATCGGCCTGGTCTTCTTCGCCCTGATGGGCGTCACCTTCTTCATCGTCTTCTACACCCAGACCGTGCGCGGCTACAGCCCGCTCAAGACCGGTCTGCTGCTGCTCCCGCTGGCCGCCGCGCAGATGGTCTTCGCGCCGCGCGCCCGGCTGGTGGTCGACCGCTTCGGGGCGCGCGCGGTGTGCACCGCGGGCCTGACCCTCACCGCGATCTCCTTCCTCGGTTTCCTGCTGCTCGGCCAGTCCACGCCGATCTGGGTGCTGGAAGTGCTGTTCTTCCTGATGGGTACGGCGATGGCGCACGTCATGCCGCCCGCCACCGTCATGATCATGTCGTCGCTGCCGCGCGAGAAGGCGGGCTCCGGGTCCGCGGTCAACAACACCTTCCGGCAGGTCGGCGGGGCGATCGGCGTCGCGGTCCTCGGCTCGGTGCTGTCCACCGTCTACCGCAACGGCATCGACGACCACCTCGACGTCCTGCCCGCCGGGGCGCGGCACTCGGCGGGGGAGTCCATCCAGGCCACCATCGGGATCGCGGAGAAGCTCGGCCCCAAGGGCCAGTCGCTGATCCAGCCCGCGAACGACGCCTTCATCCACGCCATGCACATCACCGCCGCGTGCTCGGCCGCCGTCGCCCTGGTCGGCGCCGTCGTCACCCTGGTCTTCCTGCCCGCCAAGGAGCGGGTCGGACAGGCGCCCGACGCCGCGGCGGAGCCGGAGAAGGTGGGTGCCGAGCAGTGATCGACCCTCCCAGTACGTCGGCCGCGCGGCGCGGTCGCCCGCGCTCCGCGGCCGTCGACGGCGCGGTCATCGAGACCGTGCTGCGGCTGATCGCCGAGGGCACCTCGCTGTCCGAGCTGTCCATGGAGGGCATCGCGCGGGAGGCCGGGGTCGGCAAGGCCACGGTCTACCGCCGCTGGCCGGGCAAGGAGGCGCTGCTGATCGACGTGCTCGCCACGGTCGACTCCCACCCGCTGCCCGAACTGCCCGGCACGTCCTTCCGTGACGATCTGATCGTCGCGGTCGAGTCGATACGGCGGCGCGGTGTGGCCAAGCGGGAGTCCGCGCTGATGCGGACGATGCTGACCGAGGCGCAGAGCAGCCCCGATCTGTGGCGCTGCTACCACGACACGGTCATCGCCACCCGCCGTGAGGCGCTGGCCCAACTGCTGCGGCGCGGCATGGCCGAGGGCGACATCCGGCCGGAACTGGGCAGGGACGTCGAGCTGCTGGTCGACTTCGTGACCGGACCGATGCTGGCGCGCTCCACGCTCCGGCCGGACGCCGAACTGTCGCCCGACCTCACCGAACGGCTGGTCGATCTGCTGCTCGACGGGATGCGCCCACGCGGCTGACCAGCGGCGGGGCGTACGGGAGTACACGGGGGCGCGGGGGATCTCCACCGCGCCCCCCACATATGTCCTGCGTGTCCCCGTCGTGTCACAGGTGGGGCCGATGCGGTGGGTGAAGGAACCCGCCGCACCCCGCTGTCCGTCGGTTCTCATAACGATCCCCTAAGGTCGGCAGAGCACCCGGCAAGGCAGTGAGGACCCTCATGACCCAGGCGCAGAGCGGCACGGACGCGACCACGGACGGCAGCGCCATGCCGCCCAGGAACGCCTCCGGAGCCCGCGCCCGGTTCCGTCACTGGTGGCAGCCCGAAGGCATGTGGCGGCGCGGCGTCATTCTCGCCGTCGTCGCCGTCCTCGTGGCCGTCCTGCTGCTCGTGCACGCCGACCTGCCCAACCGGATCGGCAACCTCGGCAGTCTGCTGGAGACCTTCCTGCCCTGGATCGGCCTGGCCGTGCCGGTGCTGCTGCTGGCCGCCGTGCTGCGGCGCTCCACGACCGCGCTGATCGCCCTGCTGCTGCCGTCGGTGATCTGGCTCAACCTCTTCGGCGGCCTGGTCACCGACAAGACGTCCTCCGGCGGCGATCTGACGGTGCTCACCCACAATGTGAACGCCGAGAACCCGGACCCCGACGGCACCGCCAAGGACGTCATCGCGGCCGGCGCCGACATCGTCGCCCTGGAGGAACTGGCCGAGAGCCAGGCGCCCCGCTACGCCCGCGACCTCGCCGCCGCCTACCCGTACCACTCGGTGCAGGGCACGGTCGGGCTGTGGAGCAAGTACCCGCTGTCCGGGGTGCGCACGGTGGACATCAAGATGGGGTGGACCCGCGCCATGCGGGCCGCGGTGAAGACCCCGGACGGCCAGGTCGCGGTGTACGTGGCGCATCTGCCGTCCGTGCGGGTGAAGTTCAACGCCGGATTCACCGCGGGACAGCGCGACAACGCGGCCGACGCGCTCGGCCGGGCCATCGCGGGCGAGAACCTGCACAGCGTGGTGCTGCTCGGCGACCTCAACGGCACCATGAACGACCGGGCGCTGGCCTCGGTCACCTCGCAGATGCGCTCCACGCAGGGCGCGGCGGGCAACGGCTTCGGCTTCAGCTGGCCCGCGTCCTTCCCGATGGCCAGGATCGACCAGATCATGGTCAAGGGCATCGAGCCCAAGGCGTCCTGGACCCTGCCGAAGACCGGCAGCGACCACCTCCCGGTCGCCGCCCGCCTCCAGGTGCCGTAGCCCTCCGCACACGGCTTTCCCGCGGTTCGGCGCGCTCCGCCGGATGGCGCACCGAGGTGGCGGCCCGGCGGCGGTTGCGCGAGCGTGACCCGCAGGTGCTCGTCGCCGGCGCCCGGTCCGCTGCCGTGAGGGTGTCGCCATGCAAGAACCGATGTCCGCCGCCGCGCGCAGACGCGGGTGGCGTGAGTGGCTTTCCCCCGCCCGGGCCGCCGTCGCCGCCGGGTGGTGCCTGCTGTCCGTCGCGGGCGTGTGGCTGGTGCAGCGCCAGGTGCGGGTCTCGATGATCGACGTGATGGTCTACCGGGCGGCGGGCTGGACGGTACGCACCGGCGGCGACCTGTACTCGCTGCGCGCCGACGGACTGCCGATGACGTATCCGCCGTTCGCGGGACTGCTGTTCGTCCCGCTGACCTGGCTGGACGTGGGCGCCATGCGCACCGCCGCGACCGTGGCGAATCTGCTGCTCGCGGTGGCCTTCGCCGCCCTGTCGCTGCGGCTGGTCGACCGGCGGCCAACCGTGGCGTCCGCGCTGCTCCTGACCGCGCTGGTGGTGTGGTGCGAGCCGGTCTGGGCGACCCTGCGCTACGGGCAGGTCAATCTGCTGCTCGCCGTGCTGGTGCTGGCCGACCTCACCTGCCGGGCCGACCGCAGGTGGGCGGGGGTCGGCATCGGCATCGCCGCGGGCATCAAGCTCACCCCGGTGCTGTTCGTCGCGCTGCTCGCCCTGGCCGCCTTCACCACCCGCGGGCGCGGCACCCCGTATCTGCGCCGCGCGTCGGTCGCGGCCGGGACCTTCGCGGCCACCGTCGGAGTCGCCGCGCTGGCCCTCCCGCACGACTCGGTCCGCTACTGGACCCAGGACGTCTTCTCGCCCGACCGCGCCGGTTATGCCGAAGAGGTCGCCAACCAGTCGCTGCGCGGCGTCCTGGCCCGGCTGACGCACAGCGGCGACCCCGGCACGCTCTGGCTCTGCGTCGCGCTCGCCGTCGCCCTCGCGGGACTGGCCGTCGCGGTGGGCGCGCTCACGGCCGGGGACCGGCTGCCGTTCGCCGCCGCCTGGGCCGCGGTCTCCTGCGGTGTGACGGCTCTCCTGGTCAGCCCGGTGTCGTGGACCCACCACTGGGTCTGGGCGGTGCCCATGGCCGTGCTGCTCGTCGCCGAGGGGGTACGCCGCCACGACCGGAGGTGGGTCTGGGGCGCGGCGGCGGCCGTCCTGGTGTTCTGCTCGTACGCGCTCTGGGCCCTCCCGCACGGCCGGGGACGCCCCGAACTGCGCGAGAACCCCGCCCAGATGCTCCTCGCGGCCTGCTACCCGCTGGCCGGGCTCGCCTTCCTCGCCGTCGCGGGCCGCGTGGTGACCACGGCGCTGCGTACCGAGTCCCCGCCCCCGGCCCGCGCGGCGCGCTCCCGCGGAGCCCGCCTCAGGTCCCGTACAGCCGGCTCACGTTCGCCCGCGGGGCGGGCCGGGAAGCGGCGGCCCGCCCCGCGGCGAAGCCGGTCAGCAGATTCTCCGTGACCTTGGTGACGAACGTCCGGGTGCGCTCGTCCATGCCGTGGTCGCGGCCCATCAGACCGGTGCCCGCCATCAGCCCCTCGACCCAGCGCATCGTCCCGGTGGCGAAGACGCCCGCGCCGCCGGGCACCGTGTAGTACGCCGAGTCCGAGTAGCTGGCGCGGCCGTCGCACACCAGCGGCGAGTGGGCGACGACCTCGATCGGCGCCGGAGTCGGGTAGCCGGGGTCCACCCGGTCGTACTCGACGCCGACCAGGTGCGCGAAGCGGTCGCCCCGCGCGGCGCCGGTGCCCGCGAAGAGCCAGTGGTCGGCGCTCTCCACCACGTACGGGGCGTCGGTCGGATACCCCTCGTAGATGACGCCGGTCAGCGAGGACTCGGGGTCGGGGGCGGGCCGGGCGCGGAAGTCGTTGGTCGGCTTCGCCGGGTCGCGCGCGAGGCCGGGGTCGCTCTGATAATCGGTCTTGTAGCAGACCACGGTGCGCGGTTCGCCGCCCCGGACGGCTTCGAGGCGGATCCGCCGGAAGCAGGTGTTCGCGCCGAGGAAGACCAGATTGGTGCCCGCGTCCCGCGCCGCCGTGACGTGCGCGCGCTGCTCCGGCGTCCAGTACTCGTCGTGGCCGAGCGCCACGGCCGTGGTCGCGCCGCGCAGCACGCCGGGGTCGCGGTGGACGTCGGTCCCCGTCGTGTACGCCAGCGGCAGCCCGAGCCGCTCGGCGAGGACCACCAGGGCGCGCTCGTACACCAGGAACTTCTCGGCGCCGTTCTTCGCGTACGGCCGGTCGAACGACACGGCAAGCGACCGGTCTCCGTAGCCGCCGTCCCGGCCGTTGTAGAGGCTGTAGCCGCCCCAGTCGTTGTACGCCTGCCAGGTCGCGGGCGCGTGCATGATCAGGGTCCGGCCGGTGGCCGCGGCCGAGCGGACCACGAGCGGGACGTACCGCTGATGGCCGTCGTCGGAGGTGAGCAGCAGCAGATAGGCGCCCTCGGGCCAGCCGTCGGTGGGGACGTCGAGGCCGCGCTCCCAGCCCGCCGTCACGGTCCTGGTGGACCCGGACGTCCTGGGCCCCGGCTGCCGGTGCCCCGCCGTCCGCGGCGACGTCCACACCCGCGTGGCCTGCGACCCGCCGTACCAGCCGACCCGGTAGGCGGCGACGCGGAAGCCGGGCGCGGTCGTCGACACGTACAGCCCCACGCGCTCACCGGGCCGGACGCTGACCCTGTCGGCGTACCCCTCGATCGCGTCCGGCGGTCCCAGCGAGCGGATCCGCCAGTCGTCGGTGCCCGCCCGCCGGACGGGGGTGGGGCCGCTGGTGGGGGTGCGGCGCACCGCGGCGGAGCCGCTGTCGCACCCGGCCGCCGCCGCGCCGACCACCCCGGCGACGGCCGCGTGGAGCACGCGCCGCCGGGCCGGACCGGGCGGCGCGCCGTCGTCCGCGGGACGGGCGTACGGGCCGGGCGGCGGGCCCTGGGCGCCCGGCTGGGGCGCCGGGCCCTTCGCGGCCGGGTGCTCGCGTTCGTCGTCCACTTCCGCCTCCCCTTCCCGGTGCGCCGGGCGCTGGGGCGCGGCTCGGCTCCGTCAGGACGATCCTGCGCGTGATCCGGCCGCCCGCGGCTCCGGCGCGCCGAACGCGGCGGTCACCGGGCGGTGTTGGTCAGCTCTGCTCGCCCTCGCGCCAGCGGTTGGTGATCGGCAGCCTGCGGTCCTTGCCGAAGCCCTTCGCGGAGATCTTCGTGCCCGGCGGGTACTGCCGCCGCTTGTACTCGGCGGTGTCGGTCAGCTTGAGGATACGCGTCACCAACTCGGCGTCGAAGCCCGCCGCGATGATCGCCTCGCGGCCCTGGTCCCGGTCGACGTACATCTCCAGGACCCGGTCGAGGACGTCGTAGTCCGGCAGCGAGTCGGTGTCGACCTGGCCGGGGCGCAGCTCCGCGCTCGGCGGCTTCGCGATCGAGTTCTCCGGGATCGGCGGGGTCTCGCCGCGCGCCTCGGCGTCGGCGTTGCGCCAGCGCGCCAGCCGGAAGACGGTCGTCTTGTAGACGTCCTTGATCGGGCCGTACGCGCCGACCGAGTCGCCGTACAGCGTCGAGTACCCCACCGCCAGCTCGCTCTTGTTGCCCGGCGCGAGCACGATCTGGCCCTCCTGGTTGGAGATCCCCATCAGCGTGACGCCGCGCAGCCGTGACTGGAGGTTCTCCTCGGCGAGGCCGGTCAGCGACAGCGACGCCATGTAGGCGTCGAACATCGGGGCGATCGACACCGTACGGAGATTGAGGCCGGTCCTGCGGGCCAGCTCCGCCGCGTCGCCCTTGGAGTGGTCCGAGGAGTACGCCGACGGCATCGACACGCCGTACACGTTCGCCGCGCCGATCGCGTCGACCGCGATGGCGGCCACCAGGGCCGAGTCGATGCCGCCGGACAGACCGATCAGCACCGAGCGGAAGCCGTTCTTCTCGACGTACGCGCGCAGGCCGGTGACCAGCGCGCCGTAGATCTCGGCGTCGTCGGTCAGCCGCTCGGCCTCGCCGCCGGTGAACTCCGCCGGATACGGCTCGACCGGCGCCTCGGAGAGCGTCACATGGCGGATCTCCAGGCCGTCGGCCACCCGCCCGGACGGCGCCCGCCCGGGCGCGGCGGGCAGGTCGAGGTCGAGCAGCACGCACTCCTCGGCGAACTGCGGGGCCCGCGCGATCACCTCGCCGTCCTCGCCGACGACGATCGTGTCGCCGTCGAAGACCAGTTCGTCCTGGCCGCCGACCATCGCCAGATACGCCAGCGTGCAGCCCGCCTCCCGCGCGCGCCTGCGCACCAGGTCCAGGCGCGTGTCGTCCTTGTCCCGCTCGTACGGCGACGCGTTGACCGACAGCAGCAGACCGGCGCCGGCCGCGCGGGCCGCCGGGACCCGGCCGCCGTCCTGCCACAGGTCCTCGCAGATGGCCAGCGCCACGTCCACGCCCCGCACCCGGATCACCGGCATGGTGTCGCCCGGCACGAAGTACCGGAATTCGTCGAAGACCCCGTAGTTGGGCAGGTGGTGCTTGGCGAAGCGCAGCGCCACCTCGCCGCCGTGCAGCACCGCCGCGCAGTTCTGCGGCGCCCCCGCGGGCTGCCCGAACCTCGGCCGCGCGTTCTCGCTGCGGCCCAGATAGCCCACGACCACCGGCAGCTCGCCCAGGCCCTCGTCGGCCAGCCGCTTCGCCAGCGCCACCAGGGCCGCGCGGCTCGCGTCCACGAACGAGGCGCGCAGCGCCAGATCCTCCACCGGGTACCCGGTGAGCATCATCTCGGGAAACGCCGCCAGGTGCGCTCCGCGCGCGGACGCGTGATGGGCCCAGCGCACGACGGTCTCGGTGTTCCCGGCGATGTCGCCGACGCGGGAGTCGATCTGATTCAGGGCGAGGCGTAGTTGAGGCATGGCCTCATCTTAATCGTCAATGCGACGAGATGTCGCCCGGGGTGCCCGTGCCCAGGGGGTCGGCCCCGAAGGGGCGCGGGGAACCGCGCGGCCACCTCGCGGTGCAGGGCAGACCCCAAAGGGCGCGGGGAACCGCGCGCTCAGCCACCGTGCTCCCGCAGGTCACCACCGGCCCCCGCGGGGCGGATCGGTTTTCTCCGGGCCACCGGCCCGTTGGTGGCTGGCCGCGCGGTTCCCCGCGCCCCTCAAAAATTCGGCGTACCGCCCCGGTCAGGGAACCGGCCGGGGCCGCGCCCCGGAGAAGATCGGCTTACCGTCCTCGCAAGAAAATCGTTTCAGCGGCGCAGCCAGACGGCGGTGTCGGCGGGGATACGGCCGTCGAGGAGAGGTCCGCTGGTGAGCAGGAGCTCACTGTGCGCGGGCAGCTCCGCGGGAGTGTCGGCCAGGTTGACGACGCAGACGAACGCGTCGGTGCGGCTGAAGGCGAGGACGCCCGGGTCGGAGTCGAGCCAGTGCATGGGACCGTCGCCCAGACCGGCCTCGGCGCTGCGAATCCGCAGCGCCGCCCGGTACAGCGAGAGCATCGACGCCGGGTCGGCGGACTGGATCTCGGCGGTGCGCCCCGCCCAGTCGGCCGGCTGCGGAAGCCACGGCTCCGCCGAACCCTCGGGGCTGAAGCCGAACGGCGAGGAGTCACCGGACCAGGGCAGCGGCACACGGCAGCCGTCCCGGCCGGGGTCGGTGCCGCCGGACCGCAGGTACATCGGGTCCTGGAGCTTGGCCGCCGGAATGTCCTCGACCTCGGGCAGCCCCAGCTCCTCGCCCTGGTAGAGGTAGACGGATCCGGGCAGCGCCAGGGTCAGCAGCGCGGCGGCCCGCGCCCTGCGGGTGCCCAGCTCCAGGTCGGTCGGGATGCCGAACGCCTTGGTCGCGAAGTCGAAGCCGGTGTCGACCCGCCCGTAGCGGGTGACCGTACGCGTCACGTCGTGGTTGCACAGCACCCACGTGGCGGGCGCGCCCACCGGCTCGTGCGCGGCCAGCGTCGTCTCGATGGACTTGCGGAGCTGCTCCGGCGCCCAGGGGCAGGCGAGGAAGTCGAAGTTGAACGCGGTGTGCATCTCGTCCGGCCGCAGATAGTGCGCGAAACGCACCGCGTCCGGCAGCCACACCTCGCCGACCAGGATCCGCGTGTTGTCGTATCCGTCGGCGATCCGCCGCCAGCCGCGGTAGATCTCGTGCAGGTCGTCCCGGTCGATGTACGGGTGCGGGGCGGCCGGGTCGCTGCTCAGGTCGGGCAGCTCCGGGTCCTTGGCGACCATCGCGGCGGAGTCGATCCGTACGCCGCCCGCGCCGCGGTCGAACCAGAACCGCAGGATGTCCTCGTGCTCGGCCCGGACGTCCGGGTGGTTCCAGTTGAGGTCGGGCTGCTCGGAGTCGAAGAGGTTCAGGAACCAGTCGCCGGGCGTGCCGTCCGGGTCGGTCGTCCTCGTCCAGGCCGGGCCGCCGAACTGCGAAGGCCAGTTGTTCGGCGGCAGCTCGCCGTCGTCACCGCGGCCGGGGCGGAACCAGAAGCGGTCGCGCGCGGGCGATCCGGGACCGGCCGCCAGCGCCTCGCGGAACCACGGGTGGGCCGCCGATATGTGGTTCGGCACGATGTCGATGATCGTCCTGATGCCCAGCGCCAGGCCCTCGGAGATCAGCTTCTCGGCCTCGGCGAGCGTGCCGAAGACCGGGTCGATGTCCCGGTAGTCGGCCACGTCGTATCCGCCGTCGGCCATCGGCGACGGGTACCAGGGGTTGAACCAGAGGGCGTTGACGCCCAGCTCGGCCAGGTAGGGCAGCCGGGAACGCACCCCGGCGAGGTCTCCGGTGCCGTCGCCGTTGCTGTCGGCGAAGCTCCGCGGATAGACCTGGTAGATGACCGCGCCGCGCCACCAGTTCTCGTCGGCCTCGGGCTGAGGGGTGTCTGCCACGTCAACGTCCTTTCGGGCAGGTGGGACCCCGCCGCCGGCCCCGGAGGCGGGGATGTGGGCATAGAGGCCGGCGGCGGAGTGCTTGGGGGTGCGTTACGGAAGGCTTGCGGTCCGGTGACCCGTCAGCCCTTGAGGCTGCCCGCGGTCAGGCCGGACATGATGTTGCGCTGGAAGAGCAGGAAGATCAGCAGGGTCGGCACCGCGGAGATGGCCAGCGCGGCGATCAGCACGTTCTGCGGTACGCCCTGCGAGAGCGAGTTGATGCCGATGTTGATCGGCTGGTTCTTCGGGTCGGGCTCCACCAGCATCGGCCAGAGGAAGTCCTTCCAGACGTTGACCACCGCGAAGATCGACACGACGCCGAGGATCGGACGCGACATCGGCAGCACGATCGACCACAGCGTGCGCAGCGGCCCGGCGCCGTCGATCTTCGCCGCGGACATCAGGTCCTCGGGAATCGAGTCGAAGAATCGCTTCAGCAGGAAGATGTTGAAGCCGTTGGCCACCGTGGGCAGCCAGATCGCCCACGGGGTGCCGATCAGGTTCACGTGCAGCAGCGGCAGGTCGAGGACCGTCATGTACTGCGGCACGATCAGCACCGCCGCCGGGATCATCAGCGTGGCGAGCATCATGCCGAGGATCAGATTGCCGAGCACCGGCCGGAGCTTGGAGATCGCGTACGCCGCCGCCACGTCGAAGACGAGTTGCAGCAGCAGCGCGCCGAACGCGTAATAGAAGGTGTTGAAGAGCAGCCGGGCGATCTTCAGCTCGCTCCAGGCGTCCGAGTAGTTGCTCGCCTTCGGGTGTTTCGGGAAGAGCGTCGGCGGATTCGCCAGGACTTCCTGGGCCGACTTGAAGCCGCCGGTCACCATCCAGTAGAGCGGGCCGAGGAACACCAGGGTGAAGACCAGGATGACCAGGCTCAGCACGGTCCAGTAGACGAATTTCGCCCGCGGTCGGCTCAAAGCGGCCGACGAGATCAGGGTCCGGTTTTGCTGGGTGAACGCTGCCATGTCCGTCTTCCGTCCTAGTCGCTGTTCCGGCTCAGCCGCGCGTACACACCGGAGAATCCGGCCAGCACCAGCAGCAGGAAAAGGCCCAGCGCCGCGGCGCTTCCGAAATTGTTGTAGCGGAACGCGTACTGGTAGACCATGTACACGACCGTCGTGGTGGAGTTCTCCGGGCCGTTGCCGCCGGTCAGCAGATAGACGTTGGTGAACTCCTGCATGGTCGCCACGATCTGGAGCAGCAGCATGAGTGAGAGCACCATGCGGGTCTGCGGGATCGTGACGTGCCAGATCTTGCTGAACAGCCCGGCTCCGTCCAGGTCGGCGGCCTCGTACAGCTCGCCGGGGATGTTCTGGAGCGCGGCCAGATAGATCAGCGTGGCGCTTCCCATGCTCATCCAGGTGGCCGCGATCACCACCGAGATCATCGCCGTGTGCGACGAGTCCAGCCATGCGGAGGTCGGCAGGTGCAGGGTCTTCAGAATGTGGTTGAAGAGCCCGTACTCCGGGTTGTAGAAGTACTTGAACAGCAGCACACCGGCGACCGGCGGAAGCATCACCGGCAGGTACACCAGAATGCGCAGGTACGCCTGTGCGTGCCGCAGTTCATTGAGCAGGATCGCCACGAAGAACGGCACGATGAAGCCGATCACCAGCGCGTACACCGTGAATTGCAGGGTGTTGCGCCAGGCCGTCCAGAAATACGGGTCGTGGTAGACCTGCTTGAGATTGTCGAAGCCCACCCAGGTGGTGACACCGCGCTTGGTCTTCTGGAAGCTCATGATGAACTCGCGGACCATCGGGTACCACGAGAAGAACCCGAAGCAGAGGACCGCGCCGATCAGGAAGCCGTACGCCTGGACGTTCTGCCGGACTTTACGGCTCAGGCCGGAACGGCGCTGCGTTCCATCGGGCTGACCAACGGGACGCCCGGCGTGGCGCCTACTCGATTTCTCGGGGACGGTTGTCGCCGCCATGGGTGCTCCTCGACTGAAGTGATGCGTCGGGCCGGTACCGCTGAGCGGGGGCCGGTCGCCGGACCGGCCCCCGCGGGCTGTCGTTACTGAGAGGCGGCCAGGAGGCTGTTGACCTGGGACTCGGCAGTGGAGAGCAGCTTGGAGATGTCAGCGTTCTTGTTGGTCAGAACACCGGACATCACCGTGTCGAGCACGGTGTAGATCTTCTGGGCGTTCGGCGGCTCGGGCTTCACGGGCACCTGGGCGTCGACGTACGTCTTGAAGTTCTCGACCGGGACGGTCGCGTTCGCGGCCTTGGTGGAGTTGTCCTTCTCCTTCGACGCGCCGGTGAAGAAGAAGGGCTGCGGGAGACCGACGGGCAGGCCGTCCGTCTTGTTCCGCGGGTAGTTGAACTGGCCCTTCTCGAGGGTCAGGTACTTGAAGTTGATCCAGGCGATGCCGGCCTTGATCTGGTCCGGGGAGGCCGACTTCTTGAACATGTAGTCGGCGCCGCCGAACAGCGAGGTCTTGCCGCCGGGGATCGGGGCCATGCCGAGGTCCTCGAACTTGGCCTTGTACTGCTGGACGACCAGCGGGATGTCGTCGGGAGCGCCGACGTACATGCCGACGACGCCGGTGCCCATCGCCTTCTGGACGTCGCCCCACTCCTTGCCCGGGGTGGCGGGCATGCTGTTGTCCGTCCAGCGCATGTCGTGCAGCGTGGTCAGCAGGGTCTTGGCGCTGTCGTCGTTGAACGTCGCCTTCTTGCCGTCCTCGGACACCATGGTGCCGCCGAGGCCGTACAGCTCGGACGTGAAGTGCCAGCCGCCCTGGTTGCCGCCGGCGTTCTCGATGAAGCCGTGGATGCCCTTGCTGCCGAGCTTGTCCTCGATCTGCTTGGAGGCGGCGCGGACGCCTTCCCACGTGGTGGGCGGGTTGTTCGGGTCCAGACCGGCGTCCTTGAAGATCTTCCGGTTGTAGATCAGGCCCATCTGGTAGTTCGAGGTGGGCAGACCGTACAGCTTGCCGCCGTCCTTGAGGACGTCGAGGACACCGGGGTCGATGTCCTTGAGGTTCGGGACCGTCTTGTCGTTGACGTATTCCGTGATGTCGGCCGCCTGGCCGGCGTCCAGCACCTGCTGGAGGTCGGTCATGTACGTGTAGAACGCGTCGGTCTGGCTACCGCCCTGGAGCTGGGCGGTGAACTTGGCCGGGTCCTCGCAAGGGAACGCGTCCTTGCTGTTGACCGTGACGTTCGGGTACGTCTTGTTGAACTCGGCGACGTCGTCGATCCACTGCTGGCGCTCGGCCTTCTTCGTGGTCGGCGGCTCACAGTCGACCGTGATCGACACCTTGGTCTTCGGGTCCAAGGGGGTGCCGGCGCTGCTGGAGCTGCTGCTGGCCTTCGTTCCCGGGTCATCCTTCTTGTCGTCGCTGCTGGAACACGCGGCAGCGGACAATCCGATGCCCGCGACCAGCGCGACCGCCACCAGTCTGCGGTAGCCGATTCTGCTCATGTTCAAAACCCTTTCCCCTGAACCACTGCGCGTCGTTGGACTGCGATCTGGGACCCCCGCGGCACATGGTGCACGTGATGCTCGGCGCAGTTGCACGCCGCCGTTTCGGGTTGGCTCAACGTACTTAACCCGATAGATGTCCGCAAGATGTCGCGCGAATTTCGCAAAGACACGACTTGGTTACGACGTCGGACGGCTCGCAAGTGGAAGCGGGGTCACCGGCCGTGTGCTCGCGGACGGCCCGTGACGGCCCCTCCGCGGGCCCGGCGCGGGCCGGGCCGGAGGGGGTGCCCACGGGCCCGGGAGGGTCGCCCGGCGGGCCCCAGGGGGCCGCGGCGGCCGGGGTGGCCGCGGGGTGGCCGCGGGCTGCCGCGACGGGGAGCGGCGGCCGGGTGCCGGGCCGCGGCCGGCGGGTCGCCGGGGGAGCGGACGGCGGCGCCGGGGCGGGAGCACGGCTCTCCGCCCCGGCGCCGTGGTGGCATGGCTGAGCTCGGGCCGAGCCCGGGACGGGCTCAGCCCAGGTCCTGGCCCTGATCCTGGCTCGGGCCCTGGCTCAGGTCCGGGTTCGCGGGTGACTCGTGGTGCGGGGTCAGACGTTGGCGCGGGCCTCCGGGTGGGGGAGGCGGGAGGGGTGCGGGGCGGGACCGGTGGAACCGCGTACTACCAGTTCCGGTTCGAAGAACAGCTCGTCGTGGTCGACCGACGCACCGCTGATCTCTCCGGCCAGCAGGTCCACGGCCGCCCGGCCCATCGCCTCGATCGGCTGCCGGACGGTGGTCAGCGGCGGCTCTGTGCAGTTCATCAGCGACGAGTCGTCGTAACCGATTACCGACACGTCCTCCGGCACCGACAGCCGCCTTCTGCGAGCCGCCCTTATGGTGCCGAGCGCCAGCAGGTCGCTCGCGCAGATGAAGGCCGTGATGCCGCGCGCGAGCAGCCGGCTGGCCGCCGCCTGGCCGCCCTCCAGCGTGAACAGCGCGTGCTCGACGGTCACCGACGGGTCGACCCGGCGGGCGGCGGCGAGCTTGCGGCGCGACGGTACGTGGTCGGGCGGGCCGAGCACGAGGGCTATCCGCTGATGGCCGAGCGAGATGAGGTGGTTCATCGCCTGCTCGACCGCGACCGCGTCGTCACAACTGACGCGCGGGAAGTCGAGATGGTCGATGGCCGCGTTCATCAGCACGGTGGGCAGATTGCGCTCGGCCAGCCGCGCGTAGTGGTCGTGCGGTGACTCGGCCTGGGCGTAGAGCCCGCCGAAGAAGACCACGCCGGAGACATGCTGCTGGAGCAGCAGTTCCACGTAGTCGGCCTCGGAGACGCCGCCCGCGGTCTGGGTGCACAGCACCGGGGTGAAGCCCTGCTGCGCCAGCGCGCCGCCGACCACCTCGGCGAAAGCCGGGAAGATCGGATTTTGCAGCTCGGGCATGACCATGCCGACCAGCCGGGCGCGTTCCCCCCGGAGCTGGGTGGGCCGTTCGTAACCGAGCACGTCAAGAGCGGTGAGGACCGCTGCCCGGGTTCCGTCGGAGACGCCAGGCTTCCCGTTCAGCACGCGGCTGACGGTGGCCTCACTCACCCCGACCTTCTTTGCCACCTCGGCAAGTCGTCGTGTCATGGCGTCGATTCTAGTACAGGTGGCGCAAGTTTCTTGCGGTGAATTTGCGAGATCTCTGCAAGCCATCCAAATTTTGCGAAATCCAATCGACATCTTGCTGTCTCATGCATGACATCTCTAGGGTGTGCGTCACCTCTGTGACTCCAGTCAGAAGGGACACCCCCCACCCCATGGACAACAGACGTCGTTCCACGGCCTGGTTGGCTTCCGCCACCGCGGCGGCGGTCGTCGCGGGCGGGCTCGCGCTCGCCGTGACGGCCCAGTCGGCCAGCGCCGCCCCCTCCGTATCGACCGTCTCGCCCTTCGCCGTGAGCGGAGGCGCGAGCGTCCCGTTCACCGAGTACGAGGCCGAGGCCGCCGCCACCAACGGCTCGGCGGTCGGCCCCGACTACACCCAGTCCACCGTCGCCTCCGAGGCGTCGGGCCGTCGCGCGGTCAGCCTCAACGGCCAGGGCAAGTACGTCGAGTTCACCCTGACCGCCCCGGCCAACGCGGTGGATGTCGCCTACAACCTGCCGCGCGGCGCCTCAGGCACCGTCTCGGTCTACGTCAACGGCACCAAGATCAGCCAGAAGCTGGCGGTCACCGCGCAGTACAGCTACGTCGACACGTCGTGGATCGCCGGCTCCAAGACCCACCACTTCTTCGACGACTCGCGGATCAAGCTGGGCCAGAATCTGGCCGCCGGCGCCAAGGTCAAGCTCCAGCTCGACGCGGGCGACACCGGCCAGGCCACCATCGACGTCGCCGACTTCGAGCAGGTGGCGGGGGCGGCGAGCGCCCCGGCGAACTCCATATCCGTCGTCAGCAACGGCGCCGACGCCACCGGGAGCGCCGACTCCACCAGCGCCTTCAACACGACCATCGCCCAGGCGAAGTCGCAGGGCAAGGAGGTCTGGATCCCGTCCGGCGACTTCAAGCTGGGCTCCACCATCCAGGCCGACGGCGTCACCATCCGCGGCGCGGGCAACTGGTACTCCGTCCTGCACAGCTCGCACCTGATCGACCAGACCAGCGCGAGCGGCAACACCAAGCTGTACGACTTCGCCGTCTTCGGCGAGGTCAGCGTCCGCAACGACGGCTCGCCCGACAGCTTCGTCACCGGCAGCCTCGGCCCGAACTCGGTGGTCTCCGGGATCTGGGTGCAGCGCGAGAAGTGCGGTCTGTGGCTGACCGGCAACAACAACAACCTCGTGGTGCAGAACAATCGCATCCTCGGCACCACCGCCGACGGCCTCAACCTGGACGGCAGCGCCAACGGCGTCCAGGTGAAGAACAACTTCCTGCGCAACCAGGGCGACGACAGTCTCGCCATGTGGTCGCTCGGCGCGCCCGACACGGGCAACACCTTCAGCAACAACACCATCGTGCAGCCCAACCTGGCCAACGGCATCGCGATCTACGGCGGCAGCAACAACACCGTCTCCAACAACGTGATCGCCGACACCAACGCGCTCGGCGGCGGCATCGCCATCTCCAACCAGGCGTTCCTCCAGCCCTTCAACCCGCTGTCCGGCACCGTCACGGTCTCCGGCAACACCCTGATCCGTACCGGCGCACTGAACCCCAACTGGGGCCACCCAATGGGTGCGTTGCGCGTCGACAGCTATGACTACGCGATCAACAACGACATCCGGATCAGCAACACGACCTTCATCGGCAGCCCGTACAGCGACTTCGAGTTCGTCTCCGGCGGCGGCCACGGCTACACCATCAACGGCGTGACCGTCAGCGGCGCGACGGCCAGCAACACCGGCACGGTCGTGGTGCAGGCCGAGACGCCCGGCTCCGCGACCTTCACCAATGTGACGGCCACCGGCACCGGCGCGACGGGTACGTACAACTGCTCCTACCCGGCGAACCTGCCCGCCTTCACCATCAACCGCGGTGCGGGCAACAGCGGTTGGGACAGCAACTGGAACGACTGCTCCACCTGGCCGCAGCCGGGCTCGGGCAACCCGACCACCCCGCCGACCACGCCCCCCACCACCCCGGCCTCCGGCAACCTGGCCCAGGGGCACCCGGCCTCCGACACCGGTCACTCCGATGTCTACGTCGCGGGCAACGCGGTGGACGGCAACGCCAACAGCTACTGGGAGAGCACCAACAACGCCTTCCCGCAGTCGCTGACCGTGGACCTCGGCGCGGCCAGGACCGTCGGCCGGGTCGTCCTCAAGCTCCCGCCCGCCACGGCGTGGGCCACCCGTACCGAGACGCTGAGCGTCCTCGGCTCCACCGACAACAACACCTACAGCACGCTGAAGTCGTCCGCGGGCTACACCTTCAACCCCGCGAGCGGGAACACCGTCACCATCCCGGTGACTCCCGCGAGCGCCCGCTACGTACGGCTGACCATCACCGGCAACACCGGCTGGCCCGCGGGCCAGATCTCCGAGTTCGAGGTCTACTCCTCGTAACGTGAGGGGTCGCGCGCCGGGCGGCGGTCCTCCGACAGGAGGCCGCCGTCCGGCGTTTCGCCGTTCTCCTGGAGGTGCAGCGCGCGCAGCGCGATCTCGGTGGCGAACCGGTCGTCGGGGCGCGCGAGTTGGTCGCCGAAAGCGCGGTCGAGGATACGGATCCGGTAGCGCACGGTCTGCGGGTGCACGCCGAGCTGGTCGGCGATCTGCGCCGCGGTGCCGCGGGTGGTCAGCCAGATCCGCAGGGTGTCGATCAGCCGGGCGCGCTGGGTGGCGGTCAGCCCGACCAGCGGCCCCAGATAGCGCTTGGCGATCTGCGCGACCAGCGCGGGATCGCCCAATAACCACAGCGGCAGCAGATGGTTCTCGCTCATCGCCACCGAGTCGTCGTCGATGATCCCGGCGTCGGCCAGCGCCAGCGTGTGCCGGGCCCAGCGCAGCGAATCCGCGGCCTCGCTCAGCGAGGTGGTCAGCCCGATCGCCGCCCGGCAGCCGTTGAGCGCCGCGTGCAGCCGCTCCCGCCGCTCGTCGGTGAACGGTCCCGGCACCAGCAGATGCGGCTCCGGGTCCGCGAAGTCCATCAGGATGTCCTTGTCGAGCGCCGCCCCGGCCGGACGCGTGTCGGGGGCGACCGCGATCAGCGTCACCTCCTCCGGCAGCGGCCACGCCGAGTGCTCGGCCAGCTCCGCCAGCGCGCTGCGGGCCACGGAGGCGCCGTTGAGAATCCGCCGCAGCAGTCGGCGGCGGCGATTGTCGGGCTCCTCGCCCAGTTCCGCCATCGCCTGCACATAGCCCTCGCGGGAGAGTTCGGCGAGATCGCCCATGTACGCGAAGAGCGCGTCGGCGAAGGTCAGCATGAAGGACGCCGACAGGTTGTAGCGGCGGCCCACGCTGCGCACCCGGCGCAGCGCCACCTGGCAGCCGATGCGGTACGCGGCCTGGAGGTTGTCCAGGCTGCGGCCCTCGTACGCCTCGAAGCGGCCGAACTGGCGGCACAGGTCGTCGCGGAGCGCGGTGGTCGCGGTCGGCGCGGCCACCCGGTCGACGAAAGTGGCGATGCTCTGCTCGATACCGATTTTGATCACCCGGGCGTTCGGGCCCTCCAGCAAGTGGCCGTATTCGGGGATCGTGGTGACGATTTCCGTGGCCATCTCTTTTAAAAGGCTGGGGAGTTCCGGCCGCATGATGGCGGCGAACTCCCGTGGAATCGGACCGATTGATTCCGCCTGCTCCGGCGTCTGCCGCGTTACGGTCATGTCCGTACCCCCCTCCCGCGACGGCCCTGCTGGCCGGTGAACCGGTGAAGTGGTGTGCCACGCATGGTAGTCGCGGGCAACCTCGCTGCAACATAGACCAATCGCGTACGGAACGCAGCACCTTGCACACGGAAACGTGTCAGGCCCGCGACGGTGGGCGACGGCGACCGATGGCCATGGTTGCACTCCGGGTGATCGCCCGTCGGGCCGGCCGATGCGCGCACCGTGCGGCCGACTTGCTCACTTGCTTATAAAAAATCCCGGCGCACTGTTGCTTCCGTGACAGAAAAATACCCGAGAGTAGGGTCCGCCGGAGAATCTTGGCCGGGATTATTGCGCCTCCGGGTTACCCGTGCGTAACGTCCTGCTCCGCAAGGGCAACCGAGCGGAATCGGTGCCACGTTCCAGGTAGTGAGTCGTAACCGAATTCCCCTTCCCGCCACACATGGAAGACGCGGAAGCCGGTTTATCAGGTACGTCATCTCCCAGGAAGGATCAGCCCGTGCACAAGCTCTCCAGGACCGCCAAGGGAACCATGGTCACCGGTGCCGCGATGGCGGCGGCGCTCGGCCTCGCGGTCAGCCCGGCCTCGGCCGTCACGTACACCGTCTCGGGCAGCTCGTCGACCGGTGCGATCACCGCGACGGCCACCACGCCCACGCTGACCGACACCACCACGGGCACCAAGCTCACCTGCACCTCGTCGGCGGCCACCGCCACCGTGACCAACGGTTCGCACGGCGGCACCCTCGGCACCATCAACACCGTCTCGTGGAACACCTGCAAGGTCGGCGGCATCACCTTCTCCGTCGCCGCCCAGGGCACCCCGTGGACGCTGACCGGCACCGCCGCCACCACGTCCGCGGGCGTCACCACCGGCACGCTGACCGGCGTCAAGGCCACCCTGTCCGGTCTGTGCAACGCGACCTTCGCCGACCCCAGCGGCGTGGGCAACGGCGCCACCCTCAACGCCACGTACACCAACTCCACCCACACGCTGGCCATCACCGGCGGCACCCTCAAGGCGTACAACGTCTCCGGTCTGTGCCTCGGCCTGATCAACAACAACGACCTGGCCACCTACTCGGCCGGCTACGTCGTGACCCCCACGACGCTGAAGGTCGTCTCTCCCTGAGCCCCGCCCCTCGCGTAACACCGGCCGCCGCGACCGCTGAAGTCCGCGCCGGCCGAACCGGGACCCCGGACCGCCGCAGTGGCGGCCGGGGTCCCGAACACGCACTGGAGGACAAAACTCCGCTTGTGTTTTGTCATTCGGTGACAGGAAATCCGCCCCGGTCCACACCGTCGAATATTCGTCCGGTCGATCACTTGTGGGGCCTTATTACTCGACCGTAATGTCCTGCGTCGCCGACGCCTTCCTGAGGAGTTCCGTAATGAGGGGTGCCGTGAAGCCGCGCCGCGCGGTGCGGTTCGCCGCTGTCGCAGCGGCGGCGCTCCTGGCCGGACTGCTGCCAGGACCCGACTCCGCGGCCAGCGGCCCGGACGGCAAGGTGACCCTCGGATACGCGTGCGCCTTCCCCGCCGGTACGGCCGCCGACGGCTCCGGCGGCACCGACAAGGCCGTCGTCCAGGACGTCACCGTCGCGCTGGTGCAGAACTACCCGGACACCGCCGTGGTCGGAAAGCCCATCCAGCCGGGCGACCTGACGGCGACGGTCACCATGCCGCGGGCCGGCGCCGAGGCGCTGCTGCCCGCCGGCACCACAGCCCTGACCGGCGCCGCGAGCCTCACCGCCCATGTCGCGCAGGGCACTTCGCGAGCGGACGCCGTATGGCCGGGACTGACCGCCCCCTCGACACCCCTCAAGGGCGACGGGGACCTGGTGCTCACCTTCGGCGGCGCGGTGCCGCCGCTGACGGTCACCGCCTCCGGCGAAGTGCGCTTCACCGCAGGGGAGTTGGACCTCAAGCTCAGCCCCGTGACCGACCCCGCGTCCGCACCGCCCGACTCCCCGAGCACCGGCACCGACAGTGCGACCGGCACCGACAGCGACAGCGCGTCCGGCGCCGACAGCGCGACCGGCACGGCCGCGGACTCCGCCGGTACGGGCCAGGCCGCCAAGGACGCCGCCGACATCATCGGCACCTGCGCCCCCAAGCCCGACCAGGGCGACCTCCTCGGTACCGTCTCCGTCCCCGGCACCCCCGGCGGCTCCTCGGGACCCGGCCACGCCACCGCGCCCGGCGGCTCCTCGGCCGCCGCCCCCACGCCGCGCACCGGCTCCCGCGCGGGCGTCGGCAAGACCGGCGAGGGCGCGGGCGACGGAGCCCCCGACGCCGCCCGGTCCGACGGCCGCAACACCATCACGCTGGCCTCGCCCCCGCACTCCGGCGTGCACGACTGCGAGGACCCGCCGGAGGGCGACACCGACCCCGCGGTCATGGACTCCATTCCCCGGCCGCCCAACGCCGTCCGCAGCCCCGGCCCCGGCGACCCGCCGTTCCCCCCGTACTCCCAGTGCGGTTACGTCACCGGCTACTCCAACGTCTTCAAGCTCAAGGGCGCCGCGGTCATCAACGACCTGACCAAGAAGCCGACCCGCGTCACCGTCGTGCAGAAGAGCATCTGGACGGAGTTCACCGACCCCGACCCGCTCAAGCAGTACTTCGAGATCGACTCGATCGCGAAGCTGGCCCTGCCGCCGTCCGACACCACCTTCCTGACCTTCGGGTTCGTGCCGGTCACCGCCCGGATGGAACTGCTCCCCAAGGGCCTGATGACCGTCGTCACGGTCGGCACCAGCAACCTCGGCACGATCACCACCAGCACCATCTACGGCAAGCAGGAACTGCGGCTGTCCGACGTCAAGGTCAACGGCGTACCGCTGGACGTCGGCGCCGACTGCCGCGCCTCGGCGCCGCTGGACATCAAACTCGTCGGCTACGACCGCAGTTCACTGACCGGCCGCCCGACCGGACCCACGGACTACGGAGTGCAGGACGGCGGGCCGCTGGCCCAGGACGACCTCTACATTCCCCCGTTCACCGGCTGCGGCAGCCACGGAGAGAACCTGAATTCCCTCTTCACCTCGGCGATATCGGGGCACGGCAACTCACTGAATCTCATCCAGGGACCGCTGTGCGTGCCCATCGCGGCCTCGGGATGCGATCCGGAGATCGCCTTTCCCGAACCGCCCCACCACTGATCAGCTCCGGGAGGTGCAATGGGAATCGAAGTGATCGTCGAAGGACTCACCAAGTCCTTTGGTACGCAGAACGTCTGGCAGGACGTCACGCTCACACTGCCGCCCGGTGAAGTCAGCGTGATGCTCGGCCCTTCCGGAACCGGCAAGACGGTTTTTCTGAAATCGCTCATCGGCCTGCTCAAGCCCGAACGCGGCCGGGTGCTCGTCGGCGGCGTCGACATGGTGAACAGCCCGGAGCGCGACATCTACGAGGCGCGCAAGATGTTCGGCCTGATGTTCCAGGACGGCGCGCTCTTCGGGTCGATGAACCTCTTCGACAACATCGCCTTCCCGCTGCGCGAGCACACCAGGAAAAAGGAGTCCGAGATCCGCCGCATCGTCATGGAGCGGGTCGACATGGTCGGCCTCCTCGGTGCCGAGGGCAAACTGCCGGGCGAGATATCCGGCGGCATGCGCAAACGCGCGGGACTCGCCCGCGCCCTGGTGCTCGACCCGCAGATCATCCTGTGCGACGAACCCGACTCCGGCCTCGACCCGGTCCGCACCTCGTTCATCTCGCAGCTCCTCATCGACCTCAACGCGCAGATCGACGCGACGATGCTGATCGTCACCCACAACCTCGACATCGCCTCGACCGTGCCCGACAACATGGGCATGCTCTTCCGCCGCGAACTGGTCGCCTTCGGCCCCCGCGAGCTGCTGCTCACCAGCAACGAGCCGGTCGTACGGCAGTTCCTCAGCGGACGCCGCGACGGACCGATCGGGATGTCGGAGGAGAAGGACGAAGCGGCCCTGGCCCGCGAGCAGTTGAACGGCCGCGAGCTGCCCGCGGCCCCGCGCCGCGTCGCGCCGCAGCTCGAACCGTCACCCGGACTGCCGCCCCGGCAGGCGGTACAGCGCCGCAGGGCCCGCGTCCTGGCCATGTGGGACCAGCTCCCGGCCGCGACCCGCGAAGCCGTACAGGCCGGACTCGTCCCCGTCCAGGGGGAGCCCGCATGACCGCGCCCGTACGGGTCCCGGGACCGGGACCCGAGCCGACCCCGCCGCGCCCCGAACGCGTCACCGTGCCGCGCCGCCCGATCCCCGGCACCGGCGCGCTGCGCGAGACCGGGCAGCTCATGACGCTCGCCGCCACCACCGTGCGCGACACCTTCCGCAGGCCGTTCCAGATGCGCGAACTCATCGAGCAGTTCTGGTTCGTGGCCAGCGTGACGATCCTGCCCGCCGCCCTGGTCTCGATCCCCTTCGGCGCCGTCATCGCCCTGCAAGTCGGCTCACTGGCACAGCAGTTGGGCGCCCAGTCGTTCACCGGCGGCGCCAGCGTGCTGGCCGTCATCCAGCAGGCGAGCCCACTGATCGTCGCCCTGCTCATCGCGGGTGCGGGCGGCAGCGCCATCTGCGCCGACCTCGGCTCGCGCAAGATCCGCGAGGAACTGGACGCGATGGAGGTGATGGGCGTCTCCCCGGTGCAGCGGCTGATCGTGCCGCGCGTCCTGGCGACGATGCTCGTCGCGGTCTTCCTCAACGGCCTGGTCTCGGTCGTCGGCACCGCGGGCGGCTACTTCTTCAACGTCATCGTGCAGCACGGCACCCCCGGCGCGTACCTGTCCAGCTTCTCCGCGCTCGCCCAGCTCCCCGACCTGTACATCAGCGAGATCAAGGCCGTGATCTTCGGCTTCATCGCGGGCATCGTCGCCGCCTACCGCGGCCTGCACCCCAAGGGCGGTCCCAAGGGCGTCGGCGACGCGGTCAACCAGTCCGTCGTCATCACCTTCCTGCTGCTGTTCCTGGTGAACGTCGTCCTGACCGCGATCTACCTCCAGCTCGTCCCGCAGAAGGGAGCCTGAGCGATGGCGCTCCTGGACAAGGACACCCCGCAGGCCGAGCCGCCGCCCGAAGGACCACGGCCGCGCCGACGCCGGAACACCGGCCGCTGGCTGCACTGGCTGGACGAGACCGGCGACCACTTCATCTTCCACATCACCGCCGTGCTGTGGATCCCGCGCACCTTGCGCCGGTACCTCAAAGAGGTCCAACGCCTGCTCGCCGAGGTCGTGTTCGGCAGCGGCGGCCTCGGCGTCATCGGCGGCACCGTCGGCGTGATGATCGGCATGACCCTCGCCACCGGCACCGTCGTCGGCCTCCAGGGCTACGCGGCGATGAACCAGCTCGGCACCGCCGCGTTCACCGGCTTCATCTCCGCCTACTTCAACACCCGCGAGATCGCCCCGCTCGTCGCGGGCCTGGCCCTGTCGGCCACCGTCGGCGCCGGATTCACCGCCCAGCTCGGCGCGATGCGGATCAACGAGGAGGTCGACGCGCTGGAGGGCATGGGCCTGCGCAGCATGCCGTACCTGGTCACCACCCGGATCATCGCCGGGGTCGTCGCCATCGTCCCGCTCTACGGCATCGGCCTGCTCAGCAGCTACGTCGCCTCCCGGATGGTCACCGTCATGTTCAACGGCCAGTCCGCGGGCACCTACGACCACTACTTCAACCTCTTCCTGTCCCCCCAGGACGTCCTGCTCTCCGGACTGAAAGTGCTGATCTTCAGCGTCATCGTGATCCTCGCCCACTGCTACTACGGGTTCACCGCCAAGGGCGGCCCCGCGGGCGTCGGCATCGCCGTCGGCCGCTCGGTGCGCAACGCCATCGTGATCATCTCGATCACCGACTTCTTCCTCAGCCTGGCGATCTGGGGCGCCACCACGACGGTGCGGGTGGCGGGATGACCACCACCGACACCCGTCCCGCCGGAGCGCCCCCGGCCCCGCGCCGCCGCCCGACCGGCGGCGCCACCGCCCGCCGCAGGACCGCCGGCGTCGTCTTCCTGCTGGTGCCCGCGCTGCTGGCCTGGCTCGCGGTCGCCGTCTACGACAAGACGTTCAGCGACACCGCGACCGTCCACCTGGAGACCGGCACCGTCGGCAACGAGATGCACCAGGGCGCCGACGTGAAACTGCGCGGGGTCGTCGTCGGCCGGGTCGCCTCCATCAGTGCCGACGGCGACGGCGCCCGGCTCAACCTCGCCATCGACCCCGGCCAGCTCAAGCGCATCCCCGCGGACGTCACCGCGCAGATGCTGCCCACCACGCTGTTCGGCGAACGCTTCGTGGCCCTCGTACCCCCCGCGGGCACCGACACCACCGGCGGCGGCCCCACTCTCGCCGCCGACAGCACCATCGCCCAGGACCGCTCCAGCGACGCCATCGAGCTCCAGCAGGTGCTCGACAACGTGCTGCCGCTGCTCACCGCCGTCCAGCCGCAGAAGCTCGCCGCGACCCTCAACGCCGTCGCGACCGCGCTCGACGGCCGCGGCACCCAGCTCGGCACCACCCTCGTCCAGCTCGACCGCTACCTGACCAAGCTCAACCCCGAACTGCCCGTGCTGAACGACGACATCAAGCAGCTCGTCACCGTCAGCCACGTCTACAACGCCGCCGCGCCCGACATCGTGCAGGCCCTCACCGACTTCACCAGGACCAGCGGCACCATCGCCGAGGAACAGGCCGACCTCAACAGCGTGTACGGCAGCACCACCGCCACCGCGCAGGACCTGACGACGTATCTGCGGCAGAACAAGGACACCATCATCCGGCTGACCGCCGACAGCCGCGGCACCCTCGGGCTGCTCGCGAAGTACTCCCCGTCCTTCCCCTGCACGCTGCGCACCCTGGCCGCCTTCGTCCCCGTCATGGACAAGGCGCTCGGCAAGGGCACCCACGAGCCGGGCCTGCACGTCGACCTCACCAGCGTGCCGTCCCGCGGCAAGTACGTCCCCGGCAAGGACACCCCGGTGTACGACGCGAGCGGCGGCCCGCAGTGCTACCCGGTCCCGTACACCGGCCGCGGCGGCGCACCGGCCGCGACGCACTCCACGAAGTCCGCGACCTCGCCGACCGCCACGACGTCCACGGCGTCCACGGCGTCCACGTCCAGCGTGACCACCACCGACTCCCCGGCCAACTCCCCGCAGGAGAACGAGCTGATCAACGAACTCCTCGCGCCGGGCATCGGCACCGACCCCGGCTCGCTCCCCGACTGGAGCAGCCTGCTCACCGGTCCCGTCTACCGAGGGGCGGAGGTGACGGTGCGGTGAAGCGCCGCAGCCTCGTCGGGCCGATCGTCAAGTCGCTGATCTTCATCCTGGTCACCGCGCTGGCCACCACCGTCCTCGCGGTGAGCATCGCGGGCGGAACCGACGTCGGCGACACCTCCGGCTACAACGCCCGGTTCACCGACGCCACCGGCCTCACCTCGGGCGACAGCGTCCGGATCGCCGGGGTCAAGGTCGGCCAGGTCGACTCGATCAAGGTCGTCGACCACCGCGTCGCGCAGGTGCACTTCTCGGTGCAGCGCGCCCGGAAGCTGCCCGGATCGGTGACCGCCACTATCAAGTACCTCAACATGGTCGGCCAGCGGTACATCGACCTCCAGCAGGGCACGGGACCGGTCGGCCAAGCGCTCGCCCCCGGCGACACCATCCCCCTCCAGCGCACCACCCCGGCCCTCGACCTCACCCAGCTCTTCAACGGCTTCCAGCCGCTGTTCCAGGGCCTGTCGCCCAAGGACGTCAACCAGCTCGCGGGCGAGATCGTCCAGGTGCTCCAGGGCGAGGGCGGCACCGTCGACAGCCTGATCAGCAACGTCGGTTCGCTGACCACGACGCTCGCCGCCAAGGACAAGGTGATCGGCCAGGTCATCGACAACCTCAACTCGGTGCTCACCACGGTGAACACCCGCGAGGCCGGGTTCAACGACCTGGTGACCTCGCTCCAGCAGCTCGTCAGCGGCTTCGCCTCCGACCGCGAACCGATCGGCCAGTCGATCACCGCGATCTCCCAACTCACCACCAGCACCGCCGGGTTGCTCACCGACGGCCGCCAGCCGCTGAAGGACTCCATCGCCCAGCTCGGCCGGCTGTCCACCAACCTCGCCGACAACACACCGCAGTTGGAGAACTTCCTCACCAAGACCCCGGCCAAGCTCCAGACCATCGGCCGGCTCGCCTCCTACGGCTCCTGGCTCAACCTCTACCTCTGCCAGGCCACCGTCGCCGGGGTCACCACCTCCGACGGCAGCAAGCCGCCCACCGGCATAGCGATCACCGAATCGAGGTGCCGGTCATGAACCGCCCCCGCATACCGACCCCGCGCCTCCGCTTCCGCGCCCCCGCGCGCCGGGGCCGCCCCCTCTTCCGGCCGCTGCGCGAACGCAGCCCCGTCCTCGTCGGCACCGTCGGCCTGCTCGTGCTCGCCCTGGCCGGCCTGGTCGCGTACAACGCGGACGCGCTCCCGCTGATCGGCGGCGGCACCACGTACAGCGCGAGCTTCACCGAGGCCGCCGGGCTCAGGTCCGGCAACGAGGTGCGGGTCGCGGGCGTCAAGGTCGGCAAGGTCACCGGGGTGTCGCTGGACGGCGCCCAGGTCAAGGTCACCTTCCGCGTCAAGGACACCTGGATCGGCGACGCCAGCACCGCCGCCATCGGCATCAAGACGCTGCTCGGCGAGAAGTACCTGGCCGTCGACCCGCTCGGCAGCCGCGCGCAGAACCCCGGCCAGCGCATCCCCAGGACCCGCACCACCTCGCCGTACGACGTCACGCAGGCGCTCGACGGCCTCGGCAACACCCTCGGGTCGATCGACACCACGCAGCTCGCCGCCAGCTTCCAGACCCTCTCCGACACCTTCAAGGACACCCCGGCCTCGGTGCGCAGCGCCGCCACCGGCCTGTCGTCGCTGTCGCGGACCATCTCCAGCCGGGACGCCCAGCTCGCCGACCTGCTCGCGGGCAGCAAGCAGCTCACCAAGACCCTCTCCGACCAGAACAGCCGCTTCCAGACGCTGATCTCGGACGGCAACCTGCTGCTCGGCGAAATCCAGAAGCGCCGCGACGCCATCCACGCGCTGCTCACCGGCACCCAGGACCTCGGCACCCAGCTCAACGGCCTGGTCGCCGACAACAACCGGCAGCTCGGCCCGACCCTGGACGCCCTCGACCGGGTCACCGGCGTACTGCTCGCCAACCAGTCCAGCCTCGACAAGGCGCTCGCCCTGGCCGCGCCCTACTACCGGCTGGTCGGCAACACCCTCGGCAACGGCCGCTGGTTCGACAGCTATCTGTGCGGCCTGGTCCCCAAGAGCTATCTGCCCCCGGGCACCCAGCCGACGACCGGGTGCGAGCCGCCCAAGGCGACGGGAGGCACATCGTGAAGGCATCCACCGGCCGCGCCGCGCGAGAGCGGCGGGCCATCGCCCTCGGCACGGTGCTCGCCGTCGTCCTCGCGGCCCTCGCCTACGGCGGCGTACGCCTCTTCGGCGGCCCCGACGGCACCAGGATCACCGCCTACTTCGACCACGCCGTGGGCGTCTACGCCGGATCCGACCTGCGCGTGCTCGGCGTCAAGGTCGGCACCGTCGACTCGGTGAAGCCGCAGGGCAAGCAGGTCAAGGTCGTGCTGGTCCTCGACCACGGGGTGAAGGTCCCGGCGGGAGCCGGCGCCGTCGTCGTCGCGCCCAGCGTCGTCGCCGACCGCTACATCCAGCTCACCCCGGCCTACACCGGCGGCCCCCGGATCACCGCGGGCACCGTCATCCCGGCCACCCGCACCGCGACCCCCGTCGAGGTCGACCAGCTCTACGAGAGCATCACCCGGCTCAGCGACGCCCTCGGCCCGAACGGCGCCAACGCCACCGGCGCCCTGTCGAACCTCCTCGACACCGGCGCGAAGAACCTCGACGGCAACGGCAAGGCCATCGGCGACAGCATCGACCAGCTCGGCCAGGCCACCAAGACCCTCAACGGCCACAGCGACGACCTCTTCGCGACCCTGTCCTACCTCCAGTCCTTCACCACCATGCTGAAGAACAACGACGGCAAGGTACGGGCCGCCACCGATCAACTCTCCACCGTCAGCGGCTTCCTGGCCGAGGACAAGGAGAACCTGGGCGGCGCGCTGCACCAACTGTCCACCGCGCTCGGCCAGGTGAAGACCTTCATCCAGGACAACCGGGCCCGGCTGAAGACCAGCATCGGCAAACTCGCCCCGATCACCCAGACGTTGGTCGACCAGCGCGCGTCACTCGCCGAACTCCTCGACACCGCGCCGCTGGCCGCCGACAACCTCCTCAACGCCTACGACCCGCAGCACGGCACCATCGACGGGCGCGCCAACATCAACGAACTGAGCATGGGCGGCGACATCTCGCCCGCCGCCGCCAAGGACACCGCAAGGACCGGCTCCGACTTCACGCCCGCGGCCAAGGACGCCAAGACCCTGCCGCTGCCCCTGCCGGCGGTCGGCACCGTCTACACCAAGGGGGCGGCCCGATGAAGCGTCCGCACACCCGGGGGAGCGCCGCCACCGTCGGCGGGACCGCGCTGCTCGCGCTCGCCCTCGCCGGCTGCTCGCTGAACGTCCAGAACGTGCCGCTGCCCGGCGGCGCCGACCTCGGCGGCCACCCCTACACCGTGAAGGCCGACTTCGCCGACGTCCTCGACCTCGTCCCGCAGGCGTCCGTACGCGTCAACGACGTCGCCGTCGGCCGCGTCACCAAGATCGGCCTCGGCGCCGACGGCTGGTCCGCGACCGTCACCATGAAGGTCAACGGCAAGGTGCGACTGCCCGCCAACGCGTACGCGCACCTGGAACAGTCCAGCCTGCTCGGCGAGAAGTACATCCAGCTCTCCGCGCCGCCCGGCACGCGGGCCGCCAGCGGCACCCTGCGCGACGGCGCCGTCATCCCCGCCTCGCGCACCAACCGCAACCCCGAGGTCGAAGAGGTCTTCGGCGCACTGTCCATGCTGCTCAACGGCGGCGGCGTCGCCCAGCTCAAGACCATCTCGGTGGAGCTGAACAAGGCCCTGACCGGCAACGAACCGCAGATCCGCTCCATGCTCCACCAGGTCGACACGCTCGTCAGCGACCTCGACGCCCACAAGCAGGACATCACCGACGCGCTCGACGGCGTCAACGAACTGTCCGCCACCCTCGCCGCCCGCGACCAGAAGATCGGCACCGTACTGACCGGCCTCAGCCCCGGACTGAAGGTGCTGGAACAGCAGCGCGGCTCGCTGGTCACCATGCTGCGCTCGCTGGACACGCTCTCCGGCGTCGCGGTGGACACCGTCAACCGCAGCAAGGACGACATGGTCGCCGACCTCAAGGCCCTCGCGCCCACCCTGCGACGGCTCGCCGACGCGGGCGACGCGCTGCCCGACTCGCTCCAGGTGCTGGTCACCTACCCGTTCACCGACGAGGTCCTCAACGGCGTCAAGGGCGACTACCTCAACGTCTACCTCGACCTGACCGCCGTACCCGGCACGCAGCTCATCCCCGAGATGCCCGCGTCCGGGAACGTCTACCCGCCCGACCCCGAGAACCCGATGTCCGCGCACGCCAAGGCCGACCGGACGACGACGGTCGACAAGAAGCTGCGGGAGGCGGGCATCCCGCTGCCGCTGCCGTCGGTCACCGGCTCGACCAGGACCGGGGGCCGCTGATGCTGACCCGCGTCACCATCGCCAAGAACATCGCCTTCCTGCTGATCGCCGTGCTCGTGCTCGGCTTCATCGGCGTCCGCTACGCCGACCTCGGCCGGTACGTGGGCCTGCGCGGCTACTACACCGTCAAGGTCGAACTCCCTGAAGCGGGCGGCCTGTTCGAGCACGCCAACGTCACCTACCGCGGTGTCTCGGTCGGCCGGGTCGGCCCGATCAGACTCACCGACGACGGCGTGGAGGCGTCCTTGCGGATCAACGACTCCGCGCCGCACATCCCCTCCCACCTCAAGGCCGTCGTCGCCAGCCTGTCCGCCGTCGGCGAGCAGTACATCGACCTGCGGCCGACCACCGACCAGGGGCCGTATCTCGCCGACGGCTCCCGCGTCGAACGCGCCGACACCACCATCCCCGCGCCCGTCACCAACCTGCTCACCAGCGTCAACAGCCTGGCCGGATCGGTCCCGTTGAAGTCCCTTCAGACCGTCGTCGACGAATTCGGCAAGGCGTTCGCGGGACAGGGCGACAACCTCCAGTCGCTGCTCGACACCAGCGGCGAGTTCATCTCCGCCGCGGACATGAACCTGCCCGGCAACATCACGCTGATGGCCGACGGGCGGACGGTGCTGCGCACGCAGGCCGACGAGGGCGACGCCATCAAGTCCTTCGCCAGCAGCGCCAGTCAGCTCGCCAAGCAGCTCAACGACTCCGACACCGACCTGCGACGGCTCATCGCCGCGGCGCCCGACGCGGCCGGACAGGTCAGCGCGCTGCTGCGGGACGTCGGACCCCAACTCAGCGTCGTCCTGGCCAACTTGCTGACCACCTCGGACGTGGCCGTCACCCGGCAGCACGGCATCGAGGAATTCCTGGTCAAGGTGCCCGCGGTGGCCGCCGCCGGATCGACGGCGGTGGACGGCAAGGGCCTGCACTTCGGCATGGCCGTCACCTTCTTCTCCCCGCTGCCCTGCACCTCCGGATACGGCGGCACCACGTACCGCAACGGCCTGGACACCAAGGCGCCCGCCACCGCCCTCAACACCGCGGCCCGCTGCACCGCCCCCGCCTCCTCCGGCACCGACGTGCGCGGCTCGGCCAACGCCCCGAGCGGCGGGGGCGTCCCGAACCCCGTGCAGCCCGGCTCGGTGCTGCCGACCGGCGCCGGGACCCCGTCCGCCGCGGGCCCGTCCACCGGGACGACGACGTACGGCACGAGCGTGCTGCCGGGAGCGCTGGGCCTGCCCTCGCTGCCGACCGGGCCCAGCGGCGGCACGATGGCGGATCTGCTCGGCCTCGGCGACACGCGGTTCGGTGACACGCGCTCCGGGGGCACGGGCTTCGGGAACACGGGCTTCGGGGGCACCCGATGAGCGCCCGCCGGTCCACCCTGGTCTGGGTCACCGCGTGGGCGGTCGCCGCCGTGGTGTGCGCGCTCGGCGCCTGGTCGTACGCGGACACGCGCGGCGACGGCACGCTCAATTACGCCAAGGCCCGCGACGCCGTACTGACCGACGGGCAGCGGGACATCACCCGGCTGAACACGGTGGACGCGGCCCACCTGGACCGCGACCTCGCGGCCTGGCTGGACACGACGACCGGGCCGCTGCACGACCGCATGAGCCGTACGCACACCGCGGACGCCGCCGCGCTCAAGCAGTCCGGCACCTCCACCCGGGGCACGGTCACCGACGCGGCGGTCACCGAACTCGACACCAGGGCCGGTACGGCGAAGCTCATCGCGACCGTGCAGGTCCGGGTCATGCCGCGCGGCGGCGCGGCCACCACCGACCGCAAGCGGTTCGAGGCGGGCCTGTCCCGTACCTCGGACGGCTGGAAACTCACGGCGCTCACCGCGGTGCCCGTCGGCGCGAGCTAGGAGGGGCGGCCCAGTGAGCACCACGCATGAGCCCGAGGCCGAGGCGGCGGAGGCCGAGGCGCCGCAGACCGACGCATCGGGGGCCGCCGCTCCGGACGAGGCGGAGGCCAACGAGGCCGCCGCCGGACGGCGTTGGCGGTGGCCGTACGGTGCGCGGCGTACGGCGGCGGTCGCCGCGATCGTGCTGCTGCTCCTCGGCGGCGGCGGATTCGGTTACGCGGCCCACCGGTTGACCGACCCGGCCGCGACGGACAACCGCGCGCTGACCGACACCGAGGCGACCAACCGGGTCGTCGGGGACGTCAGCAACGCGCTCGGCAAGATCTTCGCGTACACGCCGGAGGACACCGGGTCGACCGAGCGGGCCGCCCGCGACCTGCTGGACGGCGCGGCGGCCGACCAGTACCAGGCGCTGTTCGGGCAGATCCGGCAGCGCGTCGCCGAGCAGCAACTCACCCTGACCACACGGGTGGTGCGCGCCGGGGTCGTCCGGCTCACCGCCGACCACGCCCGGCTGCTGGTCTTCCTCGACCAGACCGCCCAGCGCAAGGGCGCCGCGGCCACCAGCGCGGCGGCCCAACTCTCGGTCACCGCCAGGCTCGACGGCGACCACTGGCGGATCACCGATCTCAAGGCCCGGTAGGAGGAGGACGGATGGCACGGATGCCCTTCAAGGGTGGCGGCGGGTCGCGGGACCGGCTCGGGGCGCGGCTGCGCGCGCCGGGCCGGTCGCTGCTCGCCACGGCCGTCGCGCTCGCCGTCGCCGCGGCGGTCGCCGCCGCCCTGACCGGCTGGTCCTGGTACGGGGCCGCGCACGACGACGACGCGGCCTTCGCCCGGACCCGCGACACGGTGCTCGCGGCGGGGGAGCAGGCGGTGCAGAACATGAACACCCTGGACCACTCCGACGTCGACCACGGGCTCGACATCTGGGAGAGCTCCACGACCGGCGACCTGCACAGCCAACTGGTCCAGGGGCGGGCCGCGTTCGAGAAGCAGGTGCGGCAGGCCCAGACGGTCAGCACCGCGAAGATCCTGTCCGGCGCGGTCACCGAACTCGACACCAGGACCGGCAAGGCCAGCGTCATGATCGCGCTGCGGATCACCGTCGAGGCGCCCAAGGCCAAGCCCGCGGTCAAGGAGAGCCGGATGCTCGGCGAACTCACCCGCACCGACACGGGCTGGAAGCTCAGCGCCCTCGGCCAGGCCCCGATGGGCGACAGCGCCGCGGACCCGTCCGCGTCCTCGCCCCCGAGCGGCGGCACCGCCACCGCGAGGCCGTCACCGTCCACCACCGACGGCCAGTAAGCCGCCCCGCCGTCCGCGAGAGGACCGCCGCCCATGTCGACCACCCGCCACCTCATCAACCGCCAACGCCGCCTGGCGGCCACCGCGCCGCCGCGCGAGCGCGTGACCCGCACGGCGGAAGCCGCCACCGACATCCACTCCGACTCCGACACCGCCACCGACATCCACTCCGACTCCGACACCGCCACCGACATCCACTCCGACACCGGCCCGGAGACCGAGGCGGAGGGCGGCGGCCGTTCGGAGCGCCCCGCCCGGGGCCGCGCCGCGACCGCCGTCCGCACCCGCCCGGCACGGCCGCCGCGTACGTCCGACAAGGCGGCCGACGTCACCGCCGACGTCACCGCCGGGACTCCCACCGGCACGGCCGCCGACGCTGAACCCGAGGCCGGGAGCGGCCCGCGCACGTGGCGCCCGCGGCCCGTCACCGTCCTCACCGTCGGCCTCGCCCTGCTGACCGTGCTGCTCGGCGGCCTCGCCGCCTGGTCCGCGGGCAAGGCGTCCGACCTGCGCGACTCGGTGGCCTCCGGCAACACCGCGCTGACCGACACCGCCCGCACCAGCGAGGTCAAAGGCACCGTCGCCCAGGCCGTGAACGCGGTCTTCTCCTACAACTACGCCGACACCGCCCGCACCGACGACGCGGCCAAGCGCGTACTGACCGGCAAGGCCGTCCAGCAGTACGCGACGATGCTCGCCCAGGTCCGCGCCCAGGCACCGGCGCAGAAGCTCGTGCTGACCACGACCGTCACCGACACCGGCGTGGAACTGCTCGACGGCGACCGCGCCCGCGTCCTGGTCTTCGCCGACCAGAGCAACACCAGCACCGCCAAGTCCGCGAACGCGGCGACCACTTACGCGGCGGCGATGTTCGCGGTGGACGCCGTGCACCAGGACGGCACCTGGAAGATCGCGAGCATCGACACCTTCGGGTAGCGCGGACCCCGCGATCAGCGGTCGCGGTCAGCGGTCGCGGCCAGCGGTTGGCGAGGCGCCAGCCGGCGTCCAGCAGATAGCCGACGACGGCGGGCCCCGCGACGGCCGCCGCCACGCGTGCGTGTGCCCACGGGTACGGCTCCTCGTACGGGTACGCAGCTGTGGCGAACAGACGTACGTCTTAGGTAAGGCTACCCTTATCAAAACGCTGACCTTTCCGCGCCATCACCGATCAGGCGCCGCGATCAGGCGCCGCGCGATGATGAAGGACTCGTCGCGGGCAGGCACTATGGGGGAGAGGGCCCCCGCAACGCGCCGGAAATCGCGTGATGGGATGCTCGGCTCGCAATCCCGGATGTGCGTCCCCGATATGGCCAGTGGCGGGGAGCAGGTGGCCTGACCGGCAAGGATGGATGGATATGGACAAGCAGCAGGAGTTCGTTCTCCGCACCCTGGAGGAGCGGGACATCCGCTTCGTCCGCCTGTGGTTCACCGACGTGCTCGGCTACCTGAAGTCGGTCGCCGTCGCACCGGCCGAACTGGAGCAGGCCTTCGACGAGGGCATCGGCTTCGACGGCTCCGCCATCGAGGGCTTCGCCCGGGTGTACGAGTCCGACATGATCGCCAAGCCGGACCCCAGCACCTTCCAGATCCTGCCCTGGCGCGCCGAGAGCCCCGGCACCGCGCGCATGTTCTGCGACATCCTCATGCCCGACGGCTCCCCGTCGTACGCCGACCCGCGCTACGTCCTCAAGCGCGCGCTCGCCAAGACCTCCGACCTCGGCTTCACCTTCTACACCCACCCCGAGATCGAGTTCTTCCTGCTCAAGGACAAGCCGATGGACGGCGGGCGGCCCACCCCCGCCGACAACTCCGGCTACTTCGACCACACCCCGCAGAACGTCGGCATGGACTTCCGCCGCCAGGCCATCACGATGCTGGAGTCCATGGGCATCTCGGTGGAGTTCTCGCACCACGAGGGCGCCCCCGGCCAGCAGGAGATCGACCTGCGCTACGCCGACGCGCTCTCCACCGCCGACAATGTGATGACCTTCCGGCTCGTCATGAAGCAGGTCGCCCTCGAACAGGGCGTGCACGCCACCTTCATGCCCAAGCCGTTCTCCGAGCACCCCGGCTCCGGCATGCACACCCACCTGTCGCTCTTCGAGGGCGACCGCAACGCCTTCTACGAGTCGGGCGCGGAGTTCCAGCTCTCCAAGGTCGGCCGCTCCTTCATCGCGGGCCTGCTCCGGCACGCCGGTGAGACCGCCGCGGTCACCAACCAGTGGGTCAACTCCTACAAGCGGATCTGGGGCGGCTCCCAGCGCACCGCTGGCGCGGGCGGCGAGGCCCCCTCGTACATCTGCTGGGGCCACAACAACCGCTCGGCCCTGATCCGCGTCCCCATGTACAAGCCCGGCAAGACCGGCTCCACCCGCGTCGAGGTCCGCTCGATCGACTCCGGCGCCAACCCCTACCTCGCCTACGCCGTCCTCCTCGCCGCGGGCATGAAGGGCATCCAGGAGGGCTACGAACTCCCGGCCGGCGCCGACGACGACGTCTGGGCCCTGTCCGACTCCGAGCGCCGCGCCCTCGGCATCGAGCCCCTCCCGCAGAACCTCGGCGAGGCCATCACCCTCATGGAGCGCAGCGAACTCGTCGCCGAGACCCTCGGCGAGCACGTCTTCGACTTCTTCCTGCGCAACAAGAAGCAGGAGTGGGAGGAGTACCGCTCCGAGGTCACCGCCTTCGAGCTGCGGAAGAACCTCCCGAACCTGTAGCCGAGAGGAGCTGTTCGGCCTGCGGGGTGCGGCGGTAGTAGACGCGGTGGCCGTGGCGGGTCCGGGTGAGGAGACCCGCCCGGTGCAGGCGCGTGAGGTGGTAGGAGACGGTCGACGGGTCCAGGTGGTGGAGCTCGGCCAGCTCCGTGGTGGTGAGGGGGCGGCCCAGCGACAGCAGCAGGCTGTGCCGGGTGGCCCCCAGGACGTCGGCCGCCGGGTGGCCGCCCTGTGCGGCGCGGCGGCCTGACGGAGCGCGGGGCACCGGATAGCAGAGCATCGTGTCGTGCTGGAACATCGGGTCGAGGCCCGGCGTCAGGTCCCCGGTGACGGTGGGGATCATGACGACGGCCGGGGCGTGCGGCACCGTGGTGCGGAACGGGCTGCGGATGGTCAGTGTGCCGTCGTGCCAACCGGTGTCCGCGTGCAGGGAATCCAGGACCGCGCCGGTTCCCTGCCGGGCCATGAGCTGGGAACGGGCGTTGATATCGGCTTCGAGGCGGCCGCGGATCACCGGCCAGCGCGCTGCGAGTGTGTGGTTCCACAAAGCGTGCAGTTCCTGAGCCGCTTTCTGGACGAATGCGGTTTCCCCCCGGTCGAGTTGGCTCAGGACCGGCGCGGGCAGCTCGGGTCCGGGAAAGCCCTGACCGGCGAAGCCCGTGGTGAACACGGTGATTTCCTGTACCAGCCGGGTCGGCGCGAGGGTGGCTATCCGGTGGAGTTCGTCATCCAGGCTGGGCGCGAACCGCGCGGGCGCGGGGCTGATGAAATCCGGCAGCCACACCTCGCCCTGGAAGAACCCCGCCAGCAGGGGCATCTGCCGGTCGTGCAGCAGCCGCGGCAGCGCGCCGAGCCGTTCCCCGCGGCGGGACGACCTCATGGCGGTGGACAGGACACCGAACAGTTCGACCATCGGTGAGATGGCGAACCGGGTCCTGGCCAGCTCGGCCGGGCCCAGCGACAGACGCAGCATGATGCCTTCCCGGACGGATCGGGCGGACGTCCGAACCGCCAGCCAAACATTGGAACCTCATCCAATCAATGGCAATCCCGGCCAACGTCGGCGTCTACTTGGGGCTGCCCGGAGAATCGGTGCGCGTTTACGCGCGACCGTGAACGGCAATGCGTCGGCACGGCTCCGGGTGCGGAATTCGGTCAATTCCTGCGAACAAGGAGGCCCTTGAGTATGCGTATCGGAAAGCGGACGGTCACCCTCGCGGTAAGCGGCGCGCTGCTCGCCGGCACGGTCGGCTTCGTGGCCGCGTCCCCCGCCCAGGCGGTGGACTGCAACCTCCCCCCGGTGGGCGACATGTGCCTGCACATCCACAACACGGACACCAACACGTGGTACTGGCTCGGCCCGTGGAACGCCTGCGCGGTCCACAACATCGCCATCGACGAGCAGGCCACCTGGATCAACAACAACCAGGTCGGCGGGGTGCGCACCACCTTCTACTACGGCCGCGACGGCAAGAACCCCATCGGCAGCGTCGCCCAGGACTACTCGGGCCGCCCGCCCGGCTACACCGACAGCGACCTCTCCTCCGCGCAGTCCGTCCGCGTCTGCTGACCCGCGCCCCCGAGGCGGGGCCGCCCCGGAGGACGTCACCTCCGGGGTCAGGGCAGCCAGGCGGGGGCCAGGGCCGAGGGGGTGAGGAGGCGGGGGGCGCCGGTGCCGTCGGCGGGGGCGGTGTACAGGTCGGAGCCGTAGTCGCCGGGGAGGGAGTAGACGACGGTCGCGTTGTCGGACCACACGGCCTGGTCGTCGACGCTGCGGGTCTCGGCCAGCGGCCACTCGCGCGAGGTGGCCAGGTCGAGGACGTAGAGGCGCCAGGGGGCGTCGGCGGGCAGGCCGGGCACGCGTTTCTTGAAGGCGATCCGGGTGCCGTCGGGGGAGAGCGACGGGCACTCGACGTTGGTGCGCAGCGTGGTGACGGTACGGGCGGCGACGTCGCCGCGCACGAGGTAGGTGTGGCCGCCGGTGGCGAGCGTGGCGTAGAAGTGCCGGTCGTCGGCGAAGGTGACGCCCCAGAAGTTGATATCGGCGGCGCGCACGCGGCGCCCGTCGCGGGTGACGGCGTAGTCCTCGAGGGACGACTGGAGGGTCCCGGTGCGGGTGTCCAGGATCGAGGTGCGGGTCGAGAAGTCGGTGCCCGCGTACGAGTCGCCGCCGACGAAGACGGTCCAGGCGGCCATCCGCCCGCTGGGCGAGACACGGGCGCGGGTGGGGATGCCCGCGAGCGGCACACGGCGGGTGGCGCGCAGCGCCGAGTCCAGGACGACCGCGTCGTACGAGTCGTTGACCGCGCCGCGCTTGGCCTGGAGGCAGATGCCGGTGCCGCCCGCCGCGTAGAAGCGCAGGCACTTCACGCCGGACGCGACGCGGGGCCCGTCCGGCGCGGAGGCGGGCACCGAGGCCAACTCGTCGCGGTGCGGCCCCCACGCCATGGAGCGGAAGACGATACGGGGGCCGCCGGCGGCCAGCGAGACCGTACCGGCGCGGACGGCGGGGCCGCCCGCCTGCACCTGGTTCTTCCGGTCGGCCCGGTCGGCGGCCCGCCACACCGCGACCCCCGCCACGCACGCCAGCACGGTGATGCTGGCCAGCAGCACCAGCAGCCGGTTGCGCATGCTCATACCGCCCTCGACCCGCCCGCTCATGCCGTCGCCTCCGGTGCCGTGGGAGTCCGTGACGGCCGCAGCCGGACCGACAGCGCGACGCTCGCCGTCAGTGCCAACGCGGCCCCCGTCAGGGCGGATTGGTCGCCCCACGCGGTCCACGCCGCCCCGAAGGCTATGGAGCAGACGAAGCGCGCTGCGGCCTGCCCGGTCTGTACGAGCGCGAGCCCGCTGGAGCGCAGCGCCGCCGGTACGGAACCGGCCGCGGCCGCCATCAGTACCCCGTCCGTGGCCGCGTAGAAGGCCCCGTGCAACGCCAGTACGGCGTACGGCAGTACGCCCGCCCGCAGGTGGGCGAGGAGCAGCCCGTACGCCAGGAGCAGCGCGAAGTGGCCGCCGACGAAGACCCGCCAGCGGCCGACCCGGTCCGCCCAGCGGCCCAGCGGCACGGCGAGCAGCAGGAAGGCGGCGGCGGTGCCCAGCGGGAGGAGCGCGAACCAGCGGTCGGGGACGCCGAGTCGGCGTTGCAGCAGCAGATAGACGAAGGAGTCGCTGACGGTGGCGAGCCCGAGCGCCACCGCGCACAGCGCCAGCCCGCGCAGCTCCCGCCGCCCGAGCAGCCCCACGGCGGCCCGTAGGGACGGCCGGTCAACGTCCTTGTCAGGCGCGGAAGTTGACCGCCGTACGCCCGACGGCACGAACAGCAGCAGCACGACCACGCCGACCGCCGCCACGCAGAAGCTGACGGTGAAGACCGCGTCGTATCCTTCCGCCGCCTGACGGAGGATCAGGAAGGCTGCCAGCGGCCCGAGAAGCGCCCCGGTGGTGTCCATCGCGCGGTGCACACCGAACGCCCGGCCCCGCGACTCCGGGGGCGCCGATAGCGAGATGAGCGCGTCGCGCGGCGCGGTCCGCAGACCCTTGCCGGTGCGGTCGACGGCGAGCACCGCGCCGATCAGCGGCAACGTGTGCACGGCCAGCAGCAGCGGCTTGCACAGCGCGGACAGCCCGTACCCGAAGGCGGCCACCGCCTTGTGCCGCCCGCCGCGGTCGGCGAGATGACCGCCGACCAGCCGTACCACCGCGCTGAATCCGTTGTAGACGCCGTCGAGCAGACCGAAGCCGAGCGGGGAGAGCCCGAGCCCGGTGACCAGGTACAGCGGCAGCACCGCGGTGACCATCTCCGACGACACATCGGTGATGAGGCTGACCGCGCCGAGCGCGAGCACCGTCGAGGTGACCGCGGACGACCGCCCGGGACGCGGGCCCCGGGCGGTCGTCGGCGCTGTCGTCGGGCTGTCCGCCGCGCTCGTCGGTGCGGGTGTCGCGGGCGTGCTGCCGCGGCTCTCGCTGACGTACATCGGTCAGTTGGTCCAGATGCCGGTGATGTCCGCGGCGGACGCGGCGTTGCCCGCGTGCCCCGAGGTACCCGCCAGATCCTCCAGTGTGCGCAGCAGGTTGTAGTGGTTGTAGTTGGTCGCGGACGAACTGCCCGCGGTGACCGGCTGACCGTAGAAGACGGTCGGAATCCGGTTGCCGCTCAGCGAGTTGTCCTCGTCGAAGGTCACGACCAGCACGCTGTTGTGGGTCTTCGCCCACGTCGCGTACGCGCCCAGGTTGTTCTTGATCCAGGTGTCGCCGGTCGCCACCGAGCAGTCGTGCATGTCGCTGCACAGATTCGGTACGACGAAGGACATCCGCGGCAGCGTCGAGTAGTCCGTCGGGAACTGCGCGAAGGTCTTCGCGGTCGACGTCGGGACATTGCCGAAGCCGAACCACGGGTTGTGCTTCTGCGCGTAGTTGCCGCTCTTGCAGGTCGTCGAACCCTGGCTCGGCAGCGTCTCGTTGTAACTGCCGAAGGTCTTGCCCGCGGCGATCACCTCGGAGCCGAGATTCGCGGCCGAGCTGAAGCCGATCTTCACGCAACTGTCGTCCGTCACGCCCTGCGTGGACCCGGAGAACAGCGCGTAGTAGTTCGGCTGGCTCGGGTGCGTGATCGCGTGGCTCTGCGTGAGATTCGCGCCGCCGGTGGCCAGCGAGTTGATGTACGGCGCGCTCGAACTGCCGATGACCTGGCTGTACGCGTGGTTCTCCATGACCACCACGAGGGTGTGGTCGGGGGTGGGCACAGAACCGGCCGCGTGCGCCGAGCCGCCGAGACCGGTCCACAGACCGGCGGACGCGGCGGCGAGGCCGACTGCGGACAACAGAGCGGTGCGGCTGCGGCGGGGCAGAGTCCAGCCGTGCACGGCGTACCTCCGGTAGTGGGGGGAAGGACGAGGAACCGCTGTACATGACAAATTTTAAGAGCCCGATCACGTCAGGGCGAGCGGGCGCCGGGTGAAATGAAGGCGAACACCGAGGTACGGCCTGCCGCCGGCTCCCACAACCCTCCTGCTGGGGCGCCGCCCCCCTGCCCCCTACCGGGCAGCCCCGCCCACCACGCCGCGCCACTCTCCCGCGTGGCCAAGCCCGTGATGTCCGCTCGCGCCGTGCGGGGCCTCCGGCAGGGAGGGGGGTGGTGTGGTCGGTGAGTCGGCGCTGCGCGCGCGCCGCGTGGTGCGGGTCGTGCGGTTGCGCCTGCGGCGCGGGGGGCCTCCGGCCGGGAGGTGGGGTGTCGCGGTCGGCGGGGCGGCGCTGCCCGCGCCGCGTGGTGCGGGTCGTGCGATTCCGTCCGCACGGCGGGGGCCTTGGGTCGGAGGCCGGGGTGGTGCGGTTGCTGGGGCGGCGCTGCGCGCGCCGTGCGGTTGCGCCCGCGCCGCGGGGGGCCTCCGGCCGGGAGGTGGGGTGTCGCGGTTGGTGGGGCGGTGCTGCGCGCGCAGCGCGGTGCGAGCTATGCGGTTGCGCCCTCACCGTGCGGGTCGTGCGGTTGCGCCCATGCCATGCGTGCCGTGCGGTTCGGCACGCGGACCGTGGTCTGGGTCGTGCGGTCGCGGCCACGCCCGCGTGGGCCTCTTGCCTTGGCCGCCTGCGGCAGCTCGGACGACTCGGTCGCGGTCACGCCCGTGCGGGCCTCTTGGTCGCTGGGGCGGGGCGGTGGATGGGGTCGTGTGCGGGGCTCGGGATCGGGGTCGGGTGGGCTGGTGGCCGCACTCCGGCTACCGAGCCCCCCGCAGGGGGTTACGCTCAAACCGAAGCCTTGATCGATCCGGGCTTGCGCGGGACCGTTCCGGGGTACGGGACACGCGCCACCGCGAAGCCAAACCAAGCCAAACCAAACCAAGCCAGTCGAGCGTCACCCCGCCACACCACATGACCCGCCGGGAGGGCCGATGCAGGGACGCCGGAGCAGTACGTTCACGCGGCTGCTGCGGCACGGCTTCACGGACCCGGCGGCGGCCGAGCGGCTGCTGGAGCTGCCCGAGCTGTCGACGGTCAGGACGGACCCGGTGCTGCTGGAGGCGCTGGGCGCGACGGCCGACCCCGACCAGGCGCTGATCAGCCTGGTACGCCTCACGGAGGCGCTGGACCCGGCGGAGCGGCGGACGCTGCTGGACACCGTCATGACGGCGAAGCCGCTGCGCGACCGCCTGCTGGGCATCCTCGGCGCCTCCGAAGCCCTCGGTGACCACCTCGCCCGGCACCCCGCCCACTGGCACGCGCTGGTGATGTACGAGTCCGCCGACCTGCACCCGGGCGTCGCCGACTTCGTCCGGGCCCTCTCGGGCGCCGACACCCCCGACGCGCTGCGCGTCGCCTACCGCCGCTGCCTGCTCGGCATCGCCGCCCGCGACGTGTGCGGCACCAGCGACCTGGTGCGTACCGCCGCGGAACTGGCCGACCTCGCCACCGCCACCCTGCGCGCCGCGCTGGCGATAGCCGCAGCCGAGAGCCCGCAGGACGCCGCCGTCTGCCGGCTGTCCGTCATCGGCATGGGCAAGTGCGGCGGCCACGAGCTGAACTACGTCTCCGACGTCGACGTCGTCTACGTGGCGGAACCGGCCGAGGAGACGGCGGGCCAGGAGGACGCGGAGGGCACCGCCGTACGCGCCGCCACCCGGCTGGCCGCCCGGATGATGCGGATCTGCTCCGACACCACCGCCGAGGGCACGATCTGGCCGGTCGACGCCAATCTGCGGCCCGAGGGCAAGAACGGGCCGCTGGTCCGTACGCTCTCCAGCCACCTCGCCTACTACCGGCGGTGGGCGAAGACCTGGGAGTTCCAGGCGCTGCTCAAGGCCAGGCCGGTCGCCGGGGACGAGGCGCTCGGCGAGGAGTACCTGGCCGCGATCCGCCCGCTGGTCTGGCAGGCCGCCGAGCGCGAGAACTTCGTCACCGACGTGCAGCAGATGCGCCGCCGCGTCGTGGAGAACATCCCCGCCGCCCAGATCGACCGCGAGCTGAAGCTCGGCCCCGGCGGCCTGCGCGACGTCGAATTCGCCGTGCAGCTCCTCCAGCTCGTGCACGGCCGAACCGATCCCTCGCTGCGCAGCGGCACCACGCTGACCGCGCTCGCCGACCTCGCCGCGGGCGGCTACGTCGGCCGCACCGACGCCGCCGCGCTCGACGACGCCTACCGCTTCCTGCGGCTGATGGAACACCGCATCCAGCTCCAGAAGATGCGCCGCACCCACCTCGTCCCCGACGACCAGGCGGGACTGCGCCGCCTCGGCCGCGGCCTGGGCTTCCGCGCCGACCCGGTCGCCGAGCTGAACCGGGAGTGGAAGCGGCACGCCATGGAGGTACGGCGGCTGCACGAGAAGCTGTTCTACCGGCCGCTGCTGGACGCGGTCGCCCAGCTCGGCGGCGAGGAGACCCGGCTCAGCACCGACGCGGCCCGCCAGCGCCTCCAGGCGCTCGGATACGCCGACCCGGCCGCCGCCGTCCGCCACCTGGAGGCGCTGGCCAGCGGCGTCAGCCGCAAGGCCGCCATCCAGCGCACGCTGCTTCCGGTGCTGCTCGGCTGGTTCGCGGACTCCGCCGACCCCGACGCCGGGCTGCTCGGCTTCCGCAAGGTCTCCGACGCGCTCGGCAAGACCCCCTGGTACCTGCGGCTGCTGCGCGACGAGGGCGCGGCGGCGCAGCGGCTGGCCCGCGTCCTCTCCTCCGGGCGGCTCGCCCCCGACCTGCTGATGCGCGCCCCCGAGGCGGTCGCGCTGCTCGGCGCCGCCGACGGTCTCGTGCCGCGCGACCACGCCGCCCTGGAGCAGGAGGTGCTGGCCGCCGTCGGCCGCGCCGACACCCCCGAGCAGGCCATCGCCTCGGTACGGGGAGTACGCCGCCGCGAGCTGTTCCGTACCGCCGCCGCCGACCTCATCGACACCTACGGCGACGACGAGGAGGCCCAGGAGGAGACGCCCGACGAGCCGCCGGACCCCGCCGCGCTGGTCGACCGCGTCGGCACCGCCATCTACGGGCTCACCGCCGCGACGCTCGCGGGCGCGCTGCGCGCCGCCGTCAACCACGTCACCGGCAACGACGCGCACCCGCTGCCCACCCGTTTCGCCGTCATCGGCATGGGCCGCTTCGGCGGCCGGGAGCTGGCCTACGGCTCGGACGCCGACGTGCTCTTCGTCCACGAACCGCTCGACGGCGCCGACGAGGGCGAGGCCACCCGCGCCGCGCTCGCCGTCGCCGACGAGCTGCGCCGCCTGCTCCAGATCCCCACCGCGGACCCGCCGCTGCTGGTCGACGCCGATCTGCGGCCCGAGGGCAAGAGCGGGCCCATGGTCCGCAGCCTCGCGTCGTACGCCGCCTACTACCGGCGCTGGGGGCTGATCTGGGAGAACCAGGCGCTGCTGCGCGCCCTGCCGGTCGCGGGCGACGCGGATCTCGGGGCGCGGTTCACCGCCCTGGTCGACCCGCTGCGGTACCCGGAGAACGGCCTCGAAGAAGAGGCGGTCCGCGAGATACGGCGCCTGAAGGCCCGGATGGAGACCGAGCGGCTGCCGCGCGGCGCCGACCCCACTACGCACGCCAAGCTCGGGCGCGGCGGGCTGTCCGACGTCGAGTGGACGATTCAGCTCGTGCAACTCCAGCACGCGGGGCGGCTGCCCGCCCTGCGCACCACCGGCACCCGCCCGGCCCTCGCCGCCGCCCGCGAGGCCGGGCTCATCGACCCCGAGGACGCCGCAGTCCTCGACGACGCCTGGGTTCTCGCCACCCGCGTCCGCAACGCCGTCATGCTCGTCCGCGGCCGCCCCGGCGACACCTTCCCCAGCGACGGCCGCGAACTCGCCGCCGTCGGCCGCTACCTCGGCTACCCGCCCGGCCACGTCGGCGACATGCTGGAGGACTACCGCCGCCGCACCCGCCGCGCCCGCGCCGTCGTCGAACGCCTCTTCTACGCCTACGAGTAGCCCGCCTCGGACCGCCTCGGGCCGGCTCGGGTCGGGCGGGCTCGGGTCGTGCGTGGGTCGGGGGCCGGGGGCTGCGGGAGAGGGGTTCGAAATCGGTATATTTACGGCGCTTCTGGTACTCCGTATCCGGTGACCTCTCCTGCGCCACAAATATCCGGCAGCATTTCGAACCCCTCTCCCTCCGCCCCCAACCCCCTCCACCCCCGGATGTGGGAGGGGGAGGGGGTGGAACGGCGGGGCGCCCTCACGGTCTTGGACACCCGTCCACCCGCGGACCGTGTGAGGGTGCCACCCTCCCAGCCCCGGGAGGAGGACGCTCGGGGCGCCCTCACGGTCCTTGCCACCCACCCCGGCCACCCCCACCGGCCCGTCGGACGCCGACGTACCCGGAGGGGACGGGCCGGGGTGCCCCCGCAGAAATGCGGTGACAAGAAGGGCACCGGATACGCGGGGCCAGGTAGCCGCATTTCGAGGAGGTACCCCGGACCGGCACCGACCAGGCACAAGCGGCACCCGCAGACGACAAAACACCCGCACGGGTGGGCGGGCGGGCAAGAACACCCCCCCTTAGTCGGAAAGCGTCTCCGCCCACGTACGAGACCAGTGATCCAACGGCGCGATGGCCTCGGCCAGCCCCGCCCCGAGAGGCGTGAGCCCGTAACGCCCCTGATCCCCCTGCGCGAGCAGCCCGGCCGCGGCCAACTCCCGCAACCGCTGATAAAGAACGCTGGGCGACATCGCGTCGCACCGTTCACGCAGGTCACGAGCGCCGACCGGCCCGTCCCGCAGCTCCCAGAGAATGCGCAGCGCCCAGCGCCGCCCCAGCAGATCGAGCGCGGCCATCAGGGGCCGCCCGGTGCGCGAGCCACGGACCTCGCCGCCCGGCCGGGGGCCACCGGTGCCACCCTCCATCCGACCCTCCTTGACGCTTCTGATTCCGAAATCATACGGTGGTGCCAGGCGTTACGGAATGCGAAACGTACACGAGCCGGAGGAGCAGGGATGGGCGAACCGACCGCTTTCTACGAGCCCGACCCGGACGGGTCCTTCGTGGCGACGGACGCCACCCAGGGCCCCTGGTCGCCCGACCTCCAGCACGGCGGCCCGCCCAGCGCGCTGCTGGTCCGCGAGTTCGAGGCCCTGGTCGCGGCGACGGCACGGGACGGCGACTCCGACGGCGACCCCGACATCGACTCCGAGGGCCACCCCGACGGCCACCTCGCGAAAATCGCCATGGACTTCCACGGCCCCGTCCCCGTCGGCCCGGTCCGCGTCCGCGCCTCCGTCCTCAAGCCCGGCAGGCGCGCCCAGCTCCTCGCGGGCGAGCTGAGCGTCGACGGCCGGGTCGTCCTGTCGGCCCGCGCCTGGTGGCGCCGCCGCTCACCCGGTCTCATACCGGACGTCCCCGTCCAGGCCGCGCCGCTGCCGGACCCCGACGACGTCGTCCCGGCCGACCCGCTCCCCGGCCACTTGGACCATGGCTGGATCGCGTCCATGGACTACCGCTACCTCGCCGGATTCGTCACGACGCCGGGACCGGCCACGGTGTGGGTGCGCCCGAAGTTCCCGCTCGTCGCGGGCGAGACGACCTCCGGCACCCAGCGGGCCGTCCTCGTCTCGGACGGCGCCAGCGGCTTCAGCGCCGCGCTGGACTTCCGCACCCACCTGTTCAGCAACCTCGACCTCGTGCTGAGCTTCCTGCGCCCGCCGGTCGGCCCCTGGGTGGCACTGGACGCCGTGTCAGCCCTGGACGGGGCGGGCGGGGGTACGACCAGCACCCGCCTCGCCGACACCGCCGGTTACCACGGCTTCGCGCTCCAGACGCTGTACGTGGCGCCGCATCACGCCGTCTGAGGGTCCGACGCCCGGGCCGACACCGCGTCCACCGGCTGGCGCGGCATCCGGTACAGCCAGCGCCCGTAGACCAGGTACGAGATCCCGTAACCGACCGCCAGGCACACCACACCGCCGACCGCGTCCAGCCAGAAGTGGTTGCCGGTGGAGATGATGACCGTGAGGGTGAACACCGGGTACAGCGCGCCCAGCGCCTTCGCCCAGGTGTGCTTGGCCAGTATCGCGATGGTGATCCCGCACCACAGGGACCAGCCGATGTGCATCGACGGCATGGCCGCGTACTGGTTCGACACATGCGCCAGATTGCCCGAGGACAGCGAGCCCCAGGTGTGGTGCACCTCGACGGTGTCGATGAAGCCGCCGCCCGTCATCAGCCGGGGCGGCGCCAGCGGGTAGAAGTAGAAGCCGACCAGGGCCATGGCGGTGGTCACGAAGAGCACCAGACGGGCCGGGCCGTACCGCCCCGGATGGCGGCGGTAGAGCCACACCAGCACACCGATGGTGATGATGAAGTGCAGCGTGGCGTAGTAGTAGTTCATGATGACGATCAGCCAGGTCGCCGAATTCACGGCGTGGTTGACGGACCGTTCGATCGCCAGACCGAGGTGGTTCTCGAAGGACCACACCGACGCGGCGTGTCGCAGGGCGACGGTCTTCTGCTCCGGAACCGCGTTCCTGATCAGCGAGTACACCCAGTAACTGACGCCGATCAGCAGGATCTCGAACCAGAGCCGGGGTCTGCGGGGTGTGCGGATGCGCCTGATGAGGGTGTGGCGCGGCTCCGTGCGGGCCACGCCGGTCGCTCCATCCGGGGGAGTGGAACCGGTGGAGCGCGGCGAGGCGGTCGTACGGCCGCCCATAGTCTTCGCAGTCGGTTCCCCCATGGGACACCAGTCTGCCAGATTCGCCCCGTATCGCAGGTCAGCCTTCGGTCGGATCCTGCGTGCCGCCCGTCCCCCTTGAGGAGGGTTTCTGTGCGGGCACGGGCGTGTTCCGCGCGGTCGGCGCGGCGGCTGTTGAACCTCGAACGACCAGCTCGGGCAGGAAGACGAATTCGCTGTGCGGCGCCGGTGTGCCGCCGATCTCCTCCAGCAGCGCGTTCACCGCGGCCTGGCTCATCGCCGCGACCGGTTGCCTGATGGTGGTCAGCGGCGGATCGGTGAAGGCGATCAGCGGCGAGTCGTCGTATCCGACCACCGAGACGTCCTCCGGCACCGACAGGCCCTGCTGCCTGGCCGCCCGGATCGCGCCGAGCGCCATCATGTCCGACGCGCAGACGATCGCGGTGCAGCCCGAGGCGATCAGCGCCGTGGCCGCCGCCTGACCGCCCTCCAGCGTGTACAGCGAGTGCTGGACCAGTGTCTGCGCCTCGTCCTCCGCCATGCCCAGCACGTCCGCCATGGACGCCGTGAAGCCCTCGATCTTGCGCTGTACGGGGACGTACCGTTTCTGCCCGACGGCCAGGCCGATCCTGCGGTGGCCGAGCGCCGCGAGATGGGTGACGGCCAGCCGGACCGCGTCCCGGTCGTCCGGCGACACGAACGGCGCGTCGACCTTCTCCGAGAAGCCGTTGATCAGCACGAACGGCACGCCCTGGCCCTGGAGCCTGGCGTAGCGCTCCATGTCGGCGGCCGAGTCGGCGTGCAGACCGGAGACGAAGATGATCCCGGCGACCCCCCGCTCGACCAGCATCTCCACCAGTTCGTCCTCGGTGGACCCGCCGGGCGTCTGGGTGGCCAGCACCGGGGTGTACCCCTGGCGGGTCAGCGCCTGTCCGATGATCTGCGCGAACGCGGGGAAGATCGGATTCAGCAGCTCGGGGGTGATCAGCCCGACCAGTCCGGCGCTGCGCTGGCGCAGCCGGACCGGCCGCTCGTACCCCAGGAGGTCGAGCGCGGCCAGTACGGATTCACGGGTGGCCGTGGAGACACCGGGTTTGCCGTTGAGTACCCGGCTGACCGTCGCTTCACTGACCCCCGCCTGGGCTGCGATGTCAGCGAGCCGCGCGGTCACAGCACCGGATGCTAGGGGACGGAACGCCACCACGTCAGATCGCCCACCAAATTGCCGTGTCTGCGGAGATAGTCAGCTCAATGCTGCCATTCTCCGTGTTCGGGACGCCCGCCGTCGAGCCGCCGCTGACATCGCTGTCACCGCTGACGTTACCGCCGCCGCTGCTGGAGCCGGAGCCGGAGCCGGAGCCGGAGCCAGGGCCCGCGCCCGCGTGCAGGCCGCTGTCGCTGGACAGCAGCATCCGCCCGGGGCCGGGAAGCGTCACCGTCACCGGCTCGCGGGTCAGGTTGACCGCGCAGACGAAGCTCCCGGCGCCGGGCTCGTCCCCGCCGCCCCTGCGGAAGGCCAGTACGCCCTCGGGCGCGTCCAGCCACGTCACCGCGGCGCCCGCGCCCAGCGCCGGGTGCTCCCGGCGCACCGCCAGGGCCGCCCGGTACAGCTCAAGGGTCGACGCCGGGTCGCCCGTCTGCGCCTCGACGCTCAGGCCCGCCCAGCTCTTCGGCTGCGGCAGCCAGCTCGGCCCGCCCGCCGGACCGAAGCCGTACGGCGCCTCGTCGCCCGACCACGGGATCGGCACCCGGCAGCCGTCGCGGAAGCCGTCCTGCCCGGCCGCGCGGAAGAACGACGGGTCCTGCCGTACCTCGTCCGGCAGGTCCGTCACGTCCGGCAGGCCCAGCTCCTCGCCCTGGTAGAGATACGCCGAACCAGGCAGCGCCAGCATCAGCACGACCGCGGCCCGCGCCCTGCGCAGCCCCAACTCCCGGTCGCCCGGCTCACGTTGCTGCGTCCCCAGCTCCGGCGGGTTGCCGAAGCGCGTCGCGTGCCGGGTCACGTCGTGGTTGGACAGCACCCACGTGGCGGGCGCGCCCACCGCGCTCATCGCGGTCAGCGACTTGTCGATGACCTTGCGCAGCTCCGGCGCGTCCCAAGGGGTGCTCAGATACTCGAAGTTGAACGCCTGGTGCAGCTCGTCGGGGCGCAGGTAGAGCGCGGCCCGCTCGATCGTCGGCGTCCACGCCTCGGCGACCGCGATCCGGTCTCCCGCGTACTCGTCCAGGATGCGGCGCCAGCCGCGGTAGATCTCGTGCACACCGTCCTGGTCGAAGTACGGCATCGCCGCCGTGCCCAGCAGCGTGAGCTGCTCCGCGTGCCCGATGTCCGGCAGGCCATCGGCCTTCACCAGGCCGTGCGCGACGTCGATCCGGAAGCCGTCGGTGCCCAGGTCCAGCCAGAAGCGCAGCACGGAGCGGAACTCGTCGTGCACCGCCGGGTGGTTCCAGTTGAAGTCGGGCTGCTCGGGCGCGAACAGGTGCAGGTACCACTCGCCGGGCGTGCCGTCCGGGTTGAGCGTACGGGTCCAGGCCGGGCCGCCGAAGATGGACTCCCAGTCGTTGGGCGGCAGTTCGCCGTCCGCGCCCTTGCCGGGCAGGAAGTGGAAGCGGTCCCGCAGCGGCGAGCCCGGTCCCTCGTGCAGCGCCCGCTTGAACCACTCGTGCTGGTCCGAGCAGTGGTTGGGCACCAGGTCCACGATGACCTTCAGGCCCAGCGCGTGCGCGGCCCTGATCAGGTCGTCGGCGTCGGTGAGGCTGCCGAACATCGGGTCGACGGCCCGGTAGTCGGCCACGTCGTACCCCGCGTCGGCCTGCGGGGAGGCGTAGAACGGCGACAGCCACACCGCGTCCACACCCAGTTCGCGCAGGTACGGCAGCCGGGCGGTGATCCCGGGCAGGTCGCCCATGCCGTCGCCGTTGCCGTCGGCGAAGCTGCGCGGATAGACCTGGTAGATGACCGCGTCGCGCCACCAGTCTCTGCGCTCCGCCCCGGCGTCGCCAGCGGCGTCGGCAGTGGCGGAGCTGGGCGCGTGGGTGAGGTGCTGGCTCATGGCTTCCTTCATTGTTCCGGGCCTTCGGCGGCGGGGGAACGACAACTGGCTTACGTACGTGGTGCGGTGCGGACGGTCGGGCCCTCGCGGGGCCTTCGCGGGCCTCAGCCCTTGGTGCCTCCGGCGGTGAGGCCGGCCACCAGGTGGCGCTGGACGAGCAGGAAGACGATGCCCGCGGGGATCGCGATCACGACCGAGGCGGCGGTCATGCTGCCCCAGTCGGCGCGCTGGTCGGAGGCGAAGGTGCGGATGCCCGCCGCCAGCGTGGAGTGCTTGTTGCTCATGAACTGGCTGGAGTAGGCGACTTCGCCCCACGCGGTGAGGAAGCTGTAGAAGGCGGTGACCGCGAGGCCCGGCCGGGCCAGCGGCACGATCAGCCGCCAGAAGGTGCCGAACGGGGTCAGGCCGTCCACCCGGCCCGCCTCGTCGATGTCGCGCGGGATCGTGTCGAAGTACCCCTTGAGCATCCAGGCGCAGAAGGGCACCGAGATCGTGCAGTAGACCAGCACCAGGCCGAGGTAGGTGTCGATGAGGTCGAGCTGCGCCATCAGGTTGTACAGCGGCACGATCAGCACGGCCACCGGGAACATCTGCGTGATCAGGAAGGTCCACATCAGCGACTTGTGCCCGGGGAACTTCATCCGGGAGATCGCGTATCCGGCGCTGGAGGCGATCAGCACGCCGAGCACCGTGGTGGCCGCGGCCACGATCACCGAGTTGAGGAACCACTTGGGGAAGTTGGTGTGGAAGAGCACGAACCGGTAGTTGCCCAGGCTCAGATGGCGCATGACCTCGCCGGGCTGCTGCCACGAGGTGCTGGGGCCCAGCGAGATGAAGACGATCCACAGCACGGGGAAGACCGCGACGGCGCTCGCCACCAGCAAGGTGGCGTGCAGCGCGAGCGAGGCGCCGCGGCTGCGGGTGCCGCGCGGGCGGTACTTGCGGCGCGCGGCGGACCCGGGGGCCGCGCCGGTACGGGCGGCGGGGGCGGTGGCGGCCGGGCCGCTGTGGGTGGTGGCACTCATGGTGATCCGGCTCCTATGCCTGCTCGGACTTCAACTGGCGGCGGTAGAAGGTGGAGAAGGCCACAAGGATGAGGAGGATGACGATGCCGTAGGCCGCGGCGCCCGAATAGTCGGACACTCCGGTGAACGCCTTCTCGTAGGCGTACGTCACCAGGATGTCGGTGTCCCCTGTGGTGTTGTTGCCGAGCAGCAGGAAGATGATCGGGAACATGTTGAACGTCCACACGGTGCTCAGCAGGATCACCGTGCTGGTGACCGGCCGCAGGCCCGGCAGCGTCACGTTGAGGAACCGCTGCAACGGCGTCGCGCCGTCCATCTCGGCCGCCTCGTACAGCTCGCTGGGTATGGACTGGAGGCCGCCCAGGGTCGCCACCATCATGAACGGCACGCCGCACCAGACGTTGACGATGATGACCGCGATCTTCTGCGCGAAGGGGGTGCCCAGCCAGTCCTGGGCGGGCATTCCCATGTGCGTGATGATGTCGTTGAAGACGCCGTACTGCGAGTTGAACATCAGCCGCCAGGCGAAGACGCCGATGAAGGCGGGGACCGCCCACGGCAGGATCAGCGCGAGCCGGTAGAAGAGGCGGAAGCGCACCGGGCGGTTGAGCAGCATCGCCATGCCGAGGCCGATGGCGTACGTGATCGCGACGCAGGACACGGTCCAGATGACCGTCCACTGGAGCCGCGGGTAGAAGTCGCCGTCCTTGCCGGAGATGATCTGCCAGTAGTTGTGCAGGCCCACGAAGTCGTACGTGGCGCCGATGTGGACCGGGCCGATGTCCTTGGCGACGTTCATCTCGGTCGCGTTGGTGAGCGACAGGTAGATGCCGTACACCAGCGGGTAGAGGACGAGCACGCCGATGACGATGAGCACCGGGGCGACCATCACCCAGGCGTACCAGTACTTGTCCCAGGACCGCCGCAGCGACGTCCTGAGGCCCGGCCGGGGGGCCTTGCCCCGGGCGGGGGTGTCCATGGTGGCGGTGGTCATCGCTCCTCGGCTCTGTCGGGTCTTGTGGCTGTTCAGGAGTGGACCGGACCGGCCGGCCGGGCGCGTGGGCCCCGCCTGTTCAGGTGGCGGGGCCCCGGCCGGCCGGCCCGGAGAAAAGGGGGCTACTGGACGGTGAATCCGGGCAGCAGCTTGCCGAACTCCTTCGCCGCCGTGTCGAGCCCGTCCTTCACGGAGGTCTCACCCTGAAGGATCTTGATGTACTGCTGCTGGAGCGGCGTGAACAGGCTGCCGACCTGGGGCAGCGCCACCCGCGGCCGGGCGGTGTCCATGATCGGCTTGAACCCGGCGATCTGCGGGTTCTTGGTGACCTCGGCGGTGTACGCGGACGTGCGCGTCGGCAGCGTGCCGTTCTTCAGCGCGATCTGCTGCTGGCTGCTGGAGGAGGTCATGAACTGCGTGAACAGGTACGACGCGTCCAGGTTCTTCGAGCCCTGGTAGACCGCCAGGTCGTGACCGCCGGTCGGCGCCAGCGCCTTGCCGGTCGAACCGGCCGGGACCGGCGCGTACCCCAGGTTGCTCTCCTTGCCCTGGAAGGCGCTGCCCGCCAGGTCGTCGCTGACCGACCAGGGGCCCTGGATCAGCATCGCGACCTTGCCGGTCTTGAAGGACGTCTGCATGTTGTCGTACGCGCTCGCGAAGTCGACCTTCAGCGAGGAGGTGTCGTAGACCTCCTTGGCCTTGGTCACCGCCTTGACCGCCTCGGGCGAGTTGATCGTGATTTTCTTGCCCGCCGGGTCCGCCAGGTCGGCGCCCTCGCCGAACAGCAGCGGGAACAGGAAGTACGAGTCCGGGTTCACGTACGTGCCCGCGACCCCCGGCACCTTCTCCTTGATCGTCTTGGAGTCCGCGATCAGCTCGTCCCACGTCTTCGGCGGCGCCGCGATCCCCGCCTTCGCGAAGATGTCCTTGTTGTAGAGCAGCCCCAGCGTGTCCGTCACCGACGGCACCCCGTAGGTCTTCCCGTCGTACTTCGTCGTGTTCAGCGGCCCCGCCAGGAAGTCGTCGGCGTCCGTCAGCGCGGCCGTGCCGTCCAGCGGCGCGATGTAGTGCAGCGACGCGTACTCCGGGATCAGGCCGACGTCCGCCCTGATCACGTCCGGCGCGCCCTTGCCGCTCTGCGCCGCCGCCTTGAACTTCTGCTCCACCGTGGTGAAGTCCACGTTCTGGTAGTTCACCTTGATCTTCGGGTACTTCGCCTCGAAGTCCGCGATCAGCGCCTTGTACGTCGGAGCCTCGTTCTTCGCGTCCGAGGTGTCCCAGTACGTGATCGACCCGGTCACCGCCGCCGGGTCCTTCGCCGCCGACGCCTTGTCATCCTTGCTGTCACTGCTACCGCCACAGGCGGTCACCCCGAGAACGATGGCCGCGGCCATCGCCACGGCGGATATGCCGCGTCGCATACCTGACTCCTTGAAGAGGGAAGTGCCCGTTCGCCCAGATCCGACTGGCTCCACTGCTCGGGCTGGGCAGGAACGTAACAGCGATGCAATCCCTTGCGAAAGTCCTTGCAAGCAACTTTCTGCAAGAACCCTTCCGATGTGACGAACGCGTTACCACCGTGCGACACCCGCTCGGGGAGGCGGAACGCGGTGCGGACCGCGGACGGCCGGGGGGTGCCGGACGGCGGGAAGACCTGTACGGAAGGGGAGTTGAGGAGCGTTACCCGGCGTATCGCATGCTGGAATCCCTTACAAGGTCTTGCTGTAAGCCTCCCCGCGGGGATACGGTCCCGGTCAAGTTCGTTCCGGCGCCGATGCCGGAGCTGCACCGGGTTTTCATGCGCGTGGGGCCCCGGCGCGAGGCTGTCCCCTTTCCGCCGTCAGGCGGAGTAGTCGCAAGGAGAACCGCCCGTGGCCCTGCCGTTCAGGCTGCCCGCGTACCGGTCGCGGACCGGTAGACGTATCAGAAGCACCGCCGTCGCCACGGCGCTCGCCGCGCTCGTGGCGCTGGCCGTACCGGCCGCGTCCGCACACGGCGTGCCCGCCCCGCCGCCACCGCCGTCGGACAAGACGCTCGCCGGGCAGGCCGCGCGGCACGACGCCACGCGGGAGCAGTTCTACTTCGTGATGCCGGACCGCTTCGCCAACGGGGACAAGGCCAACGACAAGGGCGGTCTGACCGGCGGCAGGCTGACCACCGGGTACGACCCCACGGACAAGGGGTTCTACCAGGGCGGTGACCTCAAGGGCCTGACGCAGAAGCTGGATTACATCAAGGGCCTGGGCACCACCGCGATCTGGATGGCCCCGATCTTCAAGAACCGGCCGGTGCAGGGCACGGGCACGGACGCCAGCGCCGGGTACCACGGCTACTGGATCACGGACTTCACCCAGGTGGACCCGCACTTCGGTACCAACGACGACCTGCGCAGGCTGATCACCGCGGCGCACGCCAAGGGCATGAAGATCTTCTTCGACGTGATCACCAACCACACGGCCGACGTCATCGGCAACGCGGAGAACACGTACACCTACCTGTCCAAGGGCGCGTTCCCGTACCTCGCCGCGGACGGCACCCCCTTCGACGACAGCACCTACGCCGACGGCGGGAACGGCGCCGGGAAGGCGACGTTCCCGAAGGTCACGACCGCGTCGTTCCCGCGCACGCCCATCGTGCCCGCGGACCAGAGGAACGCGAAGGTGCCGGCCTGGCTCAACGACCCGACGATGTACCACAACCGCGGCGACTCGACCTTCGCGGGCGAGAGCGCGGACCAGGGCGACTTCAGCGGCCTGGACGACCTGTGGACCGAGCGGCCCGAGGTCGTCAGCGGCATGGAGCGGATCTACGAGAAGTGGGTCAAGGACTTCGCGATCGACGGCTTCCGGATCGACACGGTCAAGAACGTCGACCTGCCGTTCTGGACGCAGTGGGCGACCGCGCTGGACGACTACGCGGCCAGGCACGGCCGGCCGAACTTCTTCATGTTCGGCGAGACGTACTCCGCCGACCCGGCGATCACCTCGCCGTACGTCACGCAAGGCCGCCTCGACGCGACGCTCGACTTCCCCTTCCAGGACGCGGCCCGCGCCTACGCCTCGCAGGGCGCGGCGCCCGCGAAGCTCGCCGGGGTCTACGGCCAGGACTACCGCTACACGACGGACAAGGCCAACGCGTACGAGCAGGTCACCTTCCTCGGCAACCACGACATGGGCCGGATCGGCTCCTTCCTGAAGCAGGACAACCCGGCGGCGGACGACGCCGAGCTGGTGCGACGGGACCGGCTGGCCAATGAGGTGATGTTCCTCGGCCGCGGCAACCCCGTCGTCTACTACGGCGACGAGCAGGGCTTCACGGGCGCGGGCGGCGACAAGGACGCCCGGCAGACGATGTTCGCCTCCCAGGTCGCCGACTACCTCGACGACGACGAGATCGGTACGGCGCGCACGCACGCCGACGACGCGTACGACCCGACGCACCCGCTCTACCGCGCCATCGCCGCGCTGTCGAAGCTCACCAAGGACCACCCGGCGCTGCGCGACGGGGTCCAGACCGAGCGGTACGCGGAGCCCGGCACGGCGGCCGGTGTCTACGCGTACTCCCGCACGGACGCGAAGACGCGTGACGACTACCTGGTGGCGGTCAACAACGCGACGGCCGCGAAGACGGTCACCATCCCGGCTGCGGGCGCGGCGAAGGCCGCGTACCGGGCGCTGTACGGGACGACGGGGACGCTCACCACGGGCGCGGACGGTTCGCTCGAGGTGACGGTGCCCGCGCTGAGTTCGGTGGTCTACCAGGCCGCCAAGGCGCTGCCCGCGCCCACCGCGAAGCCGACGATCACGCTGACCGCACCCGAGGCGGGCGCCACCGGCACCGTCGAGCTGACGGCCGACGTCAGCGGCGGCGGCCTCAACCGGGTCGTCTTCGCCGCCCAGACCGGCAACGCCACGTGGCAGGTGCTCGGTTCTGCCGACCACGCCCCGTACAAGGTGACGCAGACGATCGACCCGAAGACGGCGGCCGGAACGCCCGTACGCTACAAGGCCGTTGTGGTGGACGCCGCCGGACGTACGGCCGCGGCCACCGCCGCGACCAGCACCGGTACGACCCCGGTCACCCCGCCGCCCACCGCGATCAGCCACGACTACGCGGTGGTCCACTACCAGCGGACCGACGGCGACTACGCGGACTGGGGCCTGTACACCTGGGGCGACATCGCCGACGGCGAGGCCACCACGTACCCGGCGGGCCACGCCTTCACCGGCCGTGACGCGTACGGCGCCTTCGCCTATGTGAAGCTCAAGCCCGGCGCGTCCGATGTCGGCTTCATCGTCGTGAACAAGGACGGCGTCAAGGACACCGACGGCGACCGCGCGATCGACCTCACCGCGACCGGCGAGGTGTGGATCAAGCAGGGCAGCCCGGACGTGGCCACGACCGCGCCGGACGGCGCCTACCCGCCGCAGGACACCGGCAAGGCCGTCCTGCACTACCACCGTGCGGACGGCGACTACACCGGCTGGGGCCTGCACGTCTGGACCGGCGCGGCCACCCCCACCGACTGGTCCTCGCCCGTCAGGCCGGCCCGGATCGACTCCTACGGCGCGGTGTACGAGGTCCCGCTCGCCGCGGGCGCCACCTCGCTCAGCTACATCCTGCACAACGGCGACGCGAAGGACCTGCCCAGCGACCAGTCGCTCGACCTGACCGGGACCGGCCACGAGGTGTGGCTGCTCGGCGGCACGGAAAAGTATCTCCTGCCGCAACCCCAGGGATCAGGAGCTGACTTGGACCTCACCAAGTCGCAGGCCCAGTGGATCGACCGTGACACCGTCGCCTGGCAGACCTCCGCCGCGGCGGCGTCCCAGCAGCTCGTCTACGCGCCCGACGGCGGCATCACCGTCAAGGACGGTGCGCTGTCGAGCGAGGGCAAGTGGCTGCGGCTGACGAAGACCGCGACCGGTCTCACCGCCGCCCAGCTCGCCAAGTACCCGCAGCTCAAGGGGTATTCGGCCTTCACGATCGACCCGCGCGACCGGGCCCGCGCCACCGACGCGCTCAGCGGCCAGATCATCGCCACCCAACGCGCCGCCAACGGAGCCCTGTTGGCCGCGACGGGTGTCCAGACCCAGGGCGTGCTCGACGCCGTCTACGGCGCCGCCGCCGCGAAGGACACCCTCGGCCCGGTCTTCACGCACGGCACCCCGCGGCTGTCGCTGTGGGCGCCGACCGCGCACCGGGTGAGCGTGGAGATCGACGGCAGGACCGTACCGATGCGGCGGGACAAGGCCAGCGGCGTCTGGTCGGTGACCGGCAGCCGGTCGTGGACCGGGAAGACGTATCTCTACGACGTCACCGTCTGGGCCCCCAGCGTCCAAAAGCTCGTGGTCAACAAGGTCACCGACCCCTACTCGGTCGCGCTGACCACCGACTCCAAGCGCAGCCTGCTGGTCGACCTGGACGACCCGAAGCTCGCCCCCAAGGGCTGGGAGCGGCAGGCCAAACCGGCCGCGGCGCCGATCGGCCGGGCGCAGATCCAGGAGCTGCACATCCGCGACTTCTCGGTGGCCGACAGCACCGTCCCGGCCGCCGACCGCGGGAAATACGCCGCCTTCACCGACACCTCGTCCGCGGGCATGACCCACCTCAAGGCGCTCGCCGCGGCAGGCGTCAACTACGTCCACCTGCTGCCCGCCTTCGACTTCTCGACGGTGCCCGAACGCGAGCGGGACCAGGCGAAGCCCGCCTGCGACCTGGCCTCGTACGCGCCCGACAGCGAGCGGCAGCAGGCGTGCGTGACCGCGGCGGCGGCGAAGGACGCCTACAACTGGGGTTACGACCCGTACCACTTCACCGTGCCCGAGGGCTCCTACGCCAAGAACCCCGACGGGCCGCAGCGCACCACGGAATTCCGGCAGATGGTGCAGGGCCTCAACAACGCGGGCCTGCGCGTGGTCATGGACGTCGTCTACAACCACACCTCGGCGGCGGGCCAGGCCGACACCTCCGTCCTCGACAAGATCGTGCCCGGCTACTACCAGCGGCTGATGCCGGACGGCTCGGTCGCCACCTCCACCTGCTGCGCCAACACCGCGCCCGAGAACACCATGATGGGCAAGCTCGTCGTGGACTCGATCGTCACGTGGGCCAAGGAGTACAAGGTCGACGGCTTCCGCTTCGACCTGATGGGCCACCACCCCAAGGCGAACATCCTCGCCGTCCGCAAGGCGCTGGACGCGCTGACGCCCGGTCACGACGGCGTGGACGGGAAGAAGATCATCCTCTACGGGGAGGGCTGGAACTTCGGCGAGGTCGCCGACGACGCCCGCTTCGTCCAGGCCACCCAGGCCAACATGGCGGGCACCGGCATCGCGACCTTCTCCGACCGGGCGCGCGACGCCGTACGCGGCGGCAGTCCGTTCGACGAGGACCCCGGCGTGCAGGGCTTCGCCTCCGGCCTCTACACCGACCCCAACTCCTCGGTGAACAACGGCACGCCAGCCGAGCAGAAGGCCCGGCTGCTGCACTACCAGGACCTCATCAAGGTCGGACTCACCGGCAACCTCAAGGAGTTCGGCTTCACCGACTCGGCGGGCAGGCGGGTCACCGGAGCCGAGATCGACTACAACGGCGCACCCGCCGGATACGCCGACGCGCCGGGCGACGCCCTCGCCTATGTCGACGCCCACGACAACGAATCCCTCTACGACGCCCTCGCCTTCAAGCTCCCCGTCGGCACCTCGGCCGCCGACCGCGCCCGTATGCAGGTCGTCGCCGAGGCCACCGCCGCGCTCTCCCAGGGGCCCGCGCTCTACCAGGCGGGCTCGGACCTGCTGCGCTCCAAGTCCCTCGACCGCAACTCCTTCGACTCCGGGGACTGGTTCAACGCGATCCACTGGCAGTGCGCCGACGGCACCGGCTTCGGCCGGGGACTTCCGCCCGCGGCCGACAACCAGGCCAAGTGGCCTTACGCCAAGCCGCTGTTGACGCAGCCCCAGCTCAGCCCCGGCTGCGCGCAGATCACCGCGGCCTCCGCCGCGTACCAGGATCTGCTGCGGATCCGCACCGCCGAGCCCGCCTTCCGGCTCGGCACCGCGGCCCAGGTCCAACAGCAGGTCTCCTTCCCGCTGTCGGGCCCCGACGAGACGCCCGGCGTCATCACCATGAAGGCCGGCGACCTGGTGATCGTCTTCAACGCGACGCCGACGACGCAGAAGCAGCGGGTGGAGGCGGCGCGCGGAACCTCGTACGCCCTGCACCCGGTGCAGGCGGCCGGGACCGACCCGGTCGTCAGGACCTCGACGTACGCGGCGGGGACCGGGACCTTCACCGTGCCGGGGCGGACGGTGGCGGTGTTCAGGACCGGTCGCTGAGGACCGTCGGGCGCCTGTGAGGGGAGCCCGCGATCCGGCCGTTTCCGCACTGAATCGCGGACGGCGGGAACCGCGGGCTCCCCTTGGCGCGTCAAGTTTTACGGCCGGGTCGTACGCCGGAGGGAACCAATGTTGCCCTGGATGCGTCCACGCCCATATGAGCTCCCCGCACATCAGGGTCCGCCCTGCCACGCCCGAAGACCTGAGCGCGATATCGGACATCCACGCCCGCGCCCGCGCCAGCTACTACGCGGGCCACCTCCCGGCCGAGGAGTACAGCGGCCCCGCGGAGCTGGAACGACAGCGCGTGGGGACGGCCAGGGCCATCTCCTCGGACGACCGGACCGTGCTGTGCGCGGTCAGGGACGACCGGGTGGTCGGCTTCGCCGTGCTCGCCGCCCGGCACGACGAGGACACCCTCTTCCACTTCCACATCGACCCCTCCGTCTGGCGCACCGGCACCGGCACCGCCCTGCACCGCGCCTGCGTCGCCGTCTGGCAGGCCGCGGGCCTCACCACCGCCCGCCTGGAGGTCTTCGCCCCCAACGCCCGCGCCCGCGCCTTCTACACCCACCAGGGCTGGCAGGAAGACGGCCGCACTGGCGACCACGTCCGCATGCGCCTCACCGTCCCCACCCCGGCCCCCACCCCCCAACCGGCCCACGAATAGTTCCGGCGGCCCCGGGCGTTACGAGGCGGGGAGTGGGGTCAGGGTGGCGCCGGTGGTGAGGTGGGCGGTGAGGGTGGCGCGAGTGCCGCGGGGGGCGCGGGTGGAGAGGTAGGGGCCGTCGGCGGAGGCGTGGACGCCCGCGGTGGCGGTGATCCGGGTGACGTCGCGGCTGCCCGCGGCGACGAGGTACCAGTGGGAGCGGGGGGACTGCCACATGACGCCCGCCATGACGTGCTGGCCGAAGCGGCTGCACGCGTTGCCGTCGGTCTGCCGGCCGGCGACGGTGCCGGGCGCGGCGGCGGGGGAGGACGGCGGGACGAAGGTCACGGTGGCCTGCCCCGGCCCGCGCCAGGTGTCGGCGCGGGCGCAGGTCCAGGACGCCTCGCCGCCGCCCTCGGGCAGCGGGGTACGGGCGAACTCCCAGTTGTTGACGGCCTTCACGCCCTGCCCGCGCAACTCGCCCAGATAGCAGGCGTTGTGCGCCCAACTGACCAGTGCCTGAGCCCCGGTGGCCTCACGCGGCTGCCGCGCCGGGACACCGCCGCCCGGAGGCGGGGTGTACGTGAGGTGGACCGGCGACAGGTCGCCGAGGTCGGTCAGCAGGAAGGTGTGGCTCTCCACGATCCTCGAGGACGACTTGAGCTGCACCACCGGCCAGGCACTGCCGCACGCACCCGCGGCGGCCCCCGCGCCCGGCATCCGTACCGGATCGGTCACCCCGTCCGCGTCGCGGTGCAGCGGCGCGCCGAGGACGTTGGGCCGCATCAGATCGCGGGTCTGCGCGTCCGCGATCCACGGGGCGGTCAGGAAACGGGTGTTGCCGTCCACCCGGTCGACCACGACGGCCGCCGCCGTCGTCACATCGGCGTCCTGCACCTGCGCGAAGTCCAGCGCGGCGCGCCCCGAACCGCTGCGCGGCTGCGCGTAACGGACGATCCGCAGACCGTCGTAGAAGATCACCACCGCCGCCGCGTCGACATTCCCCGCGAAGAGCAACTGCGGCGGCTGGGCGGGGGCGTTGCGCGGAGTGCCGGGCGTCGAGGAGACGTCCACGTCCGCGCCGGGGCGCGCCCACACCGCGAGCGCCCGGCCGAGCAGCGCCTTGTCGTCGGCCCGGCCGCCGCGCGCGGGCCACGCCGTGAAGTCCATCCGCGCGGTCGACGCCCACAGCGCCGCGTCCGGCCGTACGAGAGCGGCCGGATCGAGCGCGCGGGCCGCGTCCCCCGCACCGGACGCGGGAGAGCCCGGCGCCGCGTACGACGCCGTACCGCCGTCGCCGCCGCTGCCCCACACCGCCCAGCCGGAGACCAGCACGGCGGCCAACGCGACGGCCGCCCCGGTCACCAGCCCCGCGCGCCTGCGCTGCCTGCGCCGCAGCAGGTCGGTCGGCCCCACCTGGAGCGTGCAGGGATCGAACTCACCGGCCGTCAGCAGGTGTTGGCCGCCCTTGACGGCCGCCGCAGCCCGCATCGCGCCGCGCGGATCGGCCGCGCCCGCGGCCCTCAGCACTGCTAGCACCTCGGCGTCGGCCAACTCCTCGACCCCGCGCAGCGCGAACGCCGCCCGTGCCTCGGGCGCCAACTCCGCCAGCGCCCGGTCCAGCGCCAACTCCTCGCTGCCGCCCGCCCGCGGATGCAGCCGCAAGCCGACGACCTGCGGCAGCGCCGTACCACCGGCGGCGGCCGTACGCACACGCTCCCGCCAGCCCCAACGGCCGCCGCCGTGCCGCCCGTAGGCCAGCGCCTCGCGCAACACCTCGTGCCGCAGCAGCGCGTACGCCTCACCGCGCGGCCCGTCCGTCGCACCCGCCGTCCCCGGCGGATACCGCCGGTCGCGCGGCAGCGACCGCTGCACCAGGCGGTGCGCGGTCAGCACTCTGCGATGCGTGCCGAGCGCGGTGGGCAGCGCCAGATACGCCAGCCGTACCAGGCGCGGGTAGTGCTCGACGAGCGCCGCCTCCGCCTCTTCCACAGCGACCGGGCCGGGCTCGTCATCGGCGGAATCGCTTTCTGCTGAGCGCGTGTTCACGCCCCGTCAAACGAGTGGATCATCCGATGGTCACGAGATACCGCTCGCGCGCGGCGGTCCCGACGCGCCGGGGCGCCCGTCACCTGACCGTGACGGGCGCCCTGTACAACGGAGTTGACGCAGGTCAGACCAGTCCGGCCTTCTCCAGCGCCGTACCGCACGTGTCCACCATGAGCCGGGTCACCACGTACGGGTCCATGTTCGCGTTCGGGCGGCGGTCCTCGATGTAGCCCTTCTGGTCCACCTCGACCTGCCACGGGATACGCACCGACGCGCCGCGGTTGGAGACGCCGTAGCTGTACTCGTTCCACGGAGCGGTCTCGTGCGCGCCGGTCAGCCGCGCCTCGACGCCGACGCCGTAGTTCTTGATGTGCTCCAGCGGCTTGTCGTCGCGGCCCAGCGACTCGGCGGCCTCGATGATCGCCTCGTAGCCCTCGCGCATCGCCTTGGTGGAGAAGTTCGTGTGCGCGCCCGCGCCGTTCCAGTCGCCCTTGGCGGGCTTCGGGTCCAGCGTCGCCGAGACGCCGAAGTCCTCCGCCGTGCGGTACAGCAGCCAGCGCGCCACCCACAGGTGGTCGGAGACCTCCAGCGGGCTCAGCGGCCCGACCTGGAACTCCCACTGCCCCGGCATGACCTCGGCGTTGATCCCCGAGATGCCCAGGCCCGCGGCCAGGCAGTTCTCCAGGTGCTTCTCGACCACCGGACGGCCGAAGATCTCGTCCGCGCCGACCCCGCAGTAGTAACCGCCCTGCGGCGCCGGGTACCCGCCCTCGGGGAACCCGAGCGGACGCGAGCCCTGGAAGAACGTGTACTCCTGCTCGATGCCGAACAGCGACTCCTGCGCCGCGAACTTCTCCGCCACCTCGCGCAGCGCGGCCCGCGTGTTGGACTCGTGTGGCGTCCCGTCGATGTTGAAGACCTCGCACATCACCAGGACGTCGTCCCCGCCGCGGATCGGGTCGGGGAACGAGGAGACCGGCTTGAGTACGCGGTCGGACGCGTGGCCCTCCGCCTGGTTGGTGCTGGAACCGTCGAAGCCCCAGATCGGGAGCTCGGCGCCGTCGGCCAGGATGCGCGTCTTGGAACGCAGCTTCGCGGTCGGCAGGGTGCCGTCTATCCAGATGTACTCAGCCTTGTAGGTCACGGGACGCCATCCTTAACGAACAGTCTTCGCGGGTGCTGGCCGAGCTGCGCTGATCGAGCCACCCGCAGCGTCGCAAAATCCCTTTTCCCGACTGTTGCCCCCGTGTTAACCCACTGTGAACGCCCCTACGTGACCAGCGGCAACGCCCCAGGAGCCCCGCCTGTCACCGCTGCGCGGTGGGCTTCGCCGCTGGGGTGCGTTTACACGAGGGGCTGCGCCCCTGCGGCCCCGCTGCGCAGGTGGGGTTCACCGCTGGGGTGTGTTTGTGCGTGGGGCTGAGCCCTTGGGCCACGTTTGCGCGAGGTGGGTTCGCCGGTAGCCATGGAGCCGAAGGGCGCGCCGGTGTTGAAAAGGAGAACGCGCACAGTGACCGAGGAACGAGGGAACGAGCACGATCGACTGTCGACACCGGGTCTAAGCGCCCGGAGGCGGAAGGGCGGCAAAAAAAGGGGATCGGGGTGCGCATAGAAAGGACGGCTCCCCCGCAGGGTGAGATTGCGCGAGGCGGTTCGCACGACGGTGAACTGGTACGAGTCGGCACCCACCACGGTCAACTGACCCCGGGGGGGCAGGCACCCCACGGCGACCTCACGCGAGACGGACCCACCCACGGCGAACACGTGCGTGTGAGCCGTCCTGCGTGAGCCCACCGTGCGGGGAACCGCCTCGCGCATCCTCACCGTGCGTGCGAGCCCTCTTGTGTCAGCTCACCGCGATCCCCTTTTTTTGCCGCCCTCTCGCCTCCGGCGGCTTAGATCCGGTGTCGACGGTCGATCGTGCTCGTTCGCTCGTTCCTCGGTCGCTGTGCGCGTTCTCCCTTTCAACACCGGCGCCGCCTTCGGCTCGCTGGCTACCGGCGAACCCCACCTGCGCAGCGGTACCGGAGGGGCGCAGCCCCCCGCGCAGGGTCACCCGTGCAGCGAACCCCGGCGCGTGGCGGTGACCTGGCGGCGAACCCCACCGCGCAGCGGTACCGGAGGGGCGCAGCCCCCGCGCAGGGGCATCCCAGGAGCCCAGCCCCCTCGCGCAGCCGCACTCAGCGGCGAACCCCACCGCGCAGCGGTGCCGTAAGGGCGAACCCACCTCACGCAAGCGCACCCCAGGAGCCCAGCCCCCCTCGCGCAGCCGCACCCTGGCGGCGGACCCCGCCGGGTAGCCGTGACCGGGCGGGACGCCGGTAGGCTCGGCGTCATGACCATGCGCTTCGGACTTCTCGGCACCGGCCCCTGGGCCCGGCTCGCCCATGGACCCGCTCTCGCCGCCCACCCGGAGGTGGAATTCGTCGGGGTCTGGGGCCGGAGGCCGGAGGCGGCGGCTGAGGTGGCGGCGCAGTTCGGTGCGCGGGCGTACGGGGACGCGGAGGCGCTGATCGCGGATGTGGACGCGGTGGCGGTCGCGCTGCCGCCGCATTTGCAGGCGCCGTTGGCGGTGGCGGCGGCCCGCGCGGGCCGCCACGTGCTGCTGGACAAGCCGGTGGCGACGACCGTGGAGGACGCGAAGGCGGTGGCCGAGGCCGTCACGGCGGCCGGAGTCGGGTCGGTGGTCTTCTTCACCCTGCGCTTCGACCCGGCGACAGCCGGGTGGATCGAGGAGCAGGCGGCGCGCGGCGAGTGGTACACCGGCCGCGCGGACTGGTACAGCGCCGTCTTCACCGGAGACGAGAACCCCTTCGCGGACTCGCCGTGGCGGCGGGAGAAGGGCGGCCTGTGGGACGTCGGCCCGCACGCGCTGTCCGTCCTGCTGCCCGTACTCGGGGACGTCACCGCCGTCACCGCGGCCAACGGCCCCGGCGACACCGTACATTTGACGCTCCGTCACGAATCCGGTGCCTCCAGCACCTCCACCCTCACGCTGACCGCGCCGCCGGCCGCCGCGGGCGTGGTCATCGAACTGCGCGGCGACCAGGGCGTCGTGACCTACCCCGACGGCGTCGCGGGTGAGGCGACGGCTTCCCTGGCCCACGCCATCACCGCGCTCACCTCCGGCACTCCGCACGCCTGCGACGCCCGCTTCGGCCTGCGCGTCACCGAGATCCTGGCGGCGGCGGAGTCGGCCCTGGACAGGTCCTAGGCCAGCGCCGACTCCGCCGCCGGACGGTCACCGCGGCCGGTAGGCGGTGGCCAGGACGGAGACGGTCACGTGACCTGGCAGCGGGCCGCTCCCGGCGTCCGCGCGGCTCACGTGGCGGGCGCTCGGTGACATGCCCACCAGGTCCAGGGCGTCGGACCCGGTGAGCGGGGCGAGGTAGTCGACCCGCTCGGTCCTGGCAGCCATGAAGTGGGGGTCGAGGGCGTGGTGCAGGCGCTGTTCCTTGGCGGGGTCGACGGTGACCATGGCCCGTACGCGGTGCCGCAGTTCGGCCAGGTGGCGGTCGGTCGGACGGACGACGATCAGGCGGCCCGTCGGGCGCAGGACCCGGCGGAATTCGGCCGGGTTGCGGGGCGCGAAGACGTTCAGTACGAGGTCGGCCGCGCGGTCGGCGACCGGGAAGCGGCGGGAGGCGTCCCAGCTCGCCGCGGCGGCTCGTTCGTGGGCGCGGGCGGCCGAGCGCAGGGCGCGTACCGAGGCGTCGAGCCCCAGGCCGCGGGCGTCGGTGAGCCGGGCGAGCACGCCGGCCAGGTAGTAGCCCGTGCCGCAGCCGACGTCCAGGACGGTGCCCGGCCCGGCGTCGGCGGCCAGCCGGGCCACGGCGTGCCGGATGGGGAGGTAGGCGCCGGTGGCCAGGAAGCGGGCGCGGGCCTGTGCCATGGCGGCGTCGTCGGCGCTGACGGCGCGGGTGCCGGTCAGCAGGCCGACGTAGCCGTGGCGGGCGAGGTCGAAGGTGTGGCCCGCGGGGCAGCGCAACGCGCCCCGGTCCGGCCGGAGGGGGCCGCGGCAGATCGGGCAGCGCAGGACATCGAGGATCTGTGCGAGGGCAGGCGGAAGCGGCACGGGCATGGAGAGCACTCCTGGCAACGGTGAAGTGAAGGGACCGCGCCCGCGCGCGCCCGGATTCCCGCTCCGCGGGCGGAACGAGCCAGAAGGCGGCGTTATGGGCACGCCGAGGAGGGCGACGCCGTCCGGCATCGCCCTCGAAGGCTCCCGGTCACGGGAAGCAGTGGTGCGGGGTGCTCATGAATGCCACGCCTTCAGTTTACGAGCAGCGGTGAACCCTCGTGTCCACCGAAGGCGTCAGCGGAGCCGAGAGAATGACGGCCCATTCGCCGGAGTCGGAGTCCGAGCTGGAACCGGAGTCAAGCTTGGCGTTTAACGTCCAGCTTCGAACAGACGAGCCTGACGATCACGCGTCCGCGCGGCCTCGCGTTCACCCCTGCCGTGCGAGAGATGTGTCTCGACAGCGATGTCGGTCCGCTCGGGCATGATCTACTCCGATCGGACTCAGGGGTGGGGTGATGTGACGTGGGCGAGTGGCGAACCGATCCAACGTTCGCGATGTGCCGGGCTTTGACGGGCGGGGCAGACCTGTCCTCGTTCGTGGGCGGGCCGTTCGATGTACGTGCGGTGGTGGCCGCCGTACGGCCCGAGGTCAAGGACGGATTCTTGCTCGACGAAGTCCCCTGGGAGAACTTTCCGCGGGGGGATCACGTCAGGGAGGCCATTCAGCTGCTCCACACCGGCGGCTCGCCCGTTCGCGCCGGAACGGGTGTTGTGAGTGGGATGTGCGCCAACGACATGCGGGCGGCCGCCGTGCTTGCCGTGCCGTTCCTGATCCGGATCGCTGCCGATACCCACCACCCTTGCCGTGCCGACACGCTCGCCGAAGTCTCCTCTCCAGCTCGCGCCCGCTACTTCGGCGTCGCCACCCGCGGCGAGCTGCTGCTCCACCGCGCCGATCCCCAGAACGACCGCCTCTACGACGACTACGGCGTCGAGGTGACCGGCTACCCGGCGGGCTGGTCGGTTGCCGCCGCTCGGGCCGCGATCACCGCCGACGCCACCCTCCTGAAGCCTCTTCTGCACGACCCCGACCCTGCGATCCGGATCCGCGCCGCCTACGCACTGGCCGCCGCCACCGACCTGGATCACGCGGTCCGTGCAGCCTTCCGCGACCGGCTCGACGCCGAGCAGGACCCGATCGTCCACGCCGCCCTGGTCTTCGCCACAGCCGAAGCCACCCGCACCCAACCCCATCCGCCGACCACCGTGTGGATGCGCGAGCGCTGGGGGGACCGAACGCAAGCGTCCGAGGCCCGGCTGGCCGCCGCGATCGGCTGGCTCTGCCTCACCGACGAACCCGCCCCCGACGACCTGCGCTCAGCCGTCGACCAACTCGCCACCAATGAGCGCGCCCGCGCCATGGACGACCTGCCTTGGATGGCTGCCGCCAGCGGATCGAACGAGACGGGACTGCGGCGCTGCGTCCGAGAGATGCTTCACCCCGAACACCCTGATCAGCTGGAGCACGACGACCCATGGGCCCCGCAATCCTGACGCCGGAAGCAGACCCCCGCCTGCGTTGGCTTCGACAGGCGGACCAGATGATCACTCCTCCGGGTGTCTCAGGGGACGGCGATACGGCCTCTACGTGATCCTGAACTCGACCAAGAGGAAGAGGACTTGACGCGAAGGCTGTGCTGGTGGGTGTGGTGCAAGAGGGCGGGCGGTGCGATCAGTTCGCGGAGCTGTCCCGCTTCCGGGGGGGCTTCTACGACTGCCTGACCGGGCGGCGCGACGCGCTGTTCGAGCTCGCCGACGCGGTGCTGTGCACCTACGGGCCGGTGAGGACGCTGGTGGACCTGGCGCTCGCGCCCGAGCACCGGCGCGGACACGGCGCCCTGTACGGCGCGCTGAACCGGGGCTGCCTGGACGTCGGCCGGCTGCGGACCGCGCTGGCCGGCCTGCCGCTGCCGCGCGCCGCCGACGGCCGCCTGGTGCTCGCTGTGGACGTCTCACCGTGGCTGCGGCCGGACGCCGCCACCTGCCCGGACGGTCGTTCTGCCACACCTACGGCCGCGGCGACGCCAAGCACCAGATGATCCCCGGCTGGCCCTACTCGTTCGTCGTCGCGCTGGAGACCGGCCGCACCTCGTGGACGGCCGTCCTGGACGCGGTGCGACTGGAGCCCGGCGCCGATCTGGCCGGGGGCCGCCCGCCCAAGCACGGCGGGGAGTTCGTATTCGGCGACCCCGCCACCTGGGGCGACGAGCAGGCGGTCACCACCACCGAAACCGCCGCTACGGCACCGCCGTCGCCCAGGCGTGGGACCGGCTCCACCCCCGGCTGACCCGCCGCGCGGCCCGGCTGGAGCACGACGGGCCGCTGCCAGTCATCGAGGGCATGGTGATCCGCCTGGCCGTCGAGAAGCTGCCCAGCCGTGGGGTGAACCGGCCAGTCCGGCTGTGGTGGTCGCGCACCGGTGCGAGCCCGGCCGACGTGGACCTCTGCTGGCAGTCGTTCCTACGCAGGTTCGACCTGGAGCACACGTTCCGCCTGCTCAAGCAGACTCTCGGCTGGACCCGGCCCCGCCTCCGCGACTCGACGGCGGCTGATCGTTGGACCTGGCTCGTCGTCGCCGTGCACACCCAGCTCCGCCTCGCCCGACCGCTGGTCGCCGACCTTCGACGGCCCTGGGAGCGGCCGGCGGAACCGAACAAACTCACCCCCGCCCGCGTCCGCCGAGGGTTCAGGAACCTCCACACGAAGGCACCCTCACCAGCGCGTGCACCGAAACCCACCCGCCCCGGCCCGGGCCGGCCGCCCGGGTCGAAGAATCAGCGGCCCGCCACTCGCTACGAGGTGGGAAGAGTCCTGGCCACCGGCGAGGCGTACGCCCGGCCCGCCCATCACAAGAAGGGCACCAAGCCACGACGAACCGCTACAAACGGATAAACGACAAGTTAAGAACCCGAGCTGGAACCGGAGTCAAGAACCCGAGCCCGAACCGGAAACCCACAGTTCGCTGGCGCTGTTGATGATGAACGACCGCACCGGGCACCCCGACGGCCGTGACAACCGCAGTTTCGGGAAGTGCTCGAACAGGACGCTCAACGCGATCTCGCCCTCCAGCCGCGCCAGTCCGGCGCCAATGCAGAAGTGCTGGCCGTTACCGAAGGAGAGCTGGCGGGAATTGGGGCGCGCGACGTCGAAGCTGTCGGCGTCGGGGAACTGCTGGTCGTCACGGCCGGCCGCGGCGTAGGAGGCGAGCATGGCCTCGCCGCGCCGGATCACCACGTCTCCGACCGGGATGTCCTCGAGGGCGTAGCGCAGCGGGAAGTGGCCGACCGGGCAGTCGTAACGCACGACTTCCTCGATGACGGAGCCCCAGGAGACCTCGCCGGACCGGGCCCGTGCCAGTTGTCCCGGGTTGGCGAGCAGCGCCCTGACCGCGTTGGTGATCAGGTTGACGGTGGTCTCGTGGCCGCCCACCAGCACGGTGAGCATGATGACCACGACCTCGTCCTCGCTCAGCCGGTCGCCTTCCTCGCTGGCGGCGATCAGCGCGCTGGTCAGGTCGTCGCCGGGGCTCTCGCGCTTGGCCTGTGCCGCCTCGGCGAGCAGGACCAGGAGCTGGTCCTGGGCCTCCTGCGTCTGGTTGCCCTTGGCCGCGGGGTGGCTGCTGAGCACGGCGTCGGAGAGCGTACGCAGCCGCTCGCCGTCCATCGGCGGCAGGCCCAGCAGTTCGGCGATCACCTTGACCGGCAGCGGGAGCGCGTAATCCTCGCGCAGGTCGAACTCGTCGCCGCGCGCGGCCGCTTCGTCCAACAGGCGGTGCGCCAGCTCCTCGATCCGCTGGCGCAGCGCGGCGGTTCGGCGGGGCGTCATCGCCTGACCCGCGAGCGCGCGCAGCCGCCGGTGCTCGGCGCCGTCCCGCGTGAGTATCCCGGGGAGGCTGACGAAGTTCAGCAGCGGCCAGTCCTCGGGCAGCCGCCCCTCGGTGTTGCGCGGCCACTGCCGCGGGTCCTTCGACACCCGCGGGTCGACCAGCAGTTGCCGCAGCGTCTCGTGGTGCGTGACGGCCCAGGCCGGTACCCCGCCGGGCAGTTCCACCAGCGCCACCGGGCCGAGCGCGCGCAGCTCGACGTTCTCCTCGTGCTGGTTCTGGCCGAAATGATCGAGCAGTAACGGTGTCAGCGTTTCGGAGGTTTTCATGCCCGGCACCATAACAAGCGCGCTCGCCGGGCGAACAGCTGCCCAAAAGGGCTACGACTCCGAACTCGGCCGCCCCGTAAAGGGGTTGAGCGGTGAATGCGCAAACGTCCACCTGCCGATTCCCGCCGGGGAGAATTTCGGACGGGGCTATTCCGAATATGCCCGCCGGAGCCGGCGGCGACGAATTTTTACTCACGGAATACCCGGGCTACCGCGCCAGCCCGTCCCAGCCCCAGTGCGGTACGGGACCGGGGTCGCCGAGATCGGAACTCTCCTGGTGGGAGACCGACATGGCGATCCGCGTGCCCCACTCGATGTACTCGGTGAAGCGCTGCCGCAGCAACGCGTCGGCGGGCAGCTCCTTCACGGCGGTCGCGAGCATCAACTCCACCCAGCGCGCCCGCTGTTCCTCGGTGATCCGCAGGTCCAGGTGCTGGGAGAGCAGGGCCTGGTGGCCGCCGAGGCGGGCGGTGTACTCGGCGGGGCCGCCGAAGACCTCCGTGAGCCAGACGACGACATGGTCGACATGGGCCCGGGTGAAGTGCACGAAGACCGGGGCGAGGAGCGGATCGACGAGGACCTGCTCGTAGAAGCTGTCGATGAGGCGGCGCAGGGCGTCACTGCCGCCGACCGCCTCGTAGAAGGTGCCGGTGCGGTCGACGGGGGAATCCGGAGTGGTCATGGGCGCTCCAGGTCGTGCCGGTGGTCGCGGCCGGGGAAGTCCCGGCCGCCTCATAGCCGCGGCCAGGGGGCAGCCCGGCCGGTGGTCCCGGCCAGGGTCGGCCTGGCCGGTGCTTTGCGGCCAAGGATCACCCGGCGGCCCGGCGGGCACCGGGATTTACGCGGCGGGCGGATCAAATGGACCAGTGGATTCCGGCCACGGGGAAGAAACGGGCGGGCACGTCACTTGTACGCGGCATGAAGGCGATCACTTACACCAGCAACGGCGGCCCCGACGTCCTCACGCTCACCGAGCGCCCGGTCCCGGAGCCGGGACCCGGCGAGGTACGGGTCCGCGTCCACGTCTCCGGCGTCAACCCGACGGACTGGAAGTCGCGGCGCAACACCGCCCCCGCCTCGGCGCAGGTGCCGAACCAGGACGGCTCCGGCGTCATCGACGCGGTCGGCTCCGGCGTCCCCGAGACGCGGATCGGCGAGCGCGTCTGGATCTGGGAGGCCGCGTACGGCCGCGCGGACGGCACCGCGCAGGAGTACGTGGCGCTGCCCGCGGGCCAGGCCGTCGCCCTGCCCGACCACGCGTCCTTCGACCTCGGCGCGAGCCTCGGCATCCCCGCCCTCACCGCGCACCGCGCCCTCACCGTCGCGGACGGCGGCCCCGAGCGCCTCGCCCCCGGCGCCCTCGACGGATGTACGGTCCTGGTCGCGGGCGGCGCGGGCGCCGTCGGCAACGCCGCGATCCAGCTCGCCCGCTGGGCCGGGGCCACCGTCGTCAGCACGGTCAGCGGACCCGCCAAGGGCGACCTCGCGCGGGCCGCGGGAGCCCATCACGTCGTGGACTACCGCGCCCAGGACGCCGCCGCCGAGATCCGCCGGATCGCCCCGGACGGCGTCGACATCGTGGTCGAGGTCGCCCCGGCCGCCAACGCCGCCCTCGACCGGGCCGTCGCCGCCCCCGACGCCGTCATCGCCTTCTACGCCGACGACGACGCCTCGGCCACCGTGCCGGTCCGCCCCTCCATGGCGCTCAACCTCCGCTGGCAGGGCGTCCTGGTCTACACGGTCCCGCCCGCCGCCAAGGCCCACGCCGTCGCGGCGGTCACGGCCGCCGTCGCCGACGACGCCCTCCACGCGGGCCCCGACGCCGGGCTGCCCTTCCACCGCTTCCCGCTCGCCGAGACCGCCCGAGCCCACCAGGCGGTGGAGGACAGCGTCATCGGCAAGGTGCTCATCGACGTGGCCGCGCCCACCGGCTGACGCCTCGTCACACGAGCAGCCCGGTCCAACCGGCCCGGGCCCGCCGTCCGTTGCGCGGGTCCGGGCTCGGGGCCGAAGGACGGTTCCCGCCGACGCCCGTCCCCGTACCGACGCCCGTTCCCGTACCGACGGTCGAACCCGCACCGAGGCCCGTCCCCGTACTGACGCCCAACCCCGTATCCACCCCCGTCCCCGTGCCGACGCCCGTCCCCGTAGCGCCTCGGACCCCGCGCCCTCCCGCCCCCGGCCTTTCGGTGGCCGCCGAAACGTCGCGGGGCGAGGATGGGGACATGGCCACCCGCACCAGGACCCTGGGGGCGCCGAGGACCGGCGACCCCCGTACGCCCGCGCTCGCCGACCCCGCCGTCCCCCGGCTCGCGGCCCTCGCCGCGCTCCTGGCCGACGAGACCAGGGCCGCGGTCTGCCTGGCGCTGCTGGACAAGCGGGCCTGGACCAGCGGGGAGCTGGCCCGGCACTGCGGGGTCGCGCCGTCCACCATGAGCGAGCACCTGACCCGCCTGGTCGACGGCGGGCTGCTGGTCCGCGAACACCAGGGGCGGCACCGTTACGTACGCCTGGCCGGCCCCGAAGCGGCCCGATTCGTCGAGGACATGGCGGAACGGGTGGCTGTCGCCGTACCCCGGACCACCGGCGCCGGGCTGCGGGCGCACAGCGCGGGCCGGGCGATGGCGCGCGGCCGTACGTGCTACGACCACCTCGCCGGCCGGCTGGGCGTGGCCCTCACCGACGCGCTGACCGGCAACGGCCTGCTCCGGCAGGACACCGGCTTCGCCCTCACCGACGACGGCGTGGCCTGGTTCACCGGCCTCGGCGCGGATCTGTCCGGGCCGCCCTCGTCCCGCCGCCCGCTGGCCCGTCCCTGTCTCGACTGGACCGAGCGGCGCCCCCACCTGGGCGGCACCGCGGGCGCCGAACTCTGCCGCCTCGTCCTCACCCGCGCCTGGGCCACCCGTATCGGCACCGGCCGCGCGGTGAAGGTCACGGCGCTCGGCGAGCGCGAACTCCACCGGGTCCTGGGCATCGCGCCGCACGATCTGGCTCCGGCGGAGGCGTAGGACCGCCCGGCGGCGGTGGGCTCAGCAGCCCGCCAGGCGTTCGCGGACGGTGGCCGGGTCAAGGTCCAGGGCGCTGAGCAGCGTCGCGGCGGGGTCGGGGTGCGGGGCGGGCAGGAGCGCGAGCAGCAGATGGCGGGGCTCGATACGGCGTCCGCGCCGCTCGCGCTCGGCCTCGCGCTTGGCGGCGACGACGGTCGCGCGGGCGGCCGAATTGAGGGTGATACGCCGCCGGCCGCGGACCGGCGGCGGGGCGAGGGGGATGTCGAGGTGGATGCCGAGCGAGCCGAGGGCGGCCCGGTCGAGCGCTTCGAGGGCCGCGTGCCCCTCGGCGAGGGTGACGCCGAGGGCGCGGGCGGGCTGGGCGGACTCGTCGCGGAGCAGCGCGAGCAGCAGGTGATCGGTGCCGATCCGGCGGTCGCCGCGCCGGGCGGCCTCCTCGCCCGCCTGCTCCATGACGAGCTTGAACCGGGCGTGAGCGGTGTTCTCCGGCATCGGGGGCCTCACTTTCCGTACTTCGCGTGCACCGACTGACGCGACACCCCGAGGGCGTCGCCGATCTGCTCCCACGACCAGCCCTTCCGGCGGGCCAGCGCCACATGCGCGGCCTCGACCTGTTCGGCGAGCCGGTGCAGCGCGCCGACGGCCCGCAGGCCGACCGCGGGGTCGTCCGAGTTCACGGCCGCGGAGACACTGTTGGTATCCATGGGTGTCAGGCTAGGCTGACGCGCGATGTCGCGTCAATCCAAACTGACAAACCCGTCCGGCCGGATGCGCGAAATGCCAGAATGACCGCATGGCCCCAGCGACGCCCGGCACCTCCACGCCCGTCACGCTCCGCATCGAAGGCACCGGCCTTCCCGGTCGCGCCTGCGCCGCCGCCCCCGGCTTCCCCGGATACACGGACATCCACGTCGCCGTTCAACGGCGCGCGAAACCGGGGGAGTTGCTCGACCCGACCCCCGGCGACGCGGACCGCGCCGTATGGACGCTGGAGTGCGTCGCGCGGACGGTCGCGGACGGCACCGAGCTGACCGGCCCTTACGTGCAGGGCGGGCCGGGCGGGCGCTTCGTCTATCTGTCGTGGGGCGGGGTCGGCGCGGACGGGTCCTTCGCGGTGTTCCGCCGCGCCAAGCTGCTGCTCGAAGCCGTCGAGCCGGACGTGCTCGCCGCCGCCGTACGGTCCGGGCGGCTCACCGGGCGCCTCGGCCTCACCGACCCCGAGGGGCACCCGCTGTGCGCCCGCGTCGTACCGCCGGTCATCGCCTGGTCGGCGGCCTGAGCGCCGGAGTCCCGGGCACCCCTGGGCGGCTTCCTGGCTTCCTACGGGACGGGCCTTCTCCTTACGTCACGGCCTTCGCCGCCGCCTCCGCGACCCGTTCCACCAGCGCGATCCCGTCCTGCTCCGACACATGGCCGCCGGAGAGCACCGCGACCAGCAGCGTATGGCCGTCGTGCTCGACCTTCCCGATGCTGTTGACGTCCCACAGGCCGGTGGCGCTCCGCGGCAGCCAGCCGTTCTTCAGCGCGTAGTCGCCGCCGTCGGAGTCGGCCGCCGACACGCCCCACCGCTGGTCGGCGGTGACCGCGTGCATCAGGTCCGAGATGTAGTCGCGTGAGGCGGCGCTGAGCGGGGAGTCGTCGCCGTCGCCGTAGACCGCGCGCAGCAGGGTGATCTGGTCGGCGGCGGTGGTCTGGGTCAGGCCCCACAATTCGCCGCTGCCGGGGGTGGTGTGGCTCAGGCCGAGCGAGGCGTTGGCGGACGCCAGCCCCGGCCCGCCGCCGATGGCCTCCCACAGCGCGAGCGCCGCGTCGTTGTCGCTCTGCTCGATCATGTCGGTGGCCAAGTCGCGTTGCTCGGAGGTCAGTTGGGTGCCCGCGCGCTGATGCCGGAGCAGCAGCGCCGCCAGGATGTCGACCTTGACGATGCTCGCGGTGTCGTACGCCGTCGTGTCGCCGCTGTCGTACGTGGCGACCGTGCTGCCGCTGTCGTCGCTGTCCCCGCCCAGTTCGGTCACGGCGACCGAGAAGTGCCCGGAGCCGGTGTCGGACAGGGCCTTGATCGCCGCGCGCAGTTCGGCCTGGGTGTCCCGCGCGGGTGTGGCCGTCGTCTTCTGCGGGGGAGCGGCCGAGGGGGAGGGCGGCGTGGTGGTCGGCGGCGTGGTGGTCGAGGGCGTGGTGGTCGAGGGCGCCTGCGCCGGGGTGAAGGGCTTCGCGGTGGTGGGGGCGGGGGAGGGGGACGCCTTGTCCGTCGCGCCGCTGGTCGCCTTTCCGTCCGCCCCGGCCCGCGCGGACGGCGACTGGATGACGGTGGCCAGCGTCAGCACCGCGATCACCGCGAGTGTCGTGGTGGACACCACGAGGGGCCGCCGGGTCCACCAGTGCGCGGCGGCCCCGCTCCCCGTCTCGGTCCCGGCATCGTCCCTGGCTGTGTCCGCGGCCAGGTCTCCGGCCACGTCTCCGGCCCCGCTCCCGGCGTCACCCCCAGCTCCGCCGGACGTCTGTTCGTCATCCATGCGGAGGACCGTATGAATCGTTTCTTGGATTCCGCTGAGATCCCGGTTCCAATCTTGTGAACCTTTGCGCCCATCCCGCGCGGCACCACCGAAAACCACGACAGAACGGTTCTTGCGTCATCTCTGTCAATTATTTCGCCTGCTGCGCGATCTATTGCGCTCACGTAACCCTGTCGTTACGATCCCCCGCACCAGACTTCCGGCCCCTGCCGCAGAGCACTCGCCCGAGCACTCACCCGAGTGCCCGACGGCCGCGCGGGCGGCGGGAGTTGACAGCCGATCGGAGGAGTCCAGATGGGTGTCACACGCCGGGTCTTCCTGCAAGCCGCCATAGCGGCCACTGCGGCAGGAACCCTAGGTGTCGCGGAGACCGCCGCCGCGGGCAGCGCGACAGCGGCCAGCGGGCCGGGAGACGTGGTCGGGAAGGTCACGGTCGGCTATCAGGGCTGGTTCGCCTGCATCGGCGACGGCGCCCCGATCAACGGCTGGTGGCACTGGACGCAGAACTGGGGCCAGACCCCGTCACCGTCCAACACCGGCATCAGTAGCTGGCCGGACATGCGCGAGTACACCCACACCTACCAGACGGGATACGCCGCCCTCGGCAACGGCCAGCCCGCGACGCTCTTCTCGTCCTACGACCAGCAGACCGTCGACACGCACTTCCAGTGGATGCAGCAGTACGGCATCGACACCGCCGCGCTCCAGCGCTTCAACCCCACCGGCGGCGAAGGCCCGACACGCGACGCGATGGCCACCAAGGTGCGCAGCGCCGCCGAGTCGCACAGCCGGAAGTTCTACATCATGTACGACGTCACCGGCTGGACGAACATGCAGTCCGAGATCAAGACGGACTGGACCAACAAGATGAAGGCCCACACGGCCTCCTCGGCGTACGCGACGCAGAACGGCAAGCCGGTCGTCTGCATCTGGGGCTTCGGCTTCAACGACAACAACCACCCGTTCAGCACCGACGCCTGCATCGACGTCATCAACTGGTTCAAGGGACAGGGCTGTTACGTCATCGGCGGGGTGCCGCGCGAGTGGCGCACCGGCGGCGCGGGCACCCGTACCGGCTACTCGGACGTCTACCACGCGTTCAACATGATCTCGCCGTGGATGGTCGGCGCGATCGGCAACGTGGGCGACTCCGACAACGCCTACAACACCTACACCGTCGGCGACGAGGCCGACTGCGCCGCGCACGGCATCGACTACCAGCCGTGCGTTCTGCCCGGTGACGTCTCCGGACGGCAGCGCGCGCACGGCGACTTCATGTGGCGGCAGTTCTACAACGTCTGCCGGGCCGGGGTGCAGGGCATCTACATCTCGATGTTCGACGAGTACAACGAGGGCAACCAGATCGCCAAGACCGCCGAGTCCCAGGCGTGGACGCCCACCAACTCCGGCTTCCTGGCGCTGGACGAGGACGGTACGGCCTGCTCCTCGGACTACTACCTGCGGCTGACCGGCGACGGCGGCAAGATGCTCAAGGGCCAGATCGCCCTCACCGCGGTCCGCCCCACCCAGCCGCTGGTCTCCGGCGGCGGCGACACCGTACCGCCGACCGCGCCCGGCACGCTGCACGTCACCGGGCACACCGACACCACCGCCGCGCTGGCCTGGACCGCCTCGACCGACAACGTCGGCGTCACCGGCTACCGGATCATGCGGGTCACCGGCTCCACCAGCACCCAGGCGGGCAGCGCGGCGGGCAACGCCACGACCGCCACCGTCACCGGGCTCAGCCCGTCCACCGCCTACACCTTCACCGTCCAGGCCCTCGACGCGGCGGGCAACGTGTCCCCCGCGTCCAACCAGGTCAGCGTCACCACCGACGCGACGACCGTGCCGCCGGGCACCAACCTCGCCCTGGGCAAGGCCACTTCGGAGAGCAGCCACACCCAGGTCTACGGCTCGGGCAACGTGGTCGACGGCGACCCCAACTCGTACTGGGAGAGCAACAACAACGCCTTCCCGCAGTGGATCCAGGTCGACCTCGGCCTCACCACCACCGTCAAGCGGCTGGTGCTCAAGCTGCCGCCGCCCACCGCCTGGAGCACCCGCTCCCAGACCATCTCCGTACAGGCCGGCCCCAGCGTCCCGCTGACCACCCAGATCCCCGCGCAGAACTACACGTTCAACCCCGCGTCGGGGAACTCCGTGACGATCAACCTGCCGTCGGCGGTCACCGCGCGCTACGTGCGGCTGAACTTCACCGCCAACACCGGCTGGCCCGCCGGGCAGCTCTCCGAACTGGAGGTCTACAGCGCCTGACCGGAGTGCGACCCGCGCCGTTCGTGATGCCGTCGGCGCGGGTCACGGCGCCTGACGGTCGCACAGCGCGTCGTCGGTGAGCGCCTCCACCGCGCGATTGACCTTGTCCTGGTCGATCAGCGCGGTGGTGGTGGTCACCGACACCGTCACCGCGCGGCGGCCGTCGGCGCTCACGGCGGGCCGGGTGTACACGCCGAAACCGTCGCCCTCGTGCAGGTAGGAGACGCCGCCGCAGCTCAGCGGGACCACCCGCAGCCCGAGCCCGTAACCGCCCTGCCTGCCGGACGGCGGCACCGGCAGATCGTCGTACGGCACCGTCTCGCGCATCTCCCGCCACTGCTCGGCGGGCAGCAACTCGCCGGTCGCGAGCGCCCGGAAGAAGGCGTTGAGGTCGCCCGGCGTGCTCACCACCCCGGAGTCCGCCGTGTGCTGGAAGCTCAGCTCGGTCGCGTCGAGCACCCCGCCGCCGGGAGCGTCCACGGTCACCCGCTCGTGCGGCCCGACCAGGAACGGATTGTCGCCGGGGATGTACGTGTGCCGCAGCCCCAGCTTCGCGATGACGCGGTGCTCGACCAACTCCCGCCAGGTGGCGCCCGATCCGCCCGCCGTCCGCTCCACCCTATCGTTCGCCTCCTCCGCGATCATCGCGGCCAGCAGGTAGTTGGTGTTGGAGTACGCCCACTGCCGGGCCGTACCCGCCGGTCCCGGTGTGAACAGCGGCGGATGGCTCATCGCGAGGGCGACGAGCTGCGGGGCGGGCGTCACGTCGTAGCGGTTCTCGTCGAAGTGGTGGAAGAGCCGGTCCTGGACGGACGGGTCGGCCACGTAGTCGTAGAGCCCGCTGGTCTGCCGCAGCAGGTCCCGCACCGTGATCCGCGAGCCGTCGTTGCCGTGGCCGCGCACCACGCCGGGCAGCCAGTGCTCGACGGTGTCGTCCAGCGACAGCTTGCCCTCGGCGGCCAGTTGGAGCACCACGACCGCCGTGAAGGTCTTGGTGGTGCTCGCCGCGCGGAATTCCGGCTCCCACGGGACGGGTTCCTTGGAGCCGCGTCCCGCCGTGCCGAACCGCGCCCGCAGCGGCCCGTCCGGGGTGTCGACCCGCGCCACGACATTGACCTGGCCGTCCCCCGCGGCCCGCACCGCGGCCAGGTCGCCGCGCAAGTCCCCCTGCCCGTAGTGGTGTCGGCCGCCCGAGCCGTGCGCGGGCACCGCCGCCAGCGCGGACGCGGCCAGTGCCACCGACCACGCCGCCACGATCGTGCGCTTCCCCGACAACGACACCCTCATGACGGCTCCCCGTTGGACGACTCGGGCCCGCCCCGTGCGGACTGCGTCCATCCAACCCGCGCCGCGCACCATGATCGATGGAGCTGTCACCCGAACGCCCGGTGGGGACAACCCCCGGTCCGGGCCGCCGACAGCGGGTCAGCGGCGCGGGCAGATCACCAAGTGGTAGGCGGGCAGGGCGGCGACGGGCCGGTGGCAGTCGAACCGGCCGCGGATCGTGTCCGCCGCCTCGGGCGCGACCTGGCCCAGCGGGAACCAGAAGGTGTCGAGCACGGCGTAGCGCGAGGCGGGGTCGCTCAGGCAGCGCAGATTCTCGCGGTAGCTGACCTGACTGGTGATCGACCGGTCGTAGCGCGTGCGTTGGAGGAAGTCGGGCGTCGGGTAGCGGCAGTGCGTCGGGTTGCCGAGCAGATAGCCGATGTCGCCGAACGCCAGGTACGTGACGGGGGTGTCCGCGCCGATTCGGTGCCGGACGCCGGTCAGCCACCGGGTCAACTCGTGCCGGGTGTCGGCGCGTTCGAGCGAGGTGAAGGTCGAGTGCCGGGTGTCGTACGAGTACGGCGTCGTCGGCCACACCGGGATCGCCAGCGCGAGGAGCAGGGCGAGGGCCGGGACGGAGCGGAGGAGGAGGCCGGGGGAGGGGGCGCGTACCGGCACCTGTCCGCGTACCCGTGCCCGTACGCGTACCCGTGCCCGTGCCGGTACCCGTGCTCGCCCGTGCAGCGAGGCCGTGAGCAGCGTCGCCACGACGACCGCCGAGACCAGCGTGTACGCGGCCGTCTCGTGCGCGTGCCGCCAGTTCCAGGACTGCCCGGCGATCAGGGGGACGGCGACGCCGAGCAGCAGGGCCCCGGCGAGCAGCGGCAGGTCGGGGCGGCGGGCGACGGCGAGACCGCACAGGGCGGCGGCCAGCACCGGGAGCGCGGCCAGGTGGTACTGGAACCACTGCCCCTGCACCACCAGCGCGGCCAGCACGCCCGCGACCCCGGCCGCCGTCAGCAGCGGCCACGCCCAGCGGGCGGCGCGGGACGCGCTGCCGCGCGCGAGCAGCACCACGGCGGCGGGCAGCAGCGCCACCACCGGGTTCATCAGCGCCTCGGTGCCGACCGTGGTGATCAGCGCGTGCACGTCGGCGGAGTGCAGGCCGTTCTGCAAAGGGGTGTTGGGGTTCAGCGCCGACAGTTCGTTGAACCAGCGCCACTCGCGCGGCTGCACGAGGATCGCCAGCGCGAAGCCCGCGGGGGCGGCGACGGCGGCGGCTGCCGTGGTCAGCCAGCCGCGCCTCCGGTCCAGGACGAGGAGCGCGCCCAGCGGCAGCAGCGCCGTGGGCGCGGTCGTGTACTTCACCAGCACCGCGAGCGCGACCAGCACGCCGCCGAGGCCGACGGCCACCCAGGTGCGGCGCGGCGCGAGCGCGGAGGCGAGACCGGCCACCGCGCACAGCACGGCCACCCACTCCGGCTGGAGGAAGTCCCAGGCGGGCGCGAAGAGCAGCGCGAGCCCCAGGGCTCCCGCCACCGCGTTCGCCTCGCGGCGCGGCAGATGGCGGGCGAGGCCCTGGCGCAGCCACCACACGACGGCCGCCGCGACGACGATCACCAGCAGCCGTATCGACGCCTCGCGCACGGCGACCGGCCCGGCGGTGAGGTGGTCGAGCCACGACAGCGGCCAGCGGTACGCGAGCGGCCGGTGCACGAAGGTGCCGGACGCCGGAATCCCGCCGCGCCCGCTCGCCCGCATGCCGCCGAGGACGTACCGCACGTCGTGGTTGAGCCCGCTCCAGCACATGGCGGCGACGGCGGCGAGGCCGAGGAGGGCCGCGGCGAGGCGGACGGGGAGGGGGTAGGGGGTGGTCGTGCGGTCGCGGTCGCGGTCGTGGTCGCCTTCGCGGTCGGCTGCGTCGGGGCCGCGGGGCGTCGGGACCGCTTCCGGGCGGGCGTCCAGGCCCGGCGCCCGGTCGGTTCCGGGGGCCGGCCGCGCGGAGGTCCCGGCGCCGTCGTCGATGTCGGGAACGGAGGTCACGGCCGCTGACACTAGCCGCGCGCCCGGGCGGTACGGCGGGGTTGGCCGCCTCGTACGCCGAATGTTCAACGGAATTTACGCGGGTGTTCGCGGTGGGCGCGTGAGGTGAGCCGTTGGGGCCTGCGGCCGGGCGAGGTGGGCGCGTACGGCCGCCGCTCGTTTGGTCGGTGCCGGTGCCGGTGCCGGTGCTGGTGCCGTCTCCGCTCGTACGGCCCGCGCCCGCGCCGCCCGTGGCCGTAGCGCCGCCCGCGCCCGTACGGCCCCTGTCCGTACGGGCTCACGTCTCACGCGGGCGGGCGCAGCCGTCAGTTCGCGGTGTCCGCCAGCGTCGCCTCGTCGACCAGCCCCATCCTGATCGCCTTGACGACGGCGCTGGTCCGGTTCGTGGCGTCGAGCTTCAGCAGGACGCTGCTCACCAGCCGTTTGGCGCCGTGCTCGGAGATCAACAGGCGCCTGCCGATCTGCTTGTTGCTCAGGCCGCGCACCAGCAGCACCAGCGTCTCGTTCTCACGTGACGTCAGCGCCCCGCGCCGCTTCACCGGGGCCGCTGCCGCCGCCTGTTGGATGAGGCTGCGGCCCAGCTCCACCGGAATCGCCATCTCCCCGGCCGCCAACTGGTCGAGGGCGCGGGCCATTCCGGCCGCCGACAGGTCCTGCCGGATCAGATAACCGTCGGCGGGCAGCCCCGCCAGGTCCCCCGTCTGATGCTGCTCGATCACCAACAGCAGCCGTGGTGACGGGTTCTCGCCCCCGGCGCTCCCGACACCCCCGGCGGCCCCGACCCTTCCGGTCGCCCCGGCGCTCCCGGCTTCCCCGACGACCGTCCACAGCCGCCGGTTGGTCGCGGTCAACACCGCCACATCGGGGGCGTGTTCGCGCACCTTGCCGATGAAGTCGAACTCGTTCGCCGCGAAGTACGTCTCCACACCGGTCGCGAGACCCGACATGATCGCCTGCACCCCGAGGCGCAGGATCTGGTCCTCCATGAACAACACCACGCGGAGCCGCGCGGGAAACGGCATGCGACGCGAATGGTGGAGAATTTCCGAAGTCATAAATCCGCCCGTGTCTCTTCCGAGTAAGAACCACATCGGCGGCCTGCCCCCGAGCGGGCGCCTTTCCACAACGCGACGCCACCCCGATTGGCCGAAAATGGCCAACGAGGGCGACTGCGGGAGCACTTACGGGCCTGAGCGTTCCCCATCGCGTTCGATCACACCTGGTACTCCCCTGGTATCCACCTGGCATGGCAGGAGCCCACGCCCGGTAGCAGGTGATCACATTTTTGCCTCATTACGCTACCAACGGTTAACGTCACCGGTCAACCAACTCGGAACCCCGGCGTCCGCCGAACCGGAGCGGGGCGTACCGCACTTGAGCGGGCGAGACCTCGACGCGGGCCCGTGCGGCGCCAGTTGACCGGCCGCTTGGGCAAGCGCCTGAGCGCCTGTTTGAGCGCCTGCCTGAGCGACTGGTGGAGTGGTCGCGCGAGCTCACGTGTGCGCCTACTTGAGCAGCCGGGACATCCGCCGGTCCGCCAGCGGCTTGCCGCCGGTCTGGCACGTCGGGCAGTACTGCATCGCCGAGTTGCTGAAGGACACCTCGCGGATCGTGTCCCCGCACACCGGACACGGCTCGCCCTTGCGCCCGTGCACCCGCAGCCCGCTCTTCTTCTCCGACTTCAGATCGCGCAGCGGCAGCCCGCGCGACCGCTCGACGGCGTCGGCCAGCGTCGTACCGACCGCGTCGTAGAGCGTGGCCACCTCGTCCTCGGTGAGCGTGGCGGCCAGCTTGTACGGCGACATGCGCGCCGCGTGCAGGATCTCGTCGGAGTACGCGTTCCCGATCCCGGCGATCACGCTCTGGTCGCGCAGCACGCCCTTGATCTGGCTGCGCTTGCCCGCCAGCAGTTCGGTGAAGGCCGCGAGAGTGAAGCCGGCGGCGAAGGGGTCGGGGCCGAGGCGTGCGACGCCCGGAACGTCCAGCGGGTCCCGTACGACGTAGACCGCGAGGCCCTTCTGGGTACCGGCCTCGGTGACGTCGAAGCCGGTTCCCTCGCCGCCAGTCGTTCCGGCCCCGCTTCCGGCGTCGGTTTCGGTGTCGCTTCCGGCCCCGTCCCCGTTTCCCCCTGCCGGGGCGAGCCGTACGCGCAGTGCCAGCGGTCCTTTGCCGGGGCGCGGCGGCGCGTCCGCCATCTTCTCCGTCCACCGCACCCACCCGGCCCGCGCCAAGTGGATCACGAGGTGCAGCTCCCCGGCCGTGAGGTCGAGGAATTTGCCGTGCCGCCCCACGGCGTCGAAGGTCCGCCCCTCCAGCGCTCCGATCGGCGGGTCGTACGTCTTGAGCGCGTGCACGGCGACCGGGTACACCCGCTCGACCGTACGGCCGACCAGCTGCTCGGCCAGGAACCTGCTCAGGGACTCGACCTCCGGCAATTCAGGCATACCCCCAGTCTGCCCTGCCGCCGCCCGACCCGCCCCGGACAGACCGCCGCCCCGGGGCGTACGGCCCCGGGGCGGCGCGGGACAGCCGGGATCAGGCGGGCTGGAGTACGGCGAAGGTCGCGCCCGAGGGGTCGGCGAACCAGGCGATCCGGCCGATGCCCGGCACGTCCACGGTCGGCACCAGCACCGTCCCGCCCGCGCCCTGGACGCGGGTGACGATGTCGTCCGCGTCCGCCACGTCGAAGTACGGCACCCAGCGCGGGCTCACACCCTCCTGCGCGGCCGTGATGCCGCCGAAGGCCGTGTTCCCCTGGTCGCCCTCCGAGGTCGAGACGAACGTGTACGGCGCGTCACCCACCTGCGTGTCCGCCCCCCGCCAGCCGAACAGCCCGCGGTAGAACTCCAGCGCCGCGGCCGGGTCCGCCGTCTGGAGCTCGACCCACCCCAGCGACCCGTACACCGACGTGGTCTCCAGCCCCTTCAGCGCCTTCGGCTGGAAGAGCGCGAATTCCGCCCCGCCCGGATCGGTGACCGCTGCCATCCGCGCCGCGTCCCGCGCGTCGAACGGCTCGGCCCGCACCGCCCCACCGGCCTGCGCGACCGCCTTCGCGGTGGCCTCCACGTCCGGCGTCTCGAAGTACACCGTCCACGCCGGGGTCGCCCCCTCGTCCACCAGCGGCCCCAGCGCCGCCACGATCTTCCCGTCCTTCTGCAAGGTCCCGTAACTCCCGGCGTCAGGCCCCGCCGGGTGGAACGTCCAGTCGAACACCGCCCCGTAGAACCCGGCCGCGGCCACCGTGTCCTTCGCCGCGATGTCGATCCATGTGGCCGATCCGAGAATGGAATCCGTGGTGAGCATGCTGACGTGCCTGCCTTCCGTCATCAGTTCAAACCCATGGGCCAGAAGCCCCACCCCATTGTATACACGGTATACACCCCCTCGCCCGCCTTCCCCCCAACCCCACCCCGCCGCCACGGACCGTGTCCGGCGGCGTGGGGAGCCCCCTACGGAGCGTCTCCCGCGGATCGGAGGCGGCCTTGGTCGGTATCAACCTCGTCGTCGCGGACATGCGAAGGTCATGACGGATGAGCCGGGCACCACCCCCGCCGAGGACAAGACGCTCTACCAGAGGGAGACCCTGGAGGACGAGGTGATGGACGAGGTACTGGCCTCATACAGCGAAGCCGTCGACGAGAAGAAGCCGCCGACGCCCAGCGAAACAGCGGACACGGACGCGGACTGAGCCTTCCGCCGGTCTCGCGGTGGAGATCGGCGGCGCGCTCCTGGCCGCCTCTCCTCGAATCGCGGGCGGGCGATGAGTTCCGGCACGCGGTGAGGTCTTCCTGGGGACGTACGAACTCGGCCGAGCACGACCGGTAGGGAGACCCCAGCGTGAGCGACATCGTGGTGCAGAACATCGTCCGGCCCGACCGCGTGCTGTCAGGCTCCTGGCTGGAGGTGATCGCCTCGAATCTCGACTACCACCGGGCGACCTTCCTGTGGAAGTGCGAGGGCCTCTCGGACGCCCAACTGCGCCAACGCCCCCTGCGATCCTCGGCGTTGACGCTGCTGGGGCTCATGCGCCACCTGCAAGGAGTCGAACGTGCCTGGTTCCAGCGGACCTTGGCCGACACCGCGCCTCGCTTCTTCCCCTACCGGACCTACACCACCCCCGACGGCGACGAGTGGTACGACGAGTCGGACGCCACGTCCGCCGAGGACGTCTACGAGGACTACCTGACGTCGTGCGAGGAGTCGCGGCAGCTCTTCACGAAGGTGACCGCCGACCTCACCCGCATCATGCCGAACCCGGAATTCGGCGCCGCCGACGTGCGCTTCGTCCTCGAGCACGTGATCGAGGAGTACGCCCGCCACCTCGGCCACGCCGATCTCCTCCGCGAGGCCATCGACGGCGCCACCGGCGAATAACCGACGCCCCTCGCACACACCACCATCAGCAGAAGCCACCCGGCCGACCACGGGCAGCGCGGCCCGATGCCCACGCGGGCGTCATCCTCGCAGCCACCTGGCCTTCTCCGGCCTGACGGGAGCTGTCCCGGGGATCGATCCCACCGCCGACGCGAGGGAGCCCCGTCACGCTCCGGGAGGGAGGTGGCGGGGCTCCGGTGCATCTGGTGGGGGTTGCCGCACGGGGCGGCAGCCCGGGCTTAGATGTCGAAGTACAGCTCGAACTCGTGGGGGTGCGGGCGGAGCTGGATCGGGGCGATTTCGGCGGTGCGCTTGTAGTCGATCCAGGTGTCGATCAGGTCGGAGGTGAAGACGCCGCCGGCCTGGAGGTACTCGTTGTCGGCCTCGAGGGCGTCGAGGACGGCGGGGAGGGAGGTGGGGACCTGGGGGACGCCCGCGTGCTCCTCGGGGGCGAGCTCGTAGAGGTCCTTGTCGATCGGCTCGGCGGGCTCGATCTTGTTCTTGACGCCGTCGAGGCCCGCGAGGAGGAGGGCGGAGAAGGCGAGGTACGGGTTCGAGGACGGGTCCGGGGCGCGGAACTCGACGCGCTTGGCCTTCGGGTTGGAACCCGTGATCGGGATGCGCATCGCGGCGGACCGGTTGCGCTGCGAGTAGACCAGGTTGACCGGGGCCTCGAAGCCGGGGACCAGGCGGTGGTACGAGTTCACCGTCGGGTTGGTGAAGGCGAGCAGCGACGGCGCGTGCTTGAGGATGCCGCCGATGTAGTAGCGGGCGATGTCGGACAGGCCCGCGTAACCCTGCTCGTCGTAGAAGAGCGGCGTGCCGCCCTGCCACAGCGACTGGTGGACGTGCATGCCGGAGCCGTTGTCACCGAAGATCGGCTTGGGCATGAAGGTCGCGGTCTTGTTGTTGCGCCACGCGACGTTCTTCACGATGTACTTGAAGAGCATCAGGTCGTCGGCCGCGGCGAGCAGCGTGTTGAACTTGTAGTTGATCTCCGCCTGGCCCGCGGTGCCCACCTCGTGGTGCTGGCGCTCGACCTGGAGGCCGGAGGCCTCCAACTGGAGGGAGATCTCGGCGCGCAGGTCGGCGAAGTGGTCGACCGGCGGGGCCGGGAAGTAGCCGCCCTTGTAACGGACCTTGTAGCCGCGGTTGTCCTCGACCGCACCGGTGTTCCAGGCCGCGGCCTCGGAGTCGATGTGGTAGAAGGACTCGTTCGCCGACGTCTGGAAGCGGACGCTGTCGAAGACGTAGAACTCGGCCTCGGGGCCGAAGTACGCGGTGTCGGCGACGCCGGTGGAGGCGAGGTACGCCTCGGCCTTCTTCGCCACGTTCCGCGGGTCACGGCTGTACGCCTCGCCGGTGATCGGGTCGTGGATGAAGAAGTTGATGTTGAGCGTCTTGTCCCGGCGGAACGGGTCCACGCGGGCCGTCGAGAGGTCGGCGCGCAGCGCCATGTCCGACTCGTGGATGGCCTGGAAGCCGCGGATCGACGAGCCGTCGAAAGCAAGCTCATCGGTCGGGTCGAACGTCGAGACCGGGACCGTGAAGTGCTGCATGACGCCGGGCAGGTCACAGAACCGGACGTCGACGAACTTGACGTCCTCGTCCGTAATGAACCGGTTGACGTCGTCGGCGTTCTGGAACATCCCACTCCTCCTAGGCCCGGCCCCACGGGTCGGGTTGACAACTCGAGGCGCGCCAGTGCGGTGGCGCACACTGCCCCGACCATAGGGATCAGGGATTTCTCCAGCATGACCCATTTGTTTCCGAGGCGTTAACCGCGACGCCGGGGCGGCACCCGGGCAGCGCCGTACGGGTGGGCGTCCGGAAGTCCCCGTCCGCGACCGCGCTGTAGGGCCGCGGACGGCGCCGGGTTACCGTGGTCGGGTGGACAACAGGGATGCAATCGGATCGTGGCTGTCGGGCCCGGGTGCCGCCGCCGAGCAGATGGGCGTGGAGTTCGGCTACCGCGGGCAGCGCCTCGGACTGCCGGAGAACGGGCCGGGTTCCATCGCGCCGGTGGGGCGCCGCGTCGTGGCGCTCTTCATCGACTGGTTCCTCTGCCTGCTGATCGCATACGGCCTGATCGCGCACCGTGACGCCGGCAAGTCCAATACCTGGACACTCGTCGTCTTCGGCGTGGTCAGCGTCGTCCTGCTGCTGACCGTCGGCACCACCTTGGGCAAGCGGCTGATGGGCCTGCGCGTCGTACGCCTCGACGGCGGCCGTCTGGGAGCCGTCGCCGTCGTCATCCGTACGGCGCTGCTGCTGCTCGTCGTCCCCGCCGTCATCTGGGACCGCGACACCCGCGGCCTGCACGACAAGGCCGCCAAGTCCGTACAGGTACGGATCTGACCCAGCCGGGACGCAGAAGAAGGCGCAGAAAAGGGGGTCCGGGGACGCTGTCCCCGGACCCCCTTCGTACAACGACCTCCGAGCCCGACCGCCTAGCGGCCCTTCGGCATCCGCATCCCCTTGGGCATCGGGCCCTTCGGGATCGGCATGTTGCTCATCAGATCCCCGAGCGCCCGCAGCCGGTCGTTCACCTCGGTCGTCTTCGGGCCGGACAGCACGCGCGGCAGCTTCAGCAGCGTGGTGCGCACCTTCTTCAGCGACAGCTCGTCCGGGCCGTTGCCGACGATGAAGTCGTGCACCGGCACGTCGAAGACGACCCGGTTGACCTTCTTCTTCTCGGCGGCCAGCAGGCCCTTCACACGGTTCGGGTTGCCTTCACCGATCAGGACGACACCGGCCTTGCCGACGGCGCGGTGCACCACGTCCTGGCTCTTGTTCATCGCGACGGCCGGGGTGACGGTCCAGCCGCGTCCGACATTCTGCAGAACGGCCGCGGCGGCGCCCGGCTTGCCTTCGAGCTGCCCGAACGCGGCCTTCTCGGCCCGGCGGCCGAAGATGACCGCCATCGCGAGGAAGGCCAGCAGGAAGCCAAGGATGCCTGCGTAGATGGGGTGACCGATCAAGAAGCCGAGGGCGAGGATGACACCGAAGGTGACGATTCCCACAGCCGCAACGACAAGCCCGACCTTGGGGTCGGCCTGCCTGGTCATCTTGTAGGTCTGGACGATCTGCTTCAGTCGTCCAGAATTCTCGGGGTTCTCGGGTGTTTCCTTCCTCGCCATGCCGCTCAGGATACGCGAGGGGGGTGCCCGCTCAGTCGTTGAGGGCGCTTCCCCGTGCGGCGCTCACAAGGGCGTCCATCTCGTGCTGCGCCTCCCGCCGGTCCCGGGCCCTGCGGCGGTCCTCGACGACGGCTGCCCAGGCGTTACGGCGGGCTGTCTGCTGCCCGCCGCGCAGCAGAAAGGACTCCACGGCGCGCAGCGCCACGGCCGGACGGATGTGCACGGACTCGGACGGCATGGCGTCCCCCTCATATGCGGCTGAGAGCTGAGAGCTGGGAGCAGGAAGGTGCGGGGCGGTACGTGATGACGCGCGTGGTGCGGGCAGCGCCGGTGACTCGAAGAGCCCCGTGCGTGACACCAGGGTCGCCACAACGTGTTACCAGTCGGTGACCACTCGGTCAATCTCGCATGAAAGCATCGGTCCGGCAGCACGGCGCCCCGCCAGGTCACTCGCCCGGCGGGGCGTCGTCGGCGGTGAGCGGACTCACACGACGAGGGTCGGAACCGAGGGTCGGAACGGGGCCATGACGGGGGTCACGGCCGGGGTCATACGGAGGGCGCCGCCACCGGGCCCACGGCCAGCCGCTCGCCCTCCCGCAGCCGCTTGTCCACGGCCTGCTGGAAGAGCCGTCCGGCGCGGTACGAGGAACGGACCAGCGGCCCGGACATGACGCCCGCGTAGCCGATCTCCTCGGCCTCCTCCTTCAGCTCCACGAACTCCGCGGGCTTCACCCAGCGCTCCACCGGGTGGTGCCGCACGGACGGCCGCAGGTACTGCGTGATGGTGATCAGCTCGCAGCCCGCGTCGTGCAGGTCCTGGAGCGCCTGGCTGATCTCCTCGCGCTCCTCGCCCATGCCCAGGATCAGGTTGGACTTGGTGACCAGACCGGCCTCGCGGGCGCGGGTGATCACTTCGAGCGAGCGCTCGTAGCGGAAGCCGGGACGGATCCGCTTGAAGATCCGCGGCACCGTCTCGACGTTGTGCGCGAGCACCTCGGGGCGGGAGCCGAAGACCTCGGCGAGCTGCGCGGGCTCGGCGTTGAAGTCGGGGATGAGCAGCTCGACCTTGGTGTGGCCGCCCTCGCGCGCCGCCGTCATGGCGTGGATCTGCCGGACGGTCTCCGCGTACAGCCAGGAGCCGCCGTCCTCCAGGTCGTCGCGGGCGACGCCGGTGATCGTGGCGTAGTTGAGGTCCATCGTGACGACGGACTCGCCGACGCGGCGCGGCTCGTCACGGTCGAGCGCCTGCGGCTTGCCGGTGTCGATCTGGCAGAAGTCGCAGCGCCGCGTGCACTGGTCGCCGCCGATGAGGAAGGTCGCCTCGCGGTCCTCCCAGCATTCGTAGATGTTGGGACAGCCGGCCTCCTGGCACACCGTGTGCAGCCCCTCGCTCTTCACGAGTTTCTGCATCTGGGTGTACTCGGGGCCCATCTTGGCGCGGGTCTTGATCCACTCGGGCTTGCGCTCGATGGGGGTCTGGCTGTTGCGGACCTCCAGGCGCAGCATCTTGCGTCCGTCGGGTGCGACTGCGGACACGACCGGCTCCCTAAAGCTTCGATTCTTCGGCGAACACCAGAGTACGCCCGTGATTCGTACGGCTTGATCCGTGCGGCTTCCTCTGGAAGCAACCAGCCGTGTCGTAGCCGCATTCCCGGCCGGATACCTGCTACCGCCGAGGCCCGGCGGTACGGCCCACCGCCCCGGCTATACGGCCCGCGGCAGCGGCACGACCGCGCCCAGGACGTCCGCCAGGTGCCGTTCCAGTACCGGCAGCACCTCGGTGACGCCGATGTCGCGGCCCAGCTCGTTGGAGAGCGAGGTGACGCCCGCGTCGCGGATGCCGCAGGGCACGATCCGGTCGAACCAGGTGTTGTCGGGGTCGCAGTTCATCGCGAAGCCGTGCATCGTCACGCCCTTGGCGACGCGGATGCCGATCGCGGCGAGCTTGCGGTCCTCGCGGCGCTGTCCGGCGTTGGAGGGCGCGTACTCGGGGCCGTTCAGCCGCGGGTCGAACTCGCTGTCCTCGCCCCCCTTCGACGGGGAGCCCGCTCCCACCCGCGGGTCGAGGTCGAGGGTCAGGCCGTTGACCGCCGGGCGGTCCGCCACCGGGTCACCGAGCACCCACACCCCGCTGCGGCCCTCCACGCGCGTGGTCTCCAGACCGAATTCGGCGCAGGTACGGATCAGCGCCTCTTCCAGACGGCGTACGTGCGCGACCACGTCGACCGGGCGCGGCAGCTTCAGGATCGGGTAGCCGACGAGCTGGCCGGGGCCGTGCCAGGTGATCTTGCCGCCGCGGTCCACGTCGACCACGGGGGTGCCGTCCAGGGGGCGCTCGCTGTCTGTCGTACGGCGTCCCGCCGTGTAGACCGGCGGGTGTTCGAGGAGCAGGCAGGTGTCGGGGATCTCGTCCTCGACGCGTGCGGCGTGCACCCGGCGCTGTTCCTGCCACGCCTCGGTGTACTCGACGGCGTCGGCCCCGAACCCCAGGTGGACGAAGCGCAGCTCGTCCGTCCGCGCGGCGTCCTGCGGAAACCCCATGACCACTCCTCTGCGTGCCCGGCGGTGCTTGTTTCGCGCCTCTGCCACTGTACGGCGGCGGGTCCGTGGGGCCCGAGCGGGGCCGAAGCTTCCCGTCCTGTGGGGGCGGGGCTTGAGAGCGGCGCCATAGCACGGTGCCTCCGACCGACCGGGGCGGTTTACCGACCCTTGAGGGTCCTTATCGCCCATTCGGGCGAATAACGAGGTCTTACGGTGAGCTTCCCGGTACCGACCGTTACATTCACGCCGTTCCGGTTACCTCCCCAGTCCCAGGAAGTGGACCGCACTGCCGATGACGGACCGTTCCACGCAGCGAACCCCGACCCGTCCCAACAGCAGACTCGCCTCGTTGATCGCGGAGGCAGGCTTCTCCAACGCGGGGCTCGCCCGCCGGGTCGACCAGCTCGGCATAGAGCACGGCCTCGACCTGCGGTACGACAAGACCTCGGTGACCCGCTGGCTGCGCGGCCAGCAGCCACGCGGCACCACACCCGCGCTGATCGCCGAGGTATTCACCCAACGGCTCGGCCGCCGGCTCTCCGCCCAGGACCTCGGGCTCGACGCGTGCGCGCCGGTCTACGCGGGCCTCGAATTCGCCGGGTCGCCCGACGAGGCGGTGGACATCGTCAGCGGCCTGTGGCGCAAGGACACCGGCAACCAGACGGAGCTGCGGAAGATCGCCTTCACCGCGGCCGGGCTCGTCGTGCCCAGCCGCGACTGGCTGATCGGCCGCGCCGACGAGAGGGTCGCGCGGGGCGCCGACGCCGCGCCGGTACGGGTGCCCGCGCAGAGCCGCGGCCCCGGCCCCCTGGGGCTCCCGCCGTCCGCCGCGCCCGGACCCGCGCCGGGGCCGGGGCTCGCGGCCAAGGCCGGGCCGCCCCGCGCCAAGGTCGGGGCCGGTGACATCGCCGCCCTGCGCGCCGTCGGCGACCTCTTCCGGGGGCTCGACCACGCGTACGGCGGCGGCCACGCCCGCCAGGCCCTCGTCCGTTACCTGGAGCACGAGGCCGAGCCGATGCTGCGCGGCAGTTACGGCGAGGCACTCGGCCGCCGCCTGTTCTCCTCCGTCGCCGACCTCACCCGGCTCGCCGGATGGACGTCGTACGACATCGGCGCGCACGGGCTCGCGCAGCGCTATTTCGTCCAGGCGCTACGGCTCTCGCAGGCCGCGGGGGACCGGGTCTACGGCGGCTACGTGCTCGTCACCATGAGCCGCCAGGCCGTCTACCTCGGGCACGGCCGCGAGGCCGTCCAGCTCGCCCGGGTCGCCCAGCAGGGCGTCGGCTCCGGCGCGCCCGCCGTCGTCCAGGCCCTGCTGCACAGTGCCGAGGCGCGCGGGCACGGGCTGCTCGGTGAGATCCGCGCGTGTTCCGCGGCGCTCGCGCGGGCCGAACGCTCGCTCGGGGCGGCCCGCTCCGGTGACGAGGTGCCCACCTGGGCGCGCTTCTTCGACGAGGCCCAGCTCGCCGACGAGTTCGGGCACTGCCACCGGGACCTCCAACTGCACCGGGCCGCCGCGCAGCACGCCGAGCGCTCCCTCCAGCTCCGCGCCCCCGCGTACGCCCGCAGCCGGCTCTTCTGCCGCACCGTGCTCGCTTCCGCTCGCCTCGGGCTCGGGGAGGTGGACGTCGCCTGTGCTCTCGGCATCGAGGTCATGCAGCAGGCCACCGAGATGCGGTCGGCTCGCGCCGTCGAGTACGTGCGGGACTTCGGGCGGCGCCTCGAGCCGTATCGCGATGCCGCGGCCGTTCGCGCCTTTCGCGACCGCGCCGTCGCCTTGGGGCTGGTCGCCCCATGACGACCTCCGGTCACGGTCCCTTACCCACCTCCCGCAGGTGGGTCCCCCCCAGGGGCGCGGTCCCCTGACGTTCCCCCCGCCCGCCGGGGCGGTTCGGTGGTGTTCGGTCCACCGGGCGGGTGGGGGCGGGCCGCGCAGTTCCTCGCGCCCCTGGCGGGGCGGGCTGTCTTTCGTCCAGACCGCAGGTCACCACCGGTCCCGGTGGGGTGGTTCGGTGGTTCTTCGGGCCACCAGCCGGTGGTGGGTTGCTCGCGCAGTTCCTCGCGCCCCTGGCGGGGCGACTGTCTTTCGTCGGGGCGGTGAGCCGATCCTTTTAGGGGCGCGGGGAACTGCGCGCTCAGCCACCGACGGTGGCGCGGGCGAAGAATGGGCCCCGGTGGGGCAGGGGCTAGGCGGCCTGGGGGGTGGGGGTGTCGGCGGGGTGGGGGACGGCGTCGCGGAGGATGCTGTGGGCGGCGCGGCGGGCGGAGAGAAGGGCGCCCTGGGGAGTGCTGGTGGTGCGGTGGGCACCGCAGATGTAGAGACCGTCGAGGAGCCGGGCGGGACGCCGCAAATCGTGGGGCGCGGGCATGGCCGGCACGGCCTCGGGATCGTTGTGGACGGCGAGCAGCTCCCACGCGTCGGTGGAGGTCTCGTACAGCTCGGCGAGGTGAGCGCGGACGGTCTTGTCGCCCGCCCCGTCGGGCGGCGGCCCGAGGACGACGGATGTGACGAGGGCGCGCCCGGCCGGCGCCCGGCTCGGGTCGATCTCACTGACCGGGAGAGTGTGCGAGACGGGCCCCATGCGGTCGGCGTCGAGGACGAGCACCGGCTCGCGTACGGGTGGGACGGGCGCCGCGTGGTGCAGCACGGTGACCTCGTGGAAGGACGGCACCCGCAGCCCCGGCAGGAGTTCGGCCGCGGCCCGCGCCCCGGTGGCCACCAGCACGGCCCGGCAGGGCAGTTCGGTGCCGTCCTCGGTCTGCACGCAGTTGACGGCGACCCGCACCGCGCGCGTGCCGAGCCGTACCGCGCCCGGCGGGAGCCCCGCGGCGAGCCGCCGCGGTACGGACGCCGCGCCCGTCGCGGGCAGGCACGTACGGCCGCGGGCGAAGCCGCGCAGCACCAAGTCGGCGCAGCGGCTGGAGGTTTGCAGCTCCGGGTCGCACAACAGGGCGGCCAGCAGCGGCCGTACGAAGCCCTCGACGGTCCGCGGCGCGAAACCGCGTGCGCTCAGCGCCCGCGCGGCGGTCGTCTCGGGGCGGCTGGCGAGCCGTGAGGCGGGCGTCGCGGCAAGGCGGTTGAGGGTGGTGCCGAGCCGGGCCCGGTCCAGCGTGGAGCCGATCGGGGCACGGGCCGAGCCGCGAACGGTACGGGAGCCGCGCGCGTCTCCGACCCGGTAACCGCGCCCGTCGGCTCTGACCAGGGCGCCGGGCGCGAGCGGCGCCAGCGGCAGCCCCCGCAGCCCCGGCGTGCGGCGCAGTTCCGGATAGGACGTGTTGAGCAGGTGAGCGCCGCGGTCGAGCCGGAAGCCGTCCACCACGTCGGTGGCCATGCGGCCGCCGACGTGGTCGGCGGCCTCCAGGACGGTGACCGACAGGCCGCCGCCGATGAGTTGATGCGCGGCGGACAGCCCGGATATGCCTGCGCCGATCACGACGACGTCCACGATTCCCGCGACGTCACGGCGTGCTGGTGAGAGCACTGTGCCCCTCCCCGAGGTCGGGTTCGAATCCCCGCTCACGTCGGCGTCACGCCCGAGGCGTCGCAGAACGCTGGTAAAGGTCATGCCCTCATCAAAGCCATCTGATGCCGGGGCAACCCGCCGATTCCAGCCCTTATCCAGCGCTTTTCGGCACCCCCGGCCGAATGTCTCCGGCCTGGTCACCTCTCCTGCCCGGTCGCCAATCCGGCCGCCGCCCGCGCGACGGCCCGCCGCCCGCGCGACGGCCCGCCGCCCGCGCGACGCCCCGCCGCCCGAGAGCCGCCCCGCCCCGCCGTCGTAGTCGCCGCGGCAGCGGCTATTCGGCGAGAGCCGCCGTCACGGCCTGCGCGAATTCGGGAAAGGCGAAGCGGAAGCCGGAGTCCAAGAGGCGCTTGGGGCGCACGCGTTGGCTGCCGGTGACGTCCTGGGCCAGTTCGCCGAGGACCAGGCGCAGGACGGACTCCGGGACCGCGGCCACGGTGGGGCGGTGCAGGACGCGCCCCATCTCGGCGGTGATCTCACGGTTGGTCAGCGGCTCGGGCGCGGTGAGGTTGACCGGCCCGGACAGATCGGCCGTGTCCAGCGCGTAGCGAATGGCGGCCACCTCGTCGTGCAGGGCGATGAAGCTCCAGAACTGCCGCCCGTCGCCCAGGCGTCCGCCGAGCCCGGCCTTGAACAGCGGGAACAGCCGCGCCCACGCGCCGCCGCCCTTGGCGACGACCAGACCCGTACGGGGGTGGACGGTACGGATGCCGGCCGCGCGGGCGGGATCGGCCGCGGCCTCCCACTCCTGGCACAGCTCGGCCAGGAAGCCGCTGCCCACCGGGCTGTCCTCGTCGACGGCCGTGTCGCCGGTGTCGCCGTAGATGCCGATGGCGCTCGCGCTGACCAGGACCCGAGGCGGGGTGTCGAGCGCGGCGGCGGCCTTGGCGACGGCGCCGGTGCCGAGCACCCGGCTGTCCACCAGCTCCTTCTTGCGGCTGTCGGTCCAGCGGCGGTCGCCGATCCCGGCGCCCGCCAGGTGCACGACGGCCTCGCAGCCCTCGAGACCCGCGGTGTCCACCGAGCCGCGCGCCGGATCCCAGCGCACCTCGGCGGGACCGACGGGCGCGCGCCGCACCAGCCGTACGACGTCGTGGCCGTCCGCGGCGAGCGAGCGGGACAGGGCGGAGCCGATCAGACCGGAGGAACCCGTGACTGCGATACGCATAGTCGCATTGTGCCCGCCGACGGCCCGGGACGTCCGATGCCGGCGCGCGGCGCGCCATGGCACAGTGACCGGCATGACCTCAGCGACCGTCCGGCCCGCGACCCGCGCCGACGACTCCGGCCTCGCGGCGCTCGACGCCCGTACCTGGTCCCCGCTGCACTCCGTACAGCCCGCACCGGCGCCCGGCGCCGCCTTCTACGGCTCGCCCGACGGACACCGGTACGTCCTGGTCGCCGAGGCCGAGGGCCGGCTGGCCGGATATCTCAAGCTGGTCCCGCCGACCGCCCTGGCCTGCAACGCGCATGTGCGGCAGATACAGGGTCTGGCCGTCGACACCTGGGCGCGCGGGCGCGGCATCGCGCGCATGCTCATGGACGCCGCCGTCGCCGAGGCGCGGCGGCAGGGCGCCGTCCGGATCACCCTGCGGGTGCTGGGGCACAACGCCCCGGCCCGGCGGCTCTACGAGTCGGTCGGCTTCGCCGTGGAGGGCGTGCTGCCGGGGGAGTTCCTGCTGGACGCCGCCTACGTGGACGACGTCCTGATGGGCCGGGCGGTCGACCTCACGGCGGTCTGAGCCGACAGAACCGAGCCGACAGTGCCCCGTCGACAGAACCGAGCCGACGGTGCCCCGCCGACAAAGCCGAGCCGAGCGACAGAGCCGCGCCGACAGAACCCGACAGAACCGCGCCGCCAGAACCGGCTCAGCCGAAGCGCGACCACAGCTGCGGATACCGCTCCGCCATCGCCCGCTCGTCGTCCATGTCCAGCGACTCGCCCTCCGGCTGGTCCGGCTGCGCGAGTTCGAGGTCCGGCAGCCGGACCCCGGTGAGCTGCTCGTACGCCTCGTCCGCCGCGTAGCCCAGATCCTCCGCGTCGCCGTCCGTCTCCGGGTCGAACTCGGTGACGAGGAAGGCCAGGTCGTCGGGGGCGGCCAGACCGCCCTCGAAGACATGGCGGCCCTGGCCGATCAGCCAGCAGCGGAAGTAGTCGAAGGACTCGTCGTCCGCGCCGCCCAGCATGATGTCGGCGGCGCCCCACAGATCCCAGCGGAAGGCCCGGACGAACCGGGTCTCGAAGTGCCGGGCGAAGTCCACCACGGAGTCCGGGTCGAGCTGGGCCAGCCGCTCGATCAGCAGGTCGGCATGCTCCTCCGGATCGCCGTCCGCCGCCTCTCGCGTACGGTCGACGATCTCCCAGAACTCCGTCTCGTCCATCACTGGTCCAGCTTCCCGGTTGCCGCGCGCACCCGCACGCGGAGTGCCCCGGATGCGCCCGTGTCGTTACGGACTCCATCCGTGCGGGGTGGGTCGCCCACTGTACGAGGTCCGGGGGGTCAGCGCCGACCGAGGGTGAGCTGGTACTCGACCGTGCGGCGCAGCGGCCGGAAGCCGAGCGCCGTGTTGAGGGCCAGCATGTGGCGGTTGTCGTCGGCGTTGTCCGTCTGCACGGCGGTGAGCTGCGGGAATTCCTCCCGTACCCGGCGCAGCATCTCGGCCTTCACCCACAGCCCGAGGCCGTGGCCGCGGTGCGCGGGGAGGACGGCCGTGTCGTACTGCTGGGCGGTGCCCGCGCCCTCCGCCGGGATCACCAGCTCGGTGTAACCGGCGACGGAGCTGTCGAGCGCGTCCACCGCGGCGACCGTCAGCAGTTGCTCGCCGCGCCGGGCGATCACCTCGGCGGCCTCGCGGACCGCGGCCACGTCCCAGCGCACCTCGCCGAAGTCCATGGCGCCGGTCGGCATGTCGTCCATGGCGCGCCGGGCGTCCGCGAAGCTCTCGGCGAGCGGGTCGGGGACGACCCCGTCCCAGGACGTCAGCCGGTAGCCGGGGTGCGGGACGTCGGGGAGCTTGTGGATACGGTCGGGTACGTCGTCGAGCGCGAGCCGCTGCCAGGTCAGCCGCAGGACCGGATGGAAGTCGCGGGTGGCCAGAAATCCCTCGTGCGGGGTACCAGCCATGACCTCGGTGACCACGCTGCGGCAGCCCGCCTCGGCCGCGGCCTCGGTCACCGTGGACAGCAGCCGCGAGCCGGTGCCCAGCCGCCGGTAGGCGGGGTGGACGGTCATCCTGACCTCGGCGAGGTGGCTGCGCCCCGGTTCGCTGAACAGCCGCAGGGTCGCGGTGGCCACCGGCTCCTCGTTCGCGTTGCGCACCAGCCACAGCAGCAGCCTGCTGCGGTTCCCCGTCGTCGTCAGCTTCGCCTGGAGGGCGGTGGCGGACAGCACGGGCTCACCTGGCCGGTCGTGTGCGAGAGCGGCCGACTGCACCCGGTGCCAGGCGCGGAAATCCTCGGCGGTCGGAGCCGTCAGAGGGCTGGGATTTGGTGGCATCCGAGGGAACGTAGCCGGTAGCTGTATGCGCCCGCAATCTCTTTCCGGCCAGGACGGGAGCGGGCGCTAGCCGATTCACGCACCTCTCGCGTTCCACCGGGCCGCACCCGTACCGCCGCACATCCCGTACGGTACGGGCCGCGCGCGGTTTCGCGGGCTCTGCGGAGGGTCGCCGCGGCCGGTGGCACGGGGTGACTCGCGGGTGGCCGGAAACGTCTGCTGAAACCTATGAATATTCTCTGAGGCGGATACGGCCGCGCGGGGTGCGAAGGTCCGCGCGCGGCCGTACCAGGGCTGGTCGGGGCGCGGACGGGACGCGTACCGCGCCCGTCCGCCATCGGCCTTACAGGCCATACCGCTCGGCGGCCTCCTTGACCGTCTCGGGCTTGATGTCGCCGCGCCGGGCGAGCGCGGCGAGCGACGCGACCACCAGCGACCGCGGGTCCACCCCGAAGTGGCGGCGGGCCGCGTCGCGGGTGTCGGACAGGCCGAAGCCGTCGGTGCCCACCGACGTCCAGTCCTGCTCCACCCACTGCGCGATCTGGTCGGGCACCGCCCGCATCCAGTCGCTGACCGCGACCACGGGACCCGGCGCGCCTTCCAGCGCCCGCGTCACGTACGGCACCCGCTCCTCGCCGCGCAGCCGGGCCGCGTCGCACTCCAGCGCCTCGCGCCGCAGCTCGGTCCAGGACGGCGCGGACCACACGTCGGCGGCCACACCCCACTCCTGCGCCAGCATCCGCTGCGCGTCCAGCGCCCAGTGGATCGCGGTGCCGGACGCCAGCAGTTGCAGCCTGGCCGCGTCCGCCGCCGGGTCCTGCGCCTGCTGGAAGCGGTAGAGGCCCTTGAGGATGCCGTCCTCGACGCCCTCGGGCATCGCGGGCTGCACCTTCGGCTCGTTGTAGACCGTCAGGTAGTAGAAGACGTCCTCGGCGTCCGGCCCGTACATCCGCCGCAGACCCTCGCGGACGATCACCGCGACCTCGTACGCGAACGCCGGGTCGTACGAGAGCGCCGCCGGGTTGGTGGAGGCGATCAAGTGCGAGTGGCCGTCGGCGTGTTGCAGGCCCTCGCCGGTCATCGTGGTCTTGCCCGCGGTGGCGCCGATGACGAAGCCGCGGCCGAGCTGGTCGGCCAGCGCCCAGAACTGGTCGGCGGTCCGCTGCCAGCCGAACATCGAGTAGAAGATGTAGAACGGGATCATCGGCTCGCCGTGCGTCGCGTACGCGGTCGCGGCGGCCGTGAAGTCGGCGAGCGAACCGGCCTCGGTGATCCCCTCGTTGAGGATCTGACCGTCCTTCGCCTCCTTGTAGTACAGGAGTTGGTCGCGGTCGACCGGGTCGTACGTCTGCCCCTTCGGCGAGTACAGACCCGCGGAGGGGAACAGCGACTCCATGCCGAAGGTGCGGGCCTCGTCGGGGACGATCGGCACCCAGCGGCGGCCGGTCTCCTTCTCCCGCATCAGGTCCTTGACCAGCCGCACGAACGCCATCGTGGTGGCGATCTCCTGCGTGCCCGAACCCTTCTCCAGCGCCTTGTACGCCTTGTCCGGCGGCAGCGGCAGCGGTTTGGCGACCACCTTGCGGGCCGGGGCGAGACCCCCGAGCGCCGCCCGCCGCTCGCGCAGGTACCGCACCTCGGGCGAGTTCTCCCCGGGGTGCCAGTACGGGACCACGTCCGCGTCCAGCGCGCTGTCCGGGATCGGCAGCTCCAACAGGTCGCGCATCGTACGGAACTGAGCGCCCGTCAGCTTCTTCATCTGGTGGTTGGCGTTGCGCGACTCGAAGCCCGCGCCCAGCGTCCAGCCCTTGACGGTCTGCGCCAGGATCACCGTCGGCGCGCCCTTGTGCTCGACGGCCGCACGGTAGGCCGCGTAGACCTTGCGCGGCTCGTGCCCCGCGCGCGAGCTCTGGAACAGCTCCGTCAGCTTGGCGTCGGTCAGCCGGGCGCCGATGGTGCGCAGCGAGGGGTCCGCGCCGAAGAAGTGCTCGCGCAGATAGGCCGCGTCGCGCGTGGCGTACGTCTGGAACTGCGCGTCCGGGACCTCGCGCAGCCGCTTGAGCAGCGCGCCGTCCACGTCCTGGGCGAGCACGTCGTCCCAGGCCGCGCCCCACAGCGACTTGACCACGTTCCAGCCCGCCGCGCGGAACTGGGACTCCAGCTCCTGCACGATCTTGAAGTTGGGGCGGACCGGGCCGTCGAGCCGCTGGAGATTGCAGTTGATGACGAAGGTGAGGTTATCCAGGCCCTCGCGGCCGGCCAGCGCCAGGGCGGCGGTCGACTCGGGCTCGTCCATCTCGCCGTCACCGAGGAACGCCCACACGTGGGAGTCCGAGGTGTCCTTGATGCCGCGGTGCTCCAGATAGCGGTTGAACCGCGCCTGGTAGATCGCCGACAGCGGGCCGAGGCCCATCGAGACGGTGGGGAACTCCCACAGCCAGGGCAGCCGCCGCGGGTGCGGGTACGAGGGCAGGCCGTCGCCGTTCGCCTCCTGGCGGAAGCGGTCGAGCTGGCCCTCGGTCAGCCGCCCGTCGAGGAACGCGCGGGCGTAGATGCCGGGGGAGGCGTGGCCCTGGAGGTAGAGCTGGTCCCCGCTGCCCGCGCCCTCCTTGCCCCTGAAGAAGTGCTGGAAGCCGGTCTCGTAGAGCCAGGCCGCCGAGGCGAAGGTCGCGATGTGGCCGCCGAGGCCCAGGCGGCTGCCGCGGGTGACCATGGCCGCCGCGTTCCACCGGTTCCACGCGGTGATCCGCGCCTCCAGTGCCTCGTCGCCCGGGTAGGCGGGCTCGGCGGAGGTCGGGATCGTGTTGATGTACTCGGTTTCGAGCAGCGACGGAAGCCCGACGCCCGCCCCGGCGCTTTCCAGGGTGCGACGCATCAGATACGCGGCCCGGTGCGGACCGGCCGCCTTGGCGACCGCCTCCAGCGACGCGAGCCACTCCGAGGTCTCTTCCGGGTCGCGGTCCGGGATCTGGTCGAGCTGGCCCCGCGGGGGGCGTACGTCGTCGGGCATGGGTGCCGCCTTCGAACGGAGGTTGGGGGTGGGGAATGCGCTTGTCGGCACGACAGGGCTGTTCCCCACCGACGACGATACGCCGACGATCGATGATCGATCAATGGCTTCCGGGCCAGTAATTCCAAGACGGCACGGGGTGCCAGACCTTAAGGCACGGGGTGCCTCGGCCTTGTGGCCTTGCATGTCACGGAAACCGCCGGCCGCCGGGGCCGCGGGGGATGTCGTCAGACCTGGGGAGCGCAGCTCAGGACGTGGGACTTGATGAGACCGCAGATGTCCGGGTCGCGGCGTACGAAGGCGTCGACTATGTCCTGGTGCTCGGCCGCGTACGGGCGGGGCTCCGGGCTCAGCCAGCGGATGGACAGCGTCGTCCAGACCTCGATGCCCAGCGACTCCCAGGCGTGCAGCAGCACCGCGTTGTCGGCCGCGCGCACCAGCTCGTGGTGGAAGGCGACGGTGTGCCTGACCTGGGCCTCGCTGTCCAGAGCGGCGTCGGCGTCGCGCAGGGCGGCCACCTCGCGTTCGAGGGCGGCGGGGTCGGCGGCGAGCCGGGCCGCGGCCAGTTCCGCGGCGACCTGTTCGAGCCCGGCGCGCACCGGATAGCTCTCCTTGAGGTCGGCGGCGGTCAGGCTCCGTACGCGTACGCCCTTGTTGGGCGCGGACTCGATCAGCCGCAGCGTCTCCAGCTCCCGCAGCGCCTCCCGCACCGGCGTCTGGCTGACCTGGAGCTCCACCGCGATCCGGCGCTCCACGATCCGCTCGCCCGGCTTCCAGCGCCCGCTCACGATGCCTTCGAGGATGTGCTCCCGGATCTGCTCACGCAGGCTGTGGACGACCAGGTGCTGGACGACGGCAGGGGCCATGGGGCGCTCCTTCACGGTTTGCGTGACATAGACGATACGACCAGGAAGCGGCGCTGCCTCCCCGCAGGCAGCTGCGGGGCCCGCCGGGACGCGAAGGAGCCCCCGTCCCGGAAGAGGGACGGGGGCTCCGTCATACACGCCGTACAGGCCCGTGTGCGGCCTTACAGGCCCAGCTCGACCTCGAACTCGCCCGCTTCGAGGATCTCCTTGACCGCCGTCAGGTAACGGGCGGCGTCCGCGCCGTCCACCAGCCGGTGGTCGTAGGAGAGCGCCAGGTACGTCATGTCCCGGACGCCGATGACCGTGCCGTCGGGGGTTTCGACGACCACCGGGCGCTTGACGGTCGCGCCGACACCGAGGATGGCGGCCTGGTTCGGCGGCACGATGACCGTGTCGAACAGCGCGCCGCGCGAACCGGTGTTGCTGATCGTGAAGGTCGCGCCCGCCAGGTCGTCCGGGGTGATCTTGCTGGCCCGCACGTTGCCCGCGAGCTCCGCGGTCTTCTTGGCGATACCGGCGATGTTGAGGTCGCCCGCACCCTTGATGACCGGGGTCATCAGACCGCGCTCGGAGTCCACCGCGATCCCGATGTTCTCGGAGTCGAAGTAGGTGATCGTGCCCTCGTCCTCGTTGATCCGGGCGTTGATGACCGGGTGGGCCTTCAGCGCCTGGGCCGCCGCCTTGACGAAGAACGGCATCGGGGACAGCTTCACGCCCTCACGGGCCGCGAAGGCGTCCTTCGCCGCGTTGCGCAGCCGCATCACGCGGGTCAGGTCCACCTCGACGACGCTGGTGAGCTGCGCCTGCGAGTGCAGGGCCTTCATCATGTTGTCGCCGATGACCTTGCGCATCCGGGTCATCTTGACCGTCTGGCCGCGCAGCGGCGACACCGCGGGCGCCGCCTTCTGGGCCGCGGCGGGCGCCGGCTTCGACGCGGCGGCCTTGGCGGCCTCCGCGGCGGAGATGACGTCCTGCTTGCGGATGCGGCCGCCGACGCCGGTGCCGCGCACCGAGCCGAGGTCCACGCCGCTCTCCGAGGCGAGCTTGCGGACCAGCGGGGTGACGTAGGCGCCGTCGTCACCGCTGGTGGCGACGGGAGCCGGGGCGGCCGGGGCCACCGGAGCGGGCGCCGGAGCCGGAGCGGCGGGCGCGGGTGCGGCGGGCGCGGGAGCCGGTGCGGCGGCGACAGGCGCGGGGGCCGGTGCCGGAGCGGCCGGAGCGGCCGGTGCGGGAGCCGGGGCGGCGGGGGCGGGAGCCGCAGGGGCCGGAGCCGGAGTCGGGGCGGGTGCCTCGGCGGGAGCCGGGGCCGCGGGCGCGGGCGCCGCGGCCGGGGCGGCACCAGCGGCGCCGACCACGGCCAGCTTCGCGCCGACCTCCGCGGTCTCGTCCTCCTGGACCAGGATCTCCAGCAGGGTGCCCGCCACCGGCGACGGGATCTCGGTGTCGACCTTGTCGGTCGAGACCTCCAGCAGCGGTTCGTCGGCCTCGACGCTCTCGCCGACGGCCTTCAGCCAACGGGTCACGGTGCCCTCGGTGACGGACTCACCGAGCGCGGGCAGGACGACGTCGGTGCCGCTCGCGCCGCCGCCACCGCTGGCCGCCTCGGCGGTCGGGGCGGGCGCGGGCGCCGCCTGCTCGGTGGACGGAGCCGCCTGAGCGGGCTCGGGAGCCGCGGGTGCCTGGGCGGGCTCGGGAGCCGCGGGTGCCTGGGCGGGCTCGGGCTCGGCCGCCGCAGCCGGGGCAGCCGCGGGCGCGCCGCCGCCGCCGCTGCCGTCGTCGATGACGGCCAGCTCGGCGCCGACCTCGACCGTCTCGTCCTCAGCGACCTTGATGGACGCGAGCACGCCGGACGCGGGGGAGGGGATCTCGGTGTCGACCTTGTCGGTCGAGACCTCGAGCAGCGGCTCGTCGGCCTCGACGCGCTCGCCCTCGGCCTTCAGCCAGCGGGTGACAGTGCCCTCGGTCACGCTCTCGCCGAGCGCCGGCAGGGTTACGGAAACCGCCATGGTTGCGGTTACTCCTAACGATCTGTGCGGATGGGGTGGCGTGGAGGAGGGTCAGTCGTGCGAGTGCAGCGGCTTGCCCGCGAGGGCCAGGTGGGCCTCGCCGAGCGCCTCGCTCTGGGTCGGGTGCGCGTGGATGAGCTGCGCGACCTCGGCGGGCAGCGCCTCCCAGTTGTAGATGAGCTGGGCCTCGCCCACCTGCTCACCCATCCGGTCACCGACCATGTGGACGCCGACGACGGCGCCGTCGCGCACCTGGACGAGCTTGACCTCGCCGGACGTCTTGAGGATCTTGCTCTTGCCGTTGCCCGCCAGGTTGTACTTCAGCGTGACGACCTTGTCCGCGCCGTACAGCTCCTTGGCCTTCGCCTCGGTGATGCCGACGGAGGCGACCTCCGGGTGGCAGTACGTGACGCGCGGGACACCGTCGTAGTCGATCGGCACGGTCTTGAGACCGGCCAGCCGCTCCGCCACGAGGATGCCCTCGGCGAAGCCGACGTGCGCGAGCTGGAGCGTCGGGACCAGGTCGCCGACGGCCGAGATCGTCGGCACGTTGGTGCGCATGTACTCGTCGACCAGGACATAGCCGCGGTCCATCGCGACGCCCTGCTCCTCGTACCCCAGGCCCTGCGAGACCGGTCCGCGGCCGATGGCGACCAGCAGCACCTCGGCCTCGAAGGTCTTGCCGTCCGCCAGGGTGACCTTCACACCGCTGTCGGTGTACTCGGCGCTCTGGAAGAAGGTGCCCAGGTTGAACTTGATGCCGCGCTTGCGGAAGGCGCGCTCCAGCAGCTTGGAGCTGTTCTCCTCCTCGACCGGCACCAGGTGCGGCAGGCCCTCGACGATGGTCACGTCGGTGCCGAAGGACTTCCACGCCGAGGCGAACTCGACGCCGATCACGCCGCCGCCCAGGATGATCGCCGACTGCGGCACCCGGTCCAGGACCAGCGCGTGGTCGGAGGAGATGATCCGGTCGCCGTCGATGGTCAGGCCCGGCAGCGACTTCGGTACGGAACCGGTCGCGAGCAGGACGTGCCGGCCCTGGATCCGCTGGCCGTTCACATCGACCGAGGTGGGGGAGGACAGCTTCCCCTCGCCCTCGATGTACGTCACCTTGCGCGAGGCCACCAGGCCCTGGAGGCCCTTGTACAGGCCCGCGATCACGTCGTCCTTGTACTTGTGGACGGCCGCGATGTCGATGCCCTCGAAGGTGGCCTTCACGCCGAACTGCTCGCTCTCGCGAGCCTGGTCCGCGATCTCACCGGCGTGCAGCAGCGCCTTGGTGGGAATGCAGCCGTTGTGCAGACAGGTGCCCCCGAGCTTGTTCTTCTCGATCAGGGCGACGTCCAGTCCCAGTTGCGCGGCACGCAGCGCGGCTGCGTAGCCGCCACTGCCGCCGCCGAGGATCACTAGGTCGAAAACAGTGCTGGCGTCGTTCGCCACGTCACGTCCTCCATGCATGGGTTCGCCGGAGCCGGTCCACCATGACCGGGCGGCGGCTTTGGTTCGGCCGCTTTGTCTAAAAGGGGGCCCTGTCGTGCCGAACCACATCTTCGCACTTGTTCGCGGCGGACGGGTCATCGGCCTGTGGGGTGAGACCCGTCGAATACGGCCCCGGACGCGCCGTCCGGGGCCGTAAGTGACCTATCTCACCTGTTCGGAGCAGGGTGCGGCGCGGCGGTCAGAGGAGATCGCCGTCCGCGGCCTGGTGGGCCAGGCTGAGCAGGGTGCGGACCGCGGTGCCGGTGCCGCCCTTGGGGGTGTAGCCGAAGGGCGCGCCCTCGTGGAAGGCGGGGCCCGCGATGTCGAGGTGGGCCCAGGTGATGCCCTCGCCGACGAACTCCTTCAGGAACAGCCCCGCGATCAGGCCGCCGCCCGGCCGCACACCCATGTTGGCGATGTCGGCGGTGGGGGAGTCGAAGGTCTTGCGCAGCTCCTTGGGGAGCGGCATCGGCCAGGAGTCCTCGCCCGCGGCCAGCGCCGCGGTGTGGATCCGGGTACGGAAGCCGTCGTCGTTCGACATGATGCCGAACCGGCCCTCGCCCAGCGCCAGCACCATCGCGCCGGTCAGGGTCGCCACGTCGACGATCGCGTCCGGGGCCTCCTCGGAGGCGCGGGCCAGCGCGTCGGCCAGCACCAGACGGCCCTCGGCGTCGGTGTTCAGCACCTCCACCGTCGTGCCGCTGTACATCTTCAGCACGTCGCCGGGGCGCGTGGCGCCGCCGCCCGGCATGTTCTCGGCCAGCGCGAGCCAGCCGGTCACATTGACCTCGAGGCCGAGCTTCGCGGTCGCCACGACCGCGGCGAACACCGCGGCGGCGCCGCTCATGTCGCACTTCATCGTCTCGTTGTGCCCCGGCGGCTTCAGCGAGATGCCGCCCGAGTCGTACGTGATGCCCTTGCCGACGAAGGCGAGGGTACGGGTCGCCTTGGCGTGGGTGTACGCCACCCGGACCAGCCGCGGCGGCGTCGCCGAGCCCTGGCCGACGCCGAGGATGCCGCCGTAGCCGCCCTTGGCCAGCGCCTTCTCGTCCAGCACCTCGACCTTGAGGCCGTGCTCCTTGCCCGCCGCCTGTACGGCGGCGGCGAACGCCTTCGGGTTCAGGTCGTTGGGCGGGGTGTTGATCAGGTCGCGCGCCCGGTTCACCTCGGCGCCCACCGCGACGGCGCGGGCCGCCGCGGCCTTGTGCGCCTTGTCGCGCGGCTTGGCACCGGTCACGGCGACCTCGCCGAGCGTGCCCTTGCCGTTCTCGGCCTGGTACGTGGTGAACGCGTACGCGCCCAGCAGCGCGCCGGTGGCGACCGCTTCCAGGTCCGCCGGGTCGGCGGCGGGCAGCGCGAACGCCGCCTTCTTCGCGCCGCCGAGCGCGCGGGCGGCGACGCCCGCGGCCCTGCGCAGCGCCTCGGCGTCGAAGCCGGTGCCGTCCTCGGGGGTGTCGCCGAGGCCGACCGCGACCACCACCGCGGACTTCAGGCCCGCGGGTGCCGGGAGCTTGGTCACCTCGCCGTCCGCACCCGAGGCGCCCAGCGTCTCCAGTACGGCGGCCAGCTTTCCGTCGAACGCCTTGTCCACCGCCTCCGCCCCCGGTGCGACCTTGGGGCCCTTGGCCCCTTTGGTCACGCCCACGACGACGGCGTCCGCACGCAACGCTGCGGCGGAGGAGGTACTGAGTGTCAGAGCAGTCACGGTGGAGGGGGTCCTATTCGGTCGAGGTCCTGTGCTGCGGCCGGTTGGTTGGCCCGGCCCGGCCCCGGGCATCGTATTCCGCCACATCAGCGGGGCGGCACGCGCCCGTTGCCCAATCCCCGACCCTACGCCTGCGGCGCGCTCCCCCACCCACCCCTCTCCCGCCACTCCTCCCCGCCCCCCACCTGCCGCCGCGTGCGCGCGCTCACCCACGACGCTTCGGCAGGTCATGACCCGCCCCGGGGGGGCAGTTCGGTTGTTGCCGGGCCACCGGCTAGTGGGGGCGGGCCGCGCAGTTCCTCGCGCCCCTTCGGGGCAACCGTCTCTCGTCCGGGCGGTGAGCCGGTCTTTTCAGGGGCGCGGGGAACTGCGCCACCAGCCACGACGCTGCCGCAGGTCACCACCCGCCCCTGGCGGGCAGTTCGGTGGTGTCCGGGCGATCGGCCGGTGGGGGTTGCTCGCGCAGTTCCTCGCGCCCCTGGTGGGGCGCAGTGTCTTTTGTCCGGGTGGCGGGCCGGTTTTTTCAGGGGCGCGGGGAACGCTCCCGCACGTCACCACGCGGCCCGGAGGGGTCAGCGGAGGGCCAGGAGAAGGAGGGAGGTGGTGGTGGCGGTTTCGCAGAGGGCGCCGAAAACGTCGCCGGTGGTGCCGCCGAGGCGGCGGACGGCGTGGCGGAGGAGGAGTTCGGCGCAGAGGAGGGCGAGGGCGGCGGAGAGGCCGGCGCGGAGGGGGGTGAGGCCGCCGAAGGGGAGGCCGGCGGCGCAGGCGAGGGCGCAGCAGAGGAGGCCGGACGACCAGGCCCCCCGCAGGGACACGGCGGAGGCGACGGCGGCGCCGAGGCCGCCGGGCCGGGCGGCGCGTACACCCGTACGGCAGGCGAGCGTCATGGCGGCGCGGCCGAGGACGGCGGACAGCACGGCGGCGGTGCAGCCGTAACGCCAGCCGTGCGCGTAGCAGGAGGCGAGGGCGGCGGTCTGGGCGAGCAGGACCAGCACGAGGGTGAGGACGCCGAAGGGCCCGATGTCGGACTGCTTCATGACGCGCAGCGCCCCCTCGGCGGGCAGCCCGCTGCCGAGACCGTCGGCGGTGTCGGCGAGCCCGTCCAGGTGCAGGCCGCGAGTGGCGACGGCGGGCACGGCGACCGCCCCGACGGCGGCGAGCAGCGGGCTCGCGCCGAGTGCGGTCAGGACGCCGCCGCCGAGCGCGGCGGCGAGACCGACGACGGCGCCGACCAGCGGCGCGGCCAGCATCCCGCCGCGTGCCGCCGCCCGGTCCCAGCGCGTCACCGTCACCGGCAGCACGCTGAGCGTGCCGAAGGCGAAGCGCAGGGCGTCGCCGACGGTGGCCCTGCCGCCGGGCTCGGGCAAGCGCTCGGGCTCGGGCAGGGGCTCGGGCAAGGGCCCGGACACGGGTTCGGGTTCGGGTTCGGTCACCGCGTGAGGCTATCGCGCCAGGTCAGCGTGGCCGCGGGCTCAGCGCACCAGGTCGGCGTGGTCGTCGCCGCCGTCCCCCGAGGGGCCATCCCCGGAGGAATCGGTACGGCGCCGCCGCCGCGCCCACCAGGTCTCGACGGCGAAGAGCAGCAGGACGGCGATGATCGCGGTCAGGTGCTCGTAACCGGCGAGATTGGCGAGGGCGAGCACCTCGATGACCATGGACATGGCCACGGCCGCCGCCGTCCACCAGGCGTGGTACCGGCAGGCGACGTACACCCCGAGCGCGACGACCGCGGCGGAGGGCCCGGTGTCGCGGCCGATGAGTTCGACGACGGGCAGCCCGAGGAAGCCGTCGGGGCCGACCCAGTACGAGTAGCGGGCGAAGGTCGTGCCGGCCAGCGTCGTGTACAGCGCGATGGCCAGCGTCCGGCGCGCGCCCAGCGTCGTCTCGGCGATCCCGAAGACCACCACGACCTGGATGACAAGACCCCAGATCGGCAGCGTCGGATCGGGGATGAACAGCGACAGGGGCGTGCGCAGCAGCGCCTTCCACCACGGCAGGGTGCAGTAGATGCCGCCGAGCCGGTCCACCCAGTCGCTCGGCCCCTGCGCGTGCTGGACGAGCTGGAGGCAGAGGATGCCCACGCAGGACCACAGCGTCAGCGGAATCGCCCGCAGCCCGCGCGCCCAGAGCCGGTCGCGTACGTCGTACGCCATCTGCCCCCACTCGGCGCGCGCGAACTCCCGCACCTTGTCGGACGCGCTCACCGCGCCTCCGCGGGGCCGGGCCCCCCGGCGGCCCGCGCGGGGCCCCTCACTTGGCGGTGAACCGTTCTCTGCGGCGCAGCGGCGACGGCATTCTGGGCGCTTCGAGGAAACCCTCGGCGCGGGCGCCCGCGATACCGATCCGGGGCAGTTCGCTGGACTTGCCGAAGAGCAGATAGCGGGGCTCCCAGATCGGGCGGAATTTGGCGTTCGCCCGGTACAACGACTCGATCTGCCACCAGCGCGAGAAGAACGTCAGCAGCGACCGCCACACCCGCAGGACGGGCCCCGCGCCGAGCCGTGAGCCGCGCTCGAAGACCGACCGGAACATCGCGAAGTTCAGCGAGATCTGCTCCACGCCGACCTCGTCCGCCCGCTGGACGAGTTCGATCACCATGTACTCGATCAGCCCGTTGTCCGCGCCCCGGTCACGCCGCATCAGGTCAAGCGACAGCCCGCGCGGACCCCACGGCACCAGGCTCAGCAGCGCCCGGGGCACGCCGTCACCGTCGTGGCACTCGACCATCACGCACTGCCCGTCGCCCGCGTCGCCCAGCCGCCCCAGCGCCATCGAGAAGCCGCGCTCGGTGCCGCCGTCCCGCCACCGGTCGGCCCGCTCCAGCAGCGCCGCCATCTCCGCGGCCGGGATGTCGGCGTGCCTGCGGATGCGTACGGTGCAGCCGGAGCGCGCGACCCGGTTGTACGCCTGCCGGACCGTCCGCATCGCGCGGCCCTCAAGGGTGAACTCGGCGGTGTCCACGATGGCTTCGTCGCCCAGCTCCAGCGCGTCCAGGCCGTGCCGGGCGTAGACCGTACCGGCCTCCTCGCTCGCGCCCATCACGGCGGGCACCCACGCGTGCCCCGCCGCCTCCGCCAGCCACGCCTCGATGGCGCCGGGCCATGCCTCGGGGTCGCCGATCGGGTCGCCGGACGCCAGCGAGACACCGCCCACCACCCGGTAGGCGATGGCCGACTTGCCGCTGGGCGACCAGATGACGCTCTTGTCGCGGCGCAGCGCGAAGTAGCCGAGCGAGTCGCGGTCGCCGTGCCGGTCGAGCAGGCCGCGCAGCCGCTCCTCGTCCGCCGGGCACAGCAGCGCCCGGCCGCGCGGCGAGCGGAAGGCGACGAAGAGCACGAGCAGGAAGAGCAGTGCGCTCATGGCGTTGATGACGACGTCCACCCAGCCGGGCGTGGAGATGGTCAGCGAGCCGCTGTCGTCCGGCACCAGGGACACCAGCCGCAGGACCGCGTAGCCGAGGCAGTCGCCGAAGCCCGCGCCCTGGTCGTCGTTGGTGACCGTGACCAGCGCGGTGCCGAGCAGCGCGGCCAGCGGCAGACCGGCGGCGGCCACCAGGGCCGCGTCCCGCGGGTTGGCGGGGTCGCCCTTCGCCCGGAACTCGCCGCGGCCGACGAGCAGCGCCGCCAGGAAGGCGGCGGTGAGCGCCAGCGAGATCCAGTTCTGCGCGTGCCGGTGGATGTCGGGCCACACCATGCTGACCGACAGCGCGGCCAGGAACAGCCCGCACAGCACGAGGTTGAGGATCCACGCGGCGCGCTTGCGGCGGCGCATGGTGACGGCCAGGAAGAGGGCGAAGGCGCCGGAGGTGAAGCCCGCGCTCAGCAGGTACGGGGTGAAGTAGTCCTCGACGTTGTGGCGGCGGATGTCCTGGCCGAAGGAGACCCAGACGGCGCCGAGGAGATTCACGCACGCGACGGTGCGCAGGTAGCGGACGGCGAAGGTGGCCGCGCGTCCAGAACACGCGTGAGGGCGCGGCTGTGTGCTGGTGGTGCTGCCCGTTCCCATAGGAGGGGATTTTATGACGTAATGCCCGATTTGGGGCCGCGCCGGGCCGCTCGCACCTCGGCGGGGACGGTTCCGCCGAGGGGCTTTTCGGTTACGAGGCGGGGTCGGCTTCCGGCTGCGGCGCTGGCTCCGTCTCGGCCTTTGCCTGCGGTTCTGCCTCTTCGGGGTCCTTGGCTTCCTCGGTGTCCTCGGTGTCCTCGGTGTCCTCGGTGTCCTCGGTGTCCTCGGCGTCCTTCTCCGGCTCCGAGTCCGGCTTCTCCGCCGGGTACGGGAGTTCGGCCGACAGCGCCGCCGCGGCCTGGAGGAGGGGGAGGGCCAGCAGGGAGCCGGCCGCGCCGCCGATGTGCACGCCCTGGTCGAGCAGCGGTTCGAGGGAGATCCGGTCCAGCGCCTTCGCCTGGCCCGGCTCGCCGCTGGCGTGACCCGCCAGCCACCAGTCCGGCGCCCGGAAGGCGATCCGCTGGGCGACCAGCGCGCACGCGGCGCTGACGACTCCGTCGAGGACCACCGGGAGCTTGCGGACCGCCGCTTGGAGCAGGAAGCCGGTCATCGCGGCGAAGTCGGCGCCGCCGACCGCGGCCAGCAGCGCGAGCTGGTCGCCGAGGACCGGGCGGGCCCGGCGCAGCGCGTCACGGATCGCGGCGCACTTGCGCATCCACGCGAGGTCGTCGATGCCGGAGCCGCGGCCGGTGACGACGGAGGCGTCCGTGCCGCACAGCGCCGCGATCAGTACGGCGGCGGGCGTCGTGCCGCCGACGCTCAGGTCGCCGAGGAGTACGAGGTCCGTGCCGGAGTCCGCCTGCTCGTCCGCGACGGTCATGCCGACCCGGAACGCCTGCTCGGCCTCTTCCCGCGTCAGCGCGTCCTCGATGTCGATCCGGCCGGAGCCGCGGCGCACGCGGTGCGCCGTCACGTAGTCCGGCAGCTCGGACGGGTCGCAGTCCAGCGCCATGTCGATGACATCGACGTGCGCGCCGTACTGGCGCGCCAGCACGCTGGCCGGTGCGGTGCCGTCCAGCACCGCCTTCACCAACTCGGTGGCCGTACCGGCCTTCCGCGCCGACACCTCCAGCGAGGCCACGCCGTGGTCGGCCGCGAAGATCAGCGCACGCGGCGCCGCGATCGGCCCGGTCGGCACCTCGCCGCGCACCGCCGCCAGCCAGTCCGCCAGCTCGGCCGGTTTCCCCAGCCCTCCCGCCGGACGCACCAGCTTCTGCCAGCGCTCCTGCGAGTCGCGTCGAACCCCAGCGTCGGGCCGCTCCACGAGGGAGCCGAAGTCGTCCAAGTCGATGCCGCTCACCCGTGGAACCCTACCGGTCGCCTCGCCGGCGTGGCCTCACGGGTTCACCGCGCCGCTAGAAGGTCGGTTCGCCGTCCGCGCGAAGGACGGCCCGCCCCGTCAGGGGCGCGGGGAACTGCGCGGGCGGCACCCACCGGCCCGGTGGTCGGGATACATCCGAACTGCCCCGCCGGGGCCGGTGGTGACGTGCGGGAGCGTGGTGGCTGGTGGCGCAGTTCCCCGCGCCCCTAAAGACACGTGGCTGGCGCCCGGACAAGAGACGGTGCGCCCCGTGGGGGGCGCGGGGAACTGCGCGGGCGACCCACCACCGGCCGGTGGTCCGGCGACAGCCGAAATGCCCCGATGGGGCGGGTGGTGACGTGCGGGAGCGTTCCCCGCGCCGCTAGAAGGTCGGTTCGCCGTCCGGGCGAAGGGGTCAGCGGAGGGGGAGGGGGAGGCCGGATACGAGGAGGAGGACGGATTCGGATTCGGCGGCGACGGCGGCGTTGAGACGGCCGAGCTCGTCGCGGAAGAGGCGGCCGGAGGGGTGGGAGGGGACGACGCCGGAGCCGACTTCGTTGGAGACGGCGACGACGGTGCGCGGGGTGCGGCGAAAGGCGGCGACGAGCTCGGCGGTACGGCCGCGGACCTCGTCGAGGGAAGCCCCCGGCGCCCAGGCGTCGGCCTTGTCGAGGACGGACGTGAGCCAGAGGCCGAGGCAGTCGATGAGCAGGGGCGGGCCGGGGGCGGTCAGCAGGGGGACGAGGTCGCAGGTCTCCTCGGTGCGCCACGAGGCGGGCCGGCGCTCGCGGTGGGCGGCCACCCGGCGGGCCCACTCGTCGTCGCCGTCGCGAGACCCCCCGGTGGCGACGTAGAGGACCCCGGGGAAACCGGCCAGCCGCCGCTCGGCCTCGGCGGACTTGCCCGAGCGGGCCCCGCCCAGCACGAGGGTCCGGCGCGGGATGTCCGGCACCTCCTGGTAGTCCCCGACGGTCAGCGTCGTACCGTCGGGGACCGCGCGGGCCCCGAGGGCCGCCAGCCGTCGGCCCAGCTCCGGCCGCGGCGGCGCCCCGTGGTCGAGGTGGACGGCGACCACGTCGGTGGTCGGCCCGACGGCGCCCGCGGCGCGCAGCCGGGCGAGGGCGTCCGGCCGTCCGACGGCGTCGAGCAGGACGAGGTCGTACGGCACCTGCCCGTCCGGCGTCCCGGCGGGCGCGCCGCCCGGCGGGAGGTAGAGCACGCGCAGCCCGTCGGGGGACTCGATGGCGTACCCGGTGCCGGGCGCGTCCATGGCGACGGCCTGCACATGGTGCCCGGTGATCAGCGCGAGCCGCTGCCCGTCGGGGACGCGGGTCGGGGCGGGCAGCCCTGGCGGGATCTCCACGGCCGGACCGTCGTGCGGGTGCGAGAGCAGCACCAGGCGCAGCCCGCCGAGCGTGTGCCCGGCCCGCGCCGCGGCCAGCGCCACCCCGGGCGTCAGGTCGAGCAGCACCACACCGTCCACCAGAACGGCGGTCGCGCCGCGCGCGCCCGCGCCGACGGCGAGCGCGCACGCCGCGCAGGGGCAGTCGGGCAGCGGCAGCCCCTCGGGGCCGCCGGTGCCGAGCAGAGTCAGTTCCACGGGACGATCGTCTCGCGTCCTGCCGCGCCGGGCGCGCGGGGTCCGCCATGCGGAGACTCCCGATACGGCGAGGACTCCCGATACGCTGCGGTGCAGGCGGCACGCGCCCGGTGATCCCCGCAGCTGGCGGCGGCGGGAACGGGAGTGCGGGCGGCACGGTGGACCGACGGGACCGAGGAGAGACACACATGGCGTGGACGTGGCGGTTCGAGAAGGCCGACGGCACCGAGGTGCAGCCCGTGGTGCAGCCCGAGGAGTTCACCACACAGGGCGACGCGGAGTCCTGGGTGGGCGAGGTCTGGAAGGAACTGCTGGAAGGCGGCACCGACCAGGTCCACCTCTTCGACGGCGACACCAAGATCTACGGCCCGATGAGCCTGCACGGCGACGAGGACTGACCTCGGGGCCTGTCCGGAACGACGGCGGTGCCGCACCCGCGCACGGGGTGCGGCACCGCCGTCGTCATGCCGTACCGCGCTCACAGCGAGCCCAGCGTGACCTCCACGGTCTTCGCCGTCCCGTCCTGCTCGTAGCCGACCCGCACCTTGTCGCCCGGCTTGTACGAGGCCAGCGCCTCGGTCAGCGTCTGCGCCGTGGTGATCGGCGTCGAGCCCAGTTTGGTGATCACGTCGCCCGTTGTGAGCCCGGCCTTCTCGGCGGCGCCCCCTTTGGTCACCGAGACGATCGCGGCGCCCGCGGGCTGGAGCCCGTTGTCCACGACGCCGCGCACGGTGATGCCGAGCGCCGCCCGGCCGGAGTCCACGACCTTGCCGTCCTTGATGATCTGGCCGGCGATCCGGGTGACCGTCGAGGACGGGATCGCGAAGCCGATGCCGGGCGCCGAGCCGCTGCCGAGCTGCGGGTCGGTCGCGGCCAGCGTGGGGATGCCGATGACCTGGTTGGCGAGGTTCACCAGCGCGCCGCCGCTGTTGCCCGGATTGATGGACGCCGAGGTCTGCACCATGTCGGGGATGGTCGCGCCGGTCCCGCCGCCCGTGGCGCCCTCGCTGACGGTGCGGCCGGTCGCCGACACGATGCCCTCGGTGACGCTGCTCGACAGCCCCAGCGGATTGCCCATCGCCAGCACGATCTGGCCGACCGCCACCTTCGAGGAGTCCGCGAAGCTCGCCGGGTGCAGACCGCTCGGCGGCGACGACAGCCTGATCACGGCCAGGTCCTCGGCCGGGTAGGTCGCCACCAGGGTCGCGGCCAGCGCCTTGCCGCCGGTGGCCAGATTGACCTGGAAGCTCTTCGCGGTGCCGACCACATGGGCGTTCGTGACGATGTCGCCCTTGTCGTCGTAGACGACCCCGGAGCCGAGGTCGGAGTTCGTCGTGATCTGCACGACCGACGGCAGCACGTTCTTCACGGTGTTCTCGTACGAGGTCTGGAGGTCGTTGCTCCCCGACGAGGACGTGTCGGCCGCGGGCGCCACCGTGGCGGGGGCCGACCTCGCCGCCGAGCCGGAGTCGGAGCTGCAACCGGAGGCCAACATCGCCGTCGCGCAGACGGCGGCGCCGGGCAGCAGGAACCGGGTGCGGTGCCAAGGGGTAAGCGATCCACTCATGCCTGAATTGTCGCGTTTGCGGCTGCCCCTGACCCGGCCCGCACGGCCAAACGGGTCTCGCCCCCGCCGGGACACCGCCCTCCGCCCGGGCCTCCCCGCGCGACCTCACTCGGGCCTCCCCGCGGCCAGAACGCGGATCTCCGTACGGGCCTCCACGCGGCCTTCACGCGGACCTCCGTACGGACAACCTTCACGCAGGCGCGGTCAGCAGCGCACGCCGCACAGGTGCAGCAGCGCGGCCACCGCGCGGTACGGATCGGTCCGCCCGGCGGCCTCCTCCGCGTCGAGCAGCTGGGCCAGCTCGTGCGGGTCCTGCGGAGGGCGCGCGCCGTCCGGCGCGGTGTCGGTGAAGACCCGCACCCCGTACCACTCCTGGAGGGGCACACCGATCCCGGCGAGCGTCGCCGTGAGGCGTTCGCGCCGGTCGGCGCGGGTGGTCAGGCCGAGCCGGTTGGTGTAGCCGGTGGCGCCGACCGCGCCCAGGGCGCCCGACCAGTCGCCGAGCAGCCCCGGCCGCATGGCCAGCGCGTCGCCGTTCCGCACGAGCAGCGAGAGCAGCCCGCCGGGGGCCAGCACCCTGGCGAGCGCGGCGAGCAGCGGCTCGGGGTCGGGCACGTACATGAGTACGCCGTGGCAGAGCACGACGTCGAAGCAGGCGGGCCCGAAGTGGCGGCCGGTCTGGCGGCCGTCGCCGCGCAGCAGCGCCATCCGGTCGCGTACGTCCTGCGGCTCGGCGGCGACCGCGGCCCGCAGGGCGGTGAGCATCGCCGGGTCGGACTCCAGACCGGTCACGATGTGGCCCGCGCGGGCCAGCCGCAGCGCCTGGGTGCCCTGGCCGGGGCCGATGTCCAGCACGCGCAGCGACCGCTGGTGCCGGGCGTGCGCGCCGCCGCTGGGCGGGAAGTGCGCGGTGAGGCGCTCGTCGAGCTGGCGCGAGACCAGCTCCTGCCTGACGGTGTTGCGCAGGCCGTCGAGCCCGGCCAGCCAGTTGCCCGCGCCGCCGGAGAAGCCGCCCGCGCCGGGCGGCTCCGCGGCGGGAACCGGGGGCGGGACGGGCACACCGGCGGCCGGAGTCCCGAAGCCGTACGCGCCGCCCGGATACCCCGACCCGTACGGCGTCACCGCGCCGAAGGACCCGGCGGACGGGTCGTCCCCGCCCGGAGCGGGCGGACCGAAACCGGCGGCGTCGGCCGCCCTCGCGTCGTTCAGGATCCGCCGCCGTTCAGAGCTGGTCGCCGCGCTGCACCTGCGGCTTGGGCAGCCGCAGACGGCGCATCTGGAGCGTGCGCATCAGCCCGTAGGCGACGGCGCCCTTGTGGCTCTTGTCGGGGAGCCGCTTGCGCAGCTGCTGGCGCAGCCGGAACGCGGTGACGAACGAGTCGACCACGATCGCCACGATCACGACCAGCCACAGCAGCAGCGACAGGCTCTGGAGGGAGCCGATGATGCTCATCACGAGGATCAGGACCGCGACCGGCAGGAAGAACTCGGCCACCCGGAACCGCGAGTCGACGTAGTCGCGGGTGAACTTGCGCACCGGCCCCTTGTCCCTGACCGGCAGATACCGCTCGTCGCCACCGGCCAGCGCCTGGCGCTGCTTGGCCATCTCGGTGCGGCGGGCGTCGCGGGCCTGCCGCGTGGCCGCCTTGCGGTCGGTCGGCGCGGTGACGGCCTTGCGGCGCTGGCTCTGGGCCTCACTGCGCTTCGGAGTGGGGCGACCCTTGGGAGCCTGCGGGTCACGTACCTGGTCTTCGATCACCGCGGTGGTCGAGACCTGCTCATCTTCGGAACGACGTCGGAACACACCTCCAGGTTACGTGGTTCCCGGGCCCGGCCCCAGCCCCTCACCTACTCCTTGGGCCTGAGGTCACCGAACCGTGATCGTCCCTACGGATGACCGCATCCGCACCCGAACAGTGCGGTAATGGAACCAGGGCCCGTAGGCTGGGGTCTGTAGAGGTGCTGAGGCATGCTGGAGCAGTTGCCGGAGAAGGGGGCGCGCGAGGCCCATGAGCGGTGTCATGAAGCGGATGGGACTGATTTTCCGCGCGAAGGCCAACAAGGCCCTGGACAGGGCCGAGGACCCGCGCGAGACGCTCGACTACTCGTACCAGAAGCAGCTCGAACTGCTGCAGAAGGTACGGCGGGGCGTGGCGGACGTCGCCACCTCCCGTAAGCGGCTCGAATTGCAGCTCACGGAGTTGCAGAAGAAGTCGTCGACCTACGAGGACCAGGGGCGCAAGGCGCTGGCGCTGGGCCGTGAGGACCTGGCCCGCGAGGCGCTGTCGCGCCGGGCCGCCCTCCAGCAGCAGGTCGCCGACCTGGAGACGCAGCACACCACGCTCCAGGGCGAGGAGGAGAAGCTCACGCTCGCCTCCCAGCGGCTCCAGGCCAAGGTGGACGCCTTCCGCACGAAGAAGGAGACCATCAAGGCCACGTACACCGCGGCCCAGGCGCAGACCCAGATCGGCGAGGCGTTCTCCGGCATCTCCGAGGAGATGGGCGACGTCGGCATGGCGATCCAGCGTGCCGAGGACAAGACCGAGCAGCTCAGGGCCCGCGCGGGCGCTCTCGACGAGCTGCTGGCCTCGGGCGCGCTCGACGACCCGAGCGGTCTGGCCAAGGACGACATCCAGTCCGAGCTCGACCGTCTCTCCGGCGGCAGCGACGTCGAGCTGGAGCTCCAGCGGATGAAGGCCGAGCTGGCCGGGGGCAGCGCGCCGCAGGCGATCGAGGGCGGGCAGGGCGGTCAGGCCGCCAAGCCCGAGCCGCAGGACACCCCGCGGTTCGACAAGCAGTAGGTCTCACCGGCAGGAGGTCATGACCGGCGGTAGGTCGTGACCAGCGGTGGATGTGGACTGCGGTGGACGTGGACAGGGACGCGCGCCGCAGGGGTACGCAGGACAGGCAGGCTCGGCCGCCGGGCGGCACGTCAGCAGGGTTACGGAGGAGGCCGTCATGATCGTACGGATCATGGGGGAGGGCCAGGTCGGGCTCGACGAGAGCCATCTCGGCGAGCTGAACAAGCTGGACGACGAGCTGCTCGCCGAGGTCAGGAACGGGGACGAGGAGGGCTTCCGGCGCACGCTGGGCGCCCTGCTCGACGCGGTCCGCCGCTTCGGGGAGCCGGTGCCCGACGACTCCCTGGAGCCGTCGACACTGATCCTGCCGTCGCCGGACGCGAGCCTCGAAGAGGTCCGTGAACTGCTCAACGACGACGGACTGATCCCGGGCTGAGGGCGGGGCACCGGGCGGGTACGGGGCGCGCCGGGCTTCCCGTACCGTTGCCTACCGTGCAGTATCCGCTTCCGCCGAGGAATCCTCTCGTGGGCCCCAGCCGCTGGCTGCGGGCGCATCAGGGGACGGCTGACGCGGGTCTCGCCGCCCTCGTCTTCGCGGTGATCCTGGCCGGCACGGTGGCCGGGATCCAGACGTACCGGCTCGGCCTGGTCGACACCGCGCTCGCGGCGCTGGCCTGCGGGTCGCTCGTCCTGCGCCGCCGCGTCCCGTGGGCGGTGCTGGTCTTCACCTGTGTGCTCTCCGCGGTCTTCATCGCGCTGCGCCCGGTGGACGGCCGGATCCCGGTGATCTTCGCGGTGGCCCTCGCCCTGTGCACCGTCGCCGCCCGCACCGACCGGCACACCACCTGGGTGACCGGCCTGCTGGTCAGCGTCGGACTGACCGCGCTGGCCATGTCCTGCGGTCCGGGGCCCTGGTACGGGCAGTCCAACTTCGGCGTCTTCGCCTGGACGGGCATGGCCGCGGCGGCCGGTGACGCGGCCCGCAGCCGCCGCGCGTACGTCGCCGCCGTCGAGGAACGGGCGCTGCGCGCGGAGCGCAGCCGCGAGGAGGAGGCCAGACGGCGGGTGGCGGAGGAACGGATGCGGATCGCCCGCGAGCTGCACGACGTGGTCGCCCACCACATCGCCCTGGTCAATGTGCAGGCCGGGGTCGCCGCGCACGTCATGGACAGCAGGCCCGACCAGGCCAAACAGGCCCTCGCGCACGTCCGCGAGGCGAGCCGGTCCGCCCTGCACGAACTGCGCGCCACCGTCGGCCTGTTGCGCCAGTCGGGAGAGCCCGAGGCGCCGATGGAACCGGCGCCGGGCCTCGCCGTCCTCGATCAGCTCCTCGACGGCTTCCTGCGCGCCGGGCTGCGTGTCACCGTCGAATGCGCGGTCGACGGCCACGAGGTGCGCGAGGACGCGCGTGCGGGGCCGGGGGAGCGGGGCGGGGGCGCGGCGGACGACCCGGCCGTGCCGCCGCTGCCCGCCAGCGTCGACCTCACCGCGTACCGCGTGATCCAGGAGTCCCTCACGAACGTGCAGAAGCACGCGGGCCCCGGCGCGGGCGCCGTCGTCCGCATCCGCCGTGAGCCGGGCGTGCTCGAAGTCGTGGTGGACGACGACGGCGCGCCCGGCGAGGCCGCCTCGCTGCTGCCGTCCGGCGCGCTGCCGGGGCCCCGGCGCGGCAGCGGTGCAGGCGGTACGGGTGGCGCGGGCGGCGCGGGCGGTACGGGGGACGGCGGCCCGCCGTGTCCCGCCGATCCGCGCGACGGCGCCCCCGGCGGCCACGGCCTGCTCGGCATGCACGAACGGGCCAGCGCGCTCGGCGGCATGTGCCGCACCGGCGCCCGCCCCGGCGGCGGCTTCCGCGTCTGGGTCCGGCTCCCGCTCTCCACGCCCCCGCACCCGGCCGCCGCCCCGGCCGTCCCGCCGCGCGCCCAGGGGAGCGCCGGATGATCGGCACCGGCCGCCTCGCCGACGAGCGCGCGCGGGGACCGCTGCGCGTCGTTCTCGCCGACGACCAGGCCCTGCTGCGCGGCGCGCTGCGCGTCCTGGTGGAGTCCGAGCCCGACATGGAGGTGGTCGGGGAGGCCACCGACGGCGCGGAGGCGGTCGCACTGGCCAGGACCGCAAGCCCCGACGTGGTGCTGATGGACATCCGGATGCCCCGTACCGACGGCCTCGCCGCCACCCGCGAGATCACCGCCGACCCGGAGCTGACCGGGGTCGCGGTGCTGGTGCTGACCACCTTCGAGGCCGACGAGTACGTGGTGCAGGCGATCCTCGCGGGGGCCGCGGGCTTCCTCGGCAAGGGCGCGGAGCCCGAGGAACTGCTCGGCGGCATCAGGACGGTGGCGGCGGGCGACGCGCTGCTGTCGCCGTCCGCGACCAAGAGCCTGATCGCGCGTTTCGTGTCGCAGCAGATCGACGCCGGGGTCCGTACGGTCGCCGGTCTCGACGCGCTGACCGTCCGGGAGCGGGAGGTGCTGATCGAGGTGGCGGGCGGGCTGTCCAACGCGGCCATCGCGGCGCGCCTCGGCGTCAGCCCGCTCACCGTCAAGACCCACATCAACCACACCATGGCCAAGCTCGCCGCCCGCGACCGCGCCCAACTGGTCGTCGCCGCCTACGAGTCGGGCCTGGTCCGCCCCCACCCCCGCTGACCGCGCCCCCCCTGCCGGGCCCGTCGTCCGCCCCGCCACCGCCCGCCCCGCCACCGCCCGCCCGCAGCGGAGCCGCCTCGTCAGACTCCTCAGAGGAAGGTCTCCGAGGGGATGTACGGCATCGGCGGGCGCATGCCGCGCAGGCAGACGAATCCGGCGTTGGCGATCTCCAGGCCGGCGGCGATCCCGACGTCCAGGGCCCAGTCCTGCTCGGCGGTCAGCCGGTCGACGCGGGCGGTCTCGCCCTCGGGGACGCTCAGCAGCGCGGCGGTCAGGAGGCGGGAGGCAAGACGCCGCGAGGTGGCGGCGATCAGTTCGACGCTGCCGCCGCGCAGATAGCAGTAGCCGCTGCCCGCGAGGTCGTCGACCACGAACAGCCGGTGGTGGCGCAGCAGTTCCTCGTGGTCGGCGCCGTGCGCGCCGCCCCGGGTCCTGCGGTCGAGGGAGTCCAGCAGGTCGCGGTGGCGGGCGGTGCCCTCGTGCACCGCGCCGTCCGGCGGCTTGAGACCGGCCGCGTCCACCGGGCCCGTGAGCCGCATCGCGGGGTGCAGCGTGAAGCCGGCCCTGCGGTACGTACGGGCCGCCACCGGGTGCCGCGAGCCGCAGATGATGCCGCGCAGGCACGCCCTGCCGTGCACCAACGCCCGCGCGAGCAGCGCCTTTCCGACGCCCTTGCCCTGCGCGCCGGGCACCACGGCCAGCAGCGACAGGCCCCAGGTGCCCTCGCGCCGGGTGGACAGCGCGACCCCGACCGGGCCCGCCGTCCCGTCCTCGATCAGCCAGCAGCCGCCGGGGTCGCTGCGCGCCAGGTGCCGGGTGGTGCTGTGCTGTCTGGCGATCTCCGCGGCCGGTAACGGCCCTTGCGGCGCCTCGCCCTTCAGCACGTGCGAGGCGCCGAAGGCGGCGGACGAGATCACCCGCACGACTTCGGCGTCCTCCTCGTCGTCACGTACCGGTCGAAGGATCACGCGTCCATCATCGCGCCGCGCGTTACGGCAGGGCCAGCATCTGCTCCAGTGCCAGCTTCGCGAAGTGCTCGGTCTCCGCGTCGACCTGGATGCGGTTGACGAGCTTGCCGTCGGCCAGCGACTCCAGCGTCCACACCAGGTGCGGCAGGTCGATCCGGTTCATCGTCGAGCAGAAGCAGACGGTCTTGTCGAGGAAGACGATCTGCTTGTCGGGATGGGAGTTGGCGAGCCTGCGCACCAGGTTCAGCTCGGTGCCCAGCGCCCACGCGGAACCGGCGGGCGCCTCGTCCAGCATCGTGATGATGTGCTCGGTCGAGCCGACGTAGTCCGCCGCCGCGACCACCTCGTGCTTGCACTCGGGGTGCACCAGGACGTTGACGCCGGGTATCCGGGCGCGGACGTCCTCGACCGACTCCAGCGAGAAGCGGCCGTGCACCGAGCAGTGGCCGCGCCACAGGATCATCTTGGCCGCGCGGAGCTGCTCGACGGTCAGACCGCCGTTCGGCTTGTGCGGGTTGTAGACGACGCAGTCGTCCAGCGAGAAGCCCATGTCGCGTACGGCGGTGTTGCGGCCGAGGTGCTGGTCGGGGAGGAAGAGCACCTTCTCGCCCCGCGAGAAGGCCCACTCCAGCGCGCGCCGGGCGTTGGACGAGGTGCAGATGGTGCCGCCGTGGCGGCCGGTGAAGGACTTGATGTCGGCGGAGGAGTTCATGTACGACACCGGCACGGTGACGTCGGCGACGCCCGCCTCGGCGAGCACGTCCCAGCACTCCGCGACCTGCTCGGCGCTGGCCATGTCGGCCATCGAGCAGCCCGCGGCGAGGTCGGGCAGGATGACCTGCTGCCGCTCCGAGGTGAGGATGTCGGCCGACTCGGCCATGAAGTGCACACCGCAGAAGACGATGTACTCGGCCTCCGGCCTGGCGGCGGCGTCCCGCGCGAGCTTGAAGGAGTCGCCGGTGACGTCCGCGAACTCGATCACCTCGTCGCGCTGGTAGTGGTGGCCGAGGATGAAGACCTTGTCGCCGAGGCGGGCCTTGGCGGCGCGGGCGCGCTCCACCAGGTCCGGGTCGGACGGTGCGGGCAGGTCCCCGGGGCACTCGACTCCGCGCTCGCTGCGGGGGTCGGACTCCCGGCCGAGCAGGAGGAGTGCGAGAGGCGTGGGCTGTACGTCCAGCGGTTGCGTCGTGGTCACGGGCCCGTAGCCCTTTCTTTGCAGCGCAGACCTTTTCGTCTACTTGACGTTATCTATGATAGCCCGTTCGTGTCAGATTGACGATGCCGGTTTCGTCAATGTGACGCATTCGCTCTCACCGCTCCCCGCGCCCTCCCTCGCCGCCGCCGCGGTGTGCGAGCATGGAGGGGAATAAGTCGTAGCGGACCTCGACACGCACGGAATGAATCCGCGCGGTTGCCGGTTAGCAGTCGGTAGCCAGCAGTCCGTACAACCCGGGAGAGAAGCACATGACGGTTCAGGACGAGACCACCACGACGGACGGCATCCTCCTGTCCGACGCTGCCGCCATCAAGGTGAAGACCCTGCTGGAGCAGGAGGGCCGTGAGGACCTCGCTCTGCGCGTCGCCGTCCAGCCCGGTGGCTGCTCGGGACTGCGCTACCAGCTCTTCTTCGACGAGCGCTCGCTCGACGGCGACGTGGTCAAGGACTTCGGTGGCGTCAAGGTCGTCACCGACCGGATGAGCGCCCCGTACCTGGGCGGCGCCTCGATCGACTTCGTCGACACCATCGAGAAGCAGGGCTTCACGATCGACAACCCGAACGCCACCGGCTCCTGCGCCTGCGGCGACTCGTTCAGCTAACCGGTCCGCGGCCGGGCCCACGCCCGGCCGCACCGGAGCACGAAGGCGGCGGCACCCCCGCGAGGGGGTGCCGCCGCCTTCACGCGTGCCCGGCGTACGCGGTGCGCTCAGCGCGCCTTCAGCGGGTGCCCGCTGGAGGTGTCCACGACCGTACGGCCGCCGAGCGGCTTGTCCAGCCTCACCTTCTCGGTGAACTCCTTGGCGAGCGTGACGCACGTGCCGCCCTTGTCGGCCGCGGTCACCGTCACCCGCACCTCGTCCGCCGACTCCGCGGCCTTCGCGCTGTACGTGCTGCACACCCCGCCGTAGAAGGTCAGCGACAGCGTGGCGCCGTCCGCGTGGTACGTGCTCAGACCGACCGTGTGGTGCCGCTGGGCGGGCCCGCTCGGCTGCTCCGGCACGCCGGAGGGCGGCACGGCGGTACCGGGCGCGTCACGCTGGATGTACGCCGGGTCCACCGCGGGCTGCGCCTCCACGCTCGACCGGCTCACACCGGGCTGCGCGACGTCGAAGAGCCAGGACGGCACCAGCACCTGAGCGCCGGACACGTAGTCCAGCGACAGGCCGAACTCGGCGCCGCGCACGTCCATCGGATGGCCGTTGCCCGGCACGCACGGCAGCGTGTGGGGGAGCGTCCTGTCCTCGCCGGGCGTGGTCGGCAGGGCGCTCGGCTTCGGCGCGGGCGCCGACTTCGCCGGACAGGCGGCGATCCCGTGATCGGGGTGCATCACCTGCCCGTTGAGGTCCTTCAGCGCCTGCGCGGCGCTCACCACCGGATAGCTGTCGCCCTTGTCGAGCGCCGAGAGGCGGCCGTGCGCCAGCGTGATCAGCCCGTCGGAGCCGACGTCGAGGCCGGTGCTCCAGTTGTGCGTCGGCAGGCCGTCCACGACCGGGTCGGCCGTCACCGCGCGGAGCGCGCCCGCCGTCTCGTGCGCGTCGACCGTGGCGCCCGACAGGCCGAGACCGGCCAGTACGGGCGCGGCCACCGCCTTCGCGCGCTGCTCGGACACCGGCGGCTCGGGTGTCGGCGCCTGCGTCGAGACCGTACCGCTCGCGGGGGCGGAGGACACCGGTCCGTTCGTGCCGGGGCTGCCGGCGTTGCTCGAACCGCTGGAGCCGGTGCCGGTGCCGGTGTCCGTCCCCGGGCCGCTCTTCTCCGGGCCGCCGGGGTTCACCGGCCGCGGGGGATAGGCAGGTTCCGCCGGGTTGACGGTGGTCGCGCCGTACCGGCTGTACGACCAGGTGCCCGGCGCGGCCTTGGTGACCAGCAGCGTCGGCCCCGCGCCGTCGCCCGGCCCCACCCGCCACGAGTCGCCCTGCGCGGTGGCCGGGCCGCTCATCCCGAGCAGCTTCGCCAGCCGTTCCGCGTCGGCCGCGACGACCGGACCCTCCCCGCGGTAGACCGCGGCGGAGTCGGGGCCCTTGGGCAGCGAGCCGGTCAGCGTGTACGTGCCGCCGCTCGCCGGACCGCTGCTCGTCCCGTTGTCCGCGCCGCCGCCGTCCGCGCTGCCCGAGCCTTCGCCGGGGGCGTCGTTCAGCCGCAGCGGGGCCGGCCCGGCCTTCGGGTGACCGCCCTCGTTCGCGGTCGCCGCCCAGTACGCCCCGCCGCCACCGGCCAGCAGGACGGCGGCGGCCACCGCCGCCACCAACAGCCGTGGCCGGGGCGCGGACCGCTCGGGGCGGGGCTCTTCCGTCGTCGGGTCCGCGTTGTCGTCGTCGCGTTCGGTGCTCACCGCGTGCTCCTTCGGCTCCGTACGTCAGATGCGGATCTGACGCGGCGGGCCGGATTCCGGTTCCGCCGGGCCCGTTGAGCCGTCCGGGGGAACGGCGACGCGGGCCCCGCCGAAGGGGCCGTTCGTGATACGCCGGACAGGCCCTAGTCGCCGAACTCGGCCATACCGCGCACCACGTGCGCGGAGGCGGGCGGGACGACGATGCCGTGCAGGCTGGCGGGGGCGACCACGGCCTGGGCCTTGGCGGCCGGGGTGTGCCAGTGCGCGGCCATCCGGCGGCAGTCGCCGAGCAACTGGTCGAGCGACTCGGGCTCGGCGAGCGGGAACGACGCGGACACCGGAGGCGTGGCCGAAAGGGCGGAAGCGGAGGACGGCACGGGTGCGGCGGGGGTAGACCTCATACCTCGACCCTAGGCACGGGCGGACCATCGAGAAAGCCCTACTATCGGGTAGTTTCGCCGTGTCCGACTGCTACGCCGCACCCGGTAGCGTGGGACGCCTGCTCTTCTCGTCGATCCCCCGCAGGAGCCTGCCGCCGTGCGTATCGCCGTAACCGGATCCATCGCCACTGATCATCTGATGACCTTCCCCGGCCGTTTCGCCGATCAGCTCGTCGCCGACCAGCTCCACACGGTCTCGCTGTCCTTCCTCGTGGACGGTCTCGACGTGCGGCGCGGCGGGGTCGCCGCCAACATCTGCTTCGGCATGGGCCAGCTCGGCACCTCGCCGATCCTGGTCGGCGCGGCGGGCAACGACTTCGCCGAGTACCGCGCCTGGCTCCAGCGGCACGGCGTGGACACCTCGTCCGTACGGATCTCCGAGGTGCTGCACACCGCCCGCTTCATCTGCACCACCGACGCCGACCACAACCAGATCGGCTCCTTCTACACCGGCGCCATGAGCGAGGCCCGGCTGATCGAGCTCCAGGCCGTCGCCGACCGCGTCGGCGGCCTCGACCTGGTCTCGATCGGCGCCGACGACCCCGAGGCGATGATCCGGCACACCGAGGAGTGCAGGACCCGCGGCATCCCCTTCGCCGCCGACTTCTCCCAGCAGATCGCGCGGATGGACGGCGACGACATCCGCGTCCTGCTCGAAGGCGCCGCGTACCTCTTCAGCAACGAGTACGAGAAGGGCCTCATCGAGGCCAAGACCGGCTGGAGCGACGAGGAGATCCTGGACCGGGTCGGCACCCGCGTCACCACCCTCGGCTCCCACGGCGTCCGGATCGACCGCAAGGGCGAGGAGCCCGTCCAGGTCGGCTGCGCCGAGGAGCAGACCAAGGCCGACCCCACCGGAGTCGGCGACGGCTTCCGGGCCGGCTTCCTGTCCGGGCTCGCCTGGGGCGTCAGCCTCGAACGCGCCGCGCAGGTCGGCTGCATGCTGGCGACCCTCGTCATCGAGACCGTCGGCACCCAGGAGTACGAGCTGCGCCGCGGCCACTTCATGCAGCGCTTCAGCAAGGCGTACGGCGACACCGCCGCCGAAGAGGTCCGCACGCACCTCGGCGCGCGCTGAACGCTCCCGGATGAGCGCCCGTCAGGCCCTGCGCCGCACCGTGTACGCGGTGCCGCGCTCCGCCGGGCGCTCCCCCAGATAGTCGTGGGCCCGCATCTCGCACCACGCGGGGATGTCGAGCCGGGCGGCCTCGTCGTCGGACAGCACGGTGACGAGGCCGCCGACCGGCACGTCGTCGATGACCCGCGCGAGGTCGATGACCGGGATCGGGCAGAGCTTGCCGAGCGAGTCCACGACCAGAGCGGACTCCCGCGGCTCCCGCCCGCCCTGTCGGCCGGGCCCGGCCGACGCGGCCGACGGAGCGCCCAGCGCCGAGCGGACCTCGGCCACGACCCCCGGCAGCACCGCGAGGAAGCGCTCGACGTCCTCCGCGGCGGTCCCCGGCGGCAGCGACACCCGTACGTTCCCCTCGGACAGCACACCCATCGCCTTGAGCACATGGCTGGGCGTCAACGTGCTCGACGTGCACGACGATCCGGACGACACCGAGAAACCGGCCCGGTCGAGACCGGTCAACAGCGCCTCGCCGTCGACGTACAGGCAGGAGAAGGTGACCAGGTGCGGCAGCCGCAGCGTGCCGTGGCCGACCACCTCCACGTCCGGCACGACCCGCGGCACGCGCGACCTGATCAGGTCCACCAACGCCGTCAGCCGGACGGCCTCCCGGGCCGCCTCCTCGCGCACCGCCCGCAGCGACGCGGCGGCGGCGACGATCGCGGGCAGGTTCTCGAAGCCGGGCGCGCGCCCCGACTCCCGTTCGTCCGCGGGCCCCTGAGGCGCGAAGCGGGTGCCCTTGCGGACCACGAGCAGCCCGACCCCGGACGGCCCGCCCCACTTGTGCGCGCTCGCCGTCAGCAGCGACCACTCGCCCTCGACCCGCCCCCAGCCCAGCGACTGCGCCGCGTCCACCAGCAGCGGCACCCCGGCCGCCCGGCACAGCGCCGCCGCCTCCGCGACCGGCTGCACCGTACCGACCTCGTGGTTGGCGGACTGGAGGCAGGCCAGCGCGGTGTCCGCGCGCAGCGCCGCCGCGAAGTCCGCGGCGGCCACCCGCCCCGACCGGTCGACGCCCACCGTCACCCGTTCGTACGCCTCCGCCGCGTGCAGCACCGACGAGTGCTCGACGGCCGAGACCACCACCTGACGGCCCGTCCGACGGCGGCCCGCCATGGCGCCGGACACACCCGTGTGCACCGCGCGTGTCCCCGAAGGAGTGAAGACCAGTTCGTCGGGGCGGCAGCCGACCGCGTCCGCCGCGGCCTCGCGGGCCGCGTCGAGCAGCAGCCGCGCCCGGCGCCCCTCGCGGTACAGCCGCGCGGGGTCGGCCCACCCCTCGTCGAGGGCGGCGAGCAGCGCCTGCCGGGCGACAGGGTGCAGCGGAGCGGCCGAAGCCATATCGAAATAGGACACCTCAGCACGCTACAACCCGCCCGCGCCGACCGGCCGGGCGCACTGTCAGAAGGCCCCCGGAGTGCGGGATTCCATCCCTTCGGGGTGTGCCCCGGCGCGTTGTACCCCCTCCCCGCGTGACCTCAAATAGCGTCCAGTAGGGTTTGGTCCGCATAAACATCCACACCTAATTGCCCGTGCACGGACCGACCGACCAGCAGGCGGCCGGGCACCCGGACGCTCGGGCGAGACTCTCGGGAAGGCGCTACGTGAGTCCCAACGGCTCCGACCTCCCCCACGGCCAGAACGGCGTGGGAGGTACCCCCTCGTCGCGGCGCCCGGTGCGGCGATGGCTGCCGCGGGCGCTGGCCGCGGGCCTGGTCCTTGCGACCGCCACTGGTTGCTCGTACAAGGACTATCCCCGCCTCGGCATGCCCAGTCCTGCCACGGAACAGGCACCCCGGATCCTCGCGCTCTGGCAGGGCTCCTGGGCCGCCGCGCTGGTGACCGGCTGCCTTGTCTGGGGCCTGATCCTGTGGAGCGTGATCTTCCACCGGCGCAGCCGGACCAAGGTCGAGGTCCCCGCGCAGACGCGCTACAACATGCCCCTTGAGGCCCTGTACACGATCGTCCCGATCATCGTCATCGCGGTGCTGTTCTACTTCACCGCCCGTGACGAGTCGAAGATCCTGGACACCTCCAAGAAGCCGCAGCACGTGATCAACGTGGTCGGCTTCCAATGGAGCTGGGGCTTCAACTACGTCGAGGACGTGGACGGCAACCCGGCGACCCCCACGGGCGTGCCGAAGGAACTGTCCGAGATCCCCGCGAACAAGCTGCTGCTGCCCCCCGGCGCCGAGGGCGTCTACGACGTGGGCACGCCGGCCAGCAGGAACCCGGACACCGGCAACCCCGGTCCGACGCTCTGGCTCCCCAAGGGAGAGAGCGTGCGGTTCGTCCTCACCTCGCGTGATGTCATCCACTCCTTCTGGATCGTTCCGTTCCTGATGAAGATGGACGTCATCCCCGGCCACACCAACGTCTTCGAGGTGACTCCGAGCAAGGAGGGCACCTTCCTTGGCAAGTGCGCCGAGCTTTGCGGTGTGGACCACTCCCGGATGCTCTTCAACGTGAAGGTCGTTTCGCCCGAGGAGTACAAGCAGCACCTCAAGGACCTGGCGGCGAAGGGCCAGACCGGGTACATCCCGGCGGGCATCGCCACCACGGGCAACGCGAAGAACTCGGAGCCCAAGACCACATGAGCATTCTGAACGAACCGCAGGGCGCCGCCGCGGCGGACGACTCCTACGCGGACGAGATCCCGGCACGCCGGCGCAAGCCCGGCTCGGTCATCGTCACGTGGATGAGCACCACGGACCACAAGACGATCGGCTCGATGTACCTCATCACGTCGTTCGCCTTCTTCCTCATCGGCGGCGTGCTCGCGCTGCTGATGCGCGCGGAGCTGGCCCGGCCGGGCAACCAGTACCTGTCGAACGAGCAGTTCAACCAGGCGTTCACGATGCACGGCACCGTGATGCTGCTGATGTTCGCGACCCCGCTCTTCGCGGGCTTCGCGAACTGGATCATGCCGCTGCAGATCGGCGCCCCCGACGTCGCGTTCCCGCGGCTGAACATGTTCGCCTACTGGCTCTACCTGTTCGGCTCGCTCATCGCGGTCGGCGGCTTCGTGACCCCGCAGGGCGCGGCCGACTTCGGCTGGTTCGCGTACTCGCCGCTGTCGGACGCGGTCCGCTCGCCGGGCATCGGCGCCGACATGTGGATCATGGGCCTGGCCCTGTCCGGCTTCGGCACCATCCTCGGCGCGGTCAACTTCATCACCACGATCATCTGCATGCGCGCACCCGGTATGACGATGTTCCGCATGCCGATCTTCTGCTGGAACGTGCTGCTGACCGGTGTCCTCGTCCTGCTGGCCTTCCCGGTGCTCGCCGCCGCGCTGCTCGCCCTGGAGGCCGACCGGAAATTCGGGGCGCATGTGTTCGACGCCGCCAACGGCGGCGCGTTGCTCTGGCAACACCTCTTCTGGTTCTTCGGCCATCCAGAGGTGTACATCATCGCGTTGCCCTTCTTCGGCATCATCTCCGAGGTCATCCCGGTCTTCAGCCGCAAGCCGATGTTCGGCTACATCGGCCTGGTGGCCGCGACGATCTCCATCGCCGGTCTGTCCGTGACCGTGTGGGCGCACCACATGTACGTCACCGGCGGGGTGTTGCTGCCGTTCTTCTCGTTCATGACCTTCCTGATCGCGGTGCCGACCGGTGTGAAGTTCTTCAACTGGATCGGCACGATGTGGAAGGGGTCACTGAGTTTCGAGACCCCGATGCTGTGGTCCATCGGCTTCCTGATCACCTTCGCCTTCGGTGGTCTGACCGGTGTCATCCTGGCGGCGCCGCCGCTGGACTTCCACGTCTCGGACTCGTACTTCGTGGTCGCGCACTTCCACTACGTGGTGTTCGGCACCGTCGTGTTCGCGATGTTCGCGGGCTTCCACTTCTGGTGGCCCAAGATGACCGGCAAGATGCTGGACGAGCGGCTCGGCAAGATCACCTTCTGGACGCTCTTCTTCGGCTTCCACGGCACCTTCCTCGTCCAGCACTGGCTGGGCGCCGAGGGCATGCCGCGCCGGTACGCGGACTACCTGGCGGCGGACGGGTTCACCACGCTGAACACCATCTCCACCATCAGCTCGTTCCTGCTCGGTCTGTCGATACTGCCGTTCCTCTACAACGTGTGGAAGACCGCCAAGTACGGCAAGAAGGTCGAAGTCGACGACCCGTGGGGCTACGGCCGTTCGCTGGAGTGGGCCACCTCGTGCCCGCCGCCGCGGCACAACTTCACCACGCTGCCGCGCATCCGCTCCGAATCCCCGGCGTTCGACCTGCACCACCCGGAGATCTCGGCGATCGACTCGCTCGTCAACCGGGGTCCCGACCAGGCGCTCTCGGGCGTCAGTGGCGACCTGCACCACGACCGTAAGGAGTCCGGTCAGTGAGGGTCCAAGGCAAGATGTTCCTCGGCCTGGCCGTCTTCATCCTGGCCTCGGCCATCGTGTACGGCCTGTGGTCCAAGGAGCCCGCGGGCACCACGGCGCTCTTCCTCGCCTTCGCGCTGAGCACGATGATCGGCTTCTACCTCGCGTTCACCGCGCGCAGGGCCGACACCGGCGCGCAGGACCGGGAGGACGCGGAGGTCGCGGACGACGCCGGCGAGCTGGGCTTCTTCAGCCCGCACAGTTGGCAGCCGCTCGCGCTGGCCACCGGCGGCGCGCTGGCGTTCATGGGCATCATCTTCGGCTGGTGGCTGCTGTTCGTCTCGCTGCCGGTGATCCTGATCGGCGTGTACGGCTGGGTGTTCGAGTACTACCGCGGTGAGAACCGCACCCAGTAGCCGGGCAGGGCGGTGACGCGGCCCCCACGGGACCCGCGTCACCCGGGGAACAGAAGTACGGGCGGGCCCGGACACCGACTCAGGTGTCCGGGCCCGCCCGTTCGCGCGTCCGACCTCTTTTGCACGTATCCACCGAGCGAAATCACCCGGTTGTTCCTAACTTGAGTGCATGAGCCACAATTCTCTACGCCGTAACGCGCTGCGCTGCTCCCTGCTGGTGGCGCCCCTCGCGGTGGGGCTCACCGCTTGTGGCGGCGGCGGCAATCCGCTCGCCGCCACGCCGCACGACGCCGCCGCCAAGGTCGCGTTCGGCTCCGCGGCCGGAGGCAAGGCCGACCCGTCCAAACCACTCCAGGTGACCATCAAGAAGGACGGGAGCCGGATAACCGACGTGACCGCTACGGACGCCGCAGGGCGCTACGTACGCGGCGAACTCGGCTCCGACGGCCTGAGCTGGCACTCCACCGGCGCGCTGGCCGCAGGCGCGCACTACACGGTCCGGGTGAGCACCGAGGACTCCGACGGCCGCCCCGGCCGTAAGACGCTCGGTTTCGACACCACGCCCGCGGACGCGGGACTGCACGTCGCCTTCGGCCCCGACGCGGGTACGTACGGCGTCGGACAGCCGATCACCGCCGAGCTGAGCGTCCCGGTCAAGGACCCGGCGGCCCGCGCCGCCGTCGAGGGCAACCTCAAGGTCAGCTCGACCCCCCAGGCCGCCCCCGGCTCCTGGTACTGGGTCGACGACCGCACCCTGCACTACCGGCCCAGCACGTACTGGCCCGCGGACGCCACGATCGACGTGACCAGCACCCTGAACGGCGTACGCGTCCAGGACGGGCTCTACGGCGGCACCGACAAGTCCCTGGAGCTGCACACCGGCGACCGGGTCGAGGCGCTCACCGACGCGGGCACCCACCAGATGACCTTCAAGCGGAACGGGAAGGTGGTCCGTACGCTCCCCGTCACCACCGGCAAGCCCGGCTTCTCCACCCGCAACGGCGTCAAGGTGGTGCTCGGCAAGGAGCAGTTCGTCCGGATGCAGAGCGAGAGCATCGGCATCGCCGCGGGCAGCTCCGACTCCTACGACCTGCCGGTCTACTGGGCCACCCGGGTGACATGGAGCGGTGAATACGTGCACGCCGCGCCGTGGTCCGAGGGCTCGCAGGGGTACGCCAACGTCAGCCACGGCTGCACCGGCATGAGCATGGACAACGCCCACTGGTTCTTCGACAACGTGCGGCAGGGCGACATCGTCGAGGTCACCCACAGCCTCGGCGACACGATGACGCCGTTCGACAACGGCTTCGGCGACTGGAATCTGAGCTGGGCGCAGTGGAAGAAGGGCAGTGCCCTCGGCGCCGCGGGTCAGTCCGCGGCGACGCAGAACACCGCCACCACCGCCACCGTCTCCAACCCGGCCCGGCTGCGCCCCCAGGCGCTCTGACCGGCCGCCGCGGCGCTCAGTGCGCCGTCGTCGCCACGGCCGTGGTCCTCGGCGCCAGCCTGGCCCGCAGCAGCCCCGCCAGGGACTCGCTGAGGGCGACCGGGTCGACGGGGTGGGCGACCGCCGCGTCGGCCCGGCTCCAGGTCGCCAGCCAGGCGTCCTGGGGACGGCCGATCAGCACCAGCACCGGCGGGCAGCGGAAGATCTCGTCCTTCGCCTGACGGCACACCCCCATGCCGCCGGCGGGGGAGGTCTCACCGTCGAAGACGCAGACGTCGATGCCGCCGCGCTCCAACTCGGTGAGAACCGCGGGCATCGTCGCGCACTCCACGTACTCCACCGGCGGCAGGTCGGCGGCGGGCCTGCGGCCGACGGCGAGCCGGACCTGCTCCCGGGTGTTCGCGTCGTCGCTGTAGACCAGCACCGTGGCGGTCGCCTGCATCGTGGTTCCTCCTCGTGAAGGCGTTCTCAAGTGCGTCGGATGCTACTCCCGCCAGCGCCTTCGCGAGGAGGGTTCGTAGCCCGCGAAGATCGGCGGCCCGGTCGTCCGACGCACCGTCATCCCTCCTTCGGGGGACGGCGCCGCTAGGCCACGCGGGTCTCCTGCGGGCCTTGACACACCGAATGGCACCCCCCGGAGTCAGCGCCAGATAAGCGACCGACATAATGTCGGACGTGGCGACAGCAACAGCAGTAGATACCGGGCACGCGCACCCGTCGGTCAACCGGCCGAACCTCACCAGCGTCGGAACCATCATCTGGCTGAGTTCCGAGCTGATGTTCTTCGCGGCCCTCTTCGCGATGTACTTCACCCTTCGGTCGGTCACGGGTGCCGACTTCTGGAAGGAACACGCCCATGCGTTGAACGTCCCGTTCTCGGCGACGAACACGACGATCCTGGTGCTCTCCTCCTTCACCTGCCAGATGGGCGTCTTCGCCGCTGAGCGCGGCGACGTGAAGAAGCTCCGCTCCTGGTTCATCGTGACCTTCATCATGGGTGCGATCTTCATCGGCGGGCAGATCTTCGAGTACACCGAACTGGTCAAGAAGGACGGCATCTCGCTCAGCTCGGACCCCTACGGCTCGGTGTTCTACCTGACGACCGGGTTCCACGGGTTGCACGTGACGGGCGGACTGATCGCGTTCCTGCTGGTACTCGGGCGGACGTACGCGGCCAAGCGGTTCACCCACCAGCAGGCCACCGCAGCCATCGTCGTGTCCTACTACTGGCACTTCGTCGATGTCGTGTGGATCGGCCTCTTCGCCACGATCTACCTGATCAAGTAGCCGGTCGCACACCGCACACACATTCCAGAAGCATCGACGCAAGAGATCCTGACACCGGGGTAATCCGTGAAAAAGCTCTCCGCACGACGGCGCCACCCGCTGGCGGCGCTTGTCGTCCTACTCTTCGCGCTCGCGGTCACCGGGGGGCTGTACGCCGCGCTCGCGCCGGCGCCGAAGGCGCAGGCCGACGACGCGGCCCAGTCCCTCGCGATCACTGAGGGCAAGAAGCTGTACTCCGTCGGCTGCGCAAGCTGCCACGGCACTTCGGGCCAGGGCAGCTCCGACGGACCGAGCCTGGTCGGCGTCGGCTCCGCCGCCGTCGACTTCCAGGTCGGCACCGGCCGGATGCCCGCGCAGCAGCCCGGCGCGCAGATCCCGAAGAAGAAGGTCATCTACGACCAGGCCGAGATCGACCAGCTCGCCGCGTACATCGCGTCCCTCGGCCCCGGCCCCGCCGTGCCGAGCAAGGACCAGTACAACCCCGCGGGCGCGGACGCCGGCAAGGGCGGGGAGCTGTTCCGCACCAACTGCGCCCAGTGCCACAACTTCGTCGGCAAGGGCGGTGCGCTGACCAACGGCAAGTACGCGCCGACGATCCAGGGCGCCTCGCCCAAGCACATCTACGAGGCCATGCTGACGGGTCCGCAGAGCATGCCGTCCTTCCCGGACAGCACGATGCCGCAGGACACGAAGGCGGACATCATCGCGTACCTCCACGAGGTCAACAGCAGCGAGACGAAGAACCCCGGCGGTCTCTCGCTGGGCAGCATCGGTCCGGTGTCCGAGGGTCTGGTCGCCTGGGTCTTCGGCCTCGGCTTCCTGCTCGTCTGCACCACCTGGATCGCCGCCCGGACGACCAAGGCCAAGAAGTCATGAGCGAGACTGGATCTCACAAAGACGTGTCAGAGAACCTGCCAAGTGAGCACGGCGCTCACGGGAGCGAACCAGCGGTCCCCGACGACCCGTTCGCCAACCCCGGCCATCCCCCCCACGAGTACCGCCGTCAGGACATCGACGAGCGGGCCGAGAAGCACTCCGAGCGGGTCGTGGCGGGGCTGTTCGGCCTGTCGATGCTCGGCACCGTCGCGTTCATCGCCTGCTTCGTGATCTTCCCGGTCGACAAGATCGTCTTCATCTTCCCGTTCGGCAACGTGAGCGCGCTGAACTTCTCGCTCGGCCTCACGCTCGCCGTGGCGCTGCTGGGCATCGGCGCGGGCGCGGTCCACTGGGCCCGCACCCTGATGTCCGACGAGGAGTTCGCCGACGAACGCCACGCGGCGGGCGCGGACGAGGAACTGCGCGAGAACATCGAGCAGCAGTGGGCGCAGGGCGCCCGCGAGAGCGGGTTCGGACGGCGCAAGCTGATCCGCAACACGATGTTCGGCGCCCTGACCCTGGTCCCGCTGGCCGGTGTCGTGATCCTGCGCGACCTCGGCCCGCTGCCGGAGGACAAGCTCCGGCACACCCTGTGGGCCAAGGGCAAGGTGCTGATCAACCAGAACACGAACAAGCCGCTGCGCCCCGAGGACATCGTGGTGGGCTCGCTCACCTTCGCGATGCCCGAGGGTCTGGAGGAGTCCCAGGAGGACTTCCAGGAGCAGATCGCCAAGGCGGCTCTGATGATCGTCCGGATCAAGCCGGACGACATCAAGGACAAGCGCGAGCGTGACTGGGCCCACGAGGGAATCGTGGCCTACTCCAAGATCTGCACACACGTGGGCTGCCCGATCAGCCTCTACGAGCAGCAGACGCACCACGTGCTCTGCCCGTGCCACCAGTCGACGTTCGACCTGTCGGACGGCGCGCGGGTGATCTTCGGCCCGGCGGGGCACCGGCTGCCGCAGCTTCGGATCAGCGTCAATGGTGAGGGCAATCTCGTCGCTCTCGGCGACTTCGATGAGCCCGTCGGTCCGGCATTCTGGGAGCGCGGATGAGTACTACGACGGAAAGCTCGACCCGTCGGGGCAAAAAGCCGGTCGGCCAGCGGGCCGCCGAGTGGACTGACCCCCGGCTCGGTATCTACAAGTTGGCCAAGGCCAACATGCGGAAGATCTTCCCGGACCACTGGTCCTTCATGCTGGGCGAGATCTGCCTCTACAGCTTCGTCATCCTCATCCTCACGGGTGTGTATCTGACGCTGTTCTTCCACCCCAGCATGAACGAGGTCGTCTACCACGGCCCGTACGCGCCGCTCCAGGGCGTGCGGATGTCCGAGGCGTACGCCTCCACCCTGCACATCAGCTTCGAGGTGCGCGGCGGTCTGCTGATCCGGCAGATCCACCACTGGGCCGCGCTGATCTTCATCGCGGCGATGATCGTGCACATGATGCGCGTGTTCTTCACCGGCGGTTTCCGCAAGCCGCGTGAGATCAACTGGCTGTTCGGCTGGACGCTGCTGTTCCTCGGCATGTTCACCGGCTTCACCGGTTACTCGCTCCCGGACGACCTGCTGTCCGGCACCGGCATCCGGTTCGCCGACGGCGCGGTGCTCGCCACCCCGGTGGTCGGCTCGTACCTGTCGTTCTTCCTGTTCGGCGGGGAGTTCCCCGGCCACGACATCGTCAGCCGGTTCTACTCGATCCACATCCTGCTGCTGCCGGGTCTGATGGCCGGTCTGCTGACCGCCCACCTGATCCTGGTCTTCTACCACAAGCACACGCAGTTCCCGGGTGCGGGCAAGACCGAGAAGAACGTCGTCGGCATGCCGCTGCTGCCGATCTACACCGCGAAGGCGGGCGGCTTCTTCTTCCTGGTCTTCGGCGTGATCTCGGCCATCGCCGCGACCGTGTCGATCAACCCGATCTGGTCGATGGGACCGTACCGGCCGGACCAAGTGTCCACCGGCGCCCAGCCGGACTGGTACATGGGCTTCTCCGAGGGCCTGATCCGCGTGATGCCCGGCTGGGAGATCAACGCCTGGGGACACACACTCGTCCTGGGCGTGTTCATCCCGCTGATGGTCTTCCCGGTGGTGCTGGCGGCCATCGCCGTCTACCCGTTCATCGAGGCGTGGGTCACCGGGGACAAGCGCGAACACCACCTGCTGGACCGGCCGCGCAACCGCCCGGTGCGCACCGGCTTCGGTGTGGCCTGGCTGACCGAGTACTTCGTGCTGCTGATCGGTGGCGGCAACGACCTGTGGGCCACGCACTTCCACCTGTCGATCAACTGGATCACCTGGTTCGTCCGCGTCGGCTTCTTCGTCGCGCCGGTCCTGGCCTTCATCATCACCAAGCGGATCTGCCTGGGTCTCCAGCGCCGTGACCGCGACAAGGTGCTGCACGGTCGCGAGACCGGCATCATCAAGCGGCTGCCGCACGGTGAGTACATCGAGGTGCACGAGCCGATCTCGCAGGAGCAGCGGCACATCCTCACCGCGCACGTCCAGCCGGAGCCGATCGACGCGGGCCCCGAGGTGGACGAGAACGGCGTGGAGCGCAAGCTCAACCCGATCGAGAAGGCGCGGGCCAAGCTCTCCCGCGGCTTCTACGGCGAGCACAGCCAGATTCCGAAGCCCACGGCCGAGGAGTACGAGGAGATCACCAGCGGACACGGCCACCACTGAGCCGCCGCCGCTGAGCTGAGCCACCCACGGGCCGGGCCCGGGAATCCCCCTCAGGGGAGTCCCGGGCCCGGCCCTTCGGCGTCCGCCGTCCGTAGTGCGGGCAGGGAGCCGTCGGGCCCCGCGGCGCGGATAGGCTGAGCGCGCAGTTCCCCATCCCACCACCAGGAGCGTGGACCATGAGCGTTGTGACCCCGGCAGGCGGCGAGAGTCCGGCGACGCGGTCCTGGCCGGACGTGCTGACCACGCTGCTGGCAGGGCGGAATCTGGGTGGGGACGACACCGCGTGGGCGATGGACGCGATCATGCGCGGCGAGGCGAGCGACGTGCAGATCGCCGGATTCGTCGTCGCGCTGCGGGCGAAGGGGGAGACCGTCGAAGAGGTCTCCGGCATGGTGCGGTCGATGTACGCGCACGCGAACACCATCGAGGTGCCCGGCGCGACCGTGGACATCGTCGGCACCGGCGGCGACCGGGCGAAGACCGTCAACATCTCCACCATGTCGGCGATCGTGGTCGCGGGCACCGGGGCGAAGGTCGTCAAGCACGGCAACCGCGCCGCGTCCTCGGCCAGCGGCGCCTCCGACGTCCTGGGAGAGCTCGGCGTCAATCTGCAACTGACGCCGCAGCGGGTCGTGGAGGTCGCGGAGGAGGCGGGCATCACCTTCTGCTTCGCGATCAAATTCCACCCCGCGCTGCGCCACGCGGGCACCGCCCGGAGCCAGTTGGGGGTGGCGACCGTCTTCAACTTCCTCGGCCCGCTGACCAATCCGGCCCGGGTGCGGGCGCAGGCCACCGGGGTCGCGGACCCGCGGATGGCGCCGATCATGGCCGGGGTGCTGGCCGAACGCGGCTCGTCCGCACTGGTGTTCCGCGGTGACGACGGCCTGGACGAGCTGACCACCACCGCCACCTCCCAGGTGTGGGTGGTGCGCGACGGCAAGGTGGAGCAGACCGCCTTCGACCCGCGGGACGTCGGCCTGCCCCTGGTGCCCGTGGAGGCGCTGCGCGGCGCCGACGCGGCCCACAACGCGGACGTCGCCCGGCGGCTGCTCGCGGGCGAGACCGGGCCCGTACGGGACGCCGTGCTGCTCAACTCGGCGGCGGCGCTGGTGGCCCTGCGGCCCGGCAGCGGGCCGTTGGAGGAGCAGATCGCGGCCGGTCTGGTGACGGCGGCCGAGTCGATCGACTCGGGCGCGGCGGCGGCGACGCTGGAGCGGTGGGCGGCGGCGAGCAACGCGTAATCGCCACTGTGGCGGAATTCGGATAGGTCCCCCGGGGACCGAGCACACGACGCTGTCCAATTTCTGGACGGCGTCTTGTGCGTTCGGCGCCTTGTGGCAGAATGCTGTCCAGGTCACGAGTGACAGCGTCAAGGCCCCGGCTCGCTGTCCGGCAACCCTCCGTCCGAGGCGGGGTGCCCCGGGTGATGACCAGGCCGTGAGCAGCGAGGCTCATGGCAAGCCGGACTTGGGGAGTTCTTTCATGAGCAAGCGAATGCGATAGGGCCTGTCGGCCCGGTTCCGCCGTTCCGCCTTTCGTTCGACGTTTCCATCCCGCGCTTCTGTACCGCGAGCCATTCCTTTTCGGCTTCAGATGTGCGGTGATTTCGCCTGCCGTAATCCGGGAGATCGCCATGACTGTGTCCATCGCTGCCACCGACCGTGAGATTTGTACCCCGCTGCCCGTTCTGGGCCGGGACGTCCTCGTGCCGCTCGTGACGGGCGGCGAAGTGACGTACGCCGCGCTCGACTACGCCGCCAGCGCCCCCGCGCTCCAGCGGGTGTGGGACGACGTGGCCGCCTACGCCCCCTACTACGGCAGCGTGCACCGCGGCGCCGGCTACCTCTCGCAGCTCTCCACCGACCTGTTCGAGCAGAGCCGGGTCACGGTCGCGGAATTCCTCGGCTGTCGGGCCGAGGACCAGGTGATCTTCACCCGTTCGACGACCGACTCGCTCAATCTGCTCGCCGCCGTCATCCCGGCGGGCACCCACGTCTTCGTCTTCGAGACCGAGCACCACGCCTCGCTGCTGCCGTGGCAGACGCGGGACGACGCGCGGGTCACCGTCCTGGGCGCGCCGCGTACGCCCGAGCAGGCCGTCGCCGCGCTCGACGTGGCCCTGCACGGCGCCCCCAAGGGGCCCAAGCTGGTCTGCGTCACCGGCGCCTCCAACGTCACCGGTGAGCTGTGGCCGGTACGGGAGCTGGCCGCCGCCGCGCACCGGCACGGCGCCCGTATCGTCCTGGACGCCGCCCAACTGGCCCCGCACCACCCGGTGGACATCGCCGCGCTCGACGTCGACTGGGTCGCCTTCTCCGGCCACAAGCTGTACGCGCCCTTCGGCTCCGGTGTCCTCGCGGGCCGCGCCGACTGGCTGCGCGAGGCCGAGCCGTACCTCGCGGGCGGCGGCGCCAGCCGCAAGGTCGCGCGGCGCGCGGACGGCGGAGTCGACGTCGAGTGGCACACCACCGCGGCGCGGCACGAGGCCGGGTCGCCGAACGTCATCGGCGTCTACGCCATCGCCGCGGCCTGCAAGGCGCTGACCGAGGCCGGGTTCGACCAACTCGTCACCCGTGAGCAGCGGTTGCTCGCCCGGCTGCGGGAAGGGCTCGCCTCCGTGCCCGAGGTGCGGGTGCTCTCCCTGTTCGGCGAGGACGCGCCCCGGGTCGGCGTGCTCTCCTTCGTCGTCCAGGGCTGGAACAGCTCGCACTTCGCCGCCGCGCTCTCCGCCGAGTACGGGATCGGTGTCCGCGACGGTCTCTTCTGCGCCCACCCGCTGGTGCGTACACTCCTCGGCGCCGAGGGCGACGACCCGGGCGAGTGCGGCGCTCCCGAGGCCGCGCCCGGCGAGCGCGTCCTCAACGCCATCCGCGTGAGCTTCGGCGCGGGCACCCCCGAGGAGCACATCGACCGCTTCGTCCACGCCGTCCGCACCCTCGTGCGCGACGGCGCCCAGTGGAACTACCGCACGGAGGACGGCCGCTGCGTGCCCGACCGCGGCTAGCGCCTCTCCGGCCGAACACGAACGGCACCCTCGGTGCGGGACTCGATGGCCTTCAGGACGGCGATCATGTCCGCGGCCGGGTCGGTGGCGGCGGTCTCGGTGAACAGGGCGAGGCAGGTGTCGAGCAGGGGAGTGGCGGTGGCGGAGGCGCGGGCGGCCTCCGCGATGAGGCGGTTGTTCATGAGGACGTCGGCGGCGGCGGCCTGGACGGTGAAGTCGCGGGCGAGCAGCTTGGGGGACTTCATACGGGAGACGCCGCTGGCCATCGGTCCCGCGTCGAGCACGGCGAGGAACTGACGGGCGTCGACGCCGTGCCGCTCGGCGAAGTGGAACGCCTCGGTGAGCCCGGTGACCACGGTGATCAGGAAGAGGTTGACCGACAGCTTCATGAGCAGGGCGCCGGGCACCGGCCCGCAGACGAAGGTCTCGTGGCACATGGGCGCCAGCAGCGGCCGTACCGCTGAGACGACGGCGTCCTCGCCCGCGAGCATCGCCACCAGGCGGCCCGCCTCGGCCGGGGCGCGGGAGCCGGAGACCGGGGCCTCGACGTAGTGGCCGCCCGCCGCGCGGACCTCGGCTTCGAGGCCGAGCGAGTACTCGGGCGAGGTCGTGCCCATGTGCACGAGGGTGTGCCCCGCGACGTTCGCCGCGAAGGCGGGGGTGCCGCGGCCGAGGCAGGAGTCGATGGCGGCGCCGTCGGCGAGCATCACGAAGACGGTCCCGGCGCGGCGGAAGAGGTCGGCGGGGCTGTCGGCGGTTTCGGCGCCCGCCGCCCGCAGGGCCTCGGCGGCGGGCGCGCTCCGGTTCCACACCACCAGCGGGGTCCCGGCGCGGAGGAGATTGAGCGCCATGGGCCGGCCCATGACCCCGAGCCCCAGGAAACCGATGTCCACGACGCACCGCCGCCTCTCTTGCCGTTTATGACAGCCGTCATAATACTGGTCGTTATGACAGTGGTCATAGAGGGTGCGGAGCGGCGGACGGCCGCTCCCGCCGACGGGATCGACCTGCTCAGGCCCGCCGACGCGGACGCGGTGGCCGCCCTCTTCGCGGCCTGCTCCCCGGAGACGGTCCGGCTGCGCTTCCTCGGCGGCGCGCGCGAATTCCCCCGCGCCCACCTGGACCGTCTGCTGGCAGGACCGCCCGCGGCGCACGACGCCGTGGTCGCGTACCGCGGCGGCCGGGACCGCCTGGTGGGAATCGCGGGCTTCGCGGCGGACGACACCGCCGGGCCGGGAACCGGCGGCGAGCTGGGCGTGCTGGTGGTGGACGCCTGGCAGCGCCGGGGTGTCGGCACCGCCATGGTCGGCCTGCTGCTCGCCCGCGCGCGGGCCAGGGGTGTCGAGCACGTGACGGTGAACGTCCCGCACGGCAGGCGGGGCCTGCTCGCCGCGCTCGGCCGCCGCCTGGAACCGGTCCGCGCGTCGTACACCCCGGACGGTCTGACCGCCGTCTATAAGGTGGCCCGGACGACCCGGGCGGCAGGGGTCGGAACGCAGTAGCTCCGTGGAGGTGTCGACGATGGCCGGGTCAGAACGCGGACCGCGCGAGCGGATGGTCTTCAGCGCGGCCCAGCTCATCCGGCGCGAGGGCGTCGGCGCGACCGGCATGCGCGAGGTCGCCGCCCACGCGGGCGCCCCGCGCGGCTCGCTCCAGCACTACTTCCCCGACGGCAAGGAACAGCTCGTCAACGAGGCGGTCGTCTGGGCGGGGAACTACGCCGCCAAGCGCGTCGCCCGCTTCCTGGCCGCGCTGCCCGAGCCGACCCCCGGCGGGCTGTTCGCCGCGATGGTCGGCCAGTGGACGGACGAGTACGCGGCCGACGGCTTCGACGCCGGATGCCCGGTCGCCGCCGCCTCGGTGGACTGCGCGCGGACCACCGAGTCCACCCGGAAGGCGACCGCCGCCGCCTTCGCTGCCTGGACCGCGCCGGTGGCCGCGGCGCTGACCGGCATGGGCGTTCCCGAGGACCGGTCCGTACCGCTGGCGACCCTCATGATCAGCACCCTGGAGGGCGCGATCCTGATCGCCAGGGCGGAGCGCGACGTCCGCGCCCTCACCACCGCCGCACGGGAGTTGGGCCCGCTGCTGGACGCGGCCCGCGCGTGACCGCGTACCGGGAGCACAGGACGAATCCGTAGGACGAACCCGTAGGCGGAATCCGTAGAGGGAATCAGCCTCAGGCGTCAAGGCCGATCGCGAACGCGGCCTCCAGGTCGTGCTGCGAGTACGTACGGAAGGCGACATGGGTGTCGGTGGCCTCGACGCCGGGGATCTTGGAGATCCGGCCCGGAATGATGTCGGCCAGGTCGTCGTGGCGGGCGACGCGGACCAGCGCGACGAGGTCGTATGTGCCGGTCACGGAGTAGACCTCGCTGACGTTGTCCAGCGCGGCGATGGCCTCGGCGATCTCCGGAATCCGGTCGACGGAAGTCTTGATGAGCACGATCGCGGTGATCACGGCTGGATGTCTCCTTGGGTCGACCCGACTACGACGCTCAGCTTACGACGCGGCCGGTAGCACACCCAGGCGCACAGGAACCCGAAGGCGAAGCCGACGACATGGGCGAGATACGCCACTCCCGGACCGTTGTTGCCGGTCTGGGCGGCGAGCCACTGGAGGACGAACCAGAAGCCGAGCACCATCCACGCGGGGAAGCGCAGCGGGATGAAGAAGAGGAAGGGGAACAGGCTCGTCACCCGGGCCTTGGGATACAGATAGAGATACGCGCCCAGCGCCCCGGAGATCGCCCCGGACGCGCCGACCAGGCTCTGCGTCGACTCGGGGTTGGCGAGCGCGAAGCCGTACGTCGCCAGATAGCCCGCGACCAGGTAGAAGAGCGCGAAGCGCACCCGGCCCATCCGGTTCTCGACGTTGTCGCCGAAGACGTAGAGGAAGAGCATGTTGCCGATCAGGTGCAGCCAGCTCCCGTGCAGGAACATCGCCGTGAGCACCGACAGCAGCGGCGACTTCGCGTACGCGTGCGGGGCCGCGCAGCCCGCGGGCAGGTCGAGCCGGTCCATCGGGAGCCGGCCGTGGAACAGCTCGCTGGGGATGACACCCCAGTGCGCGAAGTAGACGGCCTGCGCGCACTGGAGCTTGTCGCCCGTGCCGTAGGAGGGGTTGAAGCCGGACAGCGGTCCGAGGAGGAAGACCACGGTGCACAGGGCGATCAGCGCATACGTCACGACCGGCGTGCGGCGGACCGGGTTCTTGTCGTACACCGGGATGACCATGGACCGATGATGACGCAGCGGTCGTAACGGACATAGGCCGCCTCGCCGCAGCGCGTCGCGGGTCGGAGGCCGTAAGGTGACCCCGACGTACGCCCGTCAGCACTGATACGCCCGACCGAGGAAGAGGTGCAGGACCGATGCCGGTGCCCATGCCCACCGCCACCACCCGGTGGCGCTGCACGCAGTGCGGCAATCTGACCCGGTTCGACGTGACCCGCTCCACGCGGGTCGTGGAGTACGTCCATCTCGACCTCGGCGGCGAGCCGCGGATCGAGGAGACCGACGTGCTGACCGAGACGGTCGAGTCCGTGCGGTGCCGCTGGTGCAACGCCGCGGACCAGATCGAGCTGGTCGACCGGCCGGGCGCGGCCGTGGCCGCGGGAACGTCCGAGGGAACGGCCGGGGAAACGGACTCCGGCGCGGACGCGGAGACCGGTTCGGCGCGGGACTGAGCCTCCTTACGGGGACAATGGATGCAAGAGGCGGCGGCCGGAGGGATCGAAGGGGGCCGGGGAGGCGCCGTGTAACCGGACGGGAGTGACTGGTGGACGGTATCGGCGGCTTTCCGCGGGCCGAGGCGAGGGGGTCCGAGACGGATGCCGCCGACGGGCCGGGCGCCGACGCGTCCGGCGCCGCGGCGCAGGACCCCGACACACCGCGGGCCGACGACGAACCGGGCGCCGAAGCACCGCCCGGCCGTGACGGCGGCGGCACTCCCGACGGCTCTACCGGCAGCGTCTCCGGCAGCGCTCCCGATGGCAACGCTGCCCCCGGCGCCGACGCTCCCGGTGACCCCGCCGACCCCGGTGTCACTGCCGATGACGACGCCGCTCATGACGACGCCGCTCATGAACCCGCGCTCGACCGGCCGCTGCCCGAAGGCGTACGCCACCGCGTCGTCGCCATCGCCGCCGACGCCTTCGGCGGGTTCACCTTCGCCGAACTGCCGGTCTCGCTGCGGCCGTACGCCCGTTTCACCCCGTCCAGACGTGTGAAATACGCGGCTACCGCGTTGGCCACCGCGCTGGAGGGCGACCCGGCCTTCCGGCACAAGGTCGCGGGCAAACTGCGCGAGGCGCAGCCGGAGCTGACCGGGGCGCTGGACGCCGGCACCCCGCCGCCCGCCGCGGACCCGCTCGACGTGGCCGCCGCGGCCTATCTGCTGCGCCCCGCGGGCTGGGCCAAGCTTGTCACCACCGCGGGCGAGGAGGCCCAACGGGCGCACGCCGAGCGGGCCGACGAGGAGACGCTGCGCGAACTGGCCAAGCTCCGCGAGGAGGTCCAGGGCCTGCACACGCAGCTGCGCTCGGACGCCGTACGGGCCCGCGCCGAACTGGACGCCGTCCGCAAGGAGGGCGACTCGGTGCACCGCAAGCTGCGCAGCGCCCTCAGCGACGTCAAGCGGGCCGAGGCCGCCCAGCGCAAGATCCAGGCGGAACTGGACGAGGCGCGGGCCGCCGCCGCCCAGGACAAGGCCGCCGCGGAGAGCGAGGCACGGCGGCTGCGCACCCGGCTCGCCGAGGCCGAGGCGGCGGTCGAGTCGGGCCGCCGCGCCGCCCGTGAGGGCCGCAGCATCGAGGACGTACGGCTGCGCCTGCTGCTGGACACCGTCCTCGACGCGGCCTCGGGGCTCCGCCGTGAACTGGCGCTGCCGCCGCGCGACACCCTGGGCGTACGCCCCGCCGACACGGTGGACGCGGTCGCGCCCGGGGCCTTCAGCCCGCGCGACATCGCCACCCGCGCGCTGTCCGAGACCGACCCGGCGCTGCTCGACCAGTTGCTCGCGCTGCCGCAGGCGCACCTCGTCGTCGACGGCTACAACGTCACCAAGACCGGCTATCCGTCGATGCCGTTGGAGAAACAGCGGCTGCGGCTGCTCGGCGGGCTCGCGGCGCTGGCCGCGCAGAGCGGCGCCGAGGTCACCTGTGTCTTCGACGGCGCCGACCTGGACATGCCGGTGCTGCTGGCGCCGCCGCGCGGGGTGCGGGTGCTGTTCAGCAAGGCCGGTGAGACCGCTGACGAGTTGATCCGGCGGCTGGTGCGGGCGGAACCGCCCGGCCGGCAGATCGTGGTGGTCTCCGCGGACCGCGAAGTCGCCGACGGCGTGGCCAAGGCGGGCGCCCGCCCGGTCGCCTCCGTCCTGCTGCTGAAACGTCTCGCACGCGTCTGAACCGCGCCTGCCGCCCGCGCCGCCCGCGCCTCCGGCCCCCCGGCTCCCGGTCGCCGCACCGCCGCACCGCCGCAGCACCGAACCACCGAACCACCGAACCACCGAACAGATCACTATTCGTTCGAGTATTCGGTTCGCGAACGCGCCATCGTCGACGGAGCGTTGATCCACCCTCACTGCGCGTACGAAGGTCGTAAAGAATGTGCGAACCGGTCGAGATTTTGCCAACAAGGATTTGAACCGATCACAGATAGGTCACTAAGGTCGGGCGTCGAACCTCCGCGCAGTCGATCATCCAATCCGGATGGCGCGCCGGGGGCCGCCCGCCAGTCAACCGGTAGGCGGCTGAAGGAAGAAGGAGCTCGCCTTCGTGGCGTCCCACCGTCGTCCCAAGCCGGCAAGCCGCACGCGCGTGACCGTGCTGACCGCCACCGCCGCAGCCGCGGTGGCCCTCACCTCCCAGGCGGCCCAGGCCGCCCCCGCCAAGCCGACCGTCAAGGACGCCAAGGCGAAGGTGGACGCGCTGTACGAGCAGGCTGAGCAGGCCTCAGAGAAGTACGACGGGGCCAACGAGAAGCTGCACACCCTCCAGAAGGAGGCGGGCACTCTCCAGGACCAGGTGGCCAGGCAGCAGCAGCACCTGAACCAGCTCAGGGACGGCCTCGGCGCCATCGCCGCCTCCCAGTACCGCAGCGGTGGCATCGACCCGTCGCTCCAGCTCTTCCTGTCGTCCAACCCGGACAACTACCTGGACCAGGCGACCACGCTCAACCAGCTCACGTCGATCCAGACCGACTCGCTGCACCAACTCCAGGACGCCAAGCGGACCCTGGACCAGCAGCGCGCCGAGGCGACCGCCAAGCTGACCGAGCTCCAGACCACCCGCACCGAGCTGGCCAAGCGCAAGGCCGAGGCGAAGGACAAGCTGGCCCAGGCCCAGCAGATCCTCAACTCGCTGACGGCCGCGCAGCGCGCGTCCATCGCCGCCGCCGACGCCCGCGCCAACCGCTCCACCACCCGCGTGGACCTCGGCGACGCGAAGCCCGCCTCGCAGCGCGCCGCCGCCGCCTTCTCCGCCGCGCAGTCCAGGGTCGGCCTGCCGTACGTGTACGGCGCCTCGGGCCCCAGCTCCTTCGACTGCTCCGGCCTCACCTCGTGGGCGTACCACCAGGCCGGCGTGACGATACCGCGCACCTCGCAGGCCCAGGCGAACGCCGGAACCCGGATCTACTCCACCTCCCAGCTCGCCGTCGGCGACCTCGTCATCTTCTACGGCGACTACCACCACGTCGGCCTCTACGCGGGCAACGGCATGGTGCTGCACGCGCCGAAGCCGGGCGCCTCGGTGCGCTACGAGTCGATCGGCAACATGCCGTTCCAGTTCGGCGTCCGCATCTGACGCCTTCCGGCGTCGTTCCTCACCGATTTCACGGGTCCGCGGGAGTCTCCCGCGGACCCCGGTGCGTTCATACGGCGTTCGGACTCCTACGGCGTTCGGGTGATGAACAAGTGCCCGGTGCCGCCCGGTGCGGGTGCGTGACCTGGGCGGGAGGCGCGGCGCGGCGATGCGGGGGCCGCGCCTTCTTTGAACTCTCCGCGTCGCGCTGACTACTGTCAGCTCCCGTGGCTTCCCATCGACGCTCCCCACAGCCGGGCTTCGCCGCCCGCACCACCCGGGTCACCGTGCTGTCCGCGGCCGCCGCGGCCACCGCGGCGCTGTCCGGCGGTGCGGCGCAGGTCGCCTCGGCCGATCCCGGCGGGGGCGCACCCGACACGGCGTCCCGGCTCGACCGGCTCTACCAGCAGGCCGAGCAGGCCACCGAGAAGTACAACGCGGCGCAGGAGCACGCCAAGCGGCTCCGCGCCGACCTGACCACCCTCCAGGACCGGGCCGCCGAGGGGCAGCAGCGGGTCAACGACATGCGGCAGGAGTTGGGTTCGCTCGCCTCCGAGCAGTACCGCAGCGGCGGCATCGACCCCTCGCTCGCCCTGATGATGTCCTCGGACCCCGACCAGTACCTGGACCGGGCCACCACCTTGGACCGGCTCAGCGCCCAGCAGGCCGGGCGGTTGCGCCAACTCCAGGAGGCCGAGCGGCTGTTGCTCCAGCAGCGCTCCCAGGCGGCGGGCAAGCTCGCCGAACTGGACAAGGCCGGGGCGGTGCTCCAGGACCGCAAGCGGTCGGTGCAGCGGGCGCTCGCCGAGGCCCAGCGGCTGCTCAACGCGATGCCCGCCGCCCAGCGCGCCGGATACCGGCCCGGTATGGACGCCGGGCGCGCCTCCCGCGACCGTACGACCGCCGACCTGCCGACCATCCCGAATCTGCCCGCCGCCTCGGGGCGCGGCGCGATGGCCGTGGCCGCCGCCCGCCAGATGGTCGGCGCCCCTTACGTCTGGGGCGCCACCGGGCCCAACTCCTTCGACTGCTCGGGCCTGATGCAGTACTCGTACGCACGGGCCGGGGTCGCGCTGCCGCGCACCTCGCAGGAGCAGATGAACGCCGGGCAGCGGGTGCCGCTGGACCAGGCGCGGCCCGGCGATCTGGTGATCTACCGCGGCGACGCCAGCCATGTCGGGATGTACGTCGGCGGCGGCCAGGTCATCCACGCCCCCTACCCCGGTGCCAGGGTCCGCTACGACCCGGTCGGCATGATGCCGATCACGGCCGTGACCCGGCCGTAAGGGCGCGGCGCCCCGGCCGTGGGGGGCGTCCTCGGGGCCGTACGATCGGGCCCATGGCCGTGGCGCCCCTCCGACGTACGCCGACCGCTTCCCGTGTCCGGGCGGCGGCGCTCGGCCTGTCCCTGGCGCTGCTGGCGGCGCTCGTCGCCGGGTGCGGCGGGACCGCCTCGGGCGGGCGGCCCACGGCGGACGCCACCGACGCCGGGATCCGGCAGGCGCTCGACCGGCGGGCCTCCGCGGTGCTGCACCACGACCGGGCGGCCTTCCTCGCCGGGATCGACCCGCGGGCGACGCGCTTCCTCGACCGGCAGAAGGCGATGTTCACCGACATCGCGGACGTGCCGCTGGCCGACTGGTCCTACCGGCTGGTGCGGACCGGCGCGTTCGGCCTGCCGCCGGCCGCCGACGGCACGGTACGGGCCGCGGCCGAGGTCCAACTGCGGTACCGGCTCAGCGGATTCGACGCGGCGCCGGTCGCCGCGACCGACTACCTGACGCTGTCCCGGCGGGGCGGGAGCTGGTACGTGGCCGGGGACGACGACGGCGCCGCGTCCGGGCACCGCGGCGCCGTACAGCTGTGGGACCAGGGCCGGGTGACGGTGGTGCGGGGCACGGACAGCCTGGTGCTCGGGCTCGGCGACGCCGCCGGGCTGCGCGGCTACGCCGAGGACGTGGACCGGGCGGTGCCGGAGGTCCGGCGGACCTGGGGCGGCGCCGGGCGGTCGGGCAAGGTGGTGGTCGAGGTGCCGCGCACGCTGGACCAGATGGCCGCGCTGGCCGCCGCGGACCCGGCCGATTACCGCAACATCGCCGCCGTCACCACGGGGGAGGGCGGCGGCAGCGCGCGGGTCGGCTCCGACCGGGTGATCATCAACCCCGAGGCGTTCAGCGGGCTCTCCGCCTTCGGCCGGCAGACCGTGCTCACCCACGAGACCACGCATGTCGCCACCCGCGCGTGGACCACCGCCCGCACCCCGCTGTGGCTCTCCGAGGGCGCCGCCGACTGGACCGCCTACCGTACGGCGGGCCGTACCGCCCGCGAGCTCGCCCCGGAACTGGCCGCCGCCGTCGCCGCGGGCCGCGTCCCCGCCGCGCTGCCCGCCGACGCCGACTTCCACTCCGCCGACGCCGACACCCTCTCCCGCGCCTACGAGGGCGGTTGGCTCGCCTGCCGCCTGATCGCCGACCAGTGGTCCCCGGACGCGCTCGTCGCCTTCTACCGCGCCGTCGCCTCCGGCGGCACCGTCGACTCCCACCTGCGCACCACTCTCGGCACCACCCTCCCCGCCTTCACCGCCCGCTGGCGCGCCTACCTCCACCAGGAGCTGCCATGACCCGTGACCCCGCCGCGGAACCCCCGGCCCACCGGCCCCCGCCTCCGTCGAACGCCGCCCCAGGACGCCCCCCGCACACCTCGCCGCCGCCAGCAGGATCTTCGCCCTCGGCGGATGCCGGGTCTTCGGCCGCGGGGGTGGGGGACTTCAGTGCGGAGGAGGTCGGGCGGGCGCGGGCTTTGCGGCGGGGGGTGTGGCCGGTCGCGCTCGGCGGGCGGGTGGCAGCGCTGGGGCTGATGCTGGGGCTGGGGCTGACGGCCGGGGGAGCGGGGCTGGTCGCGGCGTTCGGCGGCGGGACGTGGGGCGGCCGGGTGGCGGGCGCGGCGGTGTCGCTGGTGCTCCTGCCCGAGGTGCTGGGGCTGCCCTTCGCGGCGCGCGGGCGCGTGGTCCGCCGCCGGTTCGGCCTGGTGACGCAGGGCTGGGGCGGGTGGTGGGCGGACGTGCTGCGCGGCCTGCTGATCTCGCTGCCGCTGACCTTCGGCGCGCTCTTCGCCGTCTACGCCCTCGCCGGGGCGACCGGCCACTGGTGGGCGTGGGCCGCGCTCGGCGCCGCCGCGCTGACCGTCCTGATGTCCTGGGCGGCGCCCATGATCTTCGAGCCGCTGTTCAACCGCTTCACGCCGATGGAGCCGGGCCCCCTCAGGGACGCCCTGCTGGCGCTCGCCGCCCGCGACGGCGTCACCGTCGAGGATGTGCTGGTCGCCGACGCCTCGCGCCGTACGACCGCGCTCAACGCGTACGTGTCCGGCTTCGGCCGCACCCGCCGCATCGTCGTCTACGACACCCTGCTGACCACGGCGCAGCCGCGCGAGGTGGAGCTGGTGGTCGCCCATGAACTCGGCCACGTCGTGCACCGGGACGTGCCGCGCGGCACCGCGCTCGGCGCGCTGGGCGCGGCCGTCGGCGTGTGCGTCCTGGCCGCCGTGGTGACCTGGCGGCCCCTGCTCGACCTCGCGGGCGCCGACGACTTCGCGGACCCGCGTTCCGCCTGGCTGCTGGCGGCCGTCGCCACTGTCGGCGGCGCCGTCGCCGGGCCGCTGGGCTGCGCGGTGAGCCGCGGGGTCGAGCGGCGCGCCGACCGGCACGCCCTCGAACTGACCGCGGACCCGGCCGAGTTCATCGCGATGCAGCGCCGCCTGACGGTCGCGAACATCGGCGACCCCGACCCGCCGCGCGCCCTGCACCTGATGTTCGGCACCCACCCCACCCCCGCCGAACGCATTGCCGCCGCCCGCGCCTGGCGCCCGGCCGCCCCGCAGGACACGTTCTAGCCCTTGTCGTGCACCCCGACCCGCTCGGCTCGGGTGAGCACCGCGGCCGGGGCGTCGGCGGGCTCCCCCTCGACCGCGCCGCGCGCCGCGCGGCGCGGCACGGTGGCCGCCCACAGCCGACGGCAGGCGCTCAGCGACGCCAGGACGAGCAGGCCGTTACGGGTGACGATCAGCGCCACGCCCAGCTTGTCGCTGTGGGCGATGTCCTCGAAGAAGATCGGGAACTCCAGCGTGGTGAAGAGCGTCGCGCCCAGCATCAGCGCGACCGGCCGCCGTACCACCGACTCCCGCAGCGTCATGCAGACCGCGCCGATGCCGACCAGCCACACCATGTACTGCGGGCTGATCACCCGGCTGGTGGTGGTGAAGACCAGCACCGCGGTGAAGGCCGCGTCGAAGGGCGTGGCGACCGAGTACGAGCGGGCCCGTACCCGCCACAGCAGCAGCCAGGCGAAGGCCAGCAGGGACAGCGCCATCGCCGCGGTGCTCACCAGGTGCACATGCGGGCCGATGAACTCGACCGACCCGTAGTGCATCCGCGCGGTGCCGTGCCAGCCGAAGTGCCGGGCGATGTGGAAGACGGTGGCCCCCAGCGACTCGACCTCGGTGCCGCGGTCGCGCTGGAAGGTGAGGAAGGACAGCGAGCCCGGCATGGCCAGGTGGAAGGCGAGCGCGATCACCGCCATCGTCACCGCCGCCGAGATCCACGACCGCCGGGTGGTACGGCCGCGGGGCGTCCCGATGAGCAGCAGCAGCGGCCACACCTTGAGCATGGCGCCCACCCCGGCCAGCACCCCGCCCGCCTTCGGGCGGCGCGGCAGCAGGAGCAGCCCCGCCACGGCGACGGCGGTGACCATCACGTCGTAGCGGGCGTAGATGATCGGGCCGAGCAGCGCGCCGCCGCCGACCCAGACCCACACCCCGGCCATCCGGCCGCCGCGCCTGACCCGCGAGTCGCGCAGCAGCACCGCCAGGATCACCGCGTCCGCGAGGAAGGCCAGCCAGAAGAAGGCGGCGGTGTAGCTGAGGAAGGGCAGCAGGCCGGGTGCGAGGATCACCAGCGCGGCCCCCGGCGGGTACTGCCAGGTCACGTCGTGCAGCGGGAAGCTGCCCGTGCTCAGCACCCCGTACCAGCGGTGGTAGACGGACGAGACATCGTGGGCGATGTACTGGCCGGGAAAGTGGACGACCTCGAACACGAACAACAAGAACGCGGCTCGGGTGACGACCCAGGTGAGCACGGCCCAGCCCCGACCGCTGATATGTGTGTTTGTCACGATACGCATCATGCGGTGAGCGGCGGCCCGGTCGCGGGACGGACGCGGCCGGTGGCGGCCAGCCGGGTGAACACCGCGTGAGCGGGTACTGTCGGCGGCGATGGACAAGACCCTGATCGTGACCAACGACTTCCCGCCCCGGCCCGGCGGCATCCAGTCCTTCGTGCACAGCATGGCGCTGCGGATGGACCCGGGACAGGTCGTCGTCTACACCTCCACCTGGAAGGACGGCGCCGAGGTCGCCCGCTTCGACGCGGAGCAGCCCTTCCCCGTGGTCCGCGACCGCACCTCGATGCTGCTGCCCACCCGCAGGGTCACCCGGCGCGCCGCCGACCTGCTGCGGGAACACGGCTGCTCCTCCGTCTGGTTCGGCGCCGCCGCCCCGCTCGGCCTGATGGCGCCCGCGCTGCGCAAGGCCGGGGCGCGGCGGCTGGTCGGCACCACGCACGGGCACGAGGCGGGCTGGGCGCAGCTCCCCGCCAGCCGCTCGCTGCTGCGCCGGATCGGCGAGGGCACCGACACCCTCACCTACCTCGGCGAGTACACCCGCTCCCGGATCGCCGCCGCGCTGACCCCGGCCGCCGCCGCCCGGATGGTCCAACTGCCGCCGGGTGTCGACGAGAAGACCTTCCACCCCGGCTCGGGCGGCGCGGTGGTACGGGCCAGGCTCGGCCTCGCCGACCGCCCGGTGGTGGTGTGCGTGTCGCGGCTGGTGCCGCGCAAGGGCCAGGACACGCTGATCCAGGCCATGCCCCGGATTCTGCACGAGGTGCCGGACACCGCGCTGCTGATCGTCGGCGGCGGACCGTACCGGGGGGACCTGGAGAAGCTGGCGGAGCGGACCGGCGTCGGCCACGCGGTGCGCTTCACCGGGCCCGTGCCGTGGGAGGAGCTGCCCGCCCACTACGGCGCCGGTGACGTCTTCGCGATGCCGTGCAGGACCCGGCGCGGCGGCCTGGACGTCGAAGGGCTCGGCATCGTCTACCTGGAGGCGTCCGCGACGGGGCTGCCGGTGATCGCGGGCGACTCCGGCGGCGCGCCCGACGCGGTCCTGGACGGCGAGACCGGCTGGGTGGTCGCGGGCGGCTCGCCCGCGCAGTGCGCCGACCGCGTCCTGACCCTGCTGCGCGACCCCGAACTGCGCGCCCGGATGGGCGAGCGCGGCCGTCGCTGGGTCGAGGACGCCTGGCGCTGGGACCTGCTGGCGCAGCGGCTCACGTCCCTGCTGTAACCCGATGGGCGCGGTCACGGCCGCCGTCCCGGCGCCGTCGTCGTACGAGAACCGGCCGCCGTAAAAGACCATGCGTCATGGGCATGGAGGGTTCACGCGGACCCGCCCATCATGCGCGCATGACATCAGACCTGACGCGCCGTCACTTTCTGGGACTCGGCGCCCTCCAGACCGCAGCAGCACTCGGCCTCACCCGTATCGCGCTCTCCGCGACCCCCGCGTCCGCCGCGCAGGCGGAGCCCGCCGCCACCACCTTCAGCCCCGCGATCGTGATCGGCTCCGGCTACGGCGGCGCCGTCGCCGCCCTCCGGCTCGGCCAGCGCGGTGTCACCACCACCGTCCTGGAGATGGGACGGCTGTGGGACACCCCCGCCGCCGACGGCAAGATCTTCTGCAACACCAGCTCGCCCGACCAGCGGTCGATGTGGTTCCGCAGCCGCACCGAGGCGCCGCTGGCGACCTTCCTCTGGCTCGACCTCGTCAACAAGGACATCACCCCCTACCCCGGCGTCCTGGACCGTGTGCACTACGGCGACATGTCCGTCTACGTCGGCCGCGGCGTCGGCGGCGGCTCCCTGGTCAACGGCGGCATGGCCGTCACCCCGTCGCGCGCGTACTTCGAGGAAGTCCTCCCGCAGGTCGACTCCACCGCGATGTACTCCACGTACTTCCCGCGCGCCACCACCATGCTCGGCGTCAACACCGTCGACCCCGCCTGGTTCGAGTCCACCGAGTGGTACCAGTTCGCCCGCGTCTCCCGCGACCAGGCCCACAGCGCCGGCCTCAACACCACCTTCGTGCCGAACGTGTACGACTTCTCGTACATGAAGGCCGAGGCCGCGGGCACCGCCACCAAGTCCGCGCTGGACCAGGAGGTCATCTACGGCAACAACCACGGCAAGCGCAGCGTCGACAAGACCTATCTGGCCTCGGCGCTCGGCACCGGGCACGTCACCATAGAGACCCTCAGCCGGGTCAGAGCCGTGAGAAGAGCGGCCGACGGCACGTACGTGCTCACCGTCGACCGGATCGACCTGACCGGCGCGGTCGTGGAGACCCGCGAGGTCGGCTGTCGCTACCTCTTCCTCGCCGCGGGCAGCCTCGGCTCCACCGAGATCCTGGTCAGGGCCCGCGAGACCGGCACCCTCCCGCGGCTCAACGCGAGCGTGGGCACCGCCTGGGGCGGCAACGGCAACATCATGCTCGCCCGCGCCAACTACCTGTGGAATCCCACCGGGGCGCACCAGTCCACCATCCCCGTCATGGGCATCGACGACTGGTCCAACGCGAGCAATCCGGTCTTCGCCGAGATCGCCCCGCTCCCGATCGGCTTCGAGACCTGGATCAGCCTCTACCTGGCCATCACCAAGAACCCCGAACGCGGCACCTTCTCCTACGACGCCGCCACCGACTCCGCCCGGCTGAACTGGACGCTCGCCCAGAACCAGCCCTCGGTCAAGGCCGCCAAGACCCTCTTCGACCGGATCAACCGCAAGCAGGGCACGATCTACCGCTACGACCTCTTCGGCGGCAACAAAGCCTTCGCCGACGACTTCTGCTACCACCCGCTGGGCGGCCTGCCGCTCGGCCGCGCCACCGACGCGTACGGCCGTGTCAGCGGCTACGACCACCTCTACGTCACCGACAGCTCCCTGATCCCCGGCTCCATCGGCGTCAACCCGTTCGTGACGATCACCGCGCTCGCGGAGCGGCTCATGGACAGCGCCCTCGCCGAAATCAGCCCGTCCGGCGTTTGAGGACAGAACCTCAGCGCTGGTAAAGGGCCTCGATCTCCGCCGCGAAGTCCGTCAGGACGACATTCCGCTTCAGCTTCAGCGACGGCGTGACGTGGCCGGACTCCTCCGTGAACTGGGTCGGCAGAATACGGAACTTCCGCACCGACTCGGCCTTGGAGACGGCCGCGTTGCCCTCGTCCACCGCGCGCTGCACGGCCGCCAGCAGCTCCGGGTCGGCCGCCAGCTCGGCGACGCCCGCGCCCGCCTTGCCGTGCTGCTCGGCCCAGTGCGGCAGGAACTCCTCGTCCAGGGTGATCAGCGCCGCCACGAAGGGGCGCCCGTCACCGACCACCATGCACTCGGCGACCAGCGCGTCCGCCCTGATCCGGTCCTCGATCACCGCGGGCGCGACGTTCTTGCCGCCCGCCGTCACGATGATCTCCTTCTTCCGGCCGGTGATCGACAGATAGCCGTCCTCGTCGAGCGAGCCCAGGTCACCGGTGTGGAACCAGCCGTCGGAGACCGCCTCCGCGGTCGCCGCCTCGTTGTTCCAGTACCCGGTGAACAGGTGCTCGCCGTGCAGCAGCACCTCGCCGTCGTCCGCGATCCGCACGGTCGACCCCGGCAGCGGCTGGCCGACCGAACCGATCTTCGTACGGTCCCAGGGGTTGAAGGCCGTGGCCGCGCAGGACTCGGTGAGGCCGTAGCCCTCCAGCACCGTGAAGCCGATACCGCGGTAGAAGTGGCCGAGGCGCTCGCCCAGCGGCGCGCCGCCGGAGATCGCGTGGGTGGCCCGGCCGCCGAGGACCGCGCGGAGCTTGGCGTACACGAGCCGGTCGAAGACCTTGTGCGTGAACCGCAGCTTCAGCGACGGGCCCGCCGTGGTGTCCAGCGCCCGGCTGTACTCGATCGCGGTGGCCGCCGCGCGGTCGAAGATCTTGCCCTTGCCGCCCGCCTCCGCCGTGGCCCGCGCGGTGTTGTAGACCTTCTCGAAGACCCGCGGCACCCCCAGGACCATCGTCGGCCGGAACGAGCCGAGGTCGTCGGTGAGGTTCTTGACGTCCGGCACATGGCCGAGCCTGATCGGCGCCATCACGGCCGCGACCTCGACCAGCCGCCCGAAGACGTGGGCCAGCGGCAGGAAGAGCAGCACCGAGGAGTCCCCGGTACGGAACAGCGGGCTCAGCCGCTCCACCACGTTGCCGCACTCCGCGAAGAAGCTGCGGTGGCTCAGCACACAGCCCTTGGGGCGGCCCGTGGTGCCCGAGGTGTAGACGACGGTCGCGGGGGAGTCGGCGCCCGCGCTCGCGCTGCGCTCGTCCACCACCGCGTCGGAGATGTCGGTACCCGCCGCGTTCAGCGCGTCCACCGCGCCGGTGTCGATCCGCCACAGGTGCTTGAGCCGCGGCAGCCGCTCCCGTACGGACTCCACCGCGCTCTCGTGCGGCTCGGACTCCACGACCGCCGCGACCGCGCCCGAGTCGCTGAGGATCCACTCGATCTGGGACGCCGACGACGTCTCGTAGACCGGCACGGTGACCGCGCCCGCGCTCCAGATCGCGAAGTCCAGCAGCGTCCACTCGTACCGCGTCCTGGACATCACGGCCACCCGGTCGCCCGGCTGCACGCCCGAGGCGATCAGACCCTTGGCCGCGGCGCGCACCTCGGCGAGGAAACCCGTCGCGCTGACGTCCTGCCACCGGCCCGCGGAGTCCTTGCGGGCGACGACGGCGGTGTCCGGATGCTGAGCGGCGTTGCGGCGGATCAGATCCGTCAGATTGGCGTCCGCGGGGACCTCGTACAGGGCCGGAAGACTGAACTCACGCAAGGCGGCTGCTCCTCATCGGTGCCACGGCGCACCCGGAGGGAAGATGTGGACGGCGTGGACGTTACCCATCGGTAAAGCTCTGGCGATAGGGGGGCCGTACAGATGTTCTCAGCGTCACACACACATCACACGCGCTTCACACACCGGGGCGGAGCGGCTGGGTTCCTGCCCGGAAGAGTAGTCCAGCGCCCGGCCGGGCCGCCGCTGACCCGCTAGGGTCTGTCCGGCTATAAAGTGTCCGCATGCGGGTCCATGTGGTGAGTGACGTCCATGGCGCTGCCGAGGCCCTGAGCCGGGCCGGGGACGGCGCGGACGCGCTGGTCTGCCTGGGCGACCTGGTCCTCTTCCTCGACTACGCCGACCACTCCCGCGGCATCTTCCCCGACCTCTTCGGCGTCGCCAACGCCGACCGGATGGTCGAGCTGCGCACCGCCCGCCGCTTCGACGAGGCCAGGGTCCTGGACCAGGAGCTGTGGGCCGGGACCGACCGGCGCACCGCCATCGAGTCCGCGGTACGCAAGCAGTACGCGGAGCTGTTCGCCGCCTTCCCCGCCCCGACGTACGCCACCTACGGCAACGTCGACATCCCGGCCCTCTGGCCGGAGTACGCGGGCCCCGGCACCACCGTCCTGGACGGCGCGACCGCCGAGATCGGCGGCCGGGTCTTCGGCTTCGTCGGCGGCGGCCTGCGCACCCCGATGCGCACCCCGTACGAAATCTCCGAGGAGGAGTACGCGGCCAAGGTCGCCGCCCTCGGCCCGGTCGACGTGCTCTGCTCCCACATCCCGCCCGCGATCCCGGAACTCTGCTACGACACCGCCGCCCGGCGCTTCGAGCGCGGCAGCCAGGCGCTGCTGGAGGCGATCCACACCGTCCGGCCCAAATTCGCGCTCTTCGGCCACGTCCACCAGCCGCTGGTGCCGCGCACCCGGATCGGCCGCACCGAATGCGTCAACGTCGGGCATTTCAACCACACCCGCCGGCCGTGGGTCCTGGAGTGGTGACCCGGCCGCCGGACGCGACCGGCGGCGCCCGCAGCGGTGACGGCCGCCCCACCTGCACGCGGTAGCCTTCAGCAGCAATGGCATGCGATGTCCCGGAGGGGCTACGGCGATGGCGGAACACACGAAGTCGAGCATCACGATCGAGGCGGCTCCGGCCGCCGTCATGGGCGTCATCGCCGACTTCGGCCGCTACCCGGAGTGGACGGGAGAGGTCAAGGAGGCGGAAGTCCTCGCCACCGACGCCGAAGGCCGCGCCGAGCAGGTCCGGCTGGTGCTCGACGCCGGGGCGATCAAGGACGACCACACCCTGGCGTACACCTGGATCAGCGCCACCGAGGTGCGCTGGTCGCTGGTCAAGTCCCAGATGCTGCGCACCCTCGACGGCTCCTACGCCCTCGCGCCGCGCGACGGCGGCACGCGCACCGAGGTGACGTACCAGCTCACCGTGGACGTCAAGATCCCCATGCTCGGCATGATCAAGCGCAAGGCGGAGAAGGTCATCATCGACCGGGCGCTCGCGGGCCTGAAGAAGCGCGTCGAGTCCGGGAGCGGCGAGGGCGGGGACGCGGCCGGCGTGCCGGACTCCGCCGACGCCGCGGCCGACTCCGCCGCCAAGCCCGACGCCCCGGCCTGACCCGGTGACCCGCGCCCCGCGACCGCCCCGCACCCTGCTCGTCACCGGCCACGGAGGCGCGGGCCGCACCACGGTCGCGGCGGCGACCGCCGTGGCCGCCGCCCGCGACGGCGTCCGTACGGTGCTGCTCACCGGCGACCGCGCCGACGTGGCCGCCCTGCTGCCGCTGTCCGCCGCGCCCGAGGCCGCCGGACCGCTGTCCGGATCACCCGCGCTCGGCCGCCCCAGCGCGGTGGACGGCGTGCCGGAACTGCGGGTCGCGGCCGTCGACACCGCCGCCTCCTACCGGGCCGCCACCCTCGACCTCCAGCAGCGGATCGGCACCCTGCTCGACATGCTCGGCGCGGCCCCCCTCGACCCCGAGGAGCTGACCGAGGTCCCCGGCGCCGACGCGCTCGCCCTGCTGCGGGCGCTGCGCGACGTGCACACCGTCGGCCACGACGACCGGCCGCCGTGGGACCTGGTCGTCGTCGACCTGCCGCCCGTGCGCGACGCCGTCGCGCTGCTCGCCCTGCCGGAACAACTGCGGCGCTACCTGCGGCGGTTGCTGCCCGCCGACCGGCAGGCGGCCCGCGCCCTGCGCCCGGTGCTCGCCCAGCTCGCCGGGGTCCCGATGCCCGCCGAGTGGGCGTACGAGGCCGCCGCCCGCGCCGACCGCGAGCTGTCCGCCGTGCAGTCGGTGATCGAGGACACCGGGACGACCGTGGCGGTCGTCGTGGAGCCGGGACCGCACGCCGAGCGCGTGCTGCGCGACGCCCGTACCGGACTCGCCCTGTTCGGCCACCGCCTCGAAGCCGTGGTCGCCAACCGGCTGCTGCCCGCCGACTCCGCCGACCCCTTCCTCGCCGGGCTCGGCGCCCGCCAGCAGGACCGGCTCAAGGCGATGGCCGAGACCTGCGCGGCCGACGCGGTGGCGCTGCGCGAACTGCCGCACCTGGGCGCGGAACCGCGAGGACCCGCGGAACTGGCGGCGCTGGCCGTCGACACCTTCGAGCACCGCTCTCCGCAAGCCGGTGTCTCGGGTTCGCGGGCCGCGGACCCCTGGACCGTCGACGACCGCCTCGCGGCCGAGGGCCACGTCGTGTGGTCGCTGCCGCTGCCCGGCGCGAGCCGCGAAGGGCTCGACCTGGTCCGCCGCGGCGACGAACTCGTCCTGGACGCGGGCGGCTTCCGGCGGATCGTGCCGCTGCCGTCCGCCCTGCGCCGCTGTACGGTCTCCGGCGCCGCGCTGCGGGACGGCGTGCTGCGCGTACGGTTCACGCCCGACCCGGCGCTCTGGCCGAACTGAGCGGGCGCCCCCGGCCCTCCCCGGGCTCCCCGGCGCCGGCTGCCCGTTCCCGGCTGCCTGCCGCCGGTACCCGCTGTCCCGTCGGCCGGTCGGGTACCGTCGAGGGAGCCGACGCAACCAGCCCGGAGCGCCCCTTTTGGAGCCGATCATGAGCGAATCCACGGAACGTCCCGACGCCGACGCCTGGGCGAAGGCCAGCGCCGAGGACATCGCGGCCGAGCACGCCAGACGGCGCGAGCAGGCGGGGCAGGGAGTCGGCAGCGCGGGCGAGGAGCTGCGCCGCCTCGCGGAGGCGTTCGGCGAGGCCGTCACGGACAAACTGGGGGCGCTGCGGAACCCCGCGGTACAGATGGCCGCCCAGGGCGTCATGTCCCAGGTGCGTTCAGTTGTCGAACCCATCAAGGACCGTAATCCGGATGTGTTCGACCATCTGACGGCCGCGGGAGCCGAACTGCTCGCCGCATACCGCTCTGCGGTGGCCCAACACGAGACGCGGTGGACGGGCGAGGACCGCGCTCCGAGTTCACCGACTGAACACATCGACCTCGACTGACCTCCCCTCCGGTACGGTTCTCCTAAGCGGGGATCGACCGAAAACTGAGGGACACATGGGACTCACCATCGGCGTCGACATCGGCGGCACCAAAATCGCGGCCGGCGTGGTCGACGAGGAAGGCTCGATTCTCGAGACCGTCAAGGTGCCGACGCCGCCGACTCCCGAGGGCGTCATCGACGCGATCGTGGAGGCGGTACGCCAGGTCAGCACCGGTCACCAGATCGAAGCCGTCGGCATCGGCGCCGCCGGCTATGTCGACGACAAGCGCGCCACCGTCCTCTTCGCCCCCAATATCAACTGGCGGCACGAGGCACTGAAGGACAAGGTCGAGCAGCGTGTCGGGCTCCCCGTGGTCGTGGAGAACGACGCCAACGCGGCGGCCTGGGGCGAGTACCGGTTCGGTGCCGGGCAGGGACATTCCGATGTGATCTGCATCACGCTCGGAACGGGTCTCGGCGGCGGCATCATCATCGGCAACAAGCTGCGGCGCGGCCGGTTCGGCGTCGCGGCCGAGTTCGGTCACATCCGGGTCGTGCCCGACGGGCTGCTGTGCGGTTGCGGCAGTCAGGGCTGCTGGGAGCAGTACGCGTCCGGGCGCGCGCTGGTCAGGTACGCGAAGCAGCGGGCCAACGCCACCCCGGAGAACGCGGAAGTGCTGCTCGCCCTCGGCGACGGCACGGTCGACGGCATCGAGGGCAGGCACATCAGTGCCGCCGCCCGCCAGGGCGACCCGGTCGCCGTCGACTCCTTCCGCGAGCTGGCCCGTTGGGCGGGCGCGGGGCTGGCCGACCTGGCCTCGCTCTTCGACCCGTCGGCGTTCATCGTCGGAGGCGGTGTGTCGGACGAGGGCGAACTGGTCCTCGATCCGATCCGCAAGTCCTTCCGGCGCTGGCTGATCGGCGGGGAGTGGCGTCCGCACGCGCAGGTGCTGGCCGCCCAACTCGGCGGCAAGGCGGGGCTGGTGGGCGCGGCCGACCTGGCACGACAGGGCTGACACGTGACAGTGGAGGATCTGCCGAGTTCCGCCACCGAGCCGGGGGGCTCGGCGGTCGTCCGCGTGCTCAGCTACAACATCCGTTCCATGCGGGACGACACGGCGGCGCTGGCCCGGGTGATCCGAGCCTGCGCCCCCGATCTCGTCCTCGTCCAAGAGGCTCCGCGGTTCTTCCGATGGCGTAAGGCCGCGGCCCGCCTCGCCCGTGCGTCCGGCCTGGTGTACGTGACCGGCGGGGCGACCGCCGCGGGCCCGATGATCCTTTCCTCGCTCCGCGCGCATGTGGAGCGGGTGGAGGATCCGCTCATGCCGCACCGGCCCCCGCTGCACCAGCGGGGGTTCGCGACCGCCGTGCTCAGGATCGGCGGCGCGCGGCTGGCCGCCGTCTCCACCCACCTGAGCCTGTCGCCCGCCGAGCGGTACGAGCAGGCCGGATACGTACTGGACCGGGTGGCCGCGATGGGCGAGCCGTATGTGGTGCTGGGCGGCGACTTCAACGAGCCGCCGGACCGCCCCGGCTTCTCCCGGATCGCCGACGTCCTCCAGGACGGCTACGCCACCGCGCCGTGGGGCGCCGAGATCACCAACCACCGGGCGCCGTTCCAGCGGATCGACGCCGTCTTCAGCACACCGGGCATCGAGGTGCTGGGCTGCGGGGTCCCGTTGGGCCTGCCCGGAGTCAACGAGGCCGATCTGTACGCGGCCACCGACCACATGCCGGTGCTCGCCGCGCTCCGCGTACCCGCCACCGCGATGGAGGCGGAAGCGGAGGGCCACGCGGAAGCGGAGGCCGGGGCGGACGCGCGGGCCGGTGCCGAGGCCGAAGCCGAGGTGGAAGCGGCGGGATAGCCCCGCCGCCGCTCCTCGTCAGGGACGCGGGGCCTCAGACGACGGCCCCGCCGCCCGGCAGGTCGTCGTCGTCCTCTCCCGTGCGCATCCGCGCGACCAGCGTCGTGAAGCCGCCGAGGAAGCCGCCGACGCCCAAGAGGATGGCCCACCAGGTGAGTTCGACCTGGAAGAGGACGAAGCCCAGCATGAGCAGCGGTCCGCCCAGGACCGCGATCCAGGCGAATTTCGTGGTGACGTCCGCGTCGGGCAGCGGCGGCGGCTCGGGCGGCACGTAATGCGCGTCCTCGTCGTCGTCGGCCAGTTCGTAGTCGCGCGGACCCTGGATGACCGGGTGCACGACGATGCTGCGGCTGGAGCCGGGCAGCGCGGGACGTCCGGCGTCCGCCTTCGTGCCGGTCCCGGCCTCGCCCTCGTCGTCCTTCTCGCCGTCCTTCTCCGCGTCCGCCGAGCCGTCCCCCGGGCTGTTCCCCGAGGCGCGCCCGGAGCCGGCCCCCGAGCCGTCCGCCGACCGGTCGCCCGGCCGCTGACCCGTGCCCGACGTGGTGGGTCCCGAGGCCGTCTCCGTGACGTTCTCCGAGTCCGGCCACGCCACCGACCCCGGCTCGGGCTCGTCGTCGTAGCCGGCGATCAGCGCGGCCCACGCCGCGTCCTCGTCGAGCGGCGGACGGGCCGGCTCCTCCTGCGGTGCGGTGCCCTCGTCCTCGCGGTCAGCCACCGGCCGTACCCCCCTTTACCGCTTCGTCGGCCGCGCCGCCCTCGGCGAGGTCCCCTGCGGGCTCCCCACCCGGCCGGGACAGCCGCTGGATGAAGTCGTACGACTCCGTGAAGATCTGCTCGGCGTCGTGGTCGAGCGTGGCGACGTGGAAGCTGCGCTCGAGCACCCGCTCGGTGACATCGGTCGAGGAGACCTTGCTGAGCACCACCGCCGAATTCGACGGGTGCACCACATGGTCGACCCTGCTGTGCAGGAGCAGCAGCGGCTGGGTGACCTGCGGCAGCCCGGCGTGCACGACGGGCCAGAACTTGCTGAGCGAGTGCACGGCGTGCAGCGGCGTCCGGTCGTAGCCGAGCTCGGCGCCGCCCTCACGCGCGATGTCGCTGGCGATACCGGGCACGGACGGCACCAGGTGCCGCAGCACGGGCACCGCCTTGAGCTGGAGGCTGTCGGCCTTCACCGACGGGTTCACCAGCACGAGCCCGCTGATCGCGGCGCCGTGCCGCTCGGCCAGCCGCAGCGCCAGTGTGCCGCCCATCGACAGACCGCAGACGAAGACCTGCGAGCAGCGGTCGGACAGCGACCGCAGCTCGCGGTCGACCTCGGCGTACCAGTCCTGCCAGCCGGTGACCTGCATGTCCTGCCAGCGGGTGCCGTGGCCGGGCAGCAGGGGAACGGAGACGGTCAGCCCGCGGGCGGCCAGATATTCGCCCCAGGGACGCATGGACTGCGGTGTACCGGTGAATCCGTGACAGATCAGGACGCCGATCTCGCCGCCGTCATGGCGGTACGGCTCGGCTCCGGGCATGAGCGGCACCGTGGGTCTCCTGTTCGAGGGCGCGATCGCGGGTACACGAAGGTGAGAGGTTCAGCGTACGCGGACCGGATACCAAGCGGTAAGCCCCGTCGGTGGCCGCGGCGAGCGTGGCCCGGGCGGCCGTGGCGTGACCATGGCACCTTCATGGCGGCGGCACGACGGTGCCGTGATGTCGTCACGGCGTGGCCGCGGTGCCGGGGTGCGTGGGGAGAGACCGGGCCCGACTGGCGTTAAGGTCTTCCCGTCGGCTACAGGAGGTCCTCGGTTGTTCTACGGTGCGATGAAGATCGCCATCGGCTCGCCGCTCAAGGCTGCCTTCCGCCCCTGGGTGGAGGGCCTGGAGAACATCCCCAGGGAAGGGCCGGCGATCCTGGCGAGCAACCACCTGTCCTTCTCGGACTCCTTCTTCCTGCCCGCGATGCTGGACCGCAAGGTCACCTTCATCGCGAAGGCCGAATACTTCACCTCCCCCGGGGTCAAGGGGAAGCTGACGGCCGCCTTCTTCAAGGGCGTCGGACAGCTCCCGGTGGACCGCTCGGGCGCGCGCGGCGCGGGCGAGGCCGCGGTCAAGAGCGGCATCGCGGTGCTGGAGCGCGGTGAGCTGTTCGGCATCTACCCCGAGGGCACCCGCTCGCCCGACGGCCGCCTCTACCGCGGCAAGCCCGGCGGGCTCGCCCGTGTCGCGCTGGCCAGCGGCGCCCCGGTGATCCCGGTCGCGATGATCGACACCGAGAAGGTGCAGCCGGTCGGCCAGGTGATGCCCAAACTCTCCATCCGCCCCGGCATCCGGATCGGCAAGCCGCTGGACTTCAGCCGCTACCACGGCATGGAGGGCGACCGCTTCATCCTGCGCTCGGTCACCGACGAGGTGATGTACGAGATCATGAAGCTGTCCGGCCAGGAGTACGTGGACATCTACGCCACCGCCGCCAAGCGCCAGATCGCCGAGGCCGCCAAGCGCGCCGCCGAACTGGAGAAGGCCGGGGGCCGCGACTCCGGTACGGGCGGGGAATCCGGTACGGACGGGGACTCCGGCTCCGGGGACTCCGGCTCCGGGGGAACCGGCGAGGGCGGCCCCGGCGACATAAAGCAGGAGCAACCCGCAGGCCAGTGACCGGCCGCGGGGGAGGGGACCCGGCATGAGGATGTCCGTCGAACAGCCGCTGTGGCGCGCGCTGGTCGCCTACCGTGTCCTGACCCTCGGCTACGCGCTGTCGCTGTACGTCTACGCGTACCACGACCTGCTGCACCCGCTCGGCGCCGGCGCGTACATGCTGGTGCTCGCGGTGTGGACGCTGTCCACGCTCGGCCGCGTGATGTCGGCCGAGCGCTGCACCAAGCGCTTCCTGACCATCGACCTCACGGTCGCGATCACCGGCATCCTGCTCACCGCCGTGGTCGACACCCAGGCCAGGATCGACTCGGGCTCCTTCACGCTGCCGTCGATATGGACCGCGGGCTCGGTGCTGGCCTTCGCCGTCAAGGGCGGCTGGCGGTGGGCCGCGGTCGCCTCCACGCTGGTCGCCGCCGCTGACCTGATCGAGCGCGGCACCCCCAGCCGCGACACCCTGCACAATGTCGTACTGATCTGGGTGGCGAGCATCGCCATCGGCTATGTGGTCGAGGTCGCGCGGGCCAGTGAGCGCACCCTGGCCCGCGCCCTCCAGATCGAGGCCGCCACCCGGGAGCGCGAGCGGCTGGCCCGCGACATCCACGACGGCGTCCTCCAGGTGCTCGCCATGGTGCAGCGGCGCGGCAACCAGGCCGGGGGAGAGGCCGCGGAGCTGGGCCGGATGGCGGGCGAGCAGGAAGCCGCGCTGCGCACCCTGATCACCGGCGGCCCGCTGCCCGAGGCGCGCGGCGCCGGTGACGCCCTGACGTCAGGCCCGCACGACCTCACCACGCTCCTCACGCCGTACGCCTCGGCGAGCGTCACGCTGTCCGCGCCCGGCACGCCCGTCCTGCTCGCACCGGACGCGGCGGCCGAACTGACCGCCGCCGTGGGCGCGGCGCTGGACAATGTGCGCAAGCACGCGGGTGACGGCGCGCACGCCTGGATTCTGGTCGAGGACGAGCCGGACGCGGTGCTGGTCAGCGTGCGGGACGACGGCCCGGGCATTTCCGAGGGGCGGCTGGCCGCGGCGGAGGACGAGGGGCGGCTCGGTGTCGCCCAGTCGATCCGCGGCCGGCTGCGGGACCTCGGCGGCACCGCCGTGGTGGAGTCGGTGCCGGGCCAGGGCACGGAGGTCGAACTGCGGCTGCCCAGGGGGCCGTCGAAGAACACCGGCCCCGCGCCCGCGTTCGAGCCCGCTGCCGACCCCGACCGCGCGCCCGTGCCCGAGCCCGGACCCCCGCCCGTGTCCGAGCCGGAGGACACCGACCCCGCACCCGTATCCGACCCCGCGCCCGTATCCGGCCCTGACCCCGTGTCCCGGCCCGTGCCCGTACTCAGCGAGACAGAGGGAAGCAGGACCGCATGACCGATCAGTCCGTGACGGTGATGGTCGTCGACGACCACCCCATGTGGCGCGACGCCGTGGCCCGCGATCTGTCCGACTCCGGCTTCACGGTGGTGGCCACCGCGGGCGACGGCCCCGAGGCGATCAGGCGGGCGCGCGCCGCCCGCCCGCAGGTGATCGTCCTCGACCTCAACCTGCCCGGCGCCTCCGGCGTGCAGGTGTGCAAGCAGGTCATGTCGGACGACCCCGCCGTCCGCGTCCTGGTGCTGTCCGCCAGCGGCGAGCACGAGGACGTCCTGGAGGCGGTGAAGTCCGGTGCCACCGGCTATCTGCTGAAGTCCGCGGGCCGCGACGAACTGGTCGACGCGGTGCGCAGGACCGCCGTCGGCGACCCGGTGTTCACGCCGGGCCTGGCCGGACTCGTGCTCGGCGAGTACCGCAGGCTCGCGACCGTGCCGCCGCCCGCCACGACCGGCGAACCCGCCGCGCCCCGGCTCACCGAACGCGAGACCGAGGTGCTGCGGCTGGTCGCCAAGGGCCTGAGCTACAAGCAGATCGCGCAGCGCCTGGTCATCTCCCACCGGACCGTGCAGAACCACGTGCAGAACACCCTCGGCAAACTCCAGCTCCACAATCGCGTCGAGCTTGTCCGATACGCGATCGAGGCCGGTCTTGACGGCGACCTGGACGGCGACATGTGACCCAAGTCACGCTAGCTTGGCCGGTGTTTGTCACATCCGGCACAGCTGGCTTGCGACGAAGGGAAGAGTCCATGCGGGTCGGAGTTCTGACCGGCGGCGGTGACTGCCCAGGTCTCAACGCGGTCATTCGCGGCATCGTCCGTAAAGGCGTCCAGGAGTACGGGTACGAATTCACCGGCTACCGGGACGGTTGGCGCGGTCCCCTCGAAGGGGACATCGTGCCGCTCGACATCCCGGCCGTGCGCGGCATCCTGCCGCGCGGCGGCACCATACTCGGGTCCTCCCGCACCAACCCGCTCAAGGTCGAGGGCGGCGTGGAGCGCGTCCAGCGCAATCTCGTCGAACAGGGCGTGGACGCGCTCATCGTGATCGGCGGCGAGGACACCCTCGGCGTGGCAGCCACCCTCCACGACGAACACGGCGTCAAGGTCGTCGGCGTCCCCAAGACCATCGACAACGACCTCGACGCCACCGACTACACCTTCGGCTTCGACACCGCGGTCAACATCGCCACCGAGGCCATCGACCGGCTGCACACCACCGCCGAGTCCCACATGCGCGTCCTGGTCGTCGAGGTCATGGGACGGCACGCGGGCTGGATAGCCCTGCACTCCGGCCTCGCGGGCGGGGCCAACGTCATCCTCATCCCGGAACAGCGCTTCGATCTCGACCAGGTCTGCGCGTGGGTCGAGAGCCGCTTCAAGATCCGCTACGCGCCGATCGTGGTCGTCGCCGAGGGCGCCATGCCCAAGGACGGCGACATGGTCCTCAAGGACGGCACCCTGGACTCCTTCGGCCACGTCCGGCTCTCCGGGATCGGCGAATGGCTGGCCAAACAGATCGAGAAGCGCACCGGCAAGGAGGCCAGGACCACCGTCCTCGGCCACGTCCAGCGCGGCGGCACCCCCAGCGCCTTCGACCGCTGGCTCGCCACCCGCTTCGGCCTGCACGCCATCGAGGCGGTCCGCGACGGGGACTTCGGCACGATGGTCGCGCTGCGCGCCACCGACATCGTCCGGGTGCCGATCGCGGACGCCACCGCCCGTATCAAGACCGTCGATCCGCTGCTCTACGAGGAGGTCGGCGTCTTCTTCGGCTAGGGCTGCTCCCCGCCGGAAATTCTTTTGCCCGTCGCTTGCCCGACACCGCTTGTCACCAGCGATCTCCTCGCCCTATTCTCCCTCCACCCGGCATCGGACCTGTCCAGTCCCGCCGCTTCGTTTCCCCCCATTGAGCACATGAGGAGCGCCCGGTATGACGGGTGTGGCGAGTGGGCAGCACGTGCCCCTACTGGCGGTCGCAGGCGGCACCGCATCCGGCAAGTCCACGCTTGCCGAGGCGTTGGCGCGGCATGACCCGGAGACCGTCGGTCTCATCCATCTCGACGACTTCTACGTCCCCGCGCACGATCCTGTGCGCGGGGTACGTACGCGGAGCGCCTCGGGCGCCGACACGCTGGACTGGAACCATCCGGGTTCCATCGACGAGGGGGCCGTCACGGCGGCCGTCGACGCCGCGACCTCCGGCGGGCGGTACCGGCTGGTCGTCGTCGAGGGCCTGTTCGCCCTCACCCTCCCCGCCGTCGTCACCCGCGCCACCTGGCGCGTCTACGTCGACACGCCGGACGACATCCGGCTGGCCCGGAAGATCCTCCGCAAGATCGACGTCCTCGGCCAGGACCCGCGGCTCTCCCTCCTCAACTACCTCCAGAGCGGACGCGAACGCCACGCGGCCTACGTCGCCCCGTCCCGGGCCCGTGCCGATCTCGTGCTCGACGGCACGGCGGACGGCGCGTCGATGCTGCGTGCGGTGACCGCGCTCATGACGCTGCCCCCGAGGAGCGCGGGGAGCTGCGCGATCAGCCACAGCGTGGCGGCGCTCGCCCCGCAGGCCGAGCCGCTCGCGGTCTGATCCCTCCCACCGGCCGGTGGGACGTGGCCGCGCGGTTCCTCGCGCCCCTGAGGAACGAGGAACCGCCGCTCGCTGGGCGGACCTTCAGGCGACCGTCACCGACGTCAGCAGCTCGGCCACCACGGCGGGGCCGTTCAGGGTCAGGACGGACTCGGGGTGGAACTGGACGCCGGCGAAGCCGGGGCCGCGCAGGGCGTGGACGTCGCCGGTGGCGGGGTCCAGGCTCAACTCGACCTGGTGCATGGCCAGTTCCTCCGCGACGGCGGAACCGGGGGCGCAGCGGGCGGTGAAGGTGTTGTAGAAGCCGACGGTCTCGGGGCGCCCGAAGAAGTCGATCCGCTCCTGGGCACCCTGCGCGGGACGCGCCTTGCGGACGATGTCGAGGCCGAGTTCGGCGGCGAGCAGTTCGTGGCCGAGGCAGACCCCGAGGATGCCGTGCCGGTGCCGGGCGACGAGATCGGCCGCCAGGCCGCGCAGCAGCCGCATCTTGGGGTCGGCGGTGTCCGACGGGTCGCCGGGCCCGGGGCCGAGGACGACCGGCCCCGGGTGGCCCAGGGCGGCCTCCCGCAGACCGGGCTCGTCGAAGCGCCGTACCGTCACGGCCAGCCCCGAGGAGCGCAGGACGTGCGCGAGCATCGCGGTGAAGGTGTCCTCGCCGTCCACCACCAGCGCGTGCCCGGCCGGCGGCGCCTCGTCCGTACGCGCGGTCCGCATCCGCAGCCAGAACGGGGCGAGGTGCGCCCGCCGGGCGTCCAGCGCCGCCCGTACCCGGATGTCGTCGGCCAGCCTCGGCCGTACCCCGCTCGCCGGGGCCGCGGGGGCCGGGCGGACCCCGAGGGCGGTCAGCACCCCGGCGACCTTGGCGTGGGTCTCGGCGACCTCGCCGTACGGATCGGAGTGCCGGACGAGGGTCGCGCCGACCGGCACCTTCAGCTCCCCGGCCGGGGAGATGTCGGCGGTGCGGATGAGGATCGGCGAGTCCAGGGTCTGCGCGCCGCCCGCGTCGCGGCCGAGCAGGGCGAGCGCGCCCGCGTAGTAGCCGCGCCCCGCGCCGTCGGGCCCGACCGGCTCGTAGCGCTCGATGACCCGGCACGCGTTCTGCACCGGTGAGCCGGTCACGGTCGCGGCGAACAGCGTCTCGCGCAGCACGTCCCGCACGTCCATGGTGGAGCGCCCGCGCAACTCGTACTCGGTGTGCGCGAGATGGGCCATCTCCTTCAGCCGCGGGCCGACGACGACCCCGCCGAGGTCGCCGACGGTGCACATCATCTTCAGCTCCTCGTCCACGACCATCGTCAGCTCCTCCACCTCCTTCGGGTCGTGCAGGAACGCCAGCAGCCCCTCGGCCGACGGCCCTTCTGCCGGGTAGCGGTAGGTGCCGCTGATCGGGTTCATCACCACCGCGCTGCCCGACATCCGTACGTGCACCTCGGGGCTCGCCCCGACCAGGGTGCGCTCGGGCGTGTGCACCACATACGTCCAGTACGCGCCGCGCTCGCCGCGCAGCAGCCGGGCGAAGAGCGCGAGTGCCGCGTCCGGGCCGTGGTCGGCGACCGTGCCCCGGAAGGTGCGGCGGATCACGAAGTTGGCGCCCTCGCCGCGCCCGATCTCGTCCTCGATGACCCGCTCGACGATGCCCGCGTACGTGTCGTCGTCCACGTCGAAGTCGCCGCCCTCGACGCGTACCTCGCGGTCGGGCAGCGCGGCCAGCAGGTCGGCGAGCGCGAACGCGTACGACTCGTCGGGCCGCAGGACGGTCAGCGGGGTGCCGTCGTCGTGGACGTCGAAGCCGCGCTCGCGGATCTGCCGGAACGGGACGAGGGCGAGCGCGTCGGTGGCCGGGGAGCCGTCGGCGGGCGCACCCGTCGGCAGAGGGATGTCGGCCAGCCGCTCGACGGACCCGACCGGGCCGAGCAGCACCTCCACCACGGCGTCCGGGCGGCCGGGCGTACGGCGGTGCAGCAGCGCGAACGGCGGGCAGCCGGGGGCGGTCAGGCGCTCGACGAGGGCGTGCGGGGTGGGCTGGGTGACGTGCACGGCGGTTCCTTCCAAGGGAGTTCGGAAGGGGCGGCCGGCCCGGCGGGGAAACGCCGAAGGCCGCCCCTGGGGGCGGCCTTCGCGAAGTGTCGTGCGCGCGATCAGTGGGCCGCCGGAGGAGCGGTCCACCACCAGTTCTGGTTCAGCGACTGAATCGTCGTTGTCGGCGCGTTCATACCCCCGACCTTAGCGCACGGCCCGCGGGTGGGACAGCCGGTTCCACCCGCGGGCCGGGCCCGTGGTCACGCGCGGCGGCGGTGGGTCAGAACAGCAGGTTGTACGCGTTCCAGCCGCCGCCGATCTGGGACTTGGCAGCGAAGGGTCCGCCCGTCGCCGTCCCGGTGCCCTTGTAGAACCACAAGGTGCCCGAGGCGTCCCGCGCCACGGCGTCCGGCTTCCCGTCGCCGTTGAGGTCGCTGACCCCGACGATGGTGTTGTACGCGTTCCAGCCGCCGCCGACCTTCACCCGCGCCGCGTACGGGGCGGTGGGGCTGCCGGTGCCCTTGTACAGCCACAGCACACCGGCGGTGTCGCGGGCCAGCAGGTCCGCCTTGCCGTCGCCGGTGATGTCACCCGTGCTGATCAGCATATTGAAGATGTTCCAGCCGGGGCCGATCTTCACCTTGGCCGCGAACGGCGCCGCCGGGTTGCCCGTGCCCTTGTACAGCCACAGGTTGCCCGAGGAGTCGCGCGCGATCAGGTCCGGCTTGCCGTCCCCGGTGATGTCCCGGGCTCCGATGATCATGTTGTAGACGCCCCAGCCCGCGCCGGTCTTCAGCCGCGCCTTGAACGGCCCGGACGGCTTGCCGCTGCCCTGGTAGTACCAGAGCACGCCCGAGGTGTCGCGGGCCACCAGGTCACCGGTGCCGTCCGCGCGCAGCGCGGTCATCGCGGTGACCGTGTTGAAGATCTGCCAGCCGGGACCGACCTTGAACTTCGTGTAGAAGGGCGTGGTCGCGCTGCCCGTGCCCTGGTACTGGTACAGGCCGCCGGAGGCGTCGCGGGCCAGCAGGTTGTAGCGCGTGGTGCCGGAGTCCGCCGCCGTGCTGGTCTTGAGCTGGACGTCGCTGGCCTTCACCCAGGCGATCCGGTGGTTGTACCGGATCGGGTAGAAGAGGTTCGTCTTGCCCTGCACCAGCGTGCGGTCACCGGCCGCGGTGCCCGCGAAGGTCCCCGCGAACCAGTAGTCGCCCGCCTTCTGCACACCCGCCGTCGGGTACGCCTGCCCGGACAGCACGCTGTACTTCGTCAGCGACGCGTTGTTCTGCGACTGCACCGGCACGTTGGTGCCGGTGTACGCCGCGTCCTCCGGGTACGCCCGGCCGTAGACCGGGATCGAGGTCGCGCCGGTCTTCGGGGTGATCACGCTGGTCGGCGCGACGACCGAGGTGTACTGGCCGCCGGGGTTGCGGAACCACAGTTTCTTGCCGCCGTACCAGATGGCCGTCCAGTCGTTCTGCGCCTCGGCGACGACGTAGGCGCCGCCCGCGAGGACCTTGTTCGACCAGTTGGAGCCCTCGGTCGGCAGCGGGCCCGTACCGACGTACGGGTCGGTCGGCTGCGCGGCCGTGGTGGACGGCGAGGTGTACAGGTACAGGAAGTTCGCGGGCTGCGCGGCCACCGCGGTGCCGCCGTTGGTCAGCTTCGGCTGGTTCGCCGTGCTGTACGGCGGGACGACCCGCACGAGCTGGCCGGCCTTGACCGGACCGCCCGCGCCGCCGGCGCCGTCGGGCGCGCCGAGCAGCGACATGTAGTGGTTCCAGTCGAAGAACGGTCCCGGGTCCCAGTGCTGCGTGCTGACGTTGGTGTCGAGCACGCCCGGCACCTCGTCGTGGCCGATGATGTGCTCACGGTCCAGCGGGATGTTGAACTTCGCGGCCAGGTACTTCACCAGCGTCGCCGAGGACTGGTACTCCTGCTCGGAGACCCACTGGCCGTTCTTGATCGCGTAGCCCTCGTGCTCGATGCCGACCGAGTGCATGTTCACGGTCTTGTTGGCAGCGTGCCACGCCTCGTTCTTGGTCTCCACGGCCTGGGCGACCTGGCCCTGGCCGCCGACCACGTAGTGGGCGCTGGCGTACCGGGACACGTCCTTGAACGTCGCCAGGGTGCCCGCGAAGGTGCCCTCGGCGTCGTGGATGACGATGTAGCGGATGTCCTCGCCGTTGGCGGGCCGGTTCGACTCGTTGTAGTTGCCGAAGTCGTCCGCCGCGGAACCGGCCTTGGCGTAGGCGGCCGGGTCGAAGGTGCAGTGCAGCTCGGCCGGGCACTCCGGAGTCGGGACGGCCGCCGTGCTCGCGAACGTCGCCGTCACCGGGACCTTGGCGGGCTTGACCACCCGCACCGTCGGGTCCGCGGGCAGCGTCAGCGACTGGCCGTCGGTGGTGACCCGGCTGACGCCGGTCTTCACCGAGCCCAGCACGCGCTCCGCGAAGAGCTGCGCGCCCTGCGGGTCGGTCGACTGGCTGTAGCGCGCGATGCCCGCGTACCACTGGCCGGGGTCGGCTGGCAGCGAGCCGGTGGCCTCCTTCTGGTACCGCGCGAGCAGCGCGGCGCCCGCGCGGACGCTCTGCCGCTCGTCGGTGCGTACGTCCTCTTGCGAGGTACGGGTCAGCTTGGCCGCCGCGTCCAGCGTGTGCAGCCGCGGGTCGTCGGTGTTCACCTTCGCCGGGTCGGACCTGAGCGCCCGCGCGGCGTTGAAGTGCTTGGTGACCACCGGGTCGCCGCTGAGGTTCACCTCCGCCAGCTTGTCGGCGGTGCTCGACTCCTCCAGGTCCTCGGGCTCGACCTGGGTCAGCCCCATGACGTTGTACGCGCCCGTGGTGCTCGGCTGTCCGTTGTGCGCTTCCCACAGCGTCTGCTGGTACGAAACGGCCATCAGCACGCTCTGCGGGACCTTGAACTCCTTCGCCGCGGACGCGAAGGCGTCCTGCAACGAGGTGGTGGAGCCATCCGCCTTCGCGTCCGTCCCGCCCCCGGATGACGGTGTCGCGATGGCGATGGTGCCGTAGGTGGCGACGGAGGCCAGCACGACGGCGGCGGCTCCGTAAGCGATCAGTGATTTCTTCCGGCGGTGTCTACGTGTCAACGCGCAGCCCTCGGCTATTCCGGCACGCGAGTCGCGCGCCCTCCCCTTGATGACCGCGGGGTTTGGCGGTCACCGGCCCTGGGGCCGGTCCGGCGGATCGCGAACGGCCCCTTCGGCTGCTGGACCGCTCGTGCAATCAGCCCGACGGGCCTAGGCGGCCAGACATTAGCAGTCACGGAAGGGGCAGGAGTGGACCGGGTCCGTGTCGCCCGCCGGACCTTTCGCCTCCGTTTTCGACCGATGGTGGCCACCGGGTCCGTCTCACTTCCTGAGCGGGGCCATAAGCACGTGACACGACCCCGTAATGTTGGGCCCGTGACCGTGAACGCAGATATCCACGCCGGTGACAACACCTGGCATTCTCTTCCCGCGGCGCAGCAGCCTGAGTGGCCCGACTCCGAGGCTCTGCGCGATGTGATCGCCGACCTCGCCTCGTATCCGCCGCTCGTCTTCGCGGGGGAGTGCGACCAGTTGCGCAGTCGCCTGGCGGCTGTGGCCAAGGGCGAGGCGTTCCTGCTCCAGGGCGGTGACTGCGCGGAGGCGTTCGACGCCGTCGGCGCGGACCAGATCCGCAACAAGCTCAAGACGCTGCTCCAGATGGGAGCGGTGCTCACCTACGCGGCGTCCGTGCCGGTGGTCAAGGTCGGCAGGATCGCCGGGCAGTACAGCAAGCCGCGCTCCAAGCCGACCGAGACCCGCGACGGCGTGACCCTGCCGACCTACCGCGGCGACTCGGTCAACGGCTTCGACTTCACCCCCGAGGCCCGCATCCCGGACCCCGAGCGGCTCAAGCGGATGTACCACGCGTCCGCGTCCACGCTGAACCTGGTGCGCGCCTTCACCACCGGCGGTTACGCCGACCTGCGCCAGGTGCACGCGTGGAACCAGGACTTCGTCAAGTCCTCGCCGTCCGGGCAGCGTTACGAGGCGCTGGCCCGCGAGATCGACAACGCGCTGAATTTCATGGCCGCCTGCGGCACCGACCCGGCCGAGTTCCGCACGGTCGAGTTCTACGCCTCCCACGAGGCGCTGCTACTCGACTACGAGACCGCGCTGACCCGTACCGACTCGCGGACCGGCCGGCTGTACGACGTGTCGGGCCACATGGTGTGGATCGGCGAGCGGACCCGGCAGCTCGACGGGGCGCACATCGAGTTCGCGTCCCGGATCAGCAACCCGATCGGCATCAAGCTCGGTCCCGGCACCAGCCCGGAGGAGGCGCTCTCCTACATCGAGCGCCTCGACCCGGAGCGCGAGCCGGGGCGGCTGACCTTCATCGTGCGGATGGGCGCCGACAAGGTGCGCGACAAGCTGCCGACGCTGGTGGAGAAGGTCACCGCGTCCGGCGCGCAGGTCGCCTGGGTCTCCGACCCGATGCACGGCAACACCTTCGAGGCGGCCTCCGGCCACAAGACCCGGCGCTTCGACGACGTGCTCGACGAGGTCAAGGGCTTCTTCGAGGTGCACCACGCCCTCGGTACGCACCCGGGCGGCATCCACGTCGAGCTGACCGGTGACGACGTCACCGAGTGCGTCGGCGGCGGCGACGAGATCTTCGTCGACGACCTGCACCAGCGGTACGAGACGGCCTGCGACCCGCGGCTCAACCGCAGCCAGTCGTTGGACCTGGCCTTCCTCGTGGCCGAGATGTACCGCGGGCAGTAGCGCGCGGCGGCCCCACCGGCCGTTTCGTCCAGAGGGGCGCGGATCACACCGATCCGCGCCCCTCGGCGCTTTTCCTGACCAGGGGCGCCGGGTAAGGTAAGGGTAACCTCAGCTCCTGAGGCACTCCTGGGCCCTGATCGGCGGTGACCGCGTGTACGTCTGCTCCTGCTTCGGCATCACCGAGCAGCAGGTCAAGCAGCACGCCGACGACGGCCGCTGCACCCCGCGCCAGATCGCTTCCGCCTGCAAGGCGGGCACCGACTGCGGCTCCTGCGTCAAGCGCATCCAGGGCCTCCTCGGCCGCGGCGCCGCCCCGGCCACCACCCGCACCCAGCGCCTCGCGGCGATGCTCGCGGACGCCCGCGGCGCGGAGCAGCCGGTCGCGGCACGGGTCGAGCCGGACGTCCCGGCGGCGGCCCGCGCCGAGCGGATCGCCGTGCCCGGCGCCAACGAGCCTCCCGCCGCCGCGCAGGCGGCCTGACCGGGGCCGCGAAGCGCGGCTACGGGACCGCGGCGCGCCGGCCGGCGGGACCGTCCGTCAGGATTCCGGCTGCTCGATGAGCTGCGCGATGTACAGCGGCTCGCCCAGCTTCTCGACCAGTTCGAGCTGGGTGTCGAGGTAGTCGATGTGGTGCTCCTCGTCCTCCAGGATCGACTCGAAGATGTTCGCCGAGGTGATGTCGCCCTTGGCGCGCATGACCTCGATGCCGCGCCGCAGGCGGTCGATCGCCTCGACCTCGACCTGGCGGTCGGCCTGGAACATCTCGGTGACCGTCTGGCCCACCCGGACATGGAAGAGCCGCTGGTAGTTCGGCAGCCCGTCGAGGAAGAGAATCCTGTCGGTCAGGATCTCCGCGTGCTTCATCTCGTCGAACGACTCCGACCGGGTGTACTTCGCGAGCTTCGTCCAGCCGAAGTTCTCCTGCATCTTCGCGTGCAGGAAGTACTGGTTGATCGCGGTCAGCTCAGCGGTCAACTGTTCGTTGAGGAACTCGATGACCTCGGGGTCGCCCTGCATGGCAACGCCGTCCTTCCGATCGGGCTGTCAGGTTCCGCGCATCTTCGCACTGCTCAGGCATCTGATCCAGTAAGTGCAGGCTTACGTTCCGGGGCCCGGCTTGCCCGGAAAGACCCCGCCCGGTCGGAAGCATCACGCCCCGTCTGTCACCATGGAGACATGGGTCAGTCCGAACGCCAGACGGGGGAGCTTCCTCCGGGGCAGCGGATCCAGCGGGGCTGGCCGGTCACGCACTACGGCCCCGTACCCCGTTTCACGGCGGACCGCTGGGAGTTCCGGGTCTTCGGCGCGACCGCCGACAACGACAAGACCTGCTGGAACCACGAGGAGTTCTCCGCGCTGCCGTATGCCACGGTCGTCGCCGACTTCCACTGCGTCACGAAGTTCTCGATGCTCGGCATCGAATGGGGCGGGGTTTCCACCGATACCGTGCTGAAACTGGCGCCGCCCGCCGACGACGTCACGCATGTGATGGTGTGGGCCGAATACGGATTCAGCTCGAATCTGCGGATCGAGGACTTCATCGACGACAAGTCGATATTCGCGACCCATAAGGGCGGCGAACCCCTCACCGCGGAACACGGATTTCCGGTCCGCCTCGTCGTCCCCGGCCTCTACGCCTGGAAGGGCCCCAAATGGGTCCGCGGGGTGGAGTACATGACGGCGGACCGCCGCGGCTTCTGGGAGGAGCGCGGCTATCACAACCTCGGTGACCCCTGGAACGAGCAGCGGTACTCGTACCAGGAGGAGCCGGGCGACGGGCCCGAGCTGTAGCGGCTCAGTGGTGGTACTGGTGCACCACCGCGTGGCCCTTGCCCCGCCCGATCAGCCACTTGTTGACCGGGGTCGTGACGGCGAAGGCCACCACGAAGGAGAGCGCCAGGCTCACCCAGAACAGGGCGTCGGCCAAGGTCGCGTCCATGGCGCCGGGGAAGACCAGGATCGTGCCGTTGTCGGCCAGCTCCATGAAGATGATCGACACGGTGTCGGCGGCGAGCGCCACCCGCAGCGCCGAGCGCGGGTCCAGGCCCGCGCGCAGCACGCCGCGCATGGTGAGCGAGTAGCCGAAGACGAAGGCGAGCACGATCGCCAGCAGCATCGTCCGCACGTTGTCCCAGCCGAGCGCCGTGCCGATCAGCATGCCGAGGACCTCGCCGATGGCGCAGCCGGTGAGGCAGTGCAGGGTCGCCTGGGCGGCCGTCCGCCAGCCCGCCCCGCCGCCGCTGCCGCCGTGGTGCGCGTGCGCCGCGTGGTCGTGGGCCGCGGGGTCGTGAGCTGCCTGGCCATGAGCTGCCTGATCGTGCGCCGCGTGGTCGTGGGCCGCGTGGTCGTGCGCCGCGTGGTCGTGGGCCGTGTGCTCGTACGCCATGGGATGTCCCCGTCCTCAGGAAGTGCGTGCGGTGCCTTGCGGTCAGCACAACCACATACCCCCTGGGGGTATTCCTGAGGGCCGGGAGCAACCTCTATCCGCGCAGCTCCTTCAGCAGCTTCACGTCCGACGCGTGCCCCTCGGGCCCGCCCGGCGTCTCGATGACCAGCGGCACGCCCTCCGTCGCCGGGTGCCGCAGCAGCTCACGGAACGGCTCCGCGCCCAGATGGCCCGCGTCGATGTTCGCGTGCCGGTCCTTGCGCGCCCCGCACACGTCCTTGCTGCCGTTGGCGTGCACCAGCCGCAGCCGCCCCTCGCCCGCCGTCGCCGCCAGTTCGTCCAGCATCGCCGTCATCCCGCCGGGCGCCGCCATGTCGTGCCCCGCCGCGAAGGCGTGACAGGTGTCCAGGCACACCCCGAGCCGGGGATGCCGGTCGAGCGCCGCCATGTACGGGCCCAGGTCCGCGACCAGCGAGCACAGCGAAGAGCCCTGCCCCGCCGTCGGTTCCAGCAGCAGCCACGGGTCGTCGTCGTGCGTCAGCTCGTCCAGCAGCGGCCGTACCCGCTCGCGCACCTGCGCCAGTGCCACCTCGCGGGTCCTGCCGCCGGTCGCCGAGCCGGTGTGCACCACCACGCCCAGCGCGCCGATCGCCCGCGCCCGGCGCAGCGAGTGCCGCAGCGACTCCACCGAGCGGTCCACCGTCGCCTCGGTGTGCGAGCCGAAGTTGATCAGATACGGCGCGTGCACGTACGCGGGAAGGTCCAGCTCCGCGCAGCGCGTCCGGAACTCCTCGTCCTGGGCAGGGCTGCCGGGCGGAGTCGCCCAGCCGCGCGGATTGGCCGCGAAGACCTGGACGGTCTCCGCGCCGATCCGCTCCGCGTACCCCAGCCCCACGGTGGCCAGCCCGCCGGCCACCGGCACATGGCTGCCCACCGGATTGCGCGACCGCATCAGCCCGCCGCACCCGTCGGCGCGTCCGTCACCACGCGCATCAGCGCACCCAGATGGTGATCGTCGCGCCCTTGGGCGCCTGCCCGCCGCCGTCGGGGGACTGGCTGAAGACGGTGTCGCCGAAGAACACGGTGATCACCCGGACGTCGAAGCCCGCGTCCTGGAGGATCTGCTTGGCCTCGTCCTTCTTCTTGCCCGTCACGCCCGGCACGTCGAACTGCTGCTGGCCCTTGGACACGGTGATCGTCACCGTGTCGCCGGTGCCGACCTGCGTCCCCACCTCCGGGGACGCCAGCGCGACCTGGTCCTTGTCCGCGACGTCGGAGAACACCTTGTCCGGCGCCAGGACGACCTTCAGACCCGCGTCCTCGAGCTGCTGCTGCGCGTCGGTGACCGAGTCGCCGATCACGTCCGGCACGTCGACCGGAGCCCCGCGCGACACCTTGATCGCCACCGGGGTGTCGGGCGCCCGGCGGATGCCGCCGGCGGGGTCGGTGGAGACGACCTGACTGCGGGGCACGTCCTCGCTGAACTCCTGGGCCACCGTGCCGGGCGTCAGACCCGCGTCCTTCAGCTCCTTGCGCGCGGTCTCCAGCGGCTTGCCCCGGACGTCGGGCACCTGGACCTGCTGCGGGCCCTTGGAGACCTTCAGCGTCACCGTGCCGTTGTCCCGGACGCGCTTGCCGGGGCCCGGATCCGTCGAGATCACCTTGCCGCGCGGCACCGTGATCGAGAAGTCCCGTGTCACCTTCGCGCGCAGCCCCGCCGCGTCCAGCTTCTTCTCCGCGTCGGCCTGCGACAGCGCCAGCACCGCGGGCACCTTCGTGAACTGCCCGTCGCTGATGTACCAGACGCCCGCGCCGACCCCGAGCAGCACCAGCAGCGCCAGCACCACCGCCAGCGGCCCGCGCCGCCGCGGCGCACCGTCCCCGCGGCCCCGCCGCCGCGGCTGCCGCGGACCCGCGGGCGGCTCCTCGGGCGGCGGGGGCGGCAGCAGCAGCCTGCTCGTACGGTTCAGCTCGCCGCTGTCGGCCGCCGCCGGTACGGGCGGCGCGGACGCGGGCATCGGCTCCGACGCGAAGGCCGCCGACGGATAGCGGTGGACGACGCTGGTCGGGTCCTCGGACCCGGCGCCGCTCATCTCGCCGATGGTGTCCGCGGGCTCGCGGTCCAGCTGCGCCGGGGTCAGCGCCGCCCGCACGTCGCGCACCTCGGCCAGCAGGTCCACGGCGTCCGCGGGCCTGCCCCGCGGGTCACGGCAGGCGGCCCGCGCCACCAGGGCGTCCAGCGCGGGTGCCAGACCGGCGACGACCGAGGACGGGGCGGGCACGTCCTCGTTGAGGTGCTGGAACATCACCTGCGCGGGCGTCGTCCCGTCGTACGGCTTGCGGCCGGTCAGCGTCTCGTACAGCACGACCCCGCACGCGTACACATCCGTGCGCTGGTCGACCACGCCGTGCCCGATCTGCTCGGGGGCGAGGTACGAGACGGTGCCCAGCAGCGAGCCGGTCGACGCGCTGGTCTGAGTGTCCACCGCCCTGACCAGGCCGAAGTCGGCGACCTTCACGCGGCCGTCGTCCCCGATCAGCACATTCTCCGGCTTCATGTCGCGGTGGACCAGGCCCGCGCGGTGCGCGGCGCCGAGCGCCGCCAGCACCGGCTCCATGATGTCCAGCGCCGCCCGCGGCTGGAGCGCCCCGCGCTCGCGCACCACGTCGCGCAGCGTGCAGCCGGCCACGTACTCCATGGCCAGATACACGTAGGTGCCGTCGGCGCCCTGGTCGAACATCCCGACGACATTCGGGTGCGCCAGCTTCGCCACGGCTTTGGCCTCGCGGATGAAGCGCTCGACGAAGCCGGTGTCGGTCGCCAGGGCCGGGTGCATCACCTTGAGCGCGAGCACCCGGTCGAGGCGGGTGTCCACGGCCCTGTACACCGTGGCCATCCCCCCGACAGCGATGCGCGCCTCGACCCGGTAACGGCGGTCGAGCGTCTGCCCGACGAGCGGGTCCTGCACGGTCGTGTCCACGATCGCCGATTCTACGAGGCCGGAATGCCCCGAACGGCGCTGCGCGCCCGGTCTGTACCCCACCTGTTGCGTGCCGCAACGCTTCCGTGACCTCCCGTCCCCCTGCCCGGGGCGGCGCCCTTCCCCGGGGCTCCGCCCCTGTACGCCCCTTCACGGAGGGCGGCGGGCCGATCCTTCAAGGGCGGCGGAGGGCACGTCCTGTGCGCGGTGGACGCGGGGCCCTGGACCTAGAAGGCGGGGCGTTCCGGGTCGAGGGAGGGGAGACCTTCGGGCGGGGAGGAGGGGAGGGCGAAGTGGCGGCGGGGGATACGCCCGGCACGAAAGGCCAGGCGCCCGGCCGAAACGGCGTGACGCATGCCCTCGGCCATGAGAACCGGCTGCCGCGCCCGCGTGACGGCCGAGGCCAGCATGACGGCGGCGCACCCGAGTTCCATGGCGAGCGCGGCGTCGGACGCCGTCCCCGCCCCGGCGTCGAGGACGACGGGAACACCGGCCCGCTCGGTGATGAGTTGAAAATTGTGCGGGTTGCGGATTCCGAGCCCCGACCCGATCGGCGACCCGAGCGGCATGATCGCCGCGCACCCCACGTCCTCCAGCTTCCGCGCCAGCACCGGATCGTCGCTGGTGTACGGCAGCACCGTGAAGCCGTCGTCCACCAACGTCTCGGCGGCGTCGAGGAGTTCGACCGGATCGGGCAGCAACGTCCGCTCGTCCGCGATGACTTCCAGCTTCACCCAGTCGGTGCCGAGGGCCTCACGCGCCAGCCGCGCGGTCAGCACGGCCTCACCGGCCGTGAAGCACCCGGCGGTGTTGGGCAGCACACGGATGCCGTGCCGCCGCAGCACCGACAGCACCGACCCCTTCGTCGTGGGGTCGAGCCGCCGCATGGCGACGGTGGTCAGCTCCGTACCGGACGCGAGCAGCGCCTGCTCCAGCACCTCCAGGCTCGGCGCCCCGCCGGTCCCCATGATCAGCCGCGAGGAGAAGACGGCGTCCCCGATCCGCAGCGGGTCGCTGATGTCGACAGCGGAAGTCGTCATCCCTCAGCCCCCCTGCACGGCGGTGAGGATTTCCACGCGGTCACCGTCGGACAGCGGCGTCGCCGCCCACCGGGCGCGCGGGACGACCGTCTCGTTGAGGGCGGCGGCCACGCCGGAGGCGGCCGGGGTGAGGTCGGCCACCAGGGCGTCGAGGGCGAGGGGCGCGGGCAGGGAGCGGCGCTCGCCGTTCACCAGGACCGTGATCGTCATACGGTCTGCTCCTCACGCGCGGCGGCGGCCGGGGGACCGGATACCGGGAAGACGGGCACCGGGACGGCCGCGAACCGGGAGGCGGCGAACGGCCGCGCGTACGCGGGCAGTTCGTCCGTGACCAGCGCCTCCGCCATGATGTCGCCGGTGATCGGGGTGAGCAGCACGCCGTTGCGGTGGTGGCCGGTGGCCAGCAGCAGGCCGTCCAGCGCGCCGCGGCCGAGGAGCGGGGCGTTGTCCGGGGACCCCGGCCGCAGACCCGCCAGGGTCTCGGTGAGAGGCAGTTCGGTGATGCCGGGCACCAACTCGTGGGCGTCCCGCAGGAGTTCGTAGACCCCGCCCGCGGTCACCGTGGTGTCCCAGCCCAACTCCTCGCTGGTCGCGCCGAGTACCAGCTCCCCGTTCTCACGCGGCACCAGGTACACATGGCTGCCGCGCACCACCGCCCGGACCGTACGGGACAGGAACGGCGCGTGGCCCGGCGGGATGCGCAGCCGCAGGATCTGCCCCTTCACCGGCCGTACCGGCGGCAGCGCGGCCTCGGGCACGCCCGCGATCCGGCCGCTGTCGCTGCCCGCGGCCAGCACCGTACGACCGGCCGTGACCGCCGTACCGTCGTCGAGCAGCGCGCCGACGGCCCGGCCGCCCGAGATCTCGACACGGGCCACTGCCGAGCGGTGCAGGACCACACCGGCCAGCTCCGCGGCCCGCAGCAGCGCCGTGGCGAGACGGCGCGGGTCGACCTGGTGGTCGCCGTCCACCCGCAGTCCGCCGCGGACACCGGGGGCGAGCAGCGGTTCGAGGCGGCGGCAGTCCCGGCCGCTCAGCCACTCCGAGGGCAGGCCCAGCGAGGTCTGGAAGGCGTGCAGATCGCGCAGGTGCGCGCGGTCGTCGGCGTCCAGCGCGACTGTCAGGGTGCCGCAGGCGCGGAAGCCGACGTCGAGGCCGGTCGCCTCGGTCAACTCGGCCACGAAATCCGGGTATCGGCGCGCCGACGCCAGATTGAGGTCGAGCAGCGTCTGCTCGCCGTACTGCGATTCGGTGACCGCGGCCAGCATGCCCGCCGCCACCCGCGCCGCGCCGCCGCCGGGGTCCGGGTCGGCCACGGCGGTCCGCAGGCCGCGCTGCGCCGCCCGCCAGGCGGTGACCAGGCCGATGATGCCGCCGCCCACCACCAGGACGTCGTACGACGCCGCCGCGCGGGAACTCCGCGGCGCGGCCGTCGGAGCCGCCGGTCCGCTCGGCGCCGCCGGTTCAGGTGTACCCATCGAATACCGCCCTCCCTTCGCCGGAATGACCCGGATCAGGTTCGTACGGTCGGCGGCCGTCCAGCCGCCCTCTCAGCCCGGTGCGTCCGGGCTCCCGCGTGTTCTCTGGCCCCGACACCATATCCCCGCCCGCCGCCCGGGGGTGGCCCGGCGTCGTCGGCGGCCCGTACCGACTACCGTGAATCATGTGAACGACGTCGTGATTGTCGGGGCCGGGATGGCCGGGGTGCAGACGGCGGTCTGCCTGCGCGAGCAGGGCTGGCGGGACGGCATCGTGCTGGTCGGCGACGAGCCGCACCCTCCGTACGACCGCCCGCCGCTGTCGAAGGCGGTCCTGCTCGGCACGGCGGGCGAGGACACCGACGTCCGCTTCGACGTCGACTTCGACGCCCTGGACGTGGATCTGCGCCTGGGCGTACGGGCGCAGGGGCTGCGGCCAGGCGACCACGAGGTCGTCACCGACAAGGGCGGCCTGCGCTACGGCCGTCTCGTCGTCGCGACCGGCGCCTACCCCGTGGCGCTGCCCGGCACGGCGGGCCTGCCCGGCGTCCACCTGCTGCGCACCCTGGACGACGCGGCGGCGCTGCGCCCGGTGCTGGACGCCCACAAGGATGTCGTGGTGGTCGGCGCGGGCTGGATCGGCGCGGAATTCGCCACCGCGGCGCGGCAGGCGGGCTGCGAGGTGACCGTCGTGGAGGCCGCGGACCGGCCGCTGTCCGGCGCGCTGCCCGCCACCATCACCGGCCACATGCGGGCCTGGTACGCCGACGCCGGGGTACGGCTGCTCACCGGCACGCCCGTCGCCGAGGTCGAACCCGGCGCCGTGGTGCTCGCCGACGGCACCCGGCTGCCCGCCGCGGCCGTCGTGGTCGGCATCGGCGCCAGGCCCGCCACCGGCTGGCTGGCCGGTTCCGGCGTCGGCCTCGGCCCCGACGGCGCCGTACTCGCCGACGACCGGCTGCGCACCACCGCGTCCGACGTGTACGCCGTCGGCGACTGCGCGTCGTTCCCGTCCGCGCGCTACGGCGAGCGGCTGCTCATCCACCACTGGGACAACGCCGTGCAGGGCCCGCGGACCGCCGCCGCCAACGTCCTCGGCGGCGACGAGGCGTACGACCCGGTGCCGTACTTCTGGTCCGAGCAGTTCGGCCGCTTCGTGCAGTACGCAGGGCACCACACGGGCGCCGACACGGTGCTGCTGCGCGGCGACCCGGCGAGCCCGTCCTGGTCGGTGTGCTGGCTGCGCGGCGGCGCCCTGGCCGCGCTGCTGGCCGTGGACCGGCCGCGGGACCTGGCACAGGCCCGCAAGCTGGTCGCCCGCGCGGCGGTGCTGGACCCGGCGCTCGCCGCCGACCCGGCGGTGCAGCTCAAGTCGGCGGCCCTGCGCTGAGCGGGGCGTCCCGCTAACGGCGCAGTGCCGCAGCGGTTGTCGGCGGCGGGTGGCACCCTTGTCCTGTGACTGTTTTCTCGTCGGTTGACGCACACATTGACGCTCTCGTCCCCTCGTGGCTCACGCTGCCCGAGGTCGCGGAGCGGCTCGGACTCGACATCACCCGGATTCGCCCCCTCATCAAGGAGGGCCAGCTCATCGCGGTCCGCCGCGGTGAGAACAAGGTGCTCATGGTGCCCGCGGACTTCGTCGGCGAAGGCGCCATCACCAAGGGCCTGTCCGGCACGCTCACCGTGCTCAAGGACGACGGGTTCTCGGACGATGAGGCGCTGGAATGGCTCTTCACGCCCGACCCGAGCCTCCCCGGCACCCCCGCCCAGGCACTGCGCGAGAATCGCGGGACCGAGGTGAAGCGCCGAGCGCAGGCGCTCGCCGTGTAACCCGTACGCCTCAGGGGGAACCGCCCGCATGACGACCACCGCCGCCGCCACCGCCGTGGGCACCGCCCGTGACCGGCTCGCCGCCGCCCGGCTCTATCTGTGCACCGACGCCAGGACCGAGCGCGGCGACCTCGCCGAGTTCGCGGACGCGGCACTGAGCGGCGGGGTGGACGTCATCCAGCTCCGGCACAAGGGCATCGAGGCGGGGGCCGAACTGGCGGCCCTCGCCGTCCTCGCCGAGGTCTGCCGCAGGCACGGCAAGCTCCTCGCGGTCAACGACCGCGCCGACGTGGCGCACGCGGCCCGGGCCGACGTCCTGCACCTCGGCCAGGGTGACCTGCCGGTCCCGGCCGCGCGCGCCATCCTCGGCGACGAGGTGCTGATCGGGCGCTCCTGCCATGCCCCTTCCGAGGTGGACGCCGCCGCCGTGGAGCCCGGCGCCGACTACTTCTGCACCGGGCCCGTTTGGCCCACGCCCACCAAGCCGGGGCGTCCGGCCCCGGGGCTCGACCTGGTCCGGCACGCCGCCGGGCTCACGACCGACCGGCCCTGGTTCGCCATCGGCGGCATCTCCCTCGACAACATCGCCCAGGTCCGCGCCGCCGGTGCGCGCCGTGTCGTCGTCGTCCGCGCCCTCACCGAGGCCGCCGATCCCGCCGGTGCGGCCTCCGCCCTCCGCGCCGCCCTCGCCTGACACCTAGGCGGTGAGCATTCCCGGGGCCCGGCCCCTGGACGGTCCTCTCCCGCAGGCGGCAAGCCGGTCTTTCCGGGGCGCGGCCCCGAGGCGGTCTTTCTGCCAGGGCGGCTGGTCGATCTTTTCAGGGGCGCGGGGAACTGCGCGGCCCGCCCGCCCCCACCGGGCTGTCAGCCCGGAAACAACAGCGTCTGCCCCGCTGGGGCCGGTTCTCAAAGGCCCGCCACCGCCGTGGCCGAGCGCGCAGTTCCCCGCGCCCCTAAAAACCCGGCGTACCGCCCCCGGCAGAGGGACCGCCCATCCCGGGAAAGCGGGGACCCGCGGGAGGGGAAGGTGGCTTCGGCGGGGCCTGACGGGGGGCGAGCCCCGGGGAAGGCGCGGGCATGGGCGCCAAGCCCACCCGGTGTCCAATCCGTGGACCGCCGGTGGCCAGGAAACGGACGTACGAGGTCATATCGCCCCGTCCGGTTACGGACGGTGGCCAGCCGGGGCTAGCCTTCAAGGCATGGCTTTGGGGACACCTTCCACGCGAACAGACCGGGCGATCACGATCCGTGAGCTCCTGGCGCGGGGCGAGCGCTCGTACTCGTTCGAATTCGCCGCGCCGAGGACGGAGAAGGGCGAGCGGACGCTGTGGAACGCGATCCGCAGGATCGAGGCGGTCGGCCCCACGTTCGTGTCGGTGACCTACGGCGCGGGCGGCTCCTCGCGGGAGGGCACGGTGCGGGCCACGGACCGGATCGTGTCGGACACCACGCTGACCCCGTGCGCGCACCTCACGGCCGTGAACCACTCGGTGGCCGAGCTGCGCAACATCATCGGGCAGTACGCGGACGCCGGAATCCGCAACATCCTGGCTGTGCGCGGGGACCCGCCGGGCGACCCGCTCGCGGAGTGGGTGCCGCACCCGGAGGGCCTGACGTACGCGGCGGAACTGGTCCGGCTGATCAAGGAATCCGGCGACTTCTGCGTCGGCGTGGCCGCGTTCACCGAGATGCACCCGCGCTCCACCGACCCGGCCGAGGACACCCGGCACTTCCTGGACAAGTGCCGCGCGGGCGCCGACTTCGCCATCACGCAGATGTTCTTCGACGCGGAGGACTACCTGCGGCTGCGCGACCGGGTCGACGCGGCGGGGTGCAGCACCCCGATCATTCCCGAGGTCATGCCGGTCACCAACGTCCGGCAGATCGAGCGTTTCGCCCAGCTCGGCAACGCCCCCTTCCCCTCCGACCTGGCCGAACGCATCCTCGCGGTGCAGGACGACCCGGTCGCGGTCCGGGCGATCGGCATCGAGTTCACCACCGAGATGTGCCGCCGTCTGATGGCGGAGGACATTCCGGGGCTGCACTTCATTACTCTTAACCACTCGACAGCGTCGCTGGAGATCTACGAGAACCTCGGTCTGCACCAGCGGACGTGACCGGCTCGGTACAGTCGGCTCGGTCCAGTTAAGGAAGTGGGCGCATGGGCTACTCGGTGCTGTACGTCGCCTTCGGAATCGTCGCGCTGTGGCTGCTCGGTGAGGTACTGCTCCAGTACAAGGCGCGGCTGCGCTATCGCGTACTGGCCTTCGCCGGGTTCCTGGGCGTGGTCGTCGGCGTGTCCCAGCGCAATGTGATCATCATCGTGCTCGGCGCGCTCGCCTTCGGCGCGGGCCAGTCCTTCGTGACGCTCTCCTACAAGCGCGGCTTCTCCACCGGCTGGGCGCTCGGCGGGCGTCCCGGCTCCAGCCGCCGCCGCAGGAAGGGCGGGGTGACCGAGCCGGTGCTGGAGGTCAGCCCGGTCGAGGAGGAATACCCGGAGGAATTCGCCGCCGCCCGGCAGCTGGGTCCGCGCGACGAACTCGACGCGGACGAGCCCGATCTGTTCGGCGGCGGGCGGCCGTTGGACTCCGGCCAGATCTACCAGCCGGTCCCGATGCACGAGGACAGCGGCGAATACCCGGTCTACGACGGCCAGTCGACGTACACCCCCGACCCGTACACCAGCGGCGGCTACGAGGGGTACGGCGCGCAGGGCTATGCGGGCTGGGGCGGCGAACCCCAGCCCGCGGCGGCCTCCTACGCCGGTGACGGCTCCGACCAGTCCGGCTGGGGCGGCCACGAGTACGGCTACGACCCGGGCGCCTACCAGGAGCCCGCCCCCGCCCCCTACGGCTACGACACCCCGGCCGGCGGCGGCGAGCCCTACCCGTACCCGTATCCGCAGCCCCAGCCGCGGTACGAGACCTACGGCGGTCAGCAGGAGCAGGAGCAACAGCCGCTGGGCAGCGACCCGTACGGCTACCCGTACCAGCAGCAGCCCGACCCGCAGGCGCAGCCGTACATCCCCCAGCAGCAGTACCAGTCGCCGTACGAACAGCAGCAACCGCCCCAGCAGGAGCAGCAGCCGCAGTACGCCGACCCGTACGACCCCTACCGCTACTGAGAGTTCGCCCCGCCGACCGCCCCGCTACCCGGCCTGGGCGCGGGCCGCGTGCAGCAGTGACGGCAGCCGGGCCGCCGCCGTGCCCAGGCCGTTGGGCGCGGCCCAGGTCTGGGCGGGCAGCACGGCGGCCACGTGCGGGAAGTCCCGCCGCAGCGTCTCCTCCTCGTACCGGTGGCAGCCCTCGTGCCAGGTGAGGATGCCCGCCAGCCAGTCGCGCAGCTCCTGCGCGTAGCCGAGCAGCACCTCGCGCGCCGCGTCGTCGAGTGCGAACTCCTCGAAGAGCGTGGGCAGTTGGTTCTCGGTGATGTGCTGGAACTCCTGCATCCGCGCGGCCATCAGATCCCCGACCACGTCCATTGCCTCCTGCGGCGAGCAGTCCAGGAAATTCTGCACGACGAGCACCGCGTTGTGGATCTCCCCCTCGAACTCGATCTCCTTGCGGTACGAGAACACGTCGTTGAGCAGGCAGGCGAAGTCGGCGGCGGCCACCTCCATGGACTGCACGGGCCGCGAGCGGTAGACGGCGTCCGGCAGGGCGTCACCGTGGCCGATCCGCGACAGGCTCATCGTCAGGTCGGAGCCGAAGGTCTTGCGCCGCATCTCGATGTAGTCGACCGGGTCCGGCACCCGGTTCTGCTTCTGGTTGGCCAGCTCCCACAGCCAGCTCTCGCACATGTCCTCGACGGCGAAGCGGAATTTGCCCCGCGCGTCGGGGGACATCGGGCCCGCGGTGCGCCGCCACAGATCCGCCAGACCCCGCTCCAGCGCGCTCACCGGCGTGGGCGCGGGCTCGTCGCCCAGCGGCATGAACAGCTTGAACCGCTCGGTGGCCAGCCGGGCCGCTCCGGTGTCGGGGGACCGGCCGAAGACCAGCGGGTAGTAGTCGTCGCCGTAGGTGCCCCAGGTCAGCCAGTCCGTGGTGAGGTTCAGCTCCTCCGGCGAGGCCGCCGGGTGGATGCCCGCCGCGCACAGCGCGAAGTCGTAGTCGGCGAGCTTGCGTTCGTTCCACAGCCCGCCGGGGACGGGGAAGCCGGGCTCCGCGCCGAGGATGCCCATCGCCCGGCCCCACTCCACGTTGTGCCGCCGGGCGGTGTCCAAGTGCGGGCTGAGCGTGGTCTCGAACGGCATGTGGATCTCGGCGCGCCGGACCGTGTCGGTGCGCTGGTGCGGGGCGTGCGAGAAGGACCGGGCGCGCTGCGGCAAGGTCGCGGCCAGCGAGTGCAGGATCTGCGCGGCCGAGGTGCCCAGGCCCGTCGGCCCGCCGATCGCGCCGCCGCCGATACCGGCGCCCGCGCCCACCGCGCGGGAACTGCCGTCCGCGCCGTTCATGTACCGGCTGGAGCGCATGTGCCACTCGTGGCCGCCCGACTGCCAGTCCTGGAGTCCCTTGACGTACGCGAAGACGCCGAGACGTTCCTGCGGGGTCAGGCCGAACTGCCCGAACAGCGGCTCCACTTCGGTGAGAGCGGTGTGCTCGAACTGGTGCAGCCGCGAGGTCAGCAGGTCGTTCACCCGGTCCGCTGCCTGCTGGGCGGTCAGATCGAGGAACCGCTCAAGGACCAGGACGGCGTTGGAGAGTTCGCCCTCTTCCTCGATCTCGCGCTGGTACGAGAACAGGTCGTTGCGCAGGTGCACGCTGTCCGCGAAGCAGTCGCGCAGCACCCGCATCGCACGGCTCCCGGCGATCCGCGCCGGTACCTCGGCGCCCGCCGCGTGCTCGATCAGATTCGCCGACCAGGGCGCGCCGCCCACCTTGCGGCGCATCTCGATGTACTCGATCGGATTCGAGACGCGGCCCGCGTTGATGTTGGACAGCTCCCAGAGCGACTCCTCCAACAGGTAGTACGTGCTCTCGTGGAACCGCTCTCTGAAGTCCTGCGACATCGTCGGCACCGTGCGCGCCCACAGGTCCGCGAGCCCCGCCTCGACCTGGTTGGTCGGCTCCGGCACGGGCTGTCCGGGATCCACCGGCATGAAGGCGGGCAGCCGGTCCAGGTACGCCTTCGCGCCCTGCATGTCCTGGCTGCGCTTGAAGATGTCCAGGAAGTGGTCGTCGAAGAAGAACACCCACACGTACCAGTCGGTGACCAGGTCCAGTTCGGGACCCGACGCGTCGGGATGGGTGTACGCGCACAGCAGCGCGTAGTCGTGGGCGTCGTAGTCCGCCTCGTCCCAGATCCCTGAGCCCTCGATCATGTCCATCTCGCGGGCCCACGCCTTGGAGTGCTCCCTGGCCCGTTCCAGGTGGGGGTTGAGCCGCGCCGGATACGGCACGTAGAACTGCGGGAGTTCGAAGGGCTGCGGCATGCTTCGTACGGCCTTCCGCTCGGTGATCACGGGCCACCGTTCACGCTAGGCGGCCACCGCGCGCCCCCGGAGCGCCCACCGGGCTTTTCCGTCCGATCGGTTGAATCCGGGCGGTGGCCCGCTTAAGGATCTTCGCGGCGGTAACGGGGGCGGCAAGAGGCGGACAGCGGACGGGAATCCGTCGAGTGAGCCGTCAACGAGCGCGCGGCGCACGCCCGTTCACCGGCTGCCGCCGGGCCCGCCCATGATCAGGTCGGCCACGATCGCGCCCGACATGCCCGCGTGCGGCAGTCCGCCGCCGGGGTGGGCCCAGCCGCCGACCCGGTAGAGACCGGGCAGCGCGTCGGCGTTGGGGGAGCGCAGCAGTGAGCCGTGCGCGCCCGCGAGCGCCGGGGCGGGCACCGAGCCGCCCGGTGCGCCGGTCTCGCGTTCCGTGTCCGCCGGTGTCCGCACGATCCGCCACAACTCCCGCTCCCGCAGGCCGGGTACGGCCGCCTCCGCGGCGGCCACCGCCCGCTCGGCGGCGGCGTCGGCGGCGGCGGGAGCCGTCCAGTCCAGGCCGGCCCGGCCGTGCGGCGGCACGGTCACCCTCACGGTGACCGCCTCGTGCCCGTCGTCCGGGCGCAGCGCGGGGTCGTCGGGCCGCAGCACCGTCACCGTGGGGACGGCGTCCGTGGTGCCGGGGGAGTCGAATGCCCAGGTCAGCGCGCGCTCGCGGTCCGGGGCGTGCACGACCGTACGGTGCACGGCGTCGGCCGGGCGCGCGCCGCGCAGCGCCAGGTGGACGGTGAGGACACCCCGCGGGTGCCGCGGGCCCCAGTCGGGCAACTCGTCCTCGGACTCCCAGGGCAGCACGTGGTCCCGGTAGAGCGCGGGCAGCGGCGCGCCCGCCACCACGAAGTCGGCCTCCGCCGTACCGCCGTCGGCCAGTTCCACCCCGGCGGCCCGGCCGTCCTTCTCCAGCACCCCGGTGACCTCGGCGCCGAACCGGAACTCCACCTTCCGCGCCAGACAGCGCGCGTACACCGCGTCGGCCAGCGCCCGCAGCCCGCCGGGCACGTACCAGACCCCGAAGGTCTGCTCCACGTACGCCAGTACGGTCGCCGAGGCGGGAGCGGTGCGCGGGTCGAGGCCGTAGTCGAGCGGATAGCTCTCCAGCAGCGCGGCCAGCCGGGGGTCGCGCAACTCGCCGTCCGCGACGGCGGACAGGGTCCGCGCCCGCGCCGGGCGGCGCAGCAGACCGCGCTTCCCGGCCGCCGGATACGGATCCTCGCGCAGCGCGGCGGTCGCCCCGGACACCGCGTCCTCCAACAAGGGCCTGCGAGTGGCCTCCCAGGCTTCCCGGGCGCGCAGCATGACCTCGCTCCACCGCTCGCCGCTTCCGGCGCCCAGAGCGCCGTCCAGCGCCTCCATGACCCCGGAGCGCGACGCGTTGGGCAGCGTCAGATCCGTACCGTCGGCGAAGACGTGGCGGGCGGCCGGATCGGCCTGCGCCAGACCGACGGACTGTTCGAGCGACTCCCGGCCGGTCTTGACGAACAGATCGCGCTGCACGGCGGGCAGCAGCAGGAGACCGGGGCCGGTGTCGAAGGCGAAACCGTCCCTCTCGACCCGGCCCACACCGCCGCCGTACGTCGCCGACCGCTCGTGCACCACCACCCGGTGGCCGCCGATGGCGAGCCTGGCCGCCGCCGCCAGCGAGCCCATACCCGCGCCGATCACCGCAATCCGTGCCATGGCAGGGACTGTATCGAAGGCCGCCCGACAGGCTCTCAGGTGGGCGCCGGGGTGCCGTTCCGGTTCTTGCGCTCCCTGCGCTCCCTGCGGCGGCGCAGCGCGCGCCGGATCCGGGACAGCAGCAGGAGCACGACGGTCATGCCGAGCACCAGCAGCACCGCCGCGATGATCGCGGCGGGCAGCGGATGGAAGAGCGCGAAGGTGACGATGCTCGCGACGCCCAGGTCCTCGGCGAGGCTGACCACGATATTGCTCGCGGGCTCGGGCGAGGTGTTCACCGCCAGCCTCGTGCCCGCCTTCACCAGATGGCTGGCCAGCGCCGTGGACCCGCCGACCGCGCCCGCCGCCAGCTCCGACAGCGAACCCGACTGCCCGGCCAGCAGCGCCGCCACCACCGCGCCCGCGACCGGCCTGATCACCGTGTGCACGGCGTCCCACGCCGAGTCCACGTAAGGGATCTTGTCGGCCACCGCCTCGCAGAGGAACAGGGCGGCCGCGATCAGCAGCACATCGGTGCGCTGGAGCGAGAGCGGCACCTCGTCGGTGATACCCGCCCTGCCCATCACACCGAGCAGCAGCACGACGGCGTAGGCGTTGATCCCGCTCGCCCAGCCGCTGGTGAAGACCAGCGGAAGTACGGACATGCGCGGGACTCTAGCGAACCGCGCCCACTGTCACCGAGTGAAATCGCGCGGTCATGAGTATCCGTACCTAGACGCGCGGTTGAGTACGTTCGCGGATGGGGCGTCGGCCGGGAAACCGGAAGAGTGGGGACCGCGGACGGGCTTCGGTGCCAGAACCGCCGACACGGGGCGGCGGAAGTACACCGGTCCGTACGTGAACGGGGGGCGCACGGGGGAGGCGCTGTTCTGGCACGGACCTGCGGGGGACCGGACCCTGCCAGAACAGCGCACCCGCGGACCGCTCACTGGCGCGCCGAACGCCCGCCGACCCTGCCCTGGAGCAGCCGGGACAGCGCCGCGTGCACCTCGTCGATACCGCGCTCCGGCTGGAACGCCTGCCAGTCCAGCGCGGCGACCAGCACCATCCCGAACAGCGCGGACGCCGTCAGCGGTACGTCGATCTCGTCGTTCAGCTCACCCGCCGCCACGGCCTCGCCCAGCACCTTCTCGACCACCGCCACCGCCTCCTGACGCAGGATCATCAGCGTGTCCTGCCAGGCGCGGTTGGTGCGCCACAGCTCGGCCACGTAGAGCTGCGTGAAGGACGGGTAGCGCACGATGAAGTCGAGCCCCGCGTGGATCATCGCGTCCAGCGCGTCGACCTTGCCGCCGCCCTTGGCCTCCGCGTCCTGCGCGGCCTCGCGCAGCGAGACGGTCAGCAGACCCACGCCGTGCCGCAGCAACTCCTCGAACAGGTCGTTCTTGCTGGCGAAGTTGTAGTAGACGGTGCCCTTGGCGACCCCGGCCCGTTCGGCGATCTCGTCGACCGTGGTGGCGGAGAAGCCCTGTTCGGCGATGAGGGTGACGGCGGCCTCGTACAGCTTCTGACGAGTGGCCTGGCGTCGTGCGGTGGTCATGGTGCCGATTCTGCCTGTCCGGCGTCCGGCATGTTCACCGGGCACGTTCACCCGGCGGATTCCGGCCACCGCGCGAATGTCCCGTTTTCGGGCGTTACCCCAGGTCAGGACCGATTGTCAGTGGTAGCCCCCACTATGGGTGGCACGGAGAAAGGAGGCTCGCCATGGCAGCTCCCGTAAGCGACATCCATCCTGTGCTGCGCCGCGCCACCGCGTCACCCGCCGCCCTTGACCTGCTCACCCAGGCACACCTCGGCCTCGAAGAGGCCGCCGTCCTGGAGACTCCGAACGAGCGCTACGCCACCGCCCACCTCGCCGCCCTGCGCACCGCCGCCGCGGTGCTCGCGGTACGCGGCCGACCCGAGCCCGCCCCGCGCCGCCGCCAGCGGATACGCACCGCCTGGGAGGTGCTGCCCGAGGTCGCGCCCGAACTGGCGGAGTGGAGCGCCCTGTTCGAGGCGGGCGCGGCCCGCAGGGCCCGCGCCGAGGCCGGCATTGCCGGAGCCGCGGGCCCCCGCGACGCCGACGACCTGCTGCGCGCCGCGACCATGTTCCTGCGCCTGGTGGAGCGCATGCTGCTCCTCCAGCCCGCGCTCGCGGGCAAGCCGCCCCTGATCCCGGCCCCCGCGGCCGCGGAGCCACCCCGCAGACGCGCCAACTGACACCCGGCCGCGCGCGGCGGCCCCGTCGTCCTGGTCGCGCACGAGCACCTGGACCACGACGCCCGGCCGCGCGCGCGGCGGCCCCACCTCGGCCGGGGGCTCTAGAGTGGAGCCGCCCGATGTGACCAGCCCCTGCGAGGAGCCGCGCGCCATGTCCCGTCAAGGAGGGGTGGACCCGATGCGCCCCCGTGCCAGTCTGCGTACCGCCGTGGTGTGGGAGGTCCTCAAGGACGCTCTCGAACGGCGGGCCAAGACCGCGGACACGGCGGCACTCGACGTCCTGGACACCGGCGGCGGCACCGGCAACTTCGCGGTGCCCGTCGCCCGGCTCGGCCACCGCGTCACCGTCGTCGACCCCAGCCCCGACGCGCTCTTCGCACTGGAGCGGCGAGCCGCCGAGGCCGGGGTCACCGACCGGGTCAGCGCCGTCCAGGGCGACACCCACGGGCTGCCCGACATCGTGCCCCGCGCGAGCTGGGACATGGTGCTGTGCCACGGCGTCCTGGAGTACGTGGACGACCCGGCGGAGGCCGTGCGCAACGTGGTCGGAGCCCTCCGGCCCTCCGGCGCCCTCAGCCTGCTCGCGGCGGGCCGCGGCGGCGCCGTACTGGCCCGCGCCCTCGCCGGGCACTTCGCGGAGGCCCAGCACGCCCTCGGTGACCCGGACGGCCGATGGGGCGACGGCGATTCGCTGCCCCGCCGCTACACCGCGGACCAGCTCACCCGGCTGGTCACCGACGCGGGCCTGCGGGCCGCCGCCGTGCACGGCATCAGGGTCTTCGCCGACCTCGTCCCCGGCGTCCTGGTCGACACCGAGCCGGGCGCCCTGGAGGCGCTGCTGCGGCTGGAGCTGGCAGCGGCGGAGGAGCCCGGATTCCACTCGGTGGCCACCCAGCTCCACGTCCTCGGCGAGCGCGGCTGACGGACCCCGCGCGACCCCCGGAAGGACCTCTTCCGCTTCACCCGCCCCCGCCACCGGCCGGAGTAGTCGGTCACAGGCCCCCCGTACCGCCATTGCTGACCGTATGCTGGCATGACGTAACGGCGGACGGGGAATGAAGCCCCCGTCGGATTGGCGTAGTGGGGCGGGTTTCATGGGGGCGAATCCCTGCCTATCCTGAAAGGGTCGGACCGGTCGCCCCCCTGCGACCGACGAGTAGGAGGACTCCGTGCCGCTCTCGGAGCACGAGCAGCGCATGCTCGAGCAGATGGAGCGAGCGCTGTACGCCGAAGATCCCAAGTTCGCGTCGGCGCTTGAGGGAAGTGGGCTGCGCACGTACACCAGGCGGCGTGTCTACCAGTCGGTGGCGGGCTTCCTGGTCGGTATCGCGCTGCTCATGGGCGGCATGATCGCCAAGCAGCCCTGGATCAGTGTGGTGGGCTTCCTGGTCATGCTGGCCTGTGCGGTGCTGGCCGTCACCGGCTGGCGCAAGGCGGGCAAGCCGGGCGAGGCGGCGCCCGCCGCCGGGGTTCCCGGTGCCCCCGGCGCACCCGGTCGGCGGCTCAGTCGCCGCAACCAGGCCAAGCGGGGCAAGGTCATGGACCGGATCGAGGAGCGGTGGCAGCGCCGCCGCGACGAGCAGCAGGGTGGCCGCTAGAGGGTCACTTCCGCCAGCACGGCGCACCGTCCGAGGGTCCCGCACCCTCCCGACGGTGCGCCGATCTTTTTGCCCCCCGTGCTGGGGGAGGAACCGCGCGGTCCGCCGCCGGCCGCGCTGAGGAACCGCGCGGTCCGCCGCCGGCCGCGCTCCCGCAGGTCACCACCCGCCCCGGCGGGGCAGTCCGGTCGTTCCCGGACCACCGGCCCCTGGGGGCGGGCGCGCAGTTCCTCCCGCCCCTGACGGGGCACGCCCCGCGCGGACAGCGCAGCCCCCTGAGGGGCGCCCCACCCGCGCGGTGGGGACTCACGCCTGGCGGGCCAGGCGCCTCCTCAGCGGAGCGACAAGGCGATGCCCGGCCTCGGACAGACGGAGAGTGACCGCGGACCACCGGTCAGAAAGGTGCCAGATCACCCGGGCGGAGGAACGCGGCAGAAGCACCGCCCGAAGGCGACCGCGGCGCCCGGCCGCCGCGTGCAGGCCCTCGCGGACGTGCCGGACATCGGCCGGCAACCCGGTGACCGGCTGGGGCCTGGGCGAGTAGAGCACCTGCTCCACCGCCGTGGCCAGGGCGCCCGCGGAGACCGCGGCCTGGCCGGTCAGACCGCCGTCCTGGACCAGCCGGGCCATCGCCCGCCGCGGGGTCTCGGAGTCGTCCGGTGGGACGCCGTAGTCCCAGCCGGTGTCGACCACCTCGCGCCAGGCGGACAGGGCGAGCCCTTCGGCCCTGTCCCGTCCGCCGCCGAGCCGTCTGGACCGCTGTCGGCGCCGCCAGAGCATGGGCAGCAGCGGGACGGCCAGCACCAGCAGCGCGAGCAGCGTGAGCACGGCGATCCTGCCGCCGCCGAACCCGCCGCCGCCGGAACCGCCGGAAGCGGCCACCGCCGTGTTGTCGCAGGAGCTCTGCGCCCGGTTGTCGCTGCCGCAGCTCGCGCTCGCCGAGGGCGTCGGGGTCGGCGTCGTCGCCGTGCCGTGCTGCCCCTGGTCGGCGGGCTCGTTGGTGCCCGAGGGCGTCGTGGTCTGGGTGTACGAGGGGGCCGTGCCCCGGTACGGGGTCGGCTCGAAACGGGTCCAGCCGATGCCCTCGAAGTACAGCTCGGGCCAGGCGTGCGCGTCCTTGAGGCCCACCGACATCGTGCCGTCCGAACCCTGCTGCGAGCCGGGGGTGAAGCCGACCGCCACCCGCGCCGGGATGTGCAGCGTGCGGGCCATCGCCGCCATGGTGAAGGCGAAGTGGATGCAGAAGCCTTCCTTGGTGCGCAGGAACCGCGCTATGGCGTCCACGCCGGTGCCCGACTGCGCCTTGGTGTTGTAGACGAACGCGCCCGAGGTGAAGTACCGCTGGAGCGCCAGCGCCTTCTCGTAGTCGTTGTTCGCCGACTCCGTCACCTGCTGCGCGGTCTGCGCGACCACCTTCGGCAGCGAGCCGGGCACCTTGGTGTACTCCTCGGCGACCCGTCCGGTGGCCGGGGGCGCGGCGGCGAGCTGCGCGGCCGTCGGCTGCACCTGCATGCTCGTGACCGAGTACGTCAGACCCGAGGTGTTCTGCCCGCGGTCGCCGATGATCGTCCGGCCCTCGGGCTCGAACCGCCAGTGCCCCGACACGTCGACGCCCAGCGCCGGGAAGGGCATCGGCAGCCAGCCCTGCGCGTAGCCGTCGTCGACCTTCACCGTCGTCTGGACCTTGGAGTACTTCACGTCGGAGGCCATGCCCGCGGGCTGCGGCAGCACCGACGGGATGTCCTCGATCTTCCGCTTCGACGGCTGCCACTGCGTGCCGTCGAACTGGTCGAGCGCCACGATCCGCAAGTACATGCTGGACAGATCGGTGGAGTTGGTCCTGTACGAGAGGACTTCGCGGTTGTCCTGCTGGTTGAGGTTGTCCTGGAGGGCCACCACCGGGTTGACCGCGGAGATCGTGCCGCCGCGCCCCGGTCCCGTACCGGTGCCCGAGGTGTCCAGCAGGCCGCTGCCCAGCGACGGCAGCACGGCGGGCGCGACCAGGGCCAGGCCCAGCGCCATCACGCCGATCCTGCGGCCGGTGCGCACCGGGGCCAGCGCCCGGCTGCCGGAGGCCGGGTTGGCGGAGCCGCCCCAGCCGTTGGCCGGCGGACCGCCGCCGAAGACCCGGCCCCAGCGCGAGAGCCGGTCCCGGCCCTCGGCCAGGAGCAGCAGCAGGTAACCGGCGGCGGCGACCACGAAGTACAGCCACTGCGCACCGCCGTTGGACAGCCCCGCGGCCACCGAGTACAGCGCCAGCAGCGGAAGTCCCGCGGGGGCCGCGCTGTTGTACGTGACGGCCAGCGCGTCCACCGCGAGCGCGACCACCAGCACACCGCCGACCAGCAGCATCCTGATGCCGGGGGTGACCGGCGCCGGGATGGCGAACTGGCTGACGTCGGTCAGCCCGTCGCGTACCAGGTCGCTGAGGTGGACGAAGGCGTTGGGACCGGGGATGACACCGCCCAGCGCCTGGTGCGGCGCGAACATCACGGTCAGCACGAGCAGTGAGACCACCGCCTGCGCGAGGACGGTCAACGGCCGGGCCAGCGGCACCCGTCGGGCCAGCGCGCCGACCCCGGACTGGAGTGCCACGAAGAGCACGGCCTGGAACATCCAGCCCGCGGGGGTGGCCAGCGGCAGCAGCGAGCAGGCGGCCATCACGGAGGCGGCCGCCGCACACACCGTCAGCCGGGCACGTCCGCTCATGTTGTGGCCCCTGCCTCTTGCTGTTCCTCGCGTGAGCGGTAACGGTCGGCCCGCTGCCACAGTTCCGGCAGCGAGTCCCCGGCGCGTACCGACAGCACCGTCCAGCCCGCCTCGCGGAGCATCCGCAGCGGTGTCGGGGTGTCGTCGTCGGCGGCGCCGGTCTCCCGCGCGCCGTGCTCGGCCGGGGGCTCCGACCTGGCGCCCGGCTCGCGGGCCGTCCAGTCGTCGCTGTCCAGGACGAACGCGACGGCGCCGCCCGCCCGTTGCCGCATCCGGCCGACGTTGGCCGCCTGCTCCTCGTCCAGGTCGCCGAGGAAGGCCACCAGCAGACCCTCGTGGCTGGACCGCAGCACCTCGTAGGCGCGGGACAGGCCGTCGCTGTGCGCGGCGTCGGGGCCGGAGCCGGAGCCGGGCGACTGCGCCAGGTCGTCGGAGTGGTCGACCACGGCGAGGGTGTCCAGCAGGACGCCCGCCATGTCCGAGGAGTCGCCGACGTATCCGCCGGTGCCCTCGGGGCCGGGGACGCTGCTGCCGGTGTCGGTCAGCAGCCGTACCGCGAAGCCGCGTTCCAGCATGTGGGTGGAGACCGAGGCGGCGGCCGAGACCGCCCACTCGAACGCCGAGTCGGGGCCCGCGCCGTAGTAGGCGGAGCGCCGGGTGTCCAGCAGGACGGTGCAGCGCGCGCGGTGCGGCTGCTCCTCGCGGCGCACCATCAGCTCGCCGTACTTGGCGGTGGAGCGCCAGTGCACCCGGCGCAGGTCGTCGCCGTGCCGGTAGCCGCGCGGGATGACGTCGTCCTCGCCGGCGAAGGCCAGCGCGCGGGTGCGGCTCTCGCCGTAGCCGTTGGCCTCACCGGCCAGGCGTACCGGCGGCAGCGCCTCGACGCGCGGCACCACGGTGAGGGTGTCGAACGCGCTGAAGGAGCGGGTCAGTTCGCACATGCCGAAGGGGTCGGTCAGCCGCAGTTGCAGCGGGCCGAGCGGGTAGCGGCCCCGCAGGTCGGAGCGGACCCGGTAGGACACCTCGCGGTGGCCGCCGGGCTCCACCCGGTCCAGCACGAAGCGCGGGCGCGGGCCGAGCACGTACGGCACCCGGTCCTGGAGCATCAGCAGTCCGGTGGGGATGCGCGAGACGTTGTCGACCCGCAGGTGCACGCGGGACTCCGACATGGCGGGCACCCGCGACGGGGCGAGCCGCCTGCTGCCCGCGACCCGGTAACGGGTGCGGTACAGGACGGCGACGCAGACCAGCGGCAGGATCGCCAGCAGCAGTCCGACCCGCAGCAGGTCGGGCTGGCCGAGCACGTAGGCGCATATCCCGGCGGCGACCCCGGCCGCGACGAAGGACCGGCCCCGGGTGGTGAGTCCGCCGAGCGCGGTACGGAATCCGCCGCTCGCCTGCTGCGGCCCCGCGGCGCCCGGCGGGCCGCCCTGGCGGCCCTGCGCCGGACCGCGCTGCGGCTGCGGCGCGGATTGTGGCGGTCGGGTCGGCGGCGGGGTCCCGGCGCCGGGCGTCGCCATCACAGGCCCCGCAGGCCCTGCGGGCGGGCGGACGGCTTCTGCGGCCAGCCGCCGGCCGCCGGGTCGGGCACCGGGACGCGCTGCACGATCTCGGCGACCACCTGTTCGGGGGTGCGCCGGTTCAACTGCGCCTGCGCGGTGGGCAGCAGGCGGTGCGCCAGTACGGAGGAGGCCAGGCCCTGCACGTCGTCGGGCAGCACGTAGTCCCGGCCGTCCAGCGCGGCGGAGGCCCTGGCGGCCCGCACCAGGTGCAAGGTGGCGCGCGGCGAGGCGCCGAGCCGCAGATCGGGGTGGTTGCGGGTGGCGCCGACCAGCGTCACCGCGTACCGCCGTACCGGCTCCGAGACATGCACCATCCGTACGGCCTCGACGAGCTTGACGATCTCGTGGGCGTGCGCGACGGGCTGGAGGTCGTCGAGCGGCGAGACACCGCCGTGCACGTCGAGCATCTTCAACTCGGCGTCCGGGCTGGGGTAGCCGATCGAGACCCGGGCGGTGAACCGGTCCCGCTGCGCCTCGGGCAGCGGATAGGTGCCCTCCATCTCCACCGGGTTCTGGGTGGCGATCACCATGAAGGGGCTCGGCAGTTCGTACGTGGTGCCGTCCACGGTGACCTGCCGCTCCTCCATCGACTCCAGCAGCGCCGACTGGGTCTTGGGCGAGGCGCGGTTGATCTCGTCGCCGACCACGATCTGCGCGAAGATGGCGCCCGGCTTGAACTCGAAGTCCCGCCGCTGCTGGTCGAAGACGCTCACACCGGTGATGTCGGACGGCAGCAGGTCGGGTGTGAACTGGATGCGCCGTACCGAACAGTCGATCGACCGTGCCAGGGCCTTGGACAGCATCGTCTTACCGACACCCGGCACGTCCTCGATCAGCAGATGTCCCTCGGCGAGCAGCACCGTCAGTGCGATGCGGACGACTTCGGGCTTGCCCTCGATCACGTTCTCCACACTGCGGCGCACCCGGTCAGCGGTCGTCGTCAGATCGCTCAGGCTTGCTCGTGCGTCAAAGGTCGTCACCCGGTACTCCTCGGCCATGTTCCTCGGGACACGGTCATCCCTGGACCGGCCCACCCCACTTGCGTGCCGCTCGTGCTCGCGCCGGGCGAGGCAGTGCGGTGCCGCACGATGCATTCTTCCCTTACGCGGCACCCCACGTCACTCGCCTGCCGTTACTTGTTCGTGATTTCCCGGAGTAGACCAGTGTGCACGTCGAAGACGAACCCGCGCACGTCGTCGGTGTGCGCGAGGAAGGGCGAGGTGCGCACCCGGTTCATCGACTGCCGGACATCCTGGTCGATATCGGTGAACGCCTCCACCGACCAGGTCGGCCGCTGGCCGACCTCCCGTTCCAGTTCGGTACGGAAGTCCTCGGTGATGCTCTGCAGGCCGCAGTTGGTGTGGTGGATCAGCACGACGGAGCGGGTGCCCAGCGCGCGCTGGCTGATGGTGAGGGAGCGGATGGTGTCGTCGGTGACCACGCCGCCCGCGTTGCGGATGGTGTGGCAGTCGCCCAGCTCCAGGCCGAGCGCCCGGTGCAGGTCGATGCGGGCGTCCATGCAGGCCACGACGGCGACCTTCAGAACGGGCCTGGCATCCATGCCGGGGTCTTGGAACGCGTCGGCGTAGCGCTGGTTGGCTGCGACGAGCCGGTCGGTAACGGACGCGGTGGCGGTGTCTCCGGAGCGGCCGCTGACGTCGGTCGGCGCTGGGGAACCACTGGCAGATATCGACATGTCTCTGACGGTACGGCTCCGGGTGCCGTTCCACCTGCTGTGAGTTCCCACGAAATTTCGGCTCAAAAAGGATAAGCATCGGCAATTCCACGATGTGTGAGGTAGCCCACACACCCTCCGGGGCTCACCGGAAAGGGGTGACGCGAGGGGACGTGAGGGGTGACGCGAGAGGACGCGAGGGGTGACGCGGAGGCCGCGCGGGACGTGACGCGCCCGGCTCCGCTCTGCGTTGACCGTGGGGGTCGGTGGAGTAAAGTGGCGCGAAGTGGTGCCGTCTGCTGGAGGTGTGCATGTTCCTCGGGACGTACACCCCGCGGCTCGACGACAAGAACCGGCTGGTGCTGCCCGCCAGGTTCCGCGAGCAGTTCGCCGACGGACTGGTGATCACCAAGGGGCAGGAACGCTGCTTGTGCGTGTGGTCGGTCGACGGCTTCAAGGCCGCCACCAGAAGCCTGTCCGACGCCCCGCTGACCTCGAAGGGCGCGCGGGACTACCTGCGCGTGCTGTTCGCCGGGGCGCATGACGAGGTCCCCGACAAGCAGGGCCGGGTCACGGTGCCGCAGCCGCTGCGCGCCTACGCCGGGCTGGTCAGGGACTGCGCGGTGATCGGCGCGGGCAGCCGGGTGGAGATCTGGTCCGCGACCGCCTGGGAGGGCTATCTCGCGGCCCAGGAAGACACCTTTTCGGCCCTGTCCGAGGAGGTTCCGCCCGGATTACTGTGAGCGCGGCCCGACCGGTCCGCGCCCCGGCGCACCTGCGCGCACCCCACGCTTGACTCCGTACCACCGCGCGGACGTACGGCCCGGCCTCCTCCCGCTCTGCCGCTCCGCTGGCACCACTTCCCCGGTGCCAGGGGAACGTTTCCTTTCGAGCGGGCGGGGACCCGGTTCTACGTCCCTCGTACCGCCGAGAAGGGCCCCATGAGCGACACCACCCCCGCGCAGCCCGAGCCGCGCCATGTGCCGGTCATGCTCCGGCGCTGCCTGGACCTGCTGGCCCCCGCGCTCGCCGAGCCGGGCGCGGTCGTCGTGGACGCCACCCTCGGCCTCGGCGGCCACAGCGAGGCGCTGCTCAGCACGTTCCCCGCCGCCCGGCTGGTCGCGCTCGACCGCGACACCGAGGCGCTGAAGCTCTCCGCCGAGCGACTCGCGCCCTTCGGCGACCGCGCCACCCTCGTGCACGCGGTCTACGACGAGCTGCCCGACGTCCTGGACCGGCTCGGCATCGTCCGCGTCCAGGGCGTCCTGTTCGACCTCGGCGTCTCCTCCATGCAGCTCGACGAGGCCGGCCGCGGCTTCGCCTACGCCCAGGACGCGCCGCTGGACATGCGGATGGACCAGACCACCGGGATCAGCGCCGCCGAGGTGCTCAACACGTATCCGCCGGGCGACCTGGTGCGCATCCTGCGCGCCTACGGCGAGGAGAAATTCGCCCGCAAGATCGTGGACGCGGTGGTGCGCGAGCGGGAACGGGAGCCGTTCAGCAACAGCGCGCGCCTGGTGGAGCTGATCCGTACGGCGCTGCCGCAGGCCGCGATGCGCACCGGCGGCAACCCGGCCAAGCGGACCTTCCAGGCCCTGCGGATCGAGGTCAACGGCGAGCTGTCGGTGCTGGAGCGCGCGGTCCCGGCGGCCGTCGGGGCGCTCGCGGTCGGCGGCCGGATCGCCGTGCTGTCGTACCAGTCGCTGGAGGACCGGCTGGTCAAGCAGGTCCTCGCGGCCGGGGCCGCCACGACCGCGCCGCCCGGCCTGCCGGTGGTGCCCGAGCAGTACCAGCCCCGCCTGAAGCTGCTCACCCGCGGCGCGGAACTGCCCACCGAGGACGAGATCGCCGAGAACCGGCGGGCCGCGCCCGCCCGGCTGCGCGGCGCCGAGCGGATCCGCGAGGACGCGCGGTGAGCCAGGACCGGCCGGGGGACCGGCGACGGCCCCCCGGCGACGACCGGGCACGCCGGGACCGGTCACCTGAGGGCCGGCCGGGCGACGGCCGGGCACGCGAGGAACCGGCGCGCGGACGCACCCCGCGCGAGGACCCCGCCCGTGGCCGCGCCCCGCGCCAGGAACCGCCCCGTAAGCGGGCCGCCGGTCAGGAACCGTCCCGCGAGCGGGCCGCCCGCCAGGACCGGCCGCCGCGCCAGGACCGCGGGGAGCCGCGCCGCGGGACCGCGAGGGTGCCCAGGCCGCCGCGCGCGCCCGGCCTGTCCGTACGGCCCTCCGCGGGCCGCGGGTCCGCCCGGTCCGCAACCGCCGCCCGTATGCCGTTCGTCCTTCTTGTCGTGACCCTCCTCGCGGGCGGCCTGCTCTCCCTGCTGCTGCTCAACGGAGCGGTCAACCAGGACTCCTTCGAGCTGAACAAGCTTCAAAAGGAGACCAACGGTTACACGGACGAGCAGCAGCAGCTCCAGCAGGAGGTCGATCAGTACGCGGCCCCCGGCGGCCTGGAACAGCGCGCCCGGCAGCTCGGCATGGTGCCGGGCGGCAACCCGGCCTTCCTCAACCCGGACGGCAGCGTCCGGGGCACCCCCGAGGAGGCCACGGCGCCGCCCGCGCCGCCGCCGACCAGCAAGGCGCCGTCGGCCCCGACCGGCACGCCCACCGCGACCCCGCCGAGCGGCACCCCGACCGGCGCGGCCGACGCCGCCGCGACCGGGTCGCCGACCGGCGCGCCCGGCACCACTCCTTCGGCACCCACGACCCCCGGCGGCGCGCACGCCGCAGCCACGACCACTCCCACTCCTCCCGGCAGGTGACTTCGTGAAGCCTCAGCCACCCTCCCCGACCGCCCGTTCCCCGCGCCCCGCGCGGAGGGCCGGCCGGTGAGCGAGCCGAGACGACCGCAGCCGGGCCGCGCCCCGCGCCCCGGCGCGCCCCGCCCCCGCGCGTCCGGAGCGGGCAACGCGGGCGGCGCGGCGGCCGGAGCCGCAGGAACCCCCGCGGGCCGGATTCGCCGCCCCCGCCCCGAAGGCGCCGCGCCCCGGCCCGCCCAGCGCGCGGGCCAGCGGCTCGGCCAGCGCCCCGCCGCCCCCCGCCCGCGCCGCACCGCCCCGCCGCCGCGGGCCCCCCGCGGCCCCCGGCTGGTCAAGCTCGGCAGGCCCAAGCCCCGGCTGCGGCTGGTCGGCGTCGCCCTCACCCTGGTGATGGCCGCCTTCGTGATCCGGCTGCTCCAGGTCCAGGCCGTGGACGCCTCCACCTACGCGGCCAAGGCCGCGGTGAACCGCTGGGTGACCCACGACGTCACCGCCGACCGCGGCACCATCACCGACCGCTCCGGCGTCGACCTGGCCACGACCGTGGACGCGTACGACATCACCGCCGACCCGTATCTGTTCACCCCGGAACAGACCAAGACCAAGGACGCGCCGCTCCAGGCCGCCGAACTGCTCGCGCCGATCGTCGGCGGCGACCCGACGGCCATCGCCAAGGCGCTGGCCACCCCCAAGTCCCGCTACCAGGTGATCGCCCGCCAGCAGTCCCCGCAGGTCTGGAACCAGATCAAGGACCTGAAGAAGGCGTTCGCCGCCACGTACGCCAGGGGACAGGGCGCCAACGTGCTGGCCGGGGTCTTCAGCGAGACCCACACCAAACGCGTCTACCCCGGCGGTGACCTGGCCGCGGGCGTCCTCGGCTTCGTCAACAGCCAGGGCGTGGGCGGCGGCGGCCTCGAATCCATGCTCAACAAGGAACTCGCGGGCAAGAACGGCAAGATCCGCTACGCCCAGTCCGACGGCCGCCAGGTGCCCACCGCGGGCGTCCAGGAACACCCCGCCGTGCCCGGCTCCGACGTCGAGCTGACCCTGGACCGGGACATCCAGTGGGCCGCCCAGAGCGCGATCACCGCCCAGGTGCAGAAGTCCAAGGCCGACCGCGGCTATGTGATCGTCCAGGACTCCAGGACCGGCGAGGTGCTGGCCATGGCCGACGCCCCCGGCTTCGACCCCGGCGACCTCGCCCACGCCGACCCGCGCGCGCTCGGCAACGCGGCGATGCAGGACGCGTACGAGCCCGGCAGCGTCAGCAAGCTGATGTCGATGGCCGCGATCCTCGACACCGGCACCGCCACCCCCGACACCCGGGTCACCGTCCCCGGCACCCTGCCGCGCGCCGACCGGGTCTTCCACGACGACGTCGACCACGGCACCTGGTACCTGACGCTCAACGGCGTCCTGGCCAAGTCCAGCAACATCGGCACCATCCTGGCCAGCCAGCAGCTCGGCACGACCCAGCCGCAGGCCAACCGGGTGCTCTACTCGTACCTGAAGAAATTCGGCATCGGCGACCCCACCGGCATCGGCTTCCCCGGCGAGACACCCGGCATCCTGGCCAAGCCGCAGGACTGGAACGCCTCCCAGCAGTTCACCATCCCGTTCGGCCAGGGCCTGTCGGTCAACGCGCTCCAGGCCACCTCGGTCTACTCGACGATCGCCAACGGGGGCGTACGCGTCCAGCCCACGCTGATCCGCGGCACCACGGGACCCGACGGCCGCTACGTCCCCGCGGACCCGGCCAAGAAGACCCGGGTGGTCAGCGCGCAGACCGCCAAGACGCTCTCCACCATGCTCGAATCGGTCGTCGGCGACGAACAGGGCACCGGACTCCACGCGCGGATCGCCGGATACCGCGTCGCGGGCAAGACCGGTACGGCCAACCGGGTGGACCCGGAGACCGGCAAGTACAAGGGCTACACCTCGTCGTTCCTGGGGTTCGCACCCGCCGACGACCCGCGCGTCACGGTCTCCTGCGTGATCCAGAACCCGACCAGGGGCAGCTACTTCGGCGGCTCCATCTGCGGCCCGGTCTTCAAGCAGGTCATGGAATTCGCGCTCAAGACGCTGAAGGTCCCGCCGTCCGGCACCAAGGCTCCCCATCTGCCGGTCGACTTCGACCCGGCCCAGCCCGCGACGCCGCCCGGCACCGCGAAGCCCGGCACGGACAAGGCGCGGTGATCATGAATTTTGGCTCGCACCCCGGCCAGCCCGGTAACCTCACCGCCGTGCCCAAAGCTGATCAGCCCACCCTCACCCAGCCGGGCGCGCCGCGCCCGACGCGTATCCGCCCCAAAACCCTGCACGAACTCGCGGAACTCACCGGACCTCTCGGTACGCGGGTGCCGGACGGCCCCACCGCGCAGGTCACCGGCATCACGCACGACTCGCGCGCGGTTCGCCCCGGTGACCTGTACGCGGCGCTGCCCGGCGCGCGCTTCCACGGCGCGGACTTCGCCGCGCAGGCCGCCGCCGCCGGAGCCGTCGCCGTACTGACCGACCCGGCGGGCACCGAGCGCGCCGCCGCCACCGGACTGCCCGTCCTGACCGTGGACGACCCGCGGGCCCGGATGGGCGAGCTGGCCGCCGCCGTCTACGACCAGCCGGGCGACGGCCTGCTGCGGGTCGGGATCACCGGCACGTCGGGCAAGACCACCACCGCCTACCTCGTCGAGGGCGGCCTGCGCGCCGCGCGAGACGGCGGCACCGGCCTCATCGGCACCGTCGAGACCCGGATCGGCGACGACCGGATCAAGAGCGAGCGCACCACACCGGAGGCCACCGACCTCCAGGCGCTCTTCGCCGTGATGCGCGAACGCGGTGTCGAGTCGGTGGTCATGGAGGTCTCCAGCCACGCCCTGGTGCTCGGCCGGGTCGACGGGGCGGTGTTCGACGTGGCCGTCTTCAACAACCTCAGCCCCGAGCACATGGAGTTCCACGCGGGCATGGAGGACTACTTCCAGGCCAAGGCGCAGCTCTTCACCCCGCGCCGCAGCCGGCTCGGCGTGGTCAACCTGGACGACGCGTACGGCCGCAGGCTGGTCGGCGAGGCCACCGTGCCGCTGGTCACCTTCTCCGCCGAAGGGCGGCTGGACGCGGACTGGCGGGCCGAGGACGTCGAGGCGGGGCTGCACGGCAGCACCTTCACCGTGCTCGGGCCCAAGGGCGAGCGGGTGGACGCCACCGCGCCGCTGCCCGGCCCCTTCAACGTCGCCAACACCCTGGCCGCGATCACCGCGCTGGCCGCCGCGGGCCTCGACCCGCAGACCGCCGCCGACGGCATCGCCGCCGTCCCCGGCGTCCCCGGCCGCCTGGAGCGGGTCGACGCGGGACAGCCGTATCTGGCGGTCGTGGACTACGCGCACAAGACCGACGCCGTGGAGCTGATGCTGCGCGCGCTGCGCAAGACCACCCGCGGCCGGATCCACGCCGTGCTCGGCTGCGGCGGCGACCGCGACACCACCAAGCGCGGGCCGATGGGCGCGGCGGTCGCCCGGCTCGCCGACACCGCCGTACTGACCTCCGACAACCCGCGGTCGGAGGACCCGCTGGCCATCCTCGCCGCGATGCTGAACGGCGCGTGCGAGGTCCCCGCGCAGCAGCGCGGACACGTCATCGTCGAACCCGACAGAGCCGCCGCCGTCGCCGCCGCCGTCGCACGGGCCGAGCCCGGCGACATCGTGGTGGTGGCGGGCAAGGGCCATGAACAGGGCCAGGACATCGCCGGAGAGGTACGCCCCTTCGACGACCGAGAGGTGCTGCGCGCCGCGATCGAGAAGGACCGACAAGCACTGTGATCCCCCTCACCCTCGCCGAGGTCGCACGCGCGGTCGGCGGGAGCACGCACGACATACCGGACACGGAAGTACGTGTCACCGGCCCGGTGGTCAGGGACTCCCGCGAGGTGGTGCCCGGCGCGCTCTTCGTGGCGTTCGCCGGAGCCAAGGCCGACGGCCACGACTTCGCCGCCGACGTGGTCGCGGCGGGCGCCGTGGCGGTGCTCGCCACCCGGCCGGTCGGCGTACCCGCGATCGTCGTGGACGACGTACAGACCGCGCTCGGCGCCCTCGCCAAGCACGTCATCGAGCGGCTGGGCGCCACCGTGGTGGCGCTGACCGGCTCCGCGGGCAAGACCAGCACCAAGGACCTCATCGCGCAGCTCCTGGAGCGGCACGCGCCCACCGTGTGGACACCGGGCTCGCTGAACAACGAGATCGGGCTGCCGCTGACCGCGCTGAGCGCCGACGAGCACACCCGGCACCTGGTGCTGGAGATGGGCGCCCGCGGTATCGGCCACATCAGCTACCTGACCGGACTGACCCCGCCGCGGATCGGCCTGGTGCTCAACGTCGGCAGCGCGCACATCGGCGAGTTCGGCGGCCGGGAGCAGATCGCCCAGGCCAAGGGCGAGCTGGTCGAGGCGCTGCCCGCGGCGGCCGAGGGCGGCATCGCCGTACTCAACGCCGACGACCCGCTGGTCCGCGCCATGGCCTCCCGTACCAAGGCGCGCGTCGTGTACTTCGGCGAGTCGGCCAGGTCGGTCGACGGCGTGGACGTCGAGGTGACCGCCGAGAATGTCCGGCTCAACGACCGGGGTCAGGCCGTCTTCACGCTGCGAACACCCACCGGGTGCGCCGAGGTGACCTTGCGCCTGTACGGTGAGCACCACGTGTCGAACGCGCTCGCCGCGACCGCCGTAGCCCGTGAACTGGGCATGCCCGTCGACGAGATCGCCACCGCGCTCTCCGAGGCCGGCACGCTCTCGCACTGGCGCATGGAGGTCACCGAGCGGCCCGACGGCGTGACGGTCGTCAACGACGCCTACAACGCGAACCCCGAATCCATGAGGGCTGCCCTGCGCACACTCGCAGCGATGGGCAGATCCACACAGGCGCGCGGGGGGCGCACGTGGGCGGTGCTCGGAAAGATGGCCGAACTCGGCGGGGAAGCACTCGTCGAGCACGACGCGGTGGGGCGGCTGGCCGTCCGGCTCAACGTCAGCAAGCTCGTGGCCGTGGGCGGTACCGAAGCCGCCTGGCTGCAAATGGGCGCCTATAACGAGGGTTCGTGGGGTGAGGAGTCGGTGCACGTGTCCGACGCGGAGGCGGCGATCGACCTGTTGCGCAGCGAAGTGCGCCCGGGGGACGTCGTACTGGTGAAGGCATCGAGGTCGGTCGGCCTGGAGTCCGTCGCCCTGGCGCTGCTCGAAGCCGACGGCTTCGACGGCTCGGCCCGTGAGGGTGCCGCCCTGTGAAGCAGATTCTCGTCTCCGGCGTCCTGGGGCTCTTCCTGTCGCTGGTCGGCACACCGCTGTTGATCCGCCTGCTGGCCCGCAAGGGCTACGGACAGATGATCCGGGACGACGGTCCGAAGGCGCACCACAGCAAGCGCGGCACGCCCACCATGGGCGGTATCGCGTTCATCCTGGCCACGCTGATCGCCTACGCGGCGACCAAGCTGATCACCGGTGACAAGCCGACCATGTCCGGCGTGCTGGTGCTCTTCCTCTTCGCCGGTATGGGCCTGGTCGGCTTCCTCGACGACTACATCAAGATCGTCAAGCAGCGCAGCCTCGGCCTGCGCGCCAAGGCGAAGATGTCGGGCCAGCTCATCGTCGGCATCGCCTTCGCGGCGCTCGCGCTGAACTTCAAGGACTCCCGCGGCCAGACCCCGGCCTCCACCAAGCTGTCGTTCACCACCGACTTCGGCTGGTCCATCGGCCCGGTGATCTTCGTGGTCTGGGCGCTGTTCATGATCCTGGCGATGTCCAACGGCGTGAACCTCACCGACGGCCTCGACGGCCTGGCCACCGGCGCCTCCACCATGGTCTTCGCCGCCTACACCGTCATCGGCGTGTGGCAGTACGGCCAGTGGTGCGGGGCCCCGGTCAGCGCCAACGGCGCGTGTTACGAGGTCCGCGACCCACTCGATCTCGCGGTGGTCGCGGCGGCCCTGATGGGAGCCTGCTTCGGCTTCCTGTGGTGGAACACCTCACCGGCCAAGATCTTCATGGGCGACACCGGCTCCCTGGCCCTGGGCGGCGCGCTCGCGGGCCTGGCGATCTGCTCCCGCACCGAGATGCTGCTCGCCATCCTCGGCGGCCTCTTCGTCCTGATCACGATGTCCGTGATCATCCAGGTCGGCTCCTTCCGGCTCACCGGCAAGCGGGTCTTCCGGATGGCGCCACTCCAGCACCACTTCGAACTCAAGGGGTGGAGCGAAGTCCTGGTCGTGGTCAGATTCTGGATCATCCAGGGCATGTGCATGGCCGTCGGACTCGGCATCTTCTACGCGGGCTGGGTGGCCGCGTCGTGACGACCGACTCCCCGGCGTCCCCGGAGTCTCCGGCCTCCCCGTCCGCCGCCGGGCAGGGCTTCGTGAACCCCGACTTCACGGACCTGCGCGTCACCGTCGCCGGGCTCGGCGTCTCCGGCGTGCCCGCCGCGAAGGCGCTGCACGCCCTCGGCGCCCGCGTCACCGTCGTCAACGGCGTCGCGGGCGAGCGGCAGCGGGCCGAGGCGGCCGAACTGGAGGCGCTCGGCATCACCGTGCGCCTCGGTGACGGCGCGACCCTGCCCGAGGGCACCGAACTCGTGGTCACCGCCCCCGGCTGGAAGCCGAGCAGCCCGCTGTTCACGGCCGCCGCCAAGGCGGGCGTGGAGATCTGGGGCGACGTCGAACTGGCCTGGCGGCTCAGGAAGCCCGGCGCGGCCCCCTGGCTCGCGGTCACCGGCACCAACGGCAAGACCACCACCACCCGCATGCTCGCCGCGATCCTCACCGCGGCGGGCCTGCGCACCGCGGCCGTCGGCAACATCGGCGTCTCCCTGCTGGACGCGGTCCTCGGCGACGAGCCGTACGACGTCCTCGCCGTCGAGCTGTCCAGCTACCAGCTCCACTGGGCGCCCAGCATCCGCCCGCACTCCGCCGCCGTGCTCAACCTGGCGCCCGACCACCTCGACTGGCACGGCTCGATGGCGGCGTACACCGCCGACAAGGGCCGGATCTACCAGGGCAACCAGGTCGCCTGCGTCTACAACCGCGCCGACCCGGAGACCGAGCGGCTGGTCCGCGAGGCCGACGTCGAAGAGGGCTGCCGGGCGATCGGCTTCACCCTCGACGCGCCCCGGCCCTCCGACTTCGGTCTGGTCGACGGCATCCTGGTCGACCGCGCCTTCGTGGACGACCGGGTCAACAGCGCGCAGGAGCTGGCCGAGACCGCCGACGTCAACCCGCCGGCCCCGCACAACATCGCCAACGCGCTGGCCGCCGCCGCCCTCGCCCGCGCCTACGGCGTCGAACCGGCCGCCGTACGCGAGGGCCTGCGGGCCTTCCGTCCGGACGCGCACCGCATCGCCGAGGTCGCCACCCGCGACGGCATCACCTGGGTCGACGACTCCAAGGCCACCAACACCCACGCGGCCGAGGCGTCGCTGGCCGCGTACCCGTCGATCGTCTGGCTCGCCGGCGGCCTCGCCAAGGGCGCGGTCTTCGACGACCTGGTCATCAAGTCCGCCGACCGGCTGCGGGCCGCCGTCCTGATCGGCGCCGACCGCGCCCTGATCCGTGAAGCGCTCGCGCGACACGCCCCCCAGGTCCCGGTGGTCGAGCTGGGCCGGACCGACACTGGGGCGATGGCCGCCGCCGTCGCCGTGGCGCGCGACCGGGCCCAGCCCGGCGACACCGTTCTGCTGGCACCGGCCTGTGCGTCGATGGACATGTTCGCCAATTACAACGAGCGCGGCGATATGTTCGCGGAAGCCGTCCGGCGCCTGGGCGCCGCCGACAGCGACAGCGACGAGCCCTAGCCGCAGGTGTCGTGCGGCGCCCTCGCTCCGATGGAGGTCCCATGACGGCCACTGCGTCCCCCCGCCGCCCCGCGCACCGCCCCCGCGGGGGGCGGGTATGAGCACGTACCCGGCCCGGCAGCGCGGCAGCGCGCTCCGGGGCGCCGCCCGGCTCCCCGAGCGGGTACGCGCCGCCTGGGACCGCCCGCTGACGGCGTACTACGTCATCCTCGGCGCGGCCCTGCTGATCACCGTGCTCGGCCTGGTGATGGTGTACTCCGCCTCGATGATCCAGGCGCTGCGCTACGGCCTGCCGTCCACGTACTACTTCCGCAAGCAGCTCCTCGCGGTCGCCCTCGGCTCCGTGCTGCTCTACGCCGCCGCCCGGATGCCGGTCAGACTGCACCGCGCGCTCGCGTACCCGCTGCTGCTCGGCGCCGTCTTCCTGATGTGCCTGGTCCAGGTCCCCGGAATAGGGCAGACGGTCAACGGCAACACCAACTGGATCTCCATCGGCGGCCCGTTCCAGATCCAGCCCAGCGAATTCGGCAAGCTGGCCCTGGTGATGTGGGGCGCCGACCTGCTCGCCCGCAAGGGCGACCGGAATCTGCTGATCCAGTGGAAGCACCTGCTGGTGCCGCTCGTGCCCGTGACGTTCCTGCTGCTCGGACTGATCATGCTCGGCGGCGACATGGGCACCACGATGATCCTCACCGCGATCCTCTTCGGCATGCTCTGGCTCGCGGGCGCCCCCACCAGGCTCTTCGCGGGCGTGCTGTCCGGCGCGGCGGCGCTGGCGGCCCTGGCCATCATCACCAGCCCCAACCGGATGGGCCGGCTGCACTGCATCGCCGCCACCGACCCCGGCACCAACGACCAGTGCTGGCAGGCCGTGCACGGGATCTACGCCCTCGCCTCCGGTGGCTGGTTCGGGTCGGGACTCGGGGCGAGTGTGGAAAAATGGGGTGAACTCCCGGAGCCGCACACCGACTTCATCTTCGCCGTAACCGGGGAGGAATTGGGTCTGGCGGGGACGCTGTCGGTACTCGCCCTCTTCGCGGCACTAGGCTACGCGGGTATCCGCGTGGCCGGTCGTACGGAGGACCCCTTCGTCAGGTTCGCAGCGGGTGGCGTGACCACCTGGATCACGGCCCAGGCCGTGATCAACATCGGTGCGGTGCTCGGCCTGCTGCCGATCGCCGGAGTCCCGCTCCCGCTGTTCTCCTACGGAGGTTCAGCCATCCTGCCGACCATGTTCGCGATCGGGCTGCTCATCTCCTTCGCGAGAAACGAGCCCGGAGCGCGAGCGGCCCTGGCCATGCGGGGGCGTAGTGCTTTCAGCGGGGCAATGACACGGACGATGCGGCGGTACGTCACCAGGCGGCCGTCCGGAGAGCGGTGAATTTCGGTGCATGTCGTACTCGCCGGCGGGGGGACCGCCGGCCACATCGAGCCTGCGCTCGCGCTCGCCGATGCCCTGCGCAGGCAGGACCCGACCGTGGGCATCACGGCCCTCGGCACCGAGAAGGGCCTGGAGACCAGGCTGGTGCCGGAACGCGGTTATGAACTGGCGCTCATCCCGGCCGTCCCGCTGCCGCGCCGCCCCACCCCGGAACTGATCACCGTCCCCGGACGGCTGCGCGGCACCATCAAGGCCGCCGAGCAGATCCTGGAACGCACCAAGGCGGACTGCGTGGTCGGCTTCGGCGGCTACGTGGCGCTGCCCGGCTACCTGGCCGCCAAGCGGCTCGGCGTGCCGATCGTCGTGCACGAGGCCAACGCGCGGCCGGGCCTGGCCAACAAGATCGGGTCGCGGTACGCGCACGCGGTCGCGGTCTCCACCCCCGACAGCAAGCTGCGCGACGCCCGCTACATCGGCATCCCGCTGCGCCGCACCATCGCCACCCTCGACCGGGCCGCCGCCCGCCCCGAGGCCCGGCACGCGTTCGGCCTCGACCAGAACCTGCCCACCCTGCTGGTCTCCGGCGGCTCCCAGGGCGCCCGGCGGCTCAACGAGGTGATCGCCACCGTCGCGCCGCGGCTCCAGCAGTCCGGCGTGCAGATCCTGCACGCGGTCGGCCCCAAGAACGAACTCCCGCGGTCCGACAACATGCCCGGCATGCCGCCGTACCGCCCGGTGCCCTACGTCGACCGGATGGATCTCGCCTACGCCGCCGCCGACATGATGCTCTGCCGGGCCGGTGCCATGACCGTCGCCGAACTGTCCGCGGTCGGACTGCCCGCCGCCTACGTGCCGCTGCCCATCGGCAACGGCGAACAGCGGCTCAACGCCCAGCCGCTGGTGAAGGCCGGCGGCGGCCTGCTGGTCGACGACGCCGAACTCACCCCCGACTGGGTGCTGGGACACGTGCTGCCCGTCCTGACGGACCCGCACCGCCTGTACGACATGTCGCGCGCGGCAGCCGAGTTCGGCCGCCGCGACGCGGACGACCTGCTGGTCGCCATGGTGTACGAGGCGGTGGCCGCGGGCCGCCGCTGACGGTGGCCGCCGCGCCGAGGGCGTGTCCCGCGGCGCGGCGGACCGGGCCTGGCACGATAGGGCCCGCGGGGCGCGGACGCGCTCCGCATCCGTCGACGCGGGGAGGCCGGGTGACCGGGGTGACCGGGACGCAAGCGAAGCCGGTCGGCGCCGACCGGGACGGGGCGGTACCCGGCGCCGGACGGCGCCCGCGCCCCCGGCCGACCCTCCCCAGCCGCCGGACGGCGATCATCACACTGGCCGTCCTCACCGTCCTCGTCGCGGGCGGCACCTGGGCCGTCTACGGCTCCTCCTGGTTCCGCGCCACGCGCGTGACCGTCACGGGCAACGACGTGCTGACGCCGCAGCAGATCGAGCGCGCCGCGGGCGTACCGCTGGGCGGCGCGCTGGCCTCCGTGGACACCGGCGCGGTCCGCAGGCGGCTGCTCACCGCGCTGCCGCGGATCGACCATGTGGACGTGGAACGGTCGTGGCCGCACACGGTCCGGGTGAAAGTGACCGAACGAACGGCCTCCGCCGTACTGAAAAGCGGCGACAAGTTCACCGAAGTGGACCCGGGCGGTGTGCGATTCGCGACGGTCGACACCGCGCCGCGCGGCGTACCGCTCGTGCAATTGACGCCGGATCAGTCGCCGAGCCTTCGGCATTTCGGAACAAAGAGCCTGCTGCGGGCCGCCATTGCGGTCGCCGCCGATCTTCCGGAATCGCTGCACGGCCAGGCGACCGCGATCCGGGTCCGTTCCTACGACAACATCACCGTCGAACTCTCGCGCGGACGCAGCGTGATGTGGGGGAGCGCGGAACAGGGCGCGCGGAAGGCCGCGGTGCTCAATGCGCTCCTGAAGGTCCAGCCACACGCCTCCCACTACGACGTGAGTGCCCCCAGCGCCCCTGCGGCGTCAGGGAGTTGACGCCCCTTATGGCATTATTCGACCCCTGGCCCACCAGCCGGTGACGTGATCACATAGGGTCAAAAGAAAAACGGTAGGTTCGGCGTGTTCGTTGAACCACTACCGCTTGTCGACTTAGTGTCTCGTCCCAAGGAACACATGGGACATGCATACTGGTAACCCTAAACCTCACGGTTAGGGTTCGGAACGGCATCGGCGAGCGTACCGACCGTCCCACAAGATACGTAACTCGAGGCGAGAGGCCTTCGACGTGGCAGCACCGCAGAACTACCTCGCAGTCATCAAGGTCGTCGGCATCGGCGGCGGTGGCGTCAACGCCATCAACCGGATGATCGAGGTCGGTCTCAAGGGCGTCGAGTTCATCGCGATCAACACCGATGCGCAGGCCCTCCTGATGAGCGACGCCGACGTCAAGCTCGACGTCGGCCGTGAACTGACCCGGGGCCTCGGCGCCGGGGCCAACCCCGACGTGGGCCGCAAGGCCGCCGAGGACCACCGCGAGGAGATCGAAGAGGTGCTCAAGGGCGCCGACATGGTCTTCGTCACCGCGGGTGAGGGCGGCGGCACCGGCACCGGCGGCGCACCCGTCGTCGCCAACATCGCCCGCTCGCTCGGCGCCCTGACCATCGGGGTCGTCACCCGCCCCTTCACCTTCGAGGGCCGCCGCCGCGCCAACCAGGCGGAGGACGGCATCGCGGGGCTGCGGGAGAACGTCGACACCCTGATCGTCATCCCCAACGACCGTCTGCTGTCCATCTCGGACCGCCAGGTCAGCGTGCTCGACGCCTTCCGCTCGGCCGACCAGGTCCTGCTCTCCGGCGTGCAGGGCATCACCGACCTGATCACCACCCCCGGCCTGATCAACCTCGACTTCGCCGACGTGAAGTCCGTGATGTCCGAGGCGGGTTCGGCCCTCATGGGCATCGGCTCCGCACGCGGTGACGACCGTGCGGTCGCCGCCGCCGAGATGGCGATCTCCTCGCCGCTGCTCGAAGCCTCCATCGACGGCGCCCGCGGGGTGCTGCTCTCCATCTCCGGCGGCTCCGACCTCGGCCTGTTCGAGATCAACGAGGCGGCCCAACTCGTCAGCGAGGCGGCCCACCCCGAGGCCAACATCATCTTCGGCGCGGTCATCGACGACGCGCTCGGCGACGAGGTGCGGGTCACCGTGATCGCCGCCGGGTTCGACGGCGGCCAGCCGCCCACCAAGAGCAGCGCCAAGGCGCTCGACGGATACCGCGACACGACCCCCGCCTCCGGCGCCCGGATCGCCAGCCAGCCCGAACCCGCCCGCCCGGCGACCTCGTACACCGGCCTCGGCAGTGTCCCGGTCGCCTCGTCGGACCGCGACAGCGACAACGAGCCCGTCGCGGAGGCGCCGACCCCGGTCCCGCCCCCGCACGTGCCGCCGGCCCGTCCCTACCAGGACACCGCGGCCGAAGAGCTCGACGTACCCGACTTCTTGAAGTGATAGGGCACCGCCAGACAGCGAGCGGCGCGCACTTCGCCTTCACCGACCGGTGGGGCGGGGTGAGCGCCGTTCCGCACGACAGCCTCAACCTCGGCGGCGCGGTGGGGGACGACCCCGCCGCCGTACGCGCCAACCGCGAGCGCGCCGCGGCCGATCTCGGCCGCGACCCCGACCGGGTGGTGTGGATGAACCAGGTGCACGGCCGCGAGGTCGCCGTCGTGGACGCCCCGTGGGGCGACCGGCCGGTCCCGGCCGTCGACGCGCTCGTCACCACCCGCGCCGACCTCACGCTCGCCGTACTCACCGCCGACTGCGTGCCCGTACTGCTCGCCGACCCGGTGGCCGGTGTCGTGGCCGCCGCGCACGCGGGACGGCCGGGACTGGTCGCGGGTGTGGTGCCCGCCGCCGTCGAGGCGATGACGGTGCGGGGGGCCGACCCCGCGCGGATCACCGCGCTGCTCGGCCCCGCCGTGTGCGGAAAGTGCTATGAAGTGCCCGCCGCGATGCGGGACGAGGTCGCCCGGGCGGTGCCGGAGGCGTACGCCGAGACGAGCTGGGGCACTCCGGCGGTCGACGTGGCTTCGGGGGTGCGCGCCCAACTCGCGCGCGCCGGAGTGAACCTCGGGCCGAGCGCCGGATCATCCGACGGGCCGGGCGCGGGTGTGTGCACCCTGGAGTCCGCCGATCACTTCTCCTACCGCCGCGACGGTGTCACCGGTCGCCTGGCGGGCTATGTCTGGCTGGACGGCGCCGCGTGACCGAGCATCAGACCGACCCCGGGGCCGAGGACGCCGCCAGGCGCGCGGAACTCGCCGCGAATCTGGACCGTGTCGAGAAGCGGATCACCGCCGCCTGCGAGGCGGCCGGGCGGGACCGCGCGGACGTGACCCTGATCGTGGTCACCAAGACCTACCCGGCGAGCGACGTCCGGCTGCTGGCCGGCCTCGGCGTCCGGCATGTGGCGGAGAACCGCGACCAGGACGCCGCGCCCAAGGCGGCGGCGTGCGCCGATCTTCCGCTTACTTGGCATTTTGTGGGGCAGTTGCAGACCAACAAGGCTCGTTCAGTGGTCCGTTACTCTGATCATGTGCACTCGGTCGACCGGCTCCGGCTGGCCGGCGCGCTGTCGACCGCGGCGACCGCCGCGGAAAAGCGGCTCGGGTGCCTCGTTCAGGTCGCCCTGGACGCGGAGTCGGGCGCTCAGGGAGAGCGCGGCGGGGTGGCACCCGACGCGGTCGCCGCGCTCGCCGACGCGATCGCGGCGGCACCGGGGCTGCGTCTCGACGGCCTGATGACCGTCGCGCCGCTGGCCGGGGCGTACGCGGGCCAACCCCGCGCCGCCTTCGATCGGTTGATGGAAATCTCATCCGGCCTGCGCGAGACCCATCCGGCTGCGACCATGGTCTCGGCAGGGATGAGCCAGGACCTCGACGAAGCCGTTGCGGCCGGAGCGACACATGTACGCGTCGGTACGGCGGTACTCGGAGTCCGTCCCGGGCTCGGGTAACGTCACCAACAAGTCGGACCACAGCATAAATATGGTGTGGCGGCCGTCCGAGCGGCGGCCGAGGACCGCAACCCCGCTGAGAGGACGCAGAGCATGGCCGGCGCGATGCGCAAGATGGCGGTCTACCTCGGCCTCGTGGAGGACGACGGATACGACGGGCCGGGATTTGACCCCGACGACGAGTTCGAGCCCGAGATGGCCGCTCCGCCCGCAGCACGGGCCAGCGCCGACCCCGAGCGTGCCCCTCGCCGTCAGCAGCAGGTCAGCCAGCACGTACCGCAGCACGTACCACAGAGCCAGCACCAGTCGTCGCAGGACGAACCGGCGCGTCTCGTACACGCCCCGGCGCCCCGTGAACCGCGGATCGCCCCCGTGGCGTCCATCACACCCGAACGTCACAGCCTGGAGAAGAACGCACCGGTGATCATGCCCAAGGTCGTGTCAGAGCGAGAGCCGTACCGGATCACGACACTGCACCCCCGGACCTACAACGAAGCCCGTACCATCGGGGAACACTTCCGCGAGGGAACGCCGGTGATCATGAATCTGACGGAGATGGACGACACGGACGCGAAGCGTCTTGTCGACTTCGCCGCCGGCCTGGTCTTCGGTCTTCACGGAAGCATCGAGCGGGTGACGCAGAAGGTGTTCCTCCTGTCGCCTGCTAACGTCGATGTCACGGCGGAGGACAAAGCCCGGATCGCCGAGGGCGGGTTCTTCAACCAGAGCTGAACGAGACGCAACCGCAGGGACCCGGCCACCGGGCCGAAGACGAGCAGGGGAGAGGGAAGCGCGATGAGTGTCGCACTCCAGGTGCTGTACATCGCGCTGTACTGCTTCCTGTTTGTGCTGATCTTCCGATTGGTGATGGATTACGTCTTCCAGTTCGCCCGTTCATGGCACCCTGGGAAGGCGATGGTGGTGGTCCTGGAGGGCACCTACACTGTCACCGATCCGCCACTCAAGCTCTTGCGGCGGTTCATCCCGCCGCTACGTCTCGGGGGCGTGGCGCTCGACCTGTCCTTCTTCGTATTGATGATCATCGTGTACATCCTGATCTCCGTCGTGGGGAACTTGATGTGAACGGTGCGGGCTCCCGATATGTCGACGATCACGTTGAGGTGAAGAGATGCCGCTGACCCCCGAGGACGTTCGGAACAAGCAGTTCACGACCGTCCGCCTCCGAGAGGGCTATGACGAGGATGAGGTCGACGCCTTCCTCGACGAGGTGGAGGCGGAGCTGACTCGATTGCTCCGCGAAAACGAGGACTTGCGCGCCAAACTGGCCGCGGCCACCCGTGCCGCCGCCCAGAACCAGCAACAGGGCATGCGCAAGCCCGAACAGCAGGACCGGCCGGTGCCCGCTGCCATATCCGGTCCGCAGCCGGTGCCGCAGCAGCAGATGGGTCCGCCGCAGCAGCAGGGCGGTATGCCGCAGTTGCCGCCCGGCCCCAGCGCCCAGCAGCAGCACGGGCCCGGCCCGATGCAGCAGCAGATGGGGCACCCCATGCAGCAGCAGGGGCCTGGTCCGATGGGCCAGCACCCGATGCAGCAGCAGGGACCCGGCCCCATGGGCCAGCACCCGATGCAGCAGCAACAGCAGCAGCACCACCCGATGCAGCAGCAGGGACCCGGTGGCGACAGCGCCGCCCGTGTGCTCTCGCTCGCGCAGCAGACGGCGGACCAGGCCATCGCGGAAGCGCGTTCCGAGGCCAACAAGATCGTCGGCGAGGCCCGCAGCCGCGCCGAGGGCCTGGAGCGGGACGCCCGCGCCAAGGCGGACGCTCTTGAGCGGGACGCCCAGGAGAAGCACCGCGTCGCGATGGGCTCCCTGGAGTCCGCCCGCGCCACGTTGGAGCGCAAGGTCGAGGACCTGCGCGGCTTCGAGCGCGAGTACCGCACGCGTCTGAAGTCCTACCTGGAGTCCCAGCTCCGTCAGCTCGAGAACCAGGCCGACGACTCGCTGGCTCCGCCGCGTACCACCCCCGCGGCTCCCTCCCTCCCGGCCGCGTCCACCATGGGCGGCTCGATGGGCGGATCCATGGGCAACGGCGGTATGGGCAACGGCATGGCACCGGCAGGCGCGGGCGCCGGTATGGGACACGCGGGCTCCGCGCCGTCCTACGGCGGTCAGGGCATGGGCGGCGGTCACACCCCCGGCCCGACGTACGGCGGCCAGCAGCAGATGTCTCCTGCCATGACCCAGCCGATGGCACCGGTACGGCCGCAGGCGCCGCAGCCGATGCAGCAGGCACCGACGCCGATGCGCGGTTTCCTGATCGACGAGGACGACAACTGACCTAGCGGTCGGCTGGACCCGCACCACACAGGGCCGGGCCCCCGGGGAATCCTTTTTCCCCGCGGGGCCCGGCCCTGTTCTGTGCGACGACCACCGTGCGAAGGGGACTTCGCCCCTACGCGGCTCAGCTCTTGCGCAGGTGGAAGGTCAGGGCCAGGGACTCGTCCGTGAACGCCGGGCCGAAGGAGGCATCGGCCGACGCGTCGGTGAAGCTGTCCGCCAGGACCTCCTCGGAGATGAGCGAGGCGTGGGCGGACAGGGCCGTCGAGACGTCGGGCTCGGCCGTGGCCCAGCGGACGTGAATCCGGTCGGCCACGTCGAAGCCGGAGGTCTTGCGGGCCTCCTGGATCAGCCGGATGGCGTCGCGGGCGAGCCCGGCCAGGCGGAGTTCGGGAGTGATCTCCAGGTCGAGCGCGACCGTGCCGCCGGAGTCGGAGGCGACCGACCACCCTTCGCGCGGGGTCTCGGTGATGATGACCTCTTCAGGAGCGAGCGCGACCTCCTCGCCGTCCACGACCACCGAGGCCGTACCGCCGTCGCGCAGCGCCGCCGACAGGGCCGCCGCGTCGGCGGCGGCGACCGCGGCCGCCACGGCCTGGACGCCCTTGCCGAAACGCTTGCCCAGCGCGCGGAAGTTGGCCTTGGCCGTGGTGTCGACCAGCGACCCGCCGACCTCGGACAGCGACGCCAGGGAGCTGACGTTCAACTCCTCGGTGATCTGCGCCCGCAGCTCGGCCGAGAGCCCCTCGAAGCCCGCGGCGGCGACCAGCGCGCGCGACAGCGGCTGACGCGTCTTGACACCGGACTCCGCGCGCGTGGCACGGCCCAGCTCGACCAGCCGCCGTACGAGCAGCATCCGCTCCGACAGGGCCGGGTCGACGTGCCGCTCGTCCACGACGGGCCAGGACGAGAGGTGGACGGAGTCGGGGGCACCGGGGACCACCGGCACCACCAGGTCCTGCCAGACCCGCTCGGTGATGAACGGCACCAGCGGGGCCATCAGCCGCGTCACGGTCTCCACCACGTCGTGCAGGGTGCGCAGCGCGGCCGGGTCGCCCTGCCAGAAGCGGCGCCGCGAACGGCGCACGTACCAGTTCGACAGGTCGTCCACGAAGGCCGACAGCAGCTTGCCCGCGCGCTGGGTGTCGTACGACTCCAGCGCGTCGGTCACCTCGCGCACCAGCACGTTCCGCTCGCCGACCAGCCAGCGGTCGAGCAGCGGGCGGTCCTCGACGGCCGGGTCGGCCGCCGAGGGGGCCCAGCCGGACGTACGGGCGTACAGCGCCTGGAAGGCGACCGTGTTCCAGTACGTGAGCAGCGTCTTACGGACGACCTCCTGGATCGTGCCGTGGCCGACCCGGCGGGCCGCCCACGGGGAGCCGCCGGCCGCCATGAACCAGCGCACCGCGTCCGCGCCGTGCTGGTCCATGAGCGGGATCGGCTGGAGGATGTTGCCCAGGTGCTTGGACATCTTGCGGCCGTCCTCGGCGAGGATGTGGCCGAGGCAGACCACGTTCTCGTAACTCGACCTGTCGAAGACGAGCGTGCCGATGGCCATCAGCGTGTAGAACCAGCCGCGGGTCTGGTCGATCGCCTCCGCGATGAACTGCGCCGGGTACGTGCGCTCGAAGACCTCCTTGTTGTGGAACGGGTAGCCCCACTGCGCGAACGGCATCGAACCCGAGTCGTACCAGGCGTCGATCACCTCGGGGACGCGGGTCGCGGTGCCGCCGCAGGACGGGCAGCCGAAGGTGACGGCGTCGATGTACGGGCGGTGCGGGTCGAGCCCGGACTGGTCGGTGCCGGTCAGTTCGCCGAGTTCGGCCAGCGAGCCGACACAGGTCAGATGGCCGTCCTCGCAGCGCCAGATCGGCAGCGGCGTACCCCAGTAGCGGTTGCGCGACAACGCCCAGTCGACGTTGTTCTTCAGCCAGTCGCCGAAGCGGCCGTGCTTGACCGAGTCCGGGTGCCAGTTGGTCTTCTCGTTCTCCCGCAGCAGGGCGTCCTTGACCGCGGTGGTCCTGATGTACCAGGACGGCTGCGCGTAGTAGAGCAGCGCGGTGTGGCAGCGCCAGCAGTGCGGGTAGCTGTGCTCGTACGGCAGGTGCCGGAACAGCCGTCCCGAAGCGTGGAGTTCGGCGACCAGCGCCTCATCGGCCTTCTTGAAGAAGACCCCGCCGACCAGGGGCACGTCCGGCTCGAAGGTGCCGTCGCGGCGCACCGGGTTGACCACCGGAAGGCCGTACGCGCGGCAGGCCTTGAGGTCGTCCTCACCGAAGGCGGGGGACTGGTGGACCAGGCCCGTGCCGTCCTCGGTGGTGACGTACTCGGCGTTCACCACATAGTGCGCGTCCGGGATCTCGACGAGGTCGAACGGCCGCTGATACGTCCAGCGTTCCATCTCGCGGCCGGTGAAGGACTGCCCGGTCGCCGTCCAGCCCTCGCCCAGCGCCTTGCCGAGCAGCGGCTCGGCGACGACCAGCTTCTCGGTGCCGTCGGTGGCGACGACGTACGTCACGTCGGGGTGCGCGGCGACGGCGGTGTTGGAGACCAGCGTCCAGGGCGTGGTCGTCCACACCAGCAGCGCGGCCTCGCCCGCCAGCGGGCCGCCGGTCAGCGGGAAGCGGACGAAGACCGACGGGTCGACGACCGTCTCGTAGCCCTGGGCCAGTTCGTGGTCGGACAGGCCGGTCTGGTCCTTGGGGCACCAGGGCGCCACCCGGTAGTCCTGGACCAGCAGGCCCTTGTCGAAGATCTGCTTGAGCGACCACCACACGGACTGGACGTACTCCGGGTCCATCGTCCGGTAGGCGTTGTCGAGGTCGACCCAGTAGCCCATGCGCGTGGTCAGGTCGGTGAAGGCGTCGGTGTACCGGGTCACCGACTCGCGGCACTTCGCGTTGAACTCCGCGACGCCGTAGTCCTCGATGTCCTGCTTGGTGGTGAAGCCCAGTTCCTTCTCCACCGCCAGCTCGACCGGCAGCCCGTGGCAGTCCCAGCCGGCCTTGCGGGTCACGTGGTGGCCCTGCATGGTCTTGAAGCGCGGGAAGACGTCCTTGAAGACGCGGGCCTCGATGTGGTGGGCGCCGGGCATGCCGTTGGCGGTCGGCGGGCCCTCGTAGAAGACCCAGTCGGGCAGTCCGCGGCTCTGCTCGACGGAACGGGCGAAGGTCTTCCGCTCGCTCCAGAGGTCGAGCACCTCGTGTTCGAGGGCGGGCAGGTCGACCTGGGCGGGCACCGGCCGGTACTGCGGCGGCTGCGGCTGTCCCTGCGCGGTCTGGTGGTCGCTCATCGGTGGTTTCCTCCGGCGGACACTGGTGCGTACTCCGTCGAAGGGACGAGAGCGAGCGCTCCCGCGGTACCACCCTCCTTGGCGGTGGAGGCGCCCCGCACACGGGGAACCCACCGCCCCCTCATTGGGGCAGCGACGCCGGTTCTACTCGCCCGGGGGCCTTGAGGGGCCTCCCGCGGGCTTTCTTCCGGCGGCTCCGGGGTGATCTTCGCACCGCGCACACCCCCGGGCTTCCACCGTCCCCGGGTCGCTCATGGCTGCGTGCGGCGCTACTCGTCCCATCCACGCCTTTCGCTGCGCTCAGTGTACGGCGCTGGGAGCGGCCCGGCCGAACGGTTTACCGGGGCCGCCCACTGACCCGAATGGCCTGCTCCGCGCGCCCCGACGGCGACTGTCACGGATCGTTACCGCCAGGTACCGGAATACCTGGCGGTGAGCTGGGCACAACGGATGCAGACCTGCCCGCCCTCCGGGGCGGACCGGTCGGCCAGGCAGCGCGCCCCGTTGCCGCGGGTCCGGAGCCGATTTACCGTTTCCGGCACGATTCGCGAACAAGATCACGGATGTGAAGGGGTCGCGGCCATGGTCGTGAAGAAAAGGGGACGGCCTGCGGCCGGCTCCGACCATCCCGGTGTGACCGGGGCGTCCGTGGCGCCTGCCCGCGGGCCCGCGGCGGCGAGGAAGTCCGTGCGTACGGTCACGGTCGCCATCGATGCGGAGGAGGGCGACGCGGCCGAGGAGGCACCGCGGAAGAAGGCGGCTGCCAAGAAGGCCTCGGCCAAGAAGGCAGCCAAGAAGACGGCGGCGAAGAAGGCAGCGGCGAAGAAGACGGCAGCCAGGGAAACGGCTCCGGCAGGGAAGGCCGCCGCCGCGAAGGCGCCGGCGAAGAAGACGGCCGCGAAGAAGGCGGCGGCCGAAAAGGCGGCGACGGGCCGTACGGCGAAGAAGACGGGAGCCGGCAAGGTGGCAGCGAAGAAGACCGCGGCGGGTACGGCCGCGACCACGGGGGCCGCGTCCGCGGTGCCCGCCGCCCGCACCGCGGGCCCCGGCGGCCTGGCCGTCCTCCCCGGTGAGGACCCGTGGACGCCGGAAGAGGTCGAGGAGGCCCGCGCCGAGCTGCTGGGCGAGGTCCAGCGGCTCACGGAGGGCATCAGCTCCTCGGAGGCGGCCGTGGCGGGCCTGCTGCGCGACTCGGGCGACGGCGCGGGTGACGACGAGGCCGACACCGGCACCAAGAACATCACCCGCGAGTACGAGATGGCGCTGGCCGCCAACACCCGCGAGATGCTGGCGCAGACCAGGCACGCCCTGGAACGGCTGGACGAGGGCACGTACGGCCTCTGCGAGTCCTGCGGCAATCCGATCGGCAAGGCCCGCATGCAGGCGTTCCCGCGGGCCACGCTGTGCCTGGACTGCAAGCAGAAGCAGGAGCGGCGCTGAGGGCTCCGCCCGCGGACGGCCCCGGTCGTACGGGTGTGCCGTACCCTCGTCATCAGTCAGGATTCGGCCTGGCGGGCACGGAGCACAAAGGCTGAGGGACTCACGTGACGGAAGCGGAGCGCACCATCACCACGCCGGAGGAGACGCCGGACGCGACGCCTGACGGCGGGACGGGCGTCGAGGAGCCGGGCGTCGCCGAGCCGTCGGAGCAGGCCGCTCCGGCGGCGGACGGGACGGAAGGCGCGGCGCGGGGCGACGAGCCCGCCGGGCCGCAGGCCGTCTCGCGGCGGCGCCGCCGGATCGTCACCCTGATCGGGGTGGCGGCGCTGGCGTACCTCCTCGACCTGCTCTCCAAGATCTGGGTGGTCACCAGCCTGGAGAACCACGAGCCGGTCAACGTCTTCGGCCACTACCTGCGGCTGGACGCGATCCGGAACGCCGGGGCGGCCTTCGGCATGGGGCAGGGCATGACGATCGTCTTCACGATGATCGCGGCCGGTGTCATCGTGGTGATCGCCCGGCTCTCCCGCCGTCTGCACAGCCTGCCGTGGGCCGTCGCGCTCGGCCTGCTCCTCGGCGGCGCCTTCGGCAACCTCACCGACCGCGTCTTCCGCGCTCCCGGCGGCTTCCAGGGCCGGGTGGTGGACTTCATCGCGCCCGAGCACTTCGCCGTCTTCAACCTCGCCGACTCCGCCATCTGCTGCGGCGGCGCCCTGATCGTCCTGCTCTCCTTCCGCGGCGTCGACCCGGACGGCACCGTCCACCGCGAGGACTGACTCCCGCAGGAGGCGCCCGGTCCCGCGCTGGTACGGCCGGGGGCGGCGGGTCCGGCATACTCGTGTGGTGAGTACCGTTCCGGAAATCCGTTCCCTGCCCGTGCCCGACGGCCTCGAGGGCGAGCGTGTCGACGCCGCCATCGCCCGGATGTTCGGCTTCTCGCGGACGAAGGCCGCGGAGCTGGCGGCGGCGGGCAAGGTGTCGATCGACGGGTCGGCCGCGGGGAAGTCCGAGCGGGTGCACGGCGGGGCGTGGCTGGAGGTCGAGATGCCCGAGGCCGCCGCCCCGGTGCGGATCGTCGCGGAGCCGGTCGAGGGCATGGAGATCGTCCACGACGACGAGGACATCGTCGTCGTCCTCAAGCCGGTCGGCGTCGCCGCCCACCCGAGCCCCGGCTGGACCGGCACCACCGTGATCGGCGGCCTCGCCGCCGCCGGATACCGGATCTCCACCTCGGGGGCCGCCGAGCGCCAGGGCATCGTGCACCGGCTCGACGTGGGCACCTCCGGCCTGATGGTGGTCGCCAAGTCCGAGCGGGCGTACACCCTGCTCAAGGCGCAGTTCAGGGACCGCGTCGTGGACAAGCGCTACCACGCTCTGGTGCAGGGCCACCCGGACCCGATGAGCGGCACGATCGACGCGCCGATCGGCCGTCACCCCCACCACGACTACAAGTGGGCGGTCGTCGCCGACGGCAAGGCGTCCGTGACGCACTACGACCTCATCGAGGCGTTCCGCTCCGCCAGCCTGCTGGACATCAAGCTGGAGACCGGCCGCACCCACCAGATCCGGGTGCACATGTCCGCGCACCGCCACCCCTGCGTCGGCGACATCACCTACGGCGCCGACCCGACGCTCGCCAAGCGCCTGGGCCTGACCCGGCAGTGGCTGCACGCCAAGCAGTTGGGCTTCGAACACCCCTCGGACGGGCGCTGGGTGGAGTTCAGCAGCGAGTACCCGGACGACCTCCGGCACGCGCTCGACGTGATCCGCGCCGACAGCGAGTAGCCGTATCGGGGCCGGTGAAAGGCACGGCGGGGCGGCCGCGGGTCCGGCGGCGCGGAGCCGGTGTGGCATCGTGACGCCGTGGATCAGCTCGCTCTCTTCTTCTTCCTCATGCTCGCGGCCATCGTCATGGTGCCGCTCAGCGACCGGATCGGGCTGCCCTCGCCGGTCCTGATGACGCTGCTCGGCGGGGTCCTCGCGCTGCTCCCGCAGGTGCCCAACGTCCAGATCGACCCCGATCTGATCCTGCCGCTGGTGCTGCCCCCGCTGCTCTACGCGTCCGTACAGCGCACCTCCTGGCGGCAGTTCGCCGCGAACCGGCGGGCGATCTTCCTGCTCGCGGTCGCGCTGGTCTTCGTCACCACGGCCGCGGTGGCGGCGGTCGCCGACGCGGTCGTGCCGGAGATCACGCTGGCCGGGGCCTTCGCGCTCGGCGCGCTCGTGGCGCCGCCCGACCCGGTGGCCGCCACGGCCGTCGCGGGCAGCCTCGGACTGCCCCGCCGCATGATCTCCATCCTGGAGGGCGAGGGGCTGTTCAACGACGTCACCGCGATCGTGCTGTACCACGTGGCCGTCGCGGCGGCGCTGTCCGGCAACTTCTCCGCGCCCCACGCGGCCCTGGAACTCGTGCTGTCCGCCGTGGTCGCGATCGCGGTCGGCCTGGCCCTCGGCTGGGGCGCCAACAAGCTGATGGGCGTCGTCGGCGACCCCACCTTGCAGATCGGCCTGTCACTGCTGGTGCCCTTCGCCTCCTACGCGCTGGCCGAGGAGTTCGGCGGCTCCGGGGTCCTGGCCGTGCTCACCACCGCGCTGTTCCTGGCCGAATACGCCTTCGAGGCCGACGACGTGACGGCCCGTCTAGCGGGCAACACCTTCTGGGAGATCGTCGACACCCTCGTCACCGGCATCGCCTTCGGCCTGATCGGCCTCGAACTGCACAATGTGTTCCGGGTCGGCGCGGGCGACTGGGGCCCGATGGTGCGGCACGCCGCCATAGTGGTCGCAGTGGTCATCGGCGTGCGGCTGCTGTATCTGCTGCCCGCGACCTGGGCGGCGCGCAAGATGCACAAGCTGCGCGACCTGGACGAGGACATCCCGATGAGCTGGCGCGAGAGCGTCATCATGTGGTGGTCCGGGATGCGCGGGGTGGCGTCCGTCGCGCTGGCCCTGGCCATCCCGCTGACCACCGACAGCGGCGACGGCTTCCCGGCCCGCACGGAGATCTTGTTCATCGCCTTCGCGGTGGTGCTCAGCACCCTGGTGCTCCAGGGGCTGACGCTGCCGTGGCTGGTGAAACGGCTCGGGGTGCGCAGCGACATCGACGCCGAGCACGACCTGGAGAAGATGCTGGCGCTGCGGGCCATGACGGCCGCCAAGGCGCGGCTGCGCGACATCGAGTCCGTCGAGCCGCTGAGCGACGACCTGTCGGAGCTGCTGCACCGCCGCGCCTTCGACCTCGGCGCGCGGATCTGCCCGGACATCGTGGACGACGAGCGGCGCGAGAGCCACGCCAAGCGCGTCAAGCGGCTCAAGTCGGTGCGCCGCATCCAGGACGAGATGATGTCCGCCGCCCGGCACGAGGTGCTGTCGGCGCGCAGCGAGGCGGGGTACGACCCGGAGGTCGTCGACCGGGTGCTGCGCCAGCTCGACCTGCGCTCGATGCGCGGCTGACAGGTGAGAGCCTCTCACTGCCGTAACGCCCCGCAGCGCGAGGGCCCCGTGGGGGCGTAAGAGCCTCTTACCTGGTGCCCGGTCCCGGGCCCAGGTCGCCCGATTCCGGCGCCGGGGCCGCCTCCCGGCCCGGGTCCTGCTCCTGGCCGGGCGCGGGCGCGGTGCTGAGCCGGGGCAGCGCGTACGGGTGCTCGCAGCGCAGCCAGTCGATCAGCTGCTCGCGGACGATGCAGCGCAGGTTGAAGATGTCGTCCGAGTCCTTCGCGGTGGCCAGCGCCCTGACCTGGATCGTGGTCGGGGTGGAGTCGATCACGACGAGCCCCCATGCCCTGCGGTCCCACTCCGCGCAGCTCTCCAGGATCTCCAGCAGCCGCTTGCGCATCAGCGCCACCGGCGCCGAGTGGTCCAGGTGCAGAAGGACGGTGCCGGTCATCCGCGGGTCGCCGCGCGACCAGTTCTCGAACGGATTGCTGGTGAAGTACGACACCGGCATCGTGATCCGCCGCTCGTCCCAGGTGCGCACGCTCAGGAAGGTGAGGGTGATCTCCTCGACCACACCCCACTGGCCCTCCACGACCACGGTGTCGCCGATCCGCACCATGTCGCCGAAGGCGATCTGGAGACCGGCGAAGAGATTCGCGAGCGTGGACTGGGCGGCCACACCGGCGACGATGCCGATGATGCCCGCGGAGGCCAGCACCGACGCCCCGACCGTCCGCATCGCGGGGAAGGTGAAGAGCATCGACGCGACGACGATGACCGTCACGATCGCGGTGAACACCCGCTGGATCAGCGTGAGCTGGGTGCGCAGGCGGCGGATCTTGGGCACGTCGTGGCTGACCGCGACATAGCGCGCGTACGAGGAGTCGATGACCGCGGCGGCGACCCGTACCACCAGCCAGCCCGACGCGGCGATCAGCACCAGCACGAGGAACTGGCCGACGGCCTCCGCGTGGTCCTTCGACAGATGGGCGGACCGGTAGCCGCCGCGCAGTATGGCGGTGCAGATCACCACCTGGAGGGGTATGCCGCAGCGGCGCAGCAGATGCCACAGCGGGGTCTCCGGGTGCCGGCCGTCCACCTTGCGCAGGGAGCGGTCGACGGTCCACCCCACGACCAGCGAGACCCCGACCGCCACACAGACGACGAGAACCGGGCGCAGCGCGCTGTCCATCACCATCCCGCGTCCACCTCGGCTTTCTTGTAGGAAACCCGGATCATCGGGTCTTCGTATCGCGGCGCTCCGCCCAAGGAGGGTAGCTGGCACCATGGTCGCGTACCGAACCCGAACAAAGGCAGCACTGTGACGATCGTCCTGTTCCACTCCGTCTACGGACCGCGTCCCGCCGTGCACGCCGCCGCCGACCGGCTGCGGGCGGCCGGGCACGAGGTCGTCGTTCCCGATCTGTACGACGGCCGGGTCGTGGACACCGTCGAGGCGGGACGGGCGATCCGCGAGGAGATCGGCAACGAGGAGCTGCTGCGCCGGGCGGTCCTCGCGGCGGCGCCGTACTCCGAGCGGGAGCTGGTCTACGCGGGCTTCTCGCTCGGCGGGGCCCTCGCGCAGACCGTGGCGCTCGGCGACGAGAAGGCGCGCGGGCTGCTGCTCCTGCACGGCACCTCGGACATCGCCGACGACGCGGCCACCGACATCCCCGTACAGCTCCATGTCGCCGACCCCGACCCCTTCGAGCCGGAGGACTGGCTGAACTCCTGGTACCTGGGGATGCGCAAGGCCGGCGCCGACGTCGAGGTGCACCGCTACCGGGGCGCCGGCCACCTCTACACCGACCCCGACCTGCCGGACCACGACGCCGAGGCCGCCGAGAAGACCTGGGCGGTCGCGCTGGACTTCCTGGCCGGGCTGTAGGACCGCGGGGCCGCAGGAGACCGGGCCGCGCGAAACGGCGGGAGCCGGTCCCGTACGCGTACGGGACCGGCTCCCGCCGTTCGGAGCGGTGTGCCGCTACTTCAGGGCCGCCGTGATCTGGTCCATCACGCCGTCGGCGGTCAGCGCCTTGCCGTTGAGCCTGATGGTCGGCGTGGACTTGATGCCCGCCGCGTTGAACGCGTCGGAGGAGTCCAGCGCCCACTTGTCGTAGGTGCCCTCCTTGACCGCGGTCTGGAACGCGGCGTTGTCCTTGAGCGCCGGGACCAACTGCGCCAGCTTGATCATGTTGGCGTCGTCCGCGAACAGGTCGGGGCCGGACTCCTCCGGGTGGTGGTCCTTGGAGTAGAGCAGCGTGTGGTACGCCTCGAAGGCGTCCAGGCTCACGTTGGCCGCCGCGCCGACCGCGCTCAGCGCGTTCTTGGAGCCGGTGCCGCCGAGGTTGCCGTCCAGGAACGTGCCGAAGTGGTACGTGATCTTGTACTTGCCGTCCTTGGCGCCCTTGAGGACGTCCGCGCCCGAGGTCTGCTCGAACTGCGCGCACGCCGGGCAGCGCAGGTCCTCGAACAGGTCGAGGTTGTTCTTGTTCTTCGGGTCGCCGACCACGATGGTCGAGCCGTTGGTGCCCGAGGTGTTCGCGGGCTTGACCAGCTTGTCCTTCTTGGCCGACTCCCAGTAGCTGGGCTTGTTCGCCGCGTTGACCGCGACGGCGACACCGCCCGCGATGGCCAGCACCGCGACGACGCCGACGCCGACGAATATCTGGCGGCGGACCTTCGCCCGCTTCGCCTCGCGCTCGCGCTCCGCGCGCAGCCGCTCGCGGGCGGCCTGCTTGCTGGCCTTGCTGTTCCTGCTGCTCATGGGGGATCTCCGTGATGACGCGTGGTGGTATGAGAGGAAAGTGCCGGTACGACGGTCAGACTGCGACCGCGACGGGCGGACCACGGCGTACGACGGAGTGCAGCAGCGGGCGCGCGGCGAGCGGGCCCGCCGAGGCGCGGGCGGCCGGGCGGAACCGGCGCGGCGGCACCGCGAGCCCGGTGCGGGCGGCCACGGCCAGCAGCAGCGGCCGGAAGGCGGCGGCGGCCATCACGCGCAGCACCCGGTGCAGCGCGGCCTCACCGCGCCGCAGCCACCAGGACGCGACCAGGCCGACGGTCACATGGACGGCCAGCAGCAGCCACGGCAGCGCGGTGGACGGCATCTGCGCCGCGGCGGCGCCGCCCGGCACCGCGGACAGCCCCTGGCCGCCGACCTGGCCGCCGTTGCACAGGAACGTCTCGTGGAACGACCACCACGAACCGGTCACCGGGCCGCCCGCGGGCCCGTAACAGGCCTGCTGGCCCGCGGTGAAGACGGTGTCGACGGCCAGTTCCAGCGGGACCATCAGGCCCGCGATCGGCCAGAAGCCGCGCTCGTGCCGGCCGCCGAGCAGATACGCCAGCGCGAAGACACCGCCGAACGCGCCGCCGACCACGGTCAGCGGCAGCGGGGTGTGCGACATCAGCACATGGGAGGTGGAGGAGAGGGTGACGCACAGCGCGGCGAAAAGGGCAGCGCGCAGCGCCCTCAGCCTCGGCCGTATGTCCTCCATGGCGACAGAGTGTGCCATGCGCGAGCGTATGTGTGACCTAAAGGCGGGTAACGGATGGGACTACAGAGGGCGGCCGGCACGCGGCGGACTCCTCCGGCGGACCGGCGCGGGTGGCGGTACGGGTGGCGGTACGGGGAGCCGCGCCGCGTTGTCGGACCCGAGTCGTAGACTCGCAGCGCCGCCAGAATCAGCCAGCGACGCACCAGCAGTCCGCCCCCTCTCGCCGGAGGTATCGCCGCCCGTGACCGACCAGCCCTTCACCCATCTCCATGTCCACACCCAGTACTCGCTGCTGGACGGAGCGGCGAGATTGAAGGACATGTTCAAGGCGTGCAACGAGATGGGGATGAGCCATGTGGCCATCACCGACCACGGCAATCTGCACGGGGCGTACGACTTCTTCCACCAGGCCAAGGACGCCGGTGTCACGCCGGTGATGGGCATCGAGGCGTATCTGGCGCCCGAGTCGCGGCGGTACAACAAGCCCGTCAAGTGGGGCGCGCCGCACCAGAAGCGGGACGACATCTCGGGTGCGGGCGCGTACACCCACATGACCATCTGGGCGCGCAACGCCGTCGGGCTGCACAATCTCTTCCGCGCCCAGTCGCGGGCGGCCTTCGAGGGCTACTTCCGCAAGCCCCGGATGGACCGCGAACTGCTCAGCGAGTACGCCGAGGGCCTGATGGGCACCACGGGCTGCCCCTCCGGCGAGATCTCCACCCGCATCCGGCTCGGGCAGATGGACGAGGCGATCAAGGCCGCCGGCGAGTACCAGGACATCTTCGGCAAAGAGAACTTCTTCGTCGAGATCATGGACCACGACATCGACATCGACCGCCGGGCCCGCGCGGGCCTGGAGGAGATCGCCAAGAAGATCGACGCGCCCTTCGTCGTCACCAACGACTCGCACTACACGTACGCCAACGAGTCCTCGGCGCACGACACCCTGCTGTGCATCCAGACCGGCTCGAACATGTCGGACCCCGACCGGTTCAAGTTCGACGGCAGCGGTTACTACCTGAAGTCCGCCGCCGAGATGTACGCGATCGACTCCTCGGACGCGTGGCAGGAGGGCTGCCGCAACAGCCAGCTCCTGATCGCGAACCGGATCGAGACCGAGGGCATGTTCGAGACGAAGAACCTGATGCCCAGGTTCGACGTCCCCGAGGGCTACACCGAAGTGACCTGGTTCCGCGAGGAAGTGGCCCGCGGCATGGCCCGGCGCTTCCCCGCCGGCATCCCCGAGGACCGGCAGAAGCTCGCCGACTACGAGATGGACACCATCGTCCAGATGGGGTTCCCCGGCTACTTCCTCGTCGTCGCCGACTTCATCATGTGGGCGAAGAACAACGGCATCGCGGTCGGCCCCGGGCGTGGTTCCGCGGCCGGTTCGATCGTCGCCTACGCCATGGGCATCACCGACCTCGACCCGGTCCCGCACGGCCTGATCTTCGAGCGCTTCCTCAACCCCGAGCGCGTGTCCATGCCCGATGTCGACATCGACTTCGACGAGCGTCGGCGCGGCGAGGTCATCCGCTACGTGACCGAGAAGTACGGCTCCGACAAGGTCGCGCAGATCGCCACCTACGGCACCATCAAGGCCAAGGCCGCGATCAAGGACTCGGCCCGCGTGCTCGGTTACCCCTTCTCCATGGGCGACCGGATCACCAAGGCCATGCCCGCCGACGTCCTCGGCAAGGGCATCCCGCTCTCCGGCATCACCGACAAGGACCACCCGCGCTACAGCGAGGCGGGCGAGGTCCGGGCGATGTACGAGAACGAGCCGGACGTCACCAAGGTGATCAACTCGGCCAAGGGCATCGAGGGCCTGGTCCGGCAGATGGGCGTGCACGCGGCGGGCGTGATCATGTCCGCCGAGCCGCTGATCGACCACGTGCCGATCTTCTCGCCGAAGAACGACGGCGCGGTCGTCACGCAGTGGGACTACCCGAGCTGTGAGTCGCTCGGCCTGCTGAAGATGGACTTCCTCGGCCTGCGCAACCTGACGATCATGGATGACGCGGTCAAGTCGATCAAGGCCAACAAGGGCATCGACATCGACCTGCTGTCCCTGCCGCTGGACGACCCCAACACGTACGCGCTGCTCGGGCGCGGCGACACCCTGGGCGTCTTCCAGTTCGACGGCGGCCCCATGCGCGCCCTGCTGCGCATGATGAAGCCCGACAACTTCGAGGACATCTCCGCCGTCTCGGCCCTGTACCGGCCGGGCCCGATGGGCATGAATTCGCACATCAACTACGCGCTGCGCAAGAACAAGCAGCAGGAGATCACCCCGATCCACAAGGAGCTGGAAGAGCCGCTCCGCGAAGTCCTCGACATCACCTACGGCCTGATCGTCTATCAGGAGCAGGTGCAGAAGGCCGCCCAGGTGCTGGCCGGTTACTCGCTCGGCCAGGCCGACCTGCTGCGCCGCGCGATGGGCAAGAAGAAGAAGGAAGTCCTCGACAAGGAGTTCATCCCCTTCCAGGCGGGCATGCGCGAGCGCGGCTACTCCGACCAGGCCATCCAGGCGGTCTGGGACGTGCTGGTGCCGTTCGCCGGATACGCCTTCAACAAGGCGCACTCCGCCGCGTACGGCCTCGTCTCCTACTGGACCGCGTATCTCAAGGCCAACTACCCGGCCGAGTACATGGCGGGCCTGCTGACCTCGGTCAAGGACGACAAGGACAAGATGGCGCTCTATCTCAACGAGTGCCGCCGGATGGGCATCAAGGTGCTGCCGCCGGACGTCAACGAGTCCAACGCCAACTTCACACCGCGCGGTGACGACACGATCGTCTTCGGCCTCACCGCCGTGCGCAACGTCGGGACGAACGTGGTGGAGTCGGTGGTCCGCAGCCGCAAGGCCAAGGGGCGGTACGCGACCTTCCCGGACTTCCTCGACAAGGTCGAGGTGGTGGCGTGCAACAAGCGGACCGTCGAATCGCTGATCAAGGCCGGCGCGTTCGACACGATGAAGCACACCAGGCGCGGTCTGACCGAGCACTTCGAGACGATGATCGACAACGTGGTGCAGGTCAAACGCAAGGAGGCCGAGGGCCAGTTCGACCTGTTCGGCGGCGCGGGGGAGGAGGGCGACGACACCCCGGCCTTCGGGATGGACGTGGTCTTCTCCGACATCGAGTGGGACAAGACGTATCTGCTCGCGCAGGAACGGGAGATGCTCGGCCTCTACGTCTCCGACCATCCGCTCTTCGGCATCGAGCACATCCTCAACGACAAGACGGACGCCGCGATCGCCGCGCTGGCCGGTGACTACTCCGACGGCGCGATCGTCACCATCGGCGGCATCATCTCCGGGCTCCAGCGGAAGATGACCAAGCAGGGCAACGCGTGGGCGATCGCCACCGTCGAGGACCTGGCGGGCTCGGTCGACTGCATGTTCTTCCCCGCCACCTACCAACTGGTCTCGACCCAACTCGTCGAGGACGCCGTGGTCTTCGTCAAGGGGCGGCTCGACAAGCGGGAGGACATCCCGCGGCTGGTGGCGATGGAGCTGATGGTCCCCGACCTGTCGGACGTGGGCACCAACGCGCCGGTGATGATCTCCATCCCGACGGTCAAGGTGACCCCGCCGCTGGTGGCCAGGCTCGGCGAAGTGCTCTCCAGCCACAAGGGCAACACCGAGGTACGGGTGAAGCTCCAGGGCGCGCGCACGACCACGGTGCTGCGGCTCGACCGGCACCGGGTGACTGCGGACCCCTCGCTCTTCGGCGACCTCAAGGCCCTGTTGGGCCCCGCGTGCCTGGGCGCCGCGCAGCAGCAGGCGGGCTGACCGCCGGGGCGCGGGCCGTACGAGCCCGGCGCGCGTGATGTGAGTGCGGGGGCACCCCTGGTGGAGGGTGCCCCCGCGACCACGCGGTGGGACTAGTTGTGGCCGAACTTCTGCTTGTTCTGCTTGTGCGAGAAGTCCTGCGCGGGCGCCATCTCCGGCTGGTTCTCGTCCATCGGGCGCTGCGTGCGCTCCCGCTCCTCGGTGGCGGCGGCGCCGCGCTGCTGGTTCTGGTTCTCGCGCTGACGGTTCTGGTTCTTGTTCTTAGCCACGATCGTCTCTCCTAGTGGGGGATGTCGGCCGTTGGCCTGGTGGCCCATCGGCCGCCATCAGATTTGCATGGGAGTACGAAGCGCGCATTTCGGGCAGTTGACGGAGTGGGGCGGCCGGAAAAGTGACCACCGCCACGCCGATGATCGGGTTCGAGGTCATAACCCCCGAGCATTCGGGCAGACTCGGGGGAAATCCGTGCCGGGGGGCGACCGGAAGAGGTGCAACATGGACCGCTGCGTCGTCCTGGTGGACGCAGGCTACCTACTGGGTGCTGCGGCGAGTCTGTTGGCGGGTGAACCCTCCCGGTCCCGGATCACCGTTGATCATGCCGCCGTCGTCGCTGGCCTGCGCGAACGTGCCGAGTTGGAGACCGGTCAGCCACTGCTGCGGATCTACTGGTTCGACGGCGCACCCGACCGGGTTCCGCAACCGGAACACCGTCGGCTGCGGGTGATGCCCCGAGTGACCGTACGACTGGGCGCACTCACCCGGACGGACGGCCGGTGGGCGCAGAAGGGCGTGGACGCCGCCATGCACGCCGAGCTGTCGGAGCTGGCCCGCAACCGCGCGTGCTCCGACGTCGTCCTGGTGACCGGTGACGGCGATCTGCTGCCCGGCATGATGTCCGCCAAGGAGCACGGGGTCGCCGTGCACCTGTGGGCCGTCCAGGCCGCCGACGGGGACTACAACCAGTCGGAAGACCTGGTCGCGGAGGCCGACGAGCGGCGTGTGCTGGACCGCCAGTGGATCACCGCGGCGATCAGGGCCCGCGAGATCCCCGGCGTCTGTCCGCCGCCCGGCCCGCGCCCGGAGATCGCCGCGATCCTCTCCGCGCCGCTGCCCGAGTCGGCCTCGGGCGGCGAGCGGCTGGCGCCCCCGGAGGAGCGGCCGGGCAAGAACGGCACCGCGCCGGAACCGGCGGCGGCCGAGAGCACACCGCCGGGCAAGGTTGCCCCGCCGGAACCCGCCGGTCCCACCGTGCCCACCCCGAAGGATCTCGCCGATCTGGGCCGCAGCCACGCCGCCCCCGCGCCGCCGCCGGCCCAGCCGGCCCCCAGCGCCACCCTGCGCTGGTCGTCGGACAAGGGCTGGACCGACCGCGGCGCGGGCGCCGACCTGCCCGACACCAGCGGCCTGCCCACCCTCGCCCAGCTCACCTCCGCCGAGCAGCGCTGGGCGGACCGCGAGGCCGACATCACGGCGGTCAGCGGCGACCCTTTCGAGGTCGGCCAGGTCTTCGCCCGCCGCTGGATCGCCCGCCTCACCGACACCTCCCAGCTCCAGCAGCTCTCCACCCACTACCCCCGCGTCCCGCACCGCATAGACGGTGAGCTGCTGCGATACGCCGCCCGCTTCGGCCTGCTCGCCCACAAGGACGACCAGATCGACGAGCACGACCGGTACGCGATCAGGGCCGGATTCTGGCGGGAGGTCGACGCCCACGCGGTCGCCGAGCACGCACCCGCGGGGGAGTGAGCGGCCGGGCCCGCGCCCTCCCGCGCCTCGGGCGGGTCCGAGGGAAAAGCGGGTGAACCGGGCCCCCCTTGCGCCGGATGCCGCGTGCGGCGCGTACTCTCGATCCTCGTGAGTACGGGCACGGAGGAGACGGCGCCCCCAGCGGTCGCCACAGCCCGCGACACGGTGTGCACCGTGCGCGGTCTGGTCAGAACGTACCCGGCCGGTTCCGCGGCCAGGGGCCGAGGGCTGCGCCGCCGCCGTACCGCCGCCGACCAGGCACCCGAGACCGCCGCCGCGCCCAGGCCCGGTGTCGTACGCGCCAACGACGGCATCGACCTCGACGTCGGCCGCGGCGAACTCTTCGGCATCCTCGGCCCCAACGGCGCGGGCAAGACCACCCTGGTCCGCCAGCTCACCGGCCTGCTGCGGCCCGACGCCGGATCGATCGACCTGCTCGGCCACGACCTCGTACGCCACCCGGACCGGGCCTCCCGGCTGGTCGGCTACCTCGGCCAGGAGTCGTCCGCGCTGGACGAGCTGACCGTCGCGCTCGCCGCCGAGACCACCGGACGGCTGCGCGGCCTGGACGCGCGCGCCGCCCGTGCCGAACGCGACGCCGTCCTGGACGAACTCGAACTCGGCCCGATCGCGGGACGCCCCATCAAGCGCCTCTCCGGCGGCCAGCGGCGGCTGGCCTGCTTCGCGGCCGTCCTGGTCGGCCAGCGGCCCGTCCTGGTCCTCGACGAGCCCACCACCGGCATGGACCCGGTCGCCCGGCGCGCGGTGTGGGCCGCGGTCGGCCGCCGCAGGACCGAGCACGGCGCGACGGTGCTGCTGGTCACCCACAACGTCATCGAGGCGGAGAACGTCCTGGACCGGGTCGCCGTGCTCGACCACGGCAAGGTCATCGCCTGCGACACCCCCACGGGCCTGCGGTCGCTGGTCGCCGACGAGGTCAGGCTCGACCTCGTGTGGCGCGACGAGCCGCCGATGTCGCTGCCCGCCATCGCCGCCCTGCACCCGCTCGCCGACATCTCGGGCCGCCGCTGGACGCTGCGGCTGCCCCAGGAGCGGGCCCGCGCCGCCGTCGCCGAGGTCACCGGGGGACCGGCCTTCGCCGCCCTGGACGACTTCACCCTGGCGATGCCCAGCCTGGAGGACGTCTACCTCGCGCTCGGCGGCAGGGGAGAGGGCCTGGTGAAGTCATGAGACGGGTCCCCCCGCGGTCCGCGCCGCCCCGGCCGGCGGTCGCGCCGTACGCACCCGCCCTCCGGCCGTACGACCCCGCCCTCCGGCCGTACGCACCCGCCCCCAGGCGGTGCGACCCCGTGCTTTCGCCGTACGACACGGCCCCGCCGTGTTCCGCACCGACGCGTGGAGCCTGCGTATGAGCGTGCTCACCCAAACCGTTCCCGCGCCCCGGGGCGTCGCCGCGCAGCAGTCCGGCGCCGCGCCGCTCGCGCCGCGGGCCCGGCTGTGGCCCGCCTTCGGCGCGGTCTACCGCGCGCAGCTCTCGCGGGCCCGGGTGGCCCGGATACCGCTGCTGTTCGTTGCCACCTTCCAGTCCGTCGGGATCATGGTGATGATGCGCGGAGTGGTCGACGGCGGGGACGGGGAGGCGGCGCGCTCGGTCGTCGCGGGCTCCAGCGTCCTGGTGGTCGCCTTCGTCGCGCTCAATCTGCTCGCGCAGTACTTCGGACAGCTCAGGGCGTCCGGCGGACTCGACCACTACGCCACGCTGCCGGTGCCGCCGGCCGCCGTCGTCCTCGGCGCGGCGGGCGCGTACGCGTCCTTCACCGTGCCCGGCACCCTCGTGACCGCCGTGACCGGCTGCGTCCTGTTCCATCTGCCGCTGGCCAATCTGTGGATTCTCGCCGTCGTGATCCCGCTGGCCGGGGCCGCGCTCTCCGGCCTCGGCGCGGCCCTCGGGCTGCTCGCGCCGCGGCAGGAGATCGCCACGCTCTTCGGCCAGTTGGGCATGTCGGCGGCGCTGCTGCTCGGCGTGCTGCCCGCCTCGCACATGCCCGCGCCGATCTCCTGGGCGCGCGATCTGCTGCCCTCCACGTACGGCGTCGAGGCGTTCGCCCGCACCTTCGGCGGGCATCCGCACTGGGCCGCGGTCGTCGGCGACCTGTCCGTGTGCGCGGCCGTCGGCGTCGGCTCGCTGGCCGTCGCCACCTGGGCCTACCGCAGGGCGGCCTGCCGATGAAGCGACGGACAGGCAGACCTGGCACGATGGGCGGGTGACCGCACCCCTGACGCCGCATGACCAGCCGCCGCCGTTCCCGCCGTACCCGGGCGCAGGCCCCGGTGGAGGCGACGGCAAGGGGGACCGGCCCTCACCGGTCGCCGAGTTGGGCCGCGCCGCGCTCGTCGCGGTCGCCGTCACGGTGTGCGGGGTGTTCCTCGGGCTGCTGTGGGCGTGGCTGTCACCGCGCGTCCCGCTGATCTCGGACGGCAAGTACATCTACCTCAAGGACACCGAGGGCGAAGAGGCGATCGGCGGCGACGGCACCTTCGTGCTGATCGCGCTGTGCCTGGGCGCGCTGACCGCCCTCGGCGTCTTCCTCTGGTACCGCCGCGGCGGCGTCGCCGTGGTCCTCGGCCTCGCGGTCGGCGGCGTCCTCGCCTCCATCGTCGGCTGGCGGCTGGGCATCGCCCTCGGACCGACCGTCCACATCAAGGCACACGCCAAGGAGGTCGGCCCGAACGTCGTCTTCGACGGGCCGCTGAAGCTGCGCGCCAAGAGCGCGCTGGTCGCCTGGTCGGCGGCGGCGATGCTGGTGCACCTGGGCCTGACCTCGCTCTTCGGGCCGCGCGACCCGCAGCCGGTGTACGTGGCGCCGCAGCCGTGGGGCGCGCCGCCTCCGCCGCCGCCCCCGGCGCAGTGACGCTCTCCCGCTCAAGCCGAGGTCGAGACGTCCCGGTCAGATACGGGAGATCCGCGCCGTCACCGCTGAGGTGAGCGTCACCAGGTCGGCGGGGGACAGCTCCAGCTCCAGGCCGCGCTTGCCCGCGGAGACGAAGACCGTGGGGAAGCCGAGCGCCGAGGCGTCCAGGGCCGTGGGCAGGCGCTTGCGCTGGCCCAGCGGGGAGATCCCGCCGAGCACGTAACCGGTGCTGCGCTCGGCGTCGGCCGGCGCCGCCATCGTGGCGCGCTTGCCGCCGACCGCCGCGGCCAGCGCCTTGAGGTCGAGCGAGCCCGCGACCGGGACGACCGCCACGGTCAAAGCGCCGTCCACCTCCGTGACCAGCGTCTTGAAGACCCGGCCCCGGACCTCGTCGGGGGGCACCCCGAGCGCCGCGCCCAGCGCCGCCGCGGCCTCGGCGCCGTAGGAGAGTTCGGAGGCCGGGTCGTGCGCGTAGGCGTGCACGGTGAACGGCAGGCCCGCCTTCTCCAGGGCGACCGTGGCCGGGGTGCCTCCGGCCGTACGCGCCTTCTTCGCCATCGCCGACCCCCTGATGCGCGCTAGTTGGCGCTGATCGCCTGGTGGGTGAGTTCCACCGCGGGCAGTGACGGCAGCTTGTCGATCACCGCGCTCTCGCGGCGCAGCAGCCGCAGTTCGGCCGTCAGCCGGGCGGCGGTGTCCGCCGCCTCCAGCAGCTCCTGCTTCACCGAGGTCTCCACGACCACCGCCGCCGCGACGAGATACGACAGCACCGTGGCGTCGTCGGGGAACTCCTGCCCCGGCGCGAGCGTGCGCTCCCGCGCCCCGGCCAGCCGCTTCTGATACGTGCCGAACACCCGTGAGACCTCGGAGGCCAGCGCTCCCGCGCCCGCGCCGGGCTCGTCCGGCAGCTCCTCGTACTCGGCCGTCAGATAGGGCCCGCTCGCGTCCACCGACAGCAGCTTGAACCGGATCAGACCCGTGGCCACCAGTTCGTACCCGCCGTCGTCGCGCTCCGCGATGCCCGCCGCGTCCGCGATGCACCCGTAGCCGTACAGCGCCGCCTCCGGGTCCTCGCCGAGACCGGCGGCCGGACCTGTGTCCCCGCCGTCCTGGCCCGTCGGAGCGACCTCCTGGCCGTTCTTGATCGCCACCACGCCGAAACGCCGCGGCGCGTTCTCGGGCAGCGCCAGCAGATCACCCACGAGCGCGCGGTACCGCTCCTCGAAGACGTTCAGCGGCAGCACCAGGCCGGGAAAGAGCGCCGTACTGAGCGGGAAGAGCGGAAGACGATCGGTCACAGTGAGCAAGGGTACGGGCAGTACGCCCGCCTTAGGCATCCGCTGCGCCCCTCGGGGCCGCGGCGGGCCCCGAAACGCCGCCGATCGGTTGAGCGGGGGTGACGCACCTCATGGCTGCCGCCCGGCTCTCCCGCACACGGCGCCCGCCCGGCCCTGACGGCTGTCGTCCGGCCCGCCCGCCCCTGACTGCTGTCGTCCGGCCGTCCGGCCCGCCCGGCTCTGACGGCTGTCGTCCGGCTCGACCGCGGCTGAGGGCGGCCGCCCGTGCTCAACCGCGGCTGAGCATGCGGGAGGCGCCCGCGGCGACCGTGGTGGCGAGGGTCCAGCCGAGCAGGGTGAGCAGGGAGGCCACCCACTGGCTGACGCCGACCTCCCGCCACGCGTTGTCCTGGCCGAGGTCGATCACCGGCAGGAGCAGGTCAAGGGCGTAGAGCGCGGGGCTCCAATGCGGCCGGTAGTCGTTCCCCGCCGGGGGCGGCGTCCTGTGGAGGGCGAAGTACAGCGCGCCCAGCGCCCACAGCACCGCCATCCACACCGCGGCCCGGCCGGGCCGGTAGCCGTATCCGACCGTCACGTCCTGGAGCCACCCCCACGCCCGCCCGGCCGGCGGCAGCGACTCGCGGCGGCGGCGCTGCTTGGCCAGCAGCACCTCGCGGGCGTGCGCGTCCTCGCCGCCCGCCCGCAGCGCGGCGGCCAGCCGCTCGTACGGGCCGGGACTGTATTCCGGCGTCGCCGCGTTCAGCCACGCGACGCGCTCGCGCAGCGGGAAGGCGGTGCGCGGGGTCAGCGCCTCGTACGAGAAGTCCGTCAGATCGACCTGCCCCGGCCCCGGCCAGCTCTGCGGCGCGTCGGTCAGCCGCCCCACCCGCGCGCCCGCCAACGACACCGTCCCGCTGGGCGGCGTCCCCAAGGTGATCCGCAACTCGGGCGTCTGCAAGCGCCGTAGCGAGAGCTGCTGCCCTTCCCCCAGCCGGAACCGCGCCCGGTCGATCACCACGGCGTTGCCCACCCGGGCGTCGTCCAGCCGCACCCCGCCCTCCGCGCTGAACTCCCTGCGGGCCGTGCCGGACGGCTCGCCGCCGCCCGCGGGGTCCGTCCCGCCGGGAGCCGCGGTCGTGTCGGGCGAGCGGTTCGCGGGCCAACTGGTGGTGAGGTAGACGGTGTGCTCGACCGTCGTGCGGGCGGCGTTGAGCGCGTCGCGGCCGTACGGATTGCGCAGGGTGGCCCCGCGCAGGTTGAGACGGCCGCCGACGCGGGCGCTGCGGAGGCTGAACTCGCCGCGCAGGTCGAGGAGTTCGGCGTCCAGGTCCTGGCCGACGGTGAGACCGTCGGCGGCGATGGCGCGGCCGTGGCGGTCGCGGCGGACGGTGAGCTGGTTGAGCAGGAGGTCGGTGCCGATCTGGGCGTCGGTCAGGCGGATGCCGCCGGTCACGACGCACTGCGGCAGATGCAGGTCACCGGTGATCTGGAGCCGGGCGGCCTCCAGCCGCGGGAGGTGGCAGCGCACCAGCCGGACACTGCCCGCCCGGCACTCCGGCAGCAGCACCTGGTCCTCGAAGCGGCAGTCGTCGAACTGCACGTAGGGGGCGACGGTGCCGCCCGCCAGCGACAGACGGCCGGTGATCCGCAGGCCCGCCAGTTTGAGCGCCGCCACCCGCCCCGGCTCCGGCGGCGGCCCGTCCAGCAGCAGCTGCGCGACGGCGTCGGCCCGTACCGCGGGCGTCCCCCCGGCCCCCGCCCCGAAGGCCGCACCGAGCCGGAAGGCCCGCCACATCCCCTGCTCCACAGCCGTCCAGTCGCCCGGCGGCCCCTCACCACGACGCTCGCTCACCCTTCCCCCTCCCACGACCCGCCGCCACGCTAGGGCGTGTCCGTAAAGTCTCGTCTGGCCGGCGGCGCCTGGCACGCACGCTCGCTGCGTTGTCGGGCTCATCCGAATAGGCCCACTATGAGGACGGCCCTACGCCTTGCGATCGCACGCACCAGACACCGCCAGCCCCGCCCTCCGGGCGGACGACGCGACTTTACGGACACGCCCTAGGCCATGCCCGCGACAGCGGCGGGCCCGTCCCGGGCGGCGTATCACGGAGTGGAACCGCGGAACGTCCCCCATGCCCGGGTCTCTACACTTGGCAGGGTGATCTCCCGAATCGATCTGCGCGGTGCCGCCTTCCCCGAGGGCGGGATCGACCGCGACCTGCTGCCCCGAGCCGAGTTCGACGTGGAGGCGGCGCTGAACACCGTGCGGCCGATCTGCGAGGACGTGCGCCATCGCGGCACGGCGGCGGTCATCGAGTACGGAGAGCGGTTCGACGGCGTCAGGGTCGACCGGCTGCGGGTGCCCGAGCGGGCGCTGAGCGACGCGCTGGCCGCGCTCGACCCGGCCGTGCGCGCCGCGCTGGAGGAGTCGATCCGCCGCGCCCGCCTGGTCCACCGCGAACAGCGCCGCCAGGACGTCACCACACGGGTCGTGCCCGGCGGGACCGTCACCGAGAAGTGGCTGCCCGTCCAGCGCGTGGGCCTCTACGTGCCCGGCGGCCTCGCCGTCTACCCGTCGTCCGTCGTGATGAACGTCGTGCCCGCGCAGGAGGCCGGGGTCGAGGGCATCGCGGTGGCCTCCCCGCCGCAGAAGGACTTCGGCGGCTCCCCGCACCCCACCATCCTCGCCGCCTGCGCCCTGCTCGGCGTGACCGAGGTGTACGCCACCGGCGGCGCGCAGGCCGTCGCGATGTTCGCGTACGGCACCGACGAGTGCCGCCCGGTCAACCTCGTCACCGGCCCCGGCAACATCTACGTGGCCGCCGCCAAGCGCCTGCTCAAGGGCCGGATCGGCATCGACGCCGAGGCCGGGCCCACCGAGATCGCGATCCTCGCCGACGCCGCCGCCGACCCCGGCTACGTCGCCGCCGACCTGATCAGCCAGGCCGAGCACGACCCGCTCGCCGCCGCCGTCCTGGTCACCACCTCGCCCGAGCTGGCCGACGCGGTCGACAAGGAGCTGGAGGCCCAGGTCGAGGCCACCCGGCACACCCAGCGGATCACCGCCTCGCTCACCGGCCGCCAGTCGGCGACCGTGCTGGTCGACACCCTCGACCAGGGCCTGGAGGTGGTGGACGCCTACGCCGCCGAGCACCTGGAGATCCAGACCGAGGACGCCGCCGCCGTCGCGGCCCGCGTGCGCAACGCGGGCGCGATCTTCGTCGGCCCGCACGCCCCCGTCTCGCTCGGCGACTACTGCGCGGGCTCCAACCACGTCCTGCCCACCGGCGGCTGCGCCTGCCACTCCTCGGGCCTGTCCGTGCAGTCCTTCCTGCGCGGCATCCACGTCGTGGACTACACGCGCGACGCGCTCGCCGAGGTCGCCCACCACGTGGTGACGCTCGCCGAGGCCGAGGACCTGCCCGCGCACGGCGCCGCGGTCAAGGCCCGCTTCGGATGGGACCTCCCGTGACCGGCATCGACGACCTGCCCATCCGCGACGAACTGCGCGGCCAGTCCCCGTACGGCGCGCCCCAGCTCGACGTGCCGGTGCGGCTGAACACCAACGAGAACCCGTATCCGCTGCCCGACGCGCTGGTCGCCCGGATCGCCGAGCGCGTCACCGAGGCCGCCCGGCAGCTCAACCGCTACCCGGACCGGGACGCCGTCGAGCTGCGCACCGAGCTGGCCGCGTATCTGTCCAGGACCGCGGGCCACCGCGTGGGCAGCGACCAGGTGTGGGCGGCCAACGGCTCCAACGAGGTCATCCAGCAGCTCCTCCAGACCTTCGGCGGCCCCGGCAGGACCGCGATCGGCTTCGAGCCGTCGTACTCGATGCACGCGCTGATCTCGCGCGGCACCGGCACCGGCTGGATCTCCGGGCCGCGCGACGAGGAGTTCCGGATCGACGTGGACGCGGCGGTCCGCGAGATCCACCGCCGCCGCCCCGACGTGGTGTTCGTCTGCTCGCCCAACAATCCGACCGGTACGGCCGTGGACGCCGCGACCGTACTGGCGCTCTACGAGGCCGCGCAGGCCGCCAAGCCGTCGATGGTGGTGGTGGACGAGGCGTACGGCGAGTTCTCGCACCGCCCGTCGCTGCTGCCGCTGATCGAGGGCCGCCCGCACCTGGTGCTGACCCGCACCATGTCCAAGGCGTTCGGCGCCGCCGGGCTGCGGCTCGGCTATCTGGCGGCCGACCCCGCCGTGGTGGACGCGGTACAGCTCGTCCGGCTGCCGTACCACCTGTCCTCGGTCACCCAGGCGACCGCGCTGGCCGCCCTGGAGCACACCGACACACTGCTCGGCTACGTCCAGCAGCTCAAGGACGAACGGGACCGGCTCGTCGCCGAGTTGACGGCGATCGGCTGCGCGGTCACCGAGTCCGACGCCAACTTCGTGCAGTTCGGCCGCTTCGCCGACAGTCACGCCGCCTGGCAGGCGATCCTCGACCACGGCGTCCTCGTCCGGGACAACGGCGTCCCCGGCTGGCTGCGGGTCTCCGCGGGCACCCCGGCGGAGAACGACGCGTTCCTCGACGCCGTCAGGACCGTGGTCAAGGAACACAGCGACCAGCAGCACATCAGGCACCACCGTACGGAGGAGTCCGCATGACCCGCGTGGGCCGCGTGGAGCGCAGCACCAAGGAGACGTCCGTCGTCGTCGAGATCGACCTGGACGGTACGGGACAGGTGGCCGTCTCCACCGGTGTGGGCTTCTACGACCACATGCTCGACCAGCTCGGCAGGCACGGCCTGTTCGACCTGTCGGTGAAGACCGAGGGCGACCTGCACATCGACACGCACCACACGATCGAGGACACCGCGCTCGCGCTCGGTGCCGCGTTCAAGCAGGCGCTCGGCGACAAGGTCGGCATCTACCGCTTCGGCAACTGCACGGTCCCGCTGGACGAATCCCTCGCCCAGGTGACCGTCGACCTGTCGGGCCGCCCCTACCTGGTGCACACCGAGCCGGAGAACATGGCGCCGATGATCGGCTCCTACGACACCACGATGACCCGGCACATCCTGGAGTCCTTCGTCGCCCAGGCGCAGATCGCGCTGCACGTCCACGTGCCGTACGGGCGCAACGCGCACCACATCGTGGAGTGCCAGTTCAAGGCGCTCGCCCGGGCGCTGCGCTACGCCAGCGAGCGCGACCCGCGCGCCGCCGGAATCCTGCCGTCGACCAAGGGCGCGCTATGAACACGTACTCGACCCTCTTCATCCTGCTCGGGCTCTTCCTCGCCGGAGGCGTCTACTCCTTCTGGCAGCAGAAGCAGTCCAAGAGCATGATCGCGGTCCTGGCCATCGGCTCCGTGATGGCGCTGGCGGCCGGGCTGCTCCAGCTCTAGCGGGAGGAGCCGACATGACTGGACTGAGGCACAAGAGCGTGGTCGTCCTCGACTACGGCTTCGGCAACGTCCGTTCGGCCGAGCGGGCGCTCGCGCGCGCCGGGGCCGAGGTGGAGATCACCGCCGACTTCGACCGGGCGATGAACGCCGACGGGCTGCTGGTGCCCGGCGTCGGCGCCTTCGCCGCCTGCATGGCGGGCCTGAAGGGCGTACGCGGCGACTGGATCGTCGGCCGCAGGCTGGCCGGCGGACGGCCGGTCATGGGCATCTGCGTCGGCATGCAGATCCTCTTCGCCCGCGGCATCGAGCACGGCGTGGAGACCGAAGGGCTCGACGAGTGGCCCGGCACGGTCGAGCCGCTGAAGGCGCCCGTCGTCCCGCACATGGGCTGGAACACCGTACGGCCGCCCGCCGACTCACGGCAGTTCGCGGGCCTGGACACCGACGCCCGCTTCTACTTCGTGCACTCCTACGCGGTGCGCGAGTGGGAATTCGACACGCACAACGCGGCGATCCGCGCGCCGAAGGTCACCTGGGCCACGCACGGCGAGCCGTTCGTGGCCGCGGTGGAGAACGGCGCGCTGTGGGCCACCCAATTCCACCCGGAGAAATCCGGCGACGCGGGCGCCCAGTTGCTCACCAACTGGCTGGACACCCTCTAACGCGGTCTCACGCGTCAACCGCTCGACCCGTTAGTCCCTCTCACTCGCCGCCCGGCCCCCTTCTACCGTCCGCTTTCACCTCCTCCCTTCTACGACGTAGGACGCACCCGATGAACAGGCTCGAACTCCTCCCCGCCGTCGACGTCCGGGACGGCCAGGCCGTACGCCTCGTGCACGGCGAGTCCGGATCCGAGACGTCCTACGGCGACCCGCACGCCGCCGCGCTGGCCTGGCAGGCGGCGGGCGCGGAGTGGCTGCACCTGGTGGACCTCGACGCGGCCTTCGGCACCGGCGACAACCGGGCGCAGATCGCCGAGGTGGCCCGTTCGATGGACATCAAGGTCGAGCTGTCCGGCGGCATCCGCGACGACGACACGCTCGCCGCCGCGCTGGCCACCGGCTGCACCCGCGTCAACCTCGGCACGGCCGCGCTGGAGACCCCGGAGTGGGTCGCCAAGGTCATCGCCGAGCACGGCGACCGGATCGCGGTCGGCCTCGACGTGCGCGGCACCACGCTGCGCGGCCGGGGCTGGACCCGCGACGGCGGCGACCTCTACGAGACGCTGGCCCGGCTGGACTCCGAGGGCTGCGCGCGGTACGTCGTCACCGACATCGCCAAGGACGGTACGCTCCAGGGCCCCAACCTGGAACTGCTCGCCGGGGTCTGCGCCGCCACCGACCGGCCGGTCGTCGCGTCCGGCGGCGTCTCGTCCCTCGACGACCTGCGCGCCATCGCGACTCTCGTGCCGCGGGGTGTCGAAGGCGCGATTGTCGGAAAGGCGCTCTACGCCAAGGCGTTCACCTTGGAAGAAGCCCTGGAGGCGGTATCACGATGACGGAGACCCCCGCAGTACGGCGCGACCAGTCCGAAAGCCCGCTGGAGGAGACCATCGGTTTCGCCCGCGCCGTCGCGGCGGGGGACCTGGTCCTGGTGTCCGGCACGATGCCCCTCGTCGACGGCGAGGTGCGCGGCGAGGGCAGCCCGTACGAACAGGCCCTGCTCGCCTTCGGGAACGCGCTGGCGGCGATCGAGCCCTTCGGCCTCGGGCCCGACAGCGTGATCCGCACCCGTATGTACATGAGCCACGCCAGGGACGCCGACGACGTCGGGCGCGCCCACCGGGAGCTGTTCGGGGCCGTGCGGCCCGCCGCCACCATGGTCGTGGTGGCCGGTTTCATGGACTCCCGCGTCCTGGTCGAGGTGGAGATCGAAGCCTACCGAGGAGCCGGCAGATGACCCTCGCGGTCCGTGTCATCCCCTGCCTCGACGTGGACAACGGCCGCGTCGTGAAGGGCGTCAACTTCCGGAATCTGCGGGACGCGGGCGACCCGGTGGAGATGGCCAAGCTCTACGACGCCGAGGGCGCCGACGAGTTGACCTTCCTGGACATCACCGCGTCCTCCGGCGACCGGGAGACCACGTACGACGTCGTCCGCCGTACGGCCGAGCAGGTCTTCATCCCGCTCACCGTGGGCGGCGGTGTGCGGACGGTCACGGACGTGGACCTGCTGCTGCGCGCGGGCGCCGACAAGGTGGGCGTCAACACGGCGGCCATCGCCAGGCCCGAGCTGATCCGGGAGATCGCCGAGCGGTTCGGCCGGCAGGTGCTGGTGCTGTCGGTGGACGCGCGGCGCACCCCCTCGGGTTCCTTCGAGGTCACCACGCACGGCGGGCGGCGCGGCACCGGCATCGACGCGGTGGAGTGGGCGCAGCGCGCGGCCGAGCTGGGCGCGGGCGAGATCCTGCTCAACTCGATGGACGCGGACGGCACCAAGGACGGCTACGACACGGAGATGATCGCGGCCGTCCGCAAGCTGGTGACGGTCCCGGTGATCGCCTCCGGCGGCGCGGGCCGCCTCGCCGACTTCGCGCCCGCGGTGGCGGCGGGCGCCGACGCCGTACTGGCCGCGTCCGTCTTCCACTTCGGCGACCTGCGGATCGGCGAGGTCAAGACGGCGCTGCGGGAGGCCGGGCACCCGGTGCGCTGAGCACGGGGTTTCCGTCGGCCGCCGCTCTCCATGTGCGGCGGCTCCGCTTTTCGGCGGCTCAGTCCTGGCGGCGGGTGCAGACCAGCGCCGCGAGGTCCGGCGCGAGCGGTATCTCCACCGAGCGCAGCGCCGGGTGCTCCAGCCAGTGCAGCCTGGCCGGATCGGGGCTGCCCTCGTGCAGCGGCGGCCACCGGTCGGCGGGCGTGAAGTCGTCCACGACGAGGACGCCGCCGGGCCGCAGCAGCTCCACGGGATCGGCCGCCTCGTCCCCCTTCCCCTGGCCGCCGCCGTCCAGGACCAGCAGGTCGAAGGGGCCGTGCGCGGCGATGTCCTTCCAGTCGCCGCATTCGACGGTGACCTGCGGCGCGAGGTCCGAGAACAGCCAGGCGGCCGTTTCCGCGCGCCCCGGATCGCGCTCGACGCTCACCGCGGTGGCGTCGTCCCGCATGCCCGTGACCAGCCAGCCGAGCCCCACTCCGAGTCCGGTACCGGTCTCGCCGATACGGGTGGCGCCCGCGGCGAGCGCGCGCAGCAGGCGGCCCTGCTCGGGGCGGCAGGAGTAGGGGAAGCCGAGCTGCTGTGCGGTGCGGGCGGCGCGTTCGACCAGCGGGGGCAGGTCGCCGGGGCCGCGGAGGTGCGCGCGGGTGCCGTCGAGTGACATGCCCGACATCCTGCCGGGGGCGCCCGGTCCACGGCCGGTGAACAGATGAGAAAGAGAAGTTGCGCAAATTAGATTGCGCAACTTTTCTTTCCTATCTAGGCTGGTGGTCGTGCCAGAAAAAGACGACGCCCCCCGGCCCCAGGCTCAGCGCATCACCGACCTCGACGCGCTGAAGGTCTTCACCCACCCGCTGCGCATCCAGCTCTACCGCCACCTGGTCACCTCGGGTGCCGCCACCGCCTCCCACCTGGCCGACCAGGTCGACGAGGCGGTGTCCCTGGTCAGCTACCACCTGCGCAAGCTCGCCGCCCACGGCTTCATCGTCGAGGCCCCCGAGAAGAGCACCGACGGCCGCGAGCGCTGGTGGAAGGTCTCCGCCGAGCGCGGCTTCTCCTTCCGCAGCGGGGACTTCACGGACCGGCCCGAGGGCGCAGCCGTCGTCAACGAGGTCACCAGGCAGCTCCTGGCCAGCCGCTACGAGCGGTACGAGCGCTACCTGGCCCAGCAGGCCGCCTGGGCGGGGGAGTGGACCGACGCCTCCTTCAGCTCCGAGTACATGCCGCGGCTCAGCGCCGCCGAACTCCACGAAATGGACGAGGAGATCACCGCGCTCATGCGCCGCTGGATCGACCGCGGCAAGGCGGCGGTCGAGGCGGGCGACACCGAGGGGCGGGAGCTGGTGGCCGTGCAGATGTACGGATTCCCGTTCCGGGAGTGACCGCGGAAGGCCCCTGAGACCGCGCCCGACCCGACGTCGAGACCAGAGGAGGGCCGCCACCATGACGGCGACCGCGATATCCGCAACACCGCACGGCAGGCCCGCGCACAAGGACGGGAACGTGCTGCGCTGGCTGATCGCGTACACCGCGTCCATGCTCGGCGACTGCGTCTACTTCCTCGCCCTCGGCTTCGCCGCCGCCAAGGTGGCGCCGCCGACGCAGGTGGGCCTGGTGATGGCGGTCGGCGCGGTGCCGCGCGCGGTGCTGATGCTCGGCGGGGGAGTGATCGCCGACCGGTTCGGGCCGCGCAAGGTGGTGATCGGGAGCGACGCGGTGCGCTGCGCGCTGATCCTCGGCGCCGCGGCGACGCTGGCGCTCTCCTCGCCCGGGCTGTGGCTGCTGGTCGTCGTCTCGCTGCTCTTCGGCGTCGTGGACGCGCTGTTCATGCCGGCCGTCGGCGCGCTGCCGCCGCGGATCGTCGCCGCCGACCAGCTCACCCGCTTGCAGGGCATGCGGTCCCTCACCATCCGCTTCGGCACCATCGTCGGACCGCCGGTCGGCGGCCTCGCGATGGGGCTCGGCGGCGCCACGGCCGCCTTCGCCCTGGCGGGCGCGCTCTTCGCGGTCTCCGTACCGCTGCTGATCGCCACCCGCATGAGCCCGCTGCCCGAGGCGCCCGCCGGGAGCGACGGGCCCGAGGAGGGCGCGAGCGCCTGGCGGGATCTGCTCGACGGACTGCGGTACGTCCGCCGCCACCGGCTCGTCGGCCCGCTGGTCCTGTCCGCCGCCATCTGCGAACTGGGCCTGGTCGGCCCGTTGAACGTCGGCATGATCCTGCTCGCCCAGCACCGCGGCTGGGGCTCGTCCGGCTACGGCTGGATCATCGCGGGCTTCGGCGCGGGCGCCGGGTGCGGCGCGCTGCTGCTGACCTTACGGGGCCGTCTGCCGCGGGCCGGGGCCGTCCAGATCGGCGCCCTGTTCGCGGGCGCCGCGGGCGTCGGCCTGATCGGCGTGGCGCCGTCGCCGGCCCTCGCGGTCGCCGTCGCCGCGCTGAGCGGCCTGTTCTGCGGCATCTGCGGCAGCCTCGCGTACGCCCTCATCCAGTCGGCGGCCGACCCCGGCTACCTCGGCCGCGTCACCTCGGTGATGAGCCTCAGCAGCTTCGGCCTCGCCCCTTTGGCCTACCCCCTCTTCGGCGCCGCCGTCGCCGCCTGGGGCCCGGCCCCCGTCTTCCTCACCAGCGCCGTCCTCACCATGACCGGAGGCGTCGTCGGCCTCGCCACCCCCGCGATCCGCACCGCGGAACTTCCCCGCGGGAAGCGGTCGCCGCGCCCGGCGGCGGACGTGACGGCTCCCGCCGAGCCGGTGGCCGCGGGCCGGGACTGACGCCGAGAAAATGCTGTGACGTGCGCGGGGGCCTCCTGTTAGCTTCGCGCTCATGGACCCGCTCGGTGATGCAGAGATTCGCGGCTCGTTCGTCAATTGCTCCAAGGGGGAGGCGAAGCGGATCAGCCTGCCCAGGGATCTGGGCGACCTGCCGTGGAGCGACCTGGACTTCCTCGGCTGGCGCGACCCCGGCGCCCGCGACCGCGCCTATCTGGTGCGGCCCGGCGACGAGCCCGTGGGCATCGTCCTGCGGATCGCCCCCGGCGCCCGGCGCAATCTGATGCGCAGCAGCCTCTGCTCCCTCTGCCTCACCGGCCACTCCGGCGGCGGCGTCGACCTCCTGGCGGCCCCGCTCGCGGGCGCCGCCGGCCGCCAGGGCAACACCGTCGCCCTCTACATGTGCGCCGACCTCGCCTGTCCCCTCTACGTCCGCGGCAAGAAGAGCTCCGTCCTGGTCAAGCGGCTCGAGGAGACCCTCACCCTCGACGAACAGATCGCCCGCACCCTCCGCAACCTCGACGGCTTCCTCGCCAAGGTCGTCGCCTAGCCGGACGAACGGCGGTGCGCCGGAGAAGCGGGGTCACGCGGTCGGCGTGAGGACGAGCCGGCGGCCCGGCTCGACGGGAGCCGTCCAGGCGCGCTCGACCTCGCAGAGGGATACGGCGTCGGCCGCGACGGAGAAGACCCCGGCCGTGAGCCGAGCGACCAGCGAAGGAAGTTCGGCGACGATGCCCGCGGCGGTGACGGAGCCCTGGCCACTGCCCATGACGCGGAGGTTGGCGGCGCGCAGGACGAAGGACGGCAGGGTGATGTCGGGTCCGGCCGTGGAGCCGATCTGGATCCAGTCGAGGACGGCGGCACGGTCGGTGCGGCGGGTGAGCAGCGCGGGGAGGGCCCGCTCGGTCGGCGCGCCCCAGGTGTAGTGGATGACCGACAGGCCCAGCTCGGCCGCGACCTTCCCCAGCGAGTTCTGCGCTCGCGGCCGGCCTCGCCGACGAGCAGCGCGCCGCCCTGTCCGTGCTGGCGAGCGCTGTGGTGTCCGGCAACAGCGCGCTGTGAGAAGCCCGGGGCCGACGGGGCCGAGGGGCTGTCGCCCGCCGGGGCGGCGGACGCGCTGCCGCCTACCGCGTCACAGTCCGAGCTTCGCCGCGTACAGCCGTGCCACCGCGTCCTTGTCGCCGTCCACCTCGACCTCGGCGGCGTCCTGGCGGCCGAAGACGAAGATCGTCAGCTCGGACGGCTCACCGGTCACGGTCACCACGGGAGAGCCCTTGCGGGCGACGGCGGTCTGGCCGTTCGGACGGCGCAGCACCAGGCCGACCGGGGAGCGGCGGCCCGCGAGCCGGGCGGCACGCTCCAGCCGGGCCCACAGCGTGTCGGCGAAGACGGGGTCGATGGCACGCGGCGTCCAGTCGGGCGTGGCACGCCGGACGTCCTCGGCGTGGACGTAGAACTCGACGGTGTTGGAAGCCTCGTCCACCTGCTTGATGGTGAAGGGCGACATCCGCGGCGGCCCGGTCCTGATGAGCTGGATCAGCTCTTCGTACGGCTTTCGCGCGTACTCCTTGCGGACCCGTTCCGCACGGTCCTTGAGCTGCGGGATGACAAGCCCCGCCGCCGCGTCACCGCGCCGTTCGCGTACCACGACGTGCGCGGCCAGGTCGCGGGTGGACCAGCCCTCGCACAGCGTCGGGCCGTCGGGTCCTGACTGCTCCAGCAGATCGGCGAGGAGCAGACGTTCGCGCTGGGCATGTGTCGACATGACCCCAGATTAACGGCCCCTTGGCCGATACGTCCGCTCCCCGCCCCTGCCGCCCCCGTGAGGCGTCAGCCCAGCGGAGCGTAGAGCTTCTTGCTGTTGGTGCCGTTGTTGAGCGTGAGCGAGCAGGTCACCGTCTTGCGGCCCTGGAGCTCGTAGGTGGTCAGCTTCGGGAAGAGCGCGTACGGGTAGTACAGCCGCCCGTCCGCGGGAAGGTGCTTCTTGGCGTCGGCCGTGCACAGCTCCAGCGCCTTCGACTGGATCTCCGAGTCGGTGCTGAAGGTGCCGGACAGCGTCTCGTTGGCGACGACCTGGCCGTCGTGCGCGGAGCTGCACGACTTGGTGGTCACCGTGTCGACGGTCGGCGTGAGGGTCGGCGCGTCGAAGCACTTGCCCGGCGAGAGCACCACGTACGGCACGACCTTCTCGGTCGGGGTGATGCTCGGGAAGTCGGTGAACGGGTCGTCGGTCGGGGTGTCGAACGTCGGGGTGTCCGACGGCAGCGTGAAGCTGGGCGTCGGCTCCGTGAAGGACGGCATGGACGGCAGTCCTGACGGCAGACCGCTGATCGACGGCGTCGGCTTCGCGTCGTTCTTGCTGTCGCTGCCGCCGGAGACGGCGACCGCGGTGCCGATACCGCCGATCACCACGACCGCGGCTATCGCGATCAGCACATTGCGCTTGGTGTTGTTCGGCGGCGGCGGGGGCGGCGGGTAGCCGCCGGGGCCCTGCGGGTAGCCGTAGCCACCGGGCGGGGCGGGCGGTCCTGGCGGGCCCGGCTGGCCGTAGCCGCCCTGCTGACCGTAGCCCTGCTGGCCGTAAGGACCCGGCGCGGCCTGCGTCGGCTCCTGCGGATAACCGTAGTTCTGACCGCCGCCTTGTTGCGGATAGCCATAGCCGCCGTCAGCGGGCGGCGGGGGAGGAGGGGGGCCGAAGCCCTGCGGTGGCCCGAAACCGCCTCCTTGATCCGGAGGCGGCGGCGGTCCTTCTTGCGGCGGTGGTGGAAAACCCATGCAGGCAGGATGCCCCATACGGGTGACATGAGCGAGCGACAACCGGATGGTGGTCAACTCACTTGCCCTCTTTGCCGGTTATTGACCCTTTTCGAGTTCTTGATATTCGGCGGCAGAATGGTCACCATGCCCGCCACCGCACTCGACCCAGCAGTCGCCGCCCGCCTCAAGCGCACGGCCGACGGACTCGTACCCGCCATCGCCCAGCAATACGACACCGGTGAAGTGCTGATGCTGGGGTGGATGGACGACGAGGCCCTGCACCGCACCCTCACCACCGGCCGCTGCACCTACTGGAGCCGCAGCCGCCAGGAGTACTGGGTCAAGGGCGACACCTCGGGCCACGTCCAGCACGTCAAGTCCGTCGCGCTGGACTGCGACGGGGACACCCTGCTGGTGAAGGTCGACCAGGTCGGCGCCGCCTGCCACACCGGCGACCGCACGTGCTTCGACGCCGACGTGCTGCCGCTCGGCCAGCCGGTCCGCCCTTCGCCGTACCGGCCGCTCCCGGCGCCCGGCCGTGACCACTAATCTCGGCTCATGGACCTTGAGACCTTCCGCAAGCTGGCGGTCGACCGCCGGGTGATTCCCGTGACGCGCAGGCTGCTCGCCGACGGCGACACTCCGGTCGGGCTGTACCGCAAGCTCGCGGGGGAGCGGACGGGAACGTTCCTGCTGGAGTCGGCGGACGGAGGCACCTCCCAGGCCGAAGGCTCCGGGGGAGACCGTACGTGGTCGCGCTACTCCTTCGTCGGCGTCCGGTCGGCCGCCACGCTCACCGCGCGCGACGGCCAGGCGCACTGGCTCGGCACGCCGCCGGTCGGCGTCCCGGTCGACGGCGACCCGCTGGAGGCGCTGCGCGTCACCGTCGACGCCCTGCACACCCCGCGCGACCTGGCGGCGGGGATGCCGCCCTTCACCGGCGGCATGGTCGGCTACCTCGGCTACGACATCGTGCGCCGCCTGGAGCGGATCGGCGAGCGGACCCGCGACGACCTGCGGTTGCCGGAACTGACCATGCTGCTCACCTCCGACCTCGCCGTCCTCGACCACTGGGACGGCACGGTCCTGCTGATCGCCAACGCGATCAACCACAACGACCGCGACACCGGGGTGGACGAGGCCCACGCGGACGCCGTCGCCCGCCTCGACGCCATGCAGGCCGACCTGGCCAAGCCGGTCGAATACGTCCCCGTCGAGCTGCCGCCGTCGGAACTGCCCGAATACACCGCCCTGTGGGGCGGCGCCGCCTATCAGCGCGCGGTCGACGACATCAAGGAACGTATCCGCGCGGGTGAGGCCTTCCAGGTCGTCCCCTCGCAGCGCTTCGAGACCCCGTGCACGGCCAGCGCGCTCGACGTCTACCGGGTCCTGCGGGCCACCAACCCCAGCCCGTACATGTACCTCTTCCGCTTCCCCGGCGGCGAGGGCGGCGACTTCGACGTCGTCGGCTCCAGCCCCGAGGCACTGGTCAAGGTCGAGGACGGCCGCGCCATGGTCCACCCGATCGCGGGCACCCGCCCGCGCGGCGCCACCCCGCGACAGGACACCGCGCTCGCCGAGGAACTGCTGGCCGACCCCAAGGAACGCGCCGAGCACCTGATGCTGGTCGACCTCGGCCGCAACGACCTGGGCCGCGTCTGCGAACCCGGCAGCGTCGAGGTCGTCGACTTCATGTCCGTCGAGCGCTACTCCCACGTCATGCACATCGTCTCGACCGTCACCGGCCAGGTCGCCGAGGGCCGTACCGCCTTCGACGTGCTCACCGCCTGCTTCCCCGCGGGCACCCTCTCCGGCGCCCCCAAGCCGCGCGCCATGCAGATCATCGAGGAGCTGGAGCCGTCCCGGCGCGGTCTGTACGGCGGCTGCGTCGGCTACCTCGACTTCGCCGGTGACTCCGACACCGCCATCGCCATCCGTACGGCGCTGCTCCGCGACGGCACCGCCTACGTCCAGGCCGGGGCCGGTGTCGTCGCCGACAGCGATCCGGTGGCCGAGGACACCGAGTGCCGCAACAAGGCCGCCGCCGTCCTGCGCGCGGTGGCCACGGCCAACCGCCTGTGACGGTCGCCTTCCGGAGGCGGTCAGCCGGTCTTCGACAGACGTGAGCGACGAGCCACGACGTGCGTGCGCGTCGTGGCTCGTCGCGCGGTTCCTCGCGCCCTTGTGGGTGCCGTCAGCCCGCGAAGGCCGCCGTGCCGTTCGGCGTGCCGAGGCCCGTCGGGCCGTCGAAGCCGCTCACGCCGGTGCACAGGTACGAGCCGCCGCACGAGCCGTTCGAGCCGCCGGCCACGTCGTTGAGCGCGTCGGCGTGCGCGTAGGGGAACGAGGCGGGGTAGGACCCGGCCGAGGGCGCCCCGGCGAGGGCGTAGACGGCCGCGATCAGCGGTGACGAGGCGCTGGTGCCGCCGAAGACCTCCCAGCCGGTGTCCGAGCCGTACGTGTCGTGGACGGCGACGCCCGTCGCGGGGTCGGCGACCGCCGAGACGTCGGCGATGGTGCGCTTGCCGCAGTCGGCGTCCGTCTGCCAGGACGGCTTGGCGTCGTAGGAGGAGCAGCCGGAGCCGGTGCCCGTCCAGACGGACTCGGTCCAGCCGCGGCTGGAGGAGTCGCTGGTGAGCGAGGTGCCGCCGACCGCGGTGACGTATTGGGAGGCGGCCGGGTACTCGGCGCCGTAGCCGCTGTCACCGGCGCTGACGGTGATGGCGACACCGGGGTGGTCGAAGTACGAGCTGTCGTACGACGGGTCCGAGGAGGACTCGCCGCCGCCGTAGCTGTTGGAGACGTACTTCGCGCCCAGCGACACCGCGGTGTTGACGGACTCGCCCAGGTTGGTCATCGAGGAGTCGTCGGCCTCGACCAGGAGGATGTGGCAGTCGGGGCAGGCGGCGCTGACCATGTCGAGGTCGAGCGATATCTCCTCGGCCCAGCCCGCGTCGGCGCTCGGCAGCGAGGAGGCGCTGCCGGACTGGCCGACCTTCGAGAAGCAGCCGTTGTCGGCGGTGCAGGCGGGCAGGCCGTACGTGGAGCGGTAAGTGGCCAGATCCGCTTCGGCGTTGGGGTCGTCGTACGCGTCGACGATCGCCACGGTCGCGCCGGACCCGCCGGAAGAGGGCAGGGCGTACGCGCTCTGGAGATCGGCCGGGCCGAGGCCGGAGGGGGCCGCGGCCGGGTCCACCGAACCGGTGGACTTCTTGAGGGTGTTGACGCCCTGGGTGACCTTGAGCGCCTTGCACGCCATCACGTCCGGATGGGTGCTGACGGCGCAGGAGCGCGCGGTGCTGACGCCGTGCGCGGCGGGGGAGGCACCGGCGTACGGCGCCAGGGCCAGCCCTGACAGGGCCAGTCCGGCGGCGGCGGTGACCGCGAGCGCGGTGCGGCGGGCGGTGGGTGTGAGGGTGATCGAACGCAACTATTGCCTCCTGTGGGGGGTGAACCGGGGGCTTGTGGGATGCGTGACAGGTGGTGCCATTGGTGCGAGTTGACATCAGTGGGACGGCCGAGAACGTATGGTGACGAGCGCACGCCAACAAGGAGGGGGCTGGAAGCTATACCTCCGCTTTACTTGTGGCATAAGGGAGTTGGGCAAGGCATTGCCTGGTGCTGACCTCCCGGCAGGTGTGAAATCGAGTCGTCCCGGTGTGGTGTGCGACGGCTGTTCCGTACCGCTTCGTGACCATTCGGGACCGATCGCCACGGCGTGTTTTCAGCCGCGCGCCGCGACCCCCGGTCCGGCCGCCCGGTGCCCCCGCCGGACGGGCCGCCGCGCCGACAGGCGATAGTGGTGGGGTGAGTGCCGTCCCTCAGCCCCGCGCTGACCAAGCCGTCGAGACCGAAGCCGCGACCGACCGCGAGACCGGGGTCGAACCCGGCCGGGCGACCGAAGCCGGGCCCGAACGCGGGACCGGCCCCGGTGCCGCGCCCTCGGCCGCGCGGCGCACCGCCATGCGCGTCCTCGCCGTCGCGCTCGCGTGCGGCGTGATCGGCGCCAGCGTCGTGCTGCTCGCGGCGGGCAAGACCTGGGCGCGCGGCACCGTCGCCTTCGGCCAGGGCACCCTCCCGGTGCACGCCACCGGCAGCCAGGCCACCGCGCTGCCCGGCGCGCTGGCCCTGGTCGGCCTGGCCGCGCTCGTCGCCGTCTTCGCCGTGCGCCGGATCGGCCGGTACGTCGTCTCCGGGCTGCTCGCGCTCTCCGGCCTCGGCGTGGTCGTCGTCGTGCTCGCCCGCCGCGCGGCCACCGGCGCCCTCAACGAACGGGCCGCCGCCGCGTCCGGCCTCACCCGCGCCACCGCGGGCCACACGAGCACCACCGGCTGGCCGCTGGTCGCCGTCGCCGGCGGCGTCCTGCTGCTCCTCGCGGGCCTGCTCGCACTGCGCTACGGCCACGCCTGGCCCGCGATGTCCAGCCGCTACGACCGGCCGGGCAGCCGCCCCTCGCTGCGCGGCCGTGCCGCCGCCGCGCCCGCGCCGATCGACCCCGACCGGGCCGAGGACCTGTGGAAGGCGCTGGACCGGGGCGAGGACCCCACCCAGGCCCCCGGCTGACCGGTCCCGCGCGTGCCGCGACCGCCCGTTCCACCCCCGTGCACGGCAACCCCGGAACACGCGCAACAATGGAAGACGAAGTCGGCGGCGAAAGGACGCCGCCGACCGAGAGGATTCAGGGAGCACTCATGGCGGTCCATCACGACCACGGCCACACCCCCGCCGCGTGGACCGGGTCGATCATCTCGTTCATCGGCTTCTGTGCCGGAGGCGTGTTCATGGTCGCCGCCCAGCCGGTCCCCTTCTGGGCGAGCATGGGCGTCATACTGCTCGGCCCCGTCGTCGGCGGTGCGATGAAGCTCATGGGCCTGGGCAGCAAGGAGTCACCCGAGGTACGGGTCGCCCGCGCCCACGCCGCGCAGGAGGTCCGCACCCCGGAGGGGACGACGCACACGGAGTCGCCCGCTGAGGCGCCCGCCAGCGCCTGACCCCACCGGTCCCGCCCGCCGGGCGCAGCCGCCGACCTCCGGGTCCGCGCGCTGCGCCTTCGTGCGTCCGGGGGCAGAATCGGCGATGTGATTCACGACACAGCAGGTCGGGCCGCAGGCCGCGCCCCCGCGGTGGCGCGCGGGACGGCTCCCGGAGCGGCCCTCGGCGCCCTCGCGCGCGCCGCCGTACCGCTCGCCCTCCTCGGCGCGGTGGCGGGCGCCTTCGCGTACGTCGGCGCCGTCGACCCCAACACGCCCGGCCACTACCCGGCCTGCCCGCTGCTGCACTACACCGGGATCTACTGCCCCGGCTGCGGCGGCCTGCGCAGCGCCCACGCCGTCGCCCACGGCCACCTCGGCACGGCGCTGGGCTGCAACGCGCTCGCGGTGGCCGGATACGTCATCTTCGCCGTCGTGTGGGCCGTCTGGTTCACCCGCAGGCTGCGCGGCAGACCGTTCGAACCCGTGCTGCGCCCGGTGTACGGGAAGGCGCTCCTCGCCCTGGCGCTGGTCTTCACCGTTGTCCGGAACCTGCCGTTCGGCGCGGCGCTGATCCCGTGACCCGCCCGCCTTCCGGGGCATGCTTGTCCAGGTGGTGGGACCGCGAATCCCCGGATGCGGGCGCTGCGCCCGGCGCCCGATACCATCGGAGTGTCGGTGGTTCCCACCATTGGCTTGATCATTTCGCTGTACGAACCCGGTCCGGAAGGGGAGCTCTCGCGTGAGTGTGCTCGACGAGATCATCGACGGAGTCCGCGCTGACCTCGCCGAGCGGCAGGCCCGCGTCACCCTCGACGAACTCAAGGAGCGGGCCACCAAGGCGCGCGACGCCAAGGACGGGGTGGCCGCCCTGCGCGGCGACAGTGTCAAGGTGATCTGCGAGGTCAAGCGGTCCAGCCCCTCCAAGGGCGCGCTGGCCGCCATCGCCGACCCCGCGGGGCTCGCCGCCGACTACGAGGCGGGCGGCGCCGCCGTCATCAGCGTCCTCACCGAGGAGCGGAAGTTCGGCGGCTCCCTCGCCGACCTCGAAGCGGTCCGCGCCAAGGTCGACATCCCGGTCCTGCGCAAGGACTTCATCGTCACCGCGTACCAGCTCTGGGAGGCCCGCGCCTACGGTGCCGACCTCGCCCTGCTGATCGTCTCCGCGCTCGACCAGGACGCCCTCGTCTCGCTCGTCGAGCGCGCCCAGTCGATCGGCCTCACCCCGATCGTCGAGGTGCACGACGAGGAGGAGGTCGAGCGGGCGGTGGACGCCGGGGCGAAGATCATCGGGGTCAACGCGCGTAATCTCAAGACCCTTGAGGTCGACCGCGGGAACTTCGCCCGCGTCGCGCCCGAGATTCCCGACCACATCGTGAAGATCGCCGAGTCCGGGGTGCGTGGTCCCCACGACCTGATCGCCTACGCCAATGACGGCGCCGACGCCGTGCTTGTCGGCGAGTCGCTCGTCACCGGCAAGGATCCGCGTGCCGCGGTCGCCGATCTCGTGGCTGCCGGCGCCCACCCCGCCCTCCGCTTCGGCCGCTAACCCCCCTCCGGGGGAGGGCCCCACACCCATTACGGTGCCCCGTCAGGGGCGCGGGGAACTGCGCGGCCCGCCGCGATGCTCCCGCAGGTCACCGCCCGCCCCGGCGGGGCAGTTCGGTGGTGTCCGGACCACCGGCCGGTGGGGGTTGCTCGGGCAGTTCCTCGCGCCCCTGACGGGGCGACCGTCTTTCGTCCGGGCGGTGGGCCGGTCTTTTGAGGGGTGCGGGGAACTGCGCGGCCAGCCGCGACGCTCTCGCAGGTCACCGCCCGCCCCGGTGGGGCAGTTCGGTGGTGTCCGGATCACCGGCCGGTGGTGGGTTGCTCGCGCGGTTCCTCGCGCCCCTGATGGGGCGGGCCGTCTTTCGTTCGGGCGGTGAGCCGGTCTTTTGAGGGGCGCGGGGAACTGCGCGGCCAGCCGCGACGCTCCCGCTGGTCACCGCCCGCCCCGGTGGGGCAGTTCGGTGGTGTCCGGTCCACCGGCCGGTGGTGGGTTGCTCGCGCAGTTCCCCGCGCCCCTGATGGGGCGGGCCGTCTTTCGTCCGGGCGGTGAGCCGGTCTTTTGAGGGGCGCGGGGAACTGCGCGGCCCGCCACGATGCTCCCGCAGGTCACCACCCGCCCCGGTGGGGCAGTTCGGTGGTGTCCGGACCACCGGCCGGTGGTGGGTTGCTCGCGCAGTTCCCCGCGCCCCTCAAAGCGAGGCCCTGCGCGGTACCGGGGTCCTCAAGGCGAGGCGCTGCGTTGGCTGAACGCGCGCGGGGGCCGGGCATGGAGTGGGGGGACCTGCCCGGAGGGCTAGACTCGGGCGCATGTCCCTCGCCGCGCGTCTCGCCCCCGGTTGCCGCCCCCGCGGCTGCCGCGCGCCGGCGCGCAAGGTGCTGGGGCGCCGGGTGCGGTATGTGATCGGGTGCGAGCCCGGCCAGGTGAACGGCAGGCGATGGCGCCGCGGCTGAGCCGCGAGCACAGCCGCGTACGCACGACACGGACACGCGTACGCGTCCCCCCTTTCACCCGCGCCTGACGGCGCACAGCCAGGGATACCCCATGTCAGAAACGCACGACTTCTTCCATCCGGATCCGGACGGATCCGTCCCCACCCCCGCGGGCTACTTCGGCGCGTTCGGCGGCAAGTTCATCCCGGAGGCGCTGGTCGCCGCCGTGGACGAGGTGGCCGTCGAGTACGAGAAGGCGAAGACCGACCCCGCCTTCGCGGCCGAGCTGAACGACCTGATGGCCAACTACGCGGGCCGTCCGAGCGCCCTCACGGAGGTCCCCCGGTTCGCCGAGCAGGCGGGCGGGGCACGGGTCTTCCTCAAGCGGGAGGACCTGAACCACACCGGCTCGCACAAGATCAACAACGTGCTGGGCCAGACGCTGCTGACCAAGCGGATGGGCAAGACCCGCGTGATCGCGGAGACCGGCGCGGGCCAGCACGGCGTCGCCACCGCGACCGCCTGCGCGCTGTTCGGCCTCGACTGCACGATCTACATGGGCGAGATCGACACCCAGCGCCAGGCGCTCAACGTCGCGCGGATGCGGATGCTCGGCGCCGAGGTGGTCTCGGTGACCTCCGGCAGCCGGACGCTGAAGGACGCCATCAACGAGGCGTTCCGCGACTGGGTCGCCAACGTGGACCGCACGCACTACCTGTTCGGCACGGTCGCGGGACCGCACCCCTTCCCCGCGCTGGTCCGCGACTTCCACCGGGTGATCGGCGTCGAGGCGCGCCGCCAGCTCCTGGAGCGCACCGGCCGGCTGCCCGACGCCGCCGTCGCCTGCGTCGGCGGCGGCTCCAACGCCATGGGCCTCTTCCACGCCTTCCTGCCCGACACCGGGGTCCGGCTGGTCGGCTGCGAGCCCGCGGGCCACGGCGTGGCCACCGGGGAGCACGCGGCCACCCTCACCGAGGGCGAGCCGGGCATCCTGCACGGCTCGCGCTCCTACGTCCTCCAGGACGACGAGGGCCAGATCACCGAGCCGTACTCGATCTCGGCGGGTCTGGACTACCCCGGCGTCGGCCCCGAGCACTCGTACCTCAAGGACATCGGCCGCGCCGAATACCGCGCGGTCACCGACGACGAGGCGATGCAGGCCCTGCGGCTGCTGTCCCGTACCGAGGGCATCATCCCCGCCATCGAGAGCGCGCACGCCCTGGCCGGGGCCCTGGAGATCGGCCGCGAGCTGGGCCCCGAGGGCCTGGTGCTGGTGAACCTCTCCGGCCGCGGCGACAAGGACATGGACACGGCGGCCCGCTACTTCGGGCTGTACGACGCGACCGCCGAGGTCGACGAGGACAACGAGGTGGCGGTCAAGTGAGCGGGAACGTAGAGCTGTTGGACCGGGCGCTGGCCGACGCCAAGGCCGAGGGGCGGGCCGCGCTCGTGGCGTATCTGCCCGCCGGTTTCCCGACCGTGGACGGCGGGATCGAGGCCGTGAAGGCCGCCTTCGAAGGCGGCGCGGACATCGTCGAGGTCGGGCTGCCGCACAGCGACCCGGTGCTGGACGGGCCGGTCATCCAGACCGCCGACGACATCGCGCTCAACAAGAACCACGTGCGGATCGCCGACGTGCTGCGCACCGTACGCGAGGCGCACCAGGCCACCGGCAAGCCGGTGCTGGTCATGACGTACTGGAACCCGGTGGACCGCTACGGCGCCGAGCGGTTCGCGACCGAGCTGGCCGAGGCGGGCGGCGCGGGCTGCATCCTGCCCGACCTGCCGGTCGAGGAGTCCGAGGGATGGCGGAAGGCGGCCGAGCAGCAGGGCCTGGCCACCGTCTTCGTCGTCGCCCCTTCCAGCCGTGACGAGCGGCTGGCGAAGATCACCGCGGCGGGCAGCGGCTTCGTCTACGCGGCCTCCCTGATGGGTGTCACCGGCACGCGGGAGAGCGTCGGCGAGCAGGCGTCCGACCTCGTGCGCCGCACCCGCGCTACCACGGACCTGCCGGTCTGCGTGGGCCTGGGCGTGTCGAACGCGGTGCAGGCCGCCGAGGTCGCGGCCTTCGCCGACGGTGTGATCGTCGGTTCGGCCTTCGTCAAGCGCATCCTCGACGCGGACGGCGACCTGCCCGCGGCCCTCACGGCCGTACGGGAACTGGCGGCGGAACTGGCCGCGGGCGTCCGCAAGCGCGGCTGACGGCACCGGCCGCGACCGTACGAAAGAAACCGGCCGCGCCCCGTACGACCGGCCCCGGCGTAACACGATGGGGCGAATCGCGGTGCGGGAAGGCGCTGAAGTGCCCTCCCGCACCGTTGGTCAGGGATGTGAGCCAGAAGAACCGAGACGGAAAGCGCAGCGCCCGCGAGGCCCTGTACGAACAGCGTGAAAAAGAGAAGGCCAGCGCCCGACGCAGGCGCACCATGGTGGTCGCGGGCGCGGTGGTCGCCGTGCTGGCCATCGCCGCCGTGATCGGGGTGGTGGTCGCCGACCACAAGGACAGCGGCGGCGGCTCCACCCCGGCCGCCGCGCCCAAGGGCGCCATCGGCAAGGACAATCTCGTCATCCCCGTCGGCGCCGCCGACGCGCCCTCGGTGCTGACGATCTACGAGGACTTCCGCTGCCCGGCGTGCGACGCCTTCGAGAAGGCGTTCACCCCGACCATCCACAGCCTTGAGGACAGCGGGCAGATCCGCACCGAATACCACCTGGTGACGCTCATCGACGGCAATCTCGGCGGCTCCGGCTCGCTGAACGCCGCCAATGCCGCCGCCTGCGCCCAGGACGCGGGCAAATTCCGCGCCTACCACGATGTGCTGTACGACAATCAGCCGGAGGAGCAGAGCGACACCTTCTCCGACAAGAACCACCTGCTCGACCTGGCGGGCAAGGTCAGCGGTCTGAAGACGCCGATCTTCACCGCGTGCGTCAACGGCGGCACCCACAACAGCTGGGTGAAGGCGTCCAACAGCGCCTTCGGGAAGTCCGGCTTCAACTCGACGCCGACGATCCTGCTCAACGGCAAGAGCGTCTACGGGAGCGGCAGCAGTCTCACGCCCGACTCGCTGAAGCAGATGGTCACCGACGCGAACAAGGGCAAAAAGGCGGGTGCGGTGACCACCGCTCCGGCCTCCTGACAGGCCCGCTGAGGGGCCTGCCGAGGCTTGATTCCGGGCCTTTCGGCGTCCGCGGGGATTCCCCCGGAGGGGCCGGAGGAGTCCCGGCCGTTATCCATACGTAGCCGGGCGGGTTGCCGCACTTCCCGCCCGGCAAGGTAGCGTCGGTCATTGCCATGGAACTCGCATTCATTCCCAGCCCGTCGCACGGAGTCGTCCACCTCGGACCCATTCCGCTGCGCGGCTACGCGTTCTGCATCATCATCGGTGTCTTCGTAGCCGTATGGCTCGGCGGCAAGCGCTGGATCGCCCGCGGCGGCCGGGCGGGCACGGTCGCGGACATCGCCGTGTGGGCGGTGCCCTTCGGTCTGGTCGGCGGTCGGCTGTACCACGTGATCACCGATTACGAGCTGTACTTCACCAGTGGCAAGGACTGGGTCGACGCCTTCAAGATCTGGCAGGGCGGCCTGGGGATCTGGGGCGCCATCGCCTTCGGCGCGCTCGGCGCCTGGATCGCCTGCCGCCGCCGGGGGATCGCGCTGCCGGTCTACGCCGACGCCATCGCGCCGGGCATCGCCTTCGCCCAGGCGATCGGCCGCTGGGGTAACTGGTTCAACCAGGAGCTGTACGGCGGCCCGACCACGCTGCCCTGGGGCCTGAAGATCGACCCCGCGCACCGGCCGGAGAGCACGCCGGACATCGCCACGTACCACCCGACGTTCCTGTACGAGTCCCTGTGGTGCGTCGGCGTCGCCCTGCTGGTCATCTGGGCCGACCGCCGCTTCAAGCTCGGCCACGGGCGGGCCTTCGCCCTCTACGTCGCCGCGTACACGGTGGGCCGCGCCTGGATCGAGCACATGCGCGTGGACTACGCCCACCAGATCCTCGGCATGCGGCTCAACGACTGGACCGCGATCGTCGTCTTCATCGGCGCCGTCGTGTACCTCGTCGTCGTCGGCCGCAAGCGGCCCGGCCGCGAGGAGAACATCGAGCCTCTCGCCTCCGGCGACGGCCCCGACGACGCCTCGCCGCCGTCGTCCGACCCGGAAGCGGAAGCGGACGCGGACGACGCGGTCGACTCCTCCTCCGTCGAGGACGAGGCTTCCGTCGGTTCCGTCGACCCGAAGCGAGCCTCCGAGGCGCTCTGATCTCGCGCCCCTGAGAAGCCCGTCACGCGCAGTGGCGGCGCACCTTCTCCAGGAGGAGAAAGGGCAGGTCAGGGCAGGCTTTCCTTGCTGGCGGCGCATCGCATTCGAGCGTACGGTCGAATGGATTCGTGGTCGTGCGGCCTCGCGGGAGGCTGCCTGGGAAGGGGTGGGGACGGATGTCAACGGCTGTCGAGGAGACGACGGCGGCGCCGTATCACGTACCGCACCACTCGCACCGTGACGTGAGCGGCGGCTGGCTGCGCCCGGCGGTGTTCGGGGCGATGGACGGCCTGGTGTCGAATCTGGCGCTGATGACGGGAGTGGCGGGCGGCGACGTCTCGTCGCGCACCATCGTGGTGACCGGGCTCGCGGGCCTGGCGGCGGGCGCCTTCTCGATGGCGGCGGGGGAGTACACGTCGGTGGCCTCCCAGCGGGAGCTGGTCGAGGCCGAGCTGGAGATCGAGCGGATCGAGCTGCGCCGCCACCCGGAGGCGGAGCTGCGGGAGCTGGCCGAGCTGTACGTCTCGCGCGGTGTGGAGCCGAAGCTCGCCCGCGAGGTGGCCAGGCAGCTCTCCGTCGACCCGGAGCGGGCGCTGGAGATACACGCCCGTGAGGAACTGGGCGTGGACCCGACCGACCTGCCGTCGCCGCTGGTCGCGGCGGCCTCCTCCTTCGTCGCCTTCGCGCTGGGCGCCCTGCTGCCCGTACTGCCGTATCTGCTCGGCGGCGACTCGCTGTGGCCCGCGGCCGTCCTCGCGCTGGCCGGACTGTTCGGCTGTGGTGCGGCCGTGGCCCGGGTGACCGCGCGTTCCTGGTGGTACAGCGGGGTTCGGCAGCTGCTGTTGGGCGCGGCGGCCGGCGGGGTTACCTTCGTATTGGGCGCTCTTATCGGCACAGCGGTCGGCTGACCACTCCGAACGGTCTGAACGGCCGACCGGTGCGGTCGGCCCACTGGTCCGATCGGGTGATCGGCGATGTGCCGTGCGCCCGCTCCACCGGACTCGGGAAACCCACAGGAAACCAGCGGCCACAAGCCTCATGTTTCCCCGTCGTTTCAGTAGCCGTCGCACGGGGCATTACCCGGTGGCGCACCGGCAGAAAGCGGCCCGGTAGCGCGCTGGACCCGGCCGGAAAACCTCCGACACGGCGCTGGCCTGATCTGTTCGCTCCACCCCTCATCATGTCCACATGCTGGAACTGAGTATCCGCTTCTCGAACACTCGTCCATCATGTAACCTGCACGAAATCGCAGAGGGCCAACGTCGTCCCTGTTGCGCATGCCTGGGAACAGGCAATGCATACAAGCCAAAGACGACGACGGGAGAGCCATGCGTTCGCGTTCCGCGTTCATGGACGGGCGCCCCGCCCCGCAGGGGATGTACGACCCCCGCAACGAGCACGACGCCTGTGGCGTCGGTTTCGTGGCCACCCTCACCGGCGAGGCGAGCCATGGGCTCGTGGAGCAGGCGCTGACCGTTCTGCGCAATCTGGAGCATCGTGGTGCCACCGGCGCCGAGCCCGACTCGGGTGACGGCGCGGGCATCCTCCTCCAGATCCCGGACGCCTTCCTGCGCGAGGCCGCCGGCTTCGCGCTGCCCGACCAGGGCCACTACGCGGTCGGCCTCGCCTTCCTCCCGGTCGAGACCGAGGACCGCGCCAAGGCCGTCGACGCCATCGAGCGGATCGCCGCGGAAGAGGGCCTGACCGTACTCGGCTGGCGCGAGGTCCCGGTCGCCCCCGAACTGCTGGGCACCACCTCCCGCTCGACGATGCCGTACTTCTCGCAGCTCTTCGTCGCCGACAGCGCCGGCGCCGCCTCCGGCATCGACCTCGACCGGCCCGCCTTCGTCCTGCGCAAGCGCGCCGAGCGCGAGGCCGACGTGTACTTCCCGTCGCTGTCCGCACGCACGATCGTGTACAAGGGCATGCTGACCACGGGGCAGCTCGAACCGTTCTTCCCCGACCTGTCCGACCCGCGGTTCGCCACCGCCATCGCGCTGGTCCACTCGCGCTTCTCCACCAACACCTTCCCGAGCTGGCCGCTCGCCCACCCGTACCGCTTCGTCGCGCACAACGGTGAGATCAACACCGTCAAGGGCAACAGGAACTGGATGCGGGCCCGCGAGTCGCAGCTCGCCAGCGACCTCTTCGGCCCGGCGGGCGGCGGCCAGGGCGGCGACCTGGAGCGGATCTTCCCGATCTGTACGCCCGGCGCCTCCGACACCGCGTCCTTCGACGAGGTGCTGGAACTGCTGCACCTCGGCGGCCGGTCGCTGCCGCACAGCGTGCTGATGATGATCCCCGAGGCGTGGGAGAACCACGAGTCGATGGACCCGGCGCGGCACGCCTTCTACCAGTACCACTCCACGCTGATGGAGCCCTGGGACGGCCCGGCCTGCGTCACCTTCACCGACGGCTCCGTCGTCGGCGCGGTCCTGGACCGCAACGGCCTGCGCCCCGGCCGCTACTGGGTCACCGACGACGGCCTGGTCGTGCTCGCCTCCGAGTCCGGCGTCCTGGACATCGCCCCGGAGAAGGTGACCCGCAAGGGCCGCCTCCAGCCCGGCCGGATGTTCCTGGTCGACACCGTCCAGCACCGGATCGTCGAGGACGACGAGATCAAGGCGGGCATCGCCGCGGAGAACCCGTACGCCGACTGGCTGGAAGCCGGGCTGATCAACCTCTCCGACCTGCCCGAGCGCGAGCACATCGTGCACACCCACGCCTCGGTCACCCGCCGCCAGCAGACCTTCGGCTACACCGAGGAAGAGCTGCGGATCATCCTCGCGCCGATGGCCAGGACCGGCGGCGAACCGCTCGGCTCGATGGGCACCGACTCGCCGATCGCGGCGCTCTCCGAGCGCCCCCGGCTGCTCTTCGACTACTTCACCCAGCTCTTCGCGCAGGTCACCAACCCGCCGCTGGACGCCATCCGCGAGGAACTGGTCACCTCGCTGATCTCCACCATCGGCCCGTCGGGCAACCTGCTGGAGCCCAGCCCGGCCTCCTGTCGCAACATCACCCTGCCGTTCCCGGTGATCGACAACGACGAGCTGGCCAAGCTCATCCACGTCAACGCCGACGGCGACCTGCCCGGGCTCAAGGGCGCCACCCTGTCCGGCCTCTACCGGGTCACCGGCGGCGGCCAGGCACTCGCCGCCCGGCTCGCCGAGATCTGCGCCGAGGCCGACGCCGCCATAGAGGACGGCGCCCGCCTGATCGTGCTCTCCGACCGGCACTCCGACGCCGAGCACGCGCCGATCCCGTCGCTGCTGCTCACCTCCGCCGTGCACCACCACCTGATCCGCACCAAGCAGCGCACCCAGGTCGGCCTCCTCGTCGAGGCGGGCGACGTGCGCGAGGTGCACCACGTGGCGCTGCTCATCGGCTACGGCGCCGCGGCCGTCAACCCCTACCTGGCCATGGAGTCCGTCGAGGACCTGGTCAGGGCGGGCACCTTCCTGCCCGGCGTCGAGGTCGAGACCGCGCTGAAGAACCTGATCAAGGCGCTCGGCAAGGGCGTGCTGAAGGTCATGTCCAAGATGGGCATCTCCACCGTCGCCTCCTACCGCGGCGCGCAGGTCTTCGAGGCGGTCGGCCTGGAGTCCGACTTCGTCGACAGCTACTTCCACGGCACCGACACCAAGATCGGCGGCGCGGGCATCGACGTCGTCGCGCAGGAGGTCGCCGCCCGGCACGCCAAGGCGTACCCGCTGTCCGGCATCGCCGCCGCGCACCGCAGGCTCGACATCGGCGGCGAGTACCAGTGGCGACGCGAGGGCGAACCGCACCTGTTCGACCCCGACACCGTCTTCCGGCTCCAGCACGCCACCCGCACCCGGCGCTACGACATCTTCAAGCAGTACACGCAGCGGGTGAACGAGCAGTCCGAGCGGCTGATGACGCTGCGCGGCCTGTTCGGGCTGAAGAACGACCGCGGCCCGGTCCCGATCGACGAGGTCGAGCCGGTCTCCGAGATCGTCAAGCGCTTCTCCACCGGCGCCATGTCGTACGGCTCGATCTCGCGCGAGGCGCACGAGACGCTGGCCATCGCCATGAACCAGCTCGGCGGCAAGTCCAACACCGGTGAGGGCGGCGAGGACGCCGACCGGCTGTACGACCCGGCCCGGCGCAGCGCCATCAAGCAGGTCGCCTCCGGCCGCTTCGGCGTGACGTCGGAGTACCTGGTCAACGCCGACGACATCCAGATCAAGATGGCCCAGGGCGCCAAGCCCGGCGAGGGCGGTCAGCTCCCCGGCCACAAGGTCTACCCGTGGATCGCCGGCACCCGGCACTCCACCGCGGGCGTCGGCCTGATCTCGCCGCCGCCGCACCACGACATCTACTCCATCGAGGACCTCGCCCAGCTCATCCACGACCTGAAGAACGCCAACCCCAAGGCGCGCGTTCACGTCAAGCTGGTCTCCGAGGTCGGCGTCGGCACCGTCGCGGCCGGTGTGTCCAAGGCCCACGCGGACGTCGTCCTGATCTCGGGACACGACGGCGGTACGGGCGCCTCGCCGCTCACCTCGCTCAAGCACGCGGGCGGCCCCTGGGAGCTGGGCCTGGCCGAGACCCAGCAGACGCTGCTGCTCAACGGCTTGCGGGACCGTATCGTCGTGCAGACCGACGGCCAGCTCAAGACCGGCCGGGACGTCGTCATCGCCGCGCTCCTCGGGGCCGAGGAGTTCGGCTTCGCGACCGCGCCGCTGGTGGTCTCCGGCTGCGTCATGATGCGCGTCTGCCACCTCGACACCTGTCCGGTCGGCGTCGCCACCCAGAACCCGGTGCTGCGCGACCGCTTCACCGGCAAGCCCGAATTCGTCGTGAACTTCTTCGAGTTCATCGCGGAGGAGGTCCGCGAGATCCTCGCCGAGCTGGGCTTCCGCTCCATCGAGGAAGCCGTCGGCCACGCCGAGCTGATCGACGCCGACCACGCCGTGGAGCACTGGAAGGCGCAGGGCCTCGACCTCGCCCCGCTGCTGTACGTGCCGGAGCTGCCCGAGGGCGCGGTGCTGCACCGTACCGTCGAGCAGGACCACGGCTTGGACCGCGCCCTGGACAACGAGCTGATCCGGCTCGCCGCCGAGGCGCTGGAGTCCGGCGCCCCGGTCCGCGCGCAGGTGCCGATCCGCAACGTCAACCGCACGGTCGGCACCATGCTCGGCCACGAGGTGACCAAGAAGTACGGCGGCGCGGGCCTGCCCGACGACACCATCGACGTCACCTTCACCGGCTCCGCCGGCCAGTCCTTCGGCGCGTTCCTGCCCCGGGGCGTCACCCTGCGGCTCGAAGGCGACGCCAACGACTACGTCGGCAAGGGCCTGTCCGGCGGCCGGGTCATCGTCCGCCCCGACCGCGGCGCCGACCACCTCGCCGAGTACTCCACCATCGCGGGCAACACCATCGCGTACGGCGCGACCAGCGGCGAGCTGTTCCTGCGCGGCCGTACCGGCGAACGGTTCTGCGTCCGCAACTCCGGCGCGACCGTCGTCTCCGAAGGCGTCGGCGACCACGGCTGCGAGTACATGACCGGCGGCCGGGCCGTCGTCCTCGGCGCCACCGGGCGCAACTTCGCGGCCGGTATGTCCGGCGGCATCGCCTACGTCCTCGACCTCGACCCCGGCGCCGTCAACTTCGGGATGGTCGGCGTCGAGTCGCTGGACGCGGGCGACATCACGTGGCTGCACGATGTCGTGCGCCGCCACTTCGAGGAGACCGGCTCCACCGTCGCCGAGCGGCTGCTCGCCGACTGGGGCGGCGCCCTCACCCGCTTCGGCAAGGTCATGCCGAGGGACTACAAGGCAGTGCTCGCCGCCAAGAACGCCGCCGAGCAGGCCGGACTCTCCGAGTCCGAGACCACCGCGAAGATGATGGAGGCGGCAAATGGCTGACCCCAAGGGCTTCCTCACCACCCCGCGTGAGACCGCTCCGACCCGCCCGGTCGAGGAGCGCCGGCAGGACTGGAAAGAGGTCTACGTCCCCGGCGGCCTGCTGCCGATCATCAGCAAGCAGGCCGGACGCTGCATGGACTGCGGCATCCCGTTCTGTCACAACGGCTGTCCGCTGGGGAATCTGATCCCCGAGTGGAACGACTACGCCTACCGCGAGGACTGGACCGAGGCCAGCGAGCGGCTGCACGCCACCAACAACTTCCCGGAGTTCACCGGGCGGCTGTGCCCCGCGCCGTGCGAGTCGGCCTGCGTGCTGGGCATCAACCAGCCCGCCGTCACCATCAAGAACGTCGAAGTCACCATCATCGACAAGGCGTGGGACAACGGCGACGTCACCCCGCAGCCGCCGGACCGGCTGTCCGGCAAGACCGTCGCCGTGATCGGCTCGGGCCCCGCGGGCCTGGCCGCCGCCCAGCAGCTCACCCGCGCCGGGCACACCGTCGCGGTCTACGAGCGCGCCGACCGGATCGGCGGACTGCTGCGCTACGGCATCCCCGAGTTCAAGATGGAGAAGCGGCACATCAACCGGCGCATCGAGCAGATGCGCGCCGAGGGCACCAAATTCCGCACCGGAGTGCAGATCGGCGTCGACCTCGACGCGGCCAAGCTCGCCAAGCGGTACGACGCGGTGGTCATCGCGGCCGGCGCGACCGTCTCCCGCGACCTGCCCGCACCCGGCCGTGAGCTGGGCGGCATCCACTTCGCCATGGAGTACCTCCCGCTGGCCAACAAGGTGCAGGAGGGCGACTTCGTCTCCCCGCCGATCACCGCGCAGGGCAAGCACGTGGTCGTCATCGGCGGCGGCGACACCGGCGCGGACTGCGTCGGCACCGCCCACCGGCAGGGCGCGGCCTCGGTCACCCAGCTCGAGATCATGCCGCGGCCGTCCGACGACCGGCCCGCGGGCCAGCCGTGGCCGACGATGCCCGCCGTCTACAAGGTGACCTCGGCGCACGAGGAGGGCGGCGAGCGGGTCTACGCCGTCAACACCATGAAGTTCGAGGGCGACGAGAACGGCAACGTCAAGGCGCTGCACCTGGTCGAGGTGGCCTTCCAGGACGGGAAGTTCGTCCCGCGGGAGGGCACCGAGCGGGTCATCCCCGCCGAGCTGGTCACCCTCGCGATGGGCTTCACCGGCACCGACCAGTCCAACGGCCTGGTCGACCAGCTCGGTCTCGCGCTGGACGCCCGCGGCAACATCGCGCGCGACGCCTCGTACGCGACCAACGTCGACGGTGTCTTCGTCGCCGGTGACGCCGGGCGCGGCCAGTCGCTCATCGTCTGGGCCATCGCCGAGGGCCGCTCCGCCGCGAAGGCCGTCGACTCCTACCTCACCGGCCTGGCCTCGGCCCTGCACGCCCCCATCCGCCCGACCGACCGGCCCCTCATGGTCTGACGTCGCGTCCGGACGGTCCCGACTGTCCCACCCCGCTCCGCACAATGGCGTGTGGAGCGCGCAACACCGCAGCGCCCGCCACTCCCCGACCAAGGAGGCGGGCGTTGTGCTTTTCCCTCGCGGCGGGGCGGTGCCGCGCCCTACGCGGCACGAACCCGCCGTGCGAACAGCGCGCCCCCGGCAGGGTCACGTGTCGACGTCCAGCTCCGTCTTGCACAGGGCGCACCGGGCGCGCAGGCGCCCCCGGCAGGGGACGCGGATGCGCTGGAAGCAGGTGGGGCACGGGAAGGAGACCCGTACCGTGCCCGAGGGCGCGGCCTCGAACGTGTAGTCCGGGCCGGAGGCCAGCGCGCGGCGGTCCTTGGCGTACCGGCGGCGGGCCGCCCAGCCCGACGCGGCCAGGGGAGCGCGGCGCACGTCCTGCTGGGCGCGGGCCAGCCCCGCGCGATAGGCGTCGCGGGCCTGGGCGCTGCGGAACCACGGCTCGATGTCGTCGCCGAAGGCCGCCGCGCGCTTGGCCAGCACGTAGCCGAACTCCTCCGGCGTGAGATAGCCGAGCTTGTACGCCGACATCATCAGCCGCTCGCCGCGGATCGCGGCCTCCTCGCGGTACGCGTCCAGCAGCAGCCAGCCCGCGCCCAGATACGCGGTGGCGGTGTCGGTCAGAATCTCGTTGTCCCGGGTGCCGGGGAACTCCAGACCGAGCCGGTGCAGGTAGACGTGCATGACCTCGTGGGCGAGCGCCGCCCCGACATCGCGCCGGTCGGTCCTGAACCGCGAGTGCAGCTCGATGAAGTACTCGGGCCCCGCGGCCAGCTCCACATTGCCCGCGTGCACCATGTCGCGGAAGCTCACGACCATCCGGGCGTCCGGCAGCCGGAAGTGCTGCACCATGACCCGCGCCACCCGCTGCGCGCCCAGATACAGGTCCTCGTCCGCGGGGAAGTCCACCAGTTCGGGATGGACGCTGGTGGCGAACCTGGCCACCCCGTCGCCGGACAGCCGCCGGTAGAGCGCGGTGAGCGCGGACCGCACCGTGTCGATGTGCGGGAAACCGTGCACGATGGCCCCGCCACCGGCCGTCGACGACGCGCTGGGTCCAGCCTGCTCGGCCATGAACACCTCCCCGTACCCACCGAGCCTACGCGTCGGCCCGCGCCGTTGTCGCCGCCATCGGCGGCCTCGGCGTCCCGCGGCGGCGGCCTCGCGGGGGTACCAGGTGACGGAGCCGCCGACGTGCGGCAGCATGTGCGACATGCCTGCTCTGACCCGCGCCGAGGCCGAGACCCGCGCCAGCGATCTGACCGTCCGCCACTACGCGATCGACCTCGATCTCACCCGAGGGGAGGACGTCTTCGGCTCGACCTCGGTGATCACCTTCACCGCCGACCGCGCCTGCGACACCTTCGCGGAACTCAAGCCCGCCGCACTGCGCCGCGTCGTGCTCGACGGCACGGAACTCGACCCGGCCACGCTGGACGACAACCGCCTCCCGCTGCCCGGCCTCGCCGCAGGGGACCACGAACTGCGGGTCGAGGCCGACATGCGGTACTCGCACACCGGCGAGGGCATGCACCGCTTCACCGACCCCGCCGACGGGGAGACGTACGTCTACACCCAGCTCTTCATGGAAGACGTGCAGCGCGTCGCCGCCGCCTTCGACCAGCCGGACCTCAAGGCCGTGTTCGAGGTCACGGTGACCGCGCCGCCGCAGTGGACGGTCCTCGGCAACGCGCTCACCACCCGTACCGGCCAGACGCCCGCGGGCGACGGGCGCTGGACGATGGCCGCGACCCCGCCGATCTCCACGTATCTGCTCGCCGTCGCCGCGGGACCCTGGCACTCGGTACGCACCGAGCACGCCGGGCTGCCCTTCGGCCTGCACTGCCGCCGCTCGCTCGCCCCGCACCTGGACCGGGACGCCGACGAGCTGTTCGACATCACCCGCCGCTGCTTCGACCGCTACCACGAGCTGTTCGCGGAGCCGTACCCCTTCGACTCCTACGACCAGGCGTTCGTCCCCGAGTTCAACGCGGGCGCGATGGAGAACCCCGGACTGGTCACCTTCCGCGACGAGTTCGTCTTCCGCTCGGCCTTCACGCCCACCGAGGCGCAGTTCCGGGCCGTCGTCATCGCGCACGAGATGGCGCACATGTGGTTCGGCGACCTGGTGACGCTGCGCTGGTGGGACGACATCTGGCTGAACGAGTCCTTCGCCGAGTACATGGGCTTCCAAGTCCTGTCCGAGGCCACCGACTTCACCGGCACCTGGACCGACTTCGCCGTCGCCCGCAAGGCGTGGGGCACCGACGCCGACCAGCGGCCCTCCACCCACCCGGTGGCCCCCGACCCCGAGGCCGTGCCCGACACCGCCTCCGCGCTCAACAACTTCGACGGCATCTCGTACGCCAAGGGCGCCTCCGCGCTGCGCCAACTCGTCGCCTGGCTCGGCCAGGAGGACTTCCTCGCCGGGATCAACGAGCACTTCGCCCGGCACCGCTTCGGCAACGCCAACCTCGCCGACTTCATCGACTCGCTGGCCGGCGCCACCGAACGCGACGTGCCCGGCTGGGCCGCCGCCTGGCTGCGCACCAGCGGCGTCGACACGCTCACGCCCGCCACCGTGGCCACCTCCGACAGCGGCTGGCGGCTGGAGATCAGCCACAGCGGAGACCGCCCGCACCGGATCGCCGTCGGCCTGTACGACCGGGCCGCCGACGACCCCGCGCGGCTCGTGCTGCGCGACCGGCTCACCGTCGACATCGACGCGAACGCCGCCGTCAGCGCGCACGAACTGCCCGGCACCCGGCCCGATGTGGTGCTGCTCAACGACGGCGACCTCTCCTTCGCCAAGGTCCGCTTCGACGAACACACCTGGGAGACGCTGGAGGAGACGCTCAGCGGGCTGCCCGAACCGCTCAGCCGGGCCGTCACCTGGTGCGCGGCCCGCGATCTCGTACGCGACGCGAAGATCGCCCCGCGCGACTATCTGGCCCTGGTCGCACGGCAGTTGCCCGCCGAGACCGACCCGGCGCTGGTCGAGGCGGTCCTCACCTTCGCGCGTACGCAGGTCGCCGACCGCTACCTCGACCCGGCGCTGCGCCCCGACGCCCTCGGCAAGCTCGCCGCCACCAGCCGGGCGCTGCTCGCCGACGGCGGCCCCGGGGTCCGGCTCACCGCCACCCGCACGCTCATCGACAGCGCCGTCACCGCGGGCGAGGCGGCCGTACTGCGCGAGTGGTACGACGACGGCAAGATTCCCGGTGCCGCGGATCTCGACGCCGAGCTGCGCTGGAAGGCGCTGCTGCGGCTCGCCGTCCTCGGGCACGCCACCGCCGCCGACATCGACGCCGAGCTGGCCCGCGACCCCAGCGGCACCGGTCGTGAGGGCGCCGCCCGCTGCCGGGCCGCCCTGCCGGACGAGGCGGCGAAGGAGGCCGCCTGGGCGTCGATGTTCCACGACGACACCCTGTCCAACTACCTCTTCGCGGCCACCGCCCAGGGCTTCTGGCACCCCGAACAGGACGCCCTGCTCAGCCCGTTCGTCCCGCGCTTCTACCCCGACGCCATCGCCGTCACCGGCCGTCGCGGCGCGGCCATCGCCGAGGCCATCAGCCGCTATGGCTTCCCCTCGGAGGTCGTCACCGAATCCGCCCTCGAACTCGGCCGCACCGCTCTCTCCGACCCCACCCTCATCCCCGCTCTCCGCCGTGCCCTCACCGACCGCCTCGACGACCTCTCGCGTGCCGCGCGCATCAGGTCCACCTGGTAGCCCAGCCCCCCGAGACGGCTCCTTCACCGGGCCCGGTGGGCCGATCTCTCCAGGGGCGCGGGACCCGCGCGACCTCGCGCCCCAGGACGGTTCCCTTGCGCTAGGCGGCACGCCGGTCTTTTAGGGCCTTGCGCCCCAGGGCGGTTGCTTTGCCGGGGCGCCAGCCACGTGTTTTTAGGGGCGCGGGGAACTGCGCGGCCTCGCGCCCCAGGGCGGTTGCTTTGCCTGGGGCGGTGGGCCGGTCTTTTAGGGGCGCTGGGGGCACCTCCCAGCGTTAGCTGGGGGAGGAACTGCGCGCTCAGCCCGCGCGGTGGCGCGGGTGAAAACCGGCCCCAGCGGGGCAGTTGCGGTTGTTTTCGGGCTGAAAGCCCGGTGGGGGCTGGTCGCGCAGTTCCCCGCGCCCCTAAAAGCAGGCCCTACGCAAGGTGGACGCGGGGGGGCCCCTGAGAGCACCGTCCTGCGCAAGGTGGACGCGGGGGGGCGCCCCCGAGAGCAGCGTCCTGCGCGAGGTGGGCGCACGGGGGGCGCGGCTGGAAACAGGGGCCTGCGCAGGGCGAAGGTACGGGGGGCGATACCCGTTGGCGTTCGGCGTCGTTGAGTACGGAGAGGTACCGGCGACGACAGGCGGCAACGACTCATGGCGAAGCCACAACTGGCCGGGGGCCGCCAAGGACCCGCAGAACTCGGGCCGTTGCTCGAAACGACCCGCGCGGCCCTCGCGGAAGGCGCGGCGACCCGCGGCGGCCCCCTGCCCAGCGGCGGCCCCGCCGCGGTGGCGGCGCGGCTGGCCCGGACGGGCCAGCCGCTGCCCCGCACCGGCACCGGAGCGGAAGAAGCCCTGCGCACACTGGTGCGCGCCGTCGCGGAGGGCGCCGCCGACCCGGCGGAACCGGGCTGCGTCGCGCATCTGCACTGCCCGCCCCTGGCCATGGCCGCGGCGGCCGACTTCGCCGCGTCCGTACTGAACCCGTCCATGGACTCCTGGGACCAGGCCCCCGCCGCCACGGCGTTGGAGGCCCGCGTCACGGCGGCACTGGCGGCCCTGGTGTACCCCGGCCACGACGCTCCCGACGCGCTGGTCACGACCGGCGGCACGGAGTCGAACCAGCTCGCGCTGCTGCTGGCCAGGGAGCGTGCGGCGCGTGCGGGCCGCCGCCCGGTGCAGGTGGTGTGCGGGTCGAACGCGCACCACAGCGTGGCCCGCGCGACCTGGCTGCTCGGCCTGCCCCGTCCGGTGGTGCTCGCCACACCCGGCGGCGTACTGGACCCGGCGGCCGTGGAGTCCGTCCTGCGCGGCCTCGCGCCGCACGTGCTGCTGGTCGCGACCGCGGGCACCACGGACACCGGTGCGATCGACGCGCTGCCCGCGCTGGCAGCCGCCGCCGCCCGGCACGACGCCGAGTTGCACGTGGACGCCGCGTACGGCGGCCCGTTGCTGTTCAGCGACCGCGAAGCGGCCAAGCTCGCGGGCCTCGACCAGGCCGTCTCGGTCACCGTCGACCTGCACAAGCTCGGCTGGCAGCCAGTCGCCGCGGGACTGCTGGTCGTACCCGACGCCGCCGCGCTGCGCCCGCTCGACCACCGCGCCGACTATCTGAACGCGGCCGACGACACCGAGGCCGGGCTGCCCGACCTGCTGGGCCGTTCGCTGCGCACCAGCCGCCGCCCCGACGTCCTGAAGATCGCCGTCACCCTGCGGGCGCTCGGCCGTGAGGGGATGGGGCAGCTGGTCGACGCCGTCTGCGCGTCGGCCCGTGAGCTGGCGGAGCGGATCGAACGCCACCCGGACCTGACGCTGTACGCGCACCCCGCCATCAGCACCGTGCTGTTCCGGCCGCGCGGCGCCACCGACGAGGCGATCGCCGCGCTGCGCCGCCGCCTGCTGTACGACGGCCGGGCGGTGCTGGGCCGCGCCCACGTCGGCGGGCGGCTGTGGCTCAAGGCGACGCTGCTGAACCCGTACCTCACCGCGGCGGACCTCGACGCGCTCGTCGCCCTGGCCGCCGAGCCCCCGGAGCCCGCTGCGCCCGCCGAGTCCGCCGAGCCACCGGCACCCGAGGCCCGCTTGCCGCACCCGACACCTCCCCTGACCACGGAAGGCACCACCCCCCGATGACGCCCTCGCACGACGACGCCTCGCACGAGGCCCGCGGAACGGCGCGACCAGCCGGCGCCCCGGCCCCCGCGCCGGTCCCCCACCCGACGACGGTTCCCGCACAGGCGCAAGGACCCGACCGCGCCCCGGCCCCCGCCGCGCCCCCCGCCGAATCGCAGCCGCCCCCCTTCGACCTGCTCGGCATCGGCATCGGCCCGTTCAACCTCTCGCTCGCCGCCCTCGCCGACGGCGTGCCCGACCTCACCGCCGCCTTCTACGACCAGCGGTCCTCCTTCCAGTGGCACCCCGGTCTGCTGATCGACGGCGCCACCCTCCAAGTCCCCTTCCTGGCCGACCTGGTGACCCTCGCGGACCCCGCGAGCCGCTGGTCCTTCCTGAGCTGGCTCAAGACCCGCGAGCGGCTGTTCCCCTTCTACTTCGCCGAGCGCTTCCATGTGCACCGCGCCGAATACGACGCCTACTGCCGGTGGGCCGCCGAGGGGCTGCCCAGTACGCACTTCGGGCAGCAGGTCGACGCCGTGCGCTGGAACGCGGAGCGCGGCCACTTCGAGGTCGACCACACGCACCTGGACGAGCACGGCGAGGCCGAGGCGCTGGGCCGCACGTACGCCCGGCACCTGGTGGTGGGGATCGGCACGGCCCCTTACGTACCGGAGCCCCTGCGCCCGCTCGCGCAGGCGCCGACCGTACCCGTCGTGCACTCCGCGGACTACGTCAAGCAGCGCGAACGGCTGCTGGACGCCGAGCACATCACCGTCGTCGGCTCCGGACAGTCCGGCGCCGAGATCTTCCTCGACCTGCTGCGGGCGCGTCCCGCCGGCCGGGAGCGGCTGACGTGGCTGGCGCGTACGCCCGCCTTCGCGCCGATGGAGTACAGCAAACTGGGCCTCGAACACTTCACCCCGGACTACACGCGGTACTTCCACGGTCTGCCGGAGCCGGTGCGCGACCGACTGGTGCCGCGGCAGTGGCAGTTGCACAAGGGCATCGACGACGCCACGATCACCGCGATCCACGACGAGCTGTACCGCCGTACGCTCGACGGCGGCTGGCCGGACGCGGTGCTGACGCCCGGCGTCACCGTGCGGACCGCGGGCCGGATCGGCACCCAGAGCATCGAACTGCACCTGGAACACGTCGAACAGGGCACCCGTACCCGGCTGATGACCGACGCGGTGGTGCTGGCGACCGGCTACCGGGAGCGCCCGCTCGACCAGTTGCTCGCGCCGCTCGACCCGTACCTGAAGCGGGACTCCGCCAACCGGCCGCGGATCGACGCGCGGCACCGGCTGGAGCTGGACCGGGCGGTCACCGGCCGGATCTACGTGCAGAACGCGGAGCGGCACAGCCACGGGATCGGCGCGCCCGACCTGGGCCTGGCGGCCTGGCGCTCCGCGGTCATCCTCAACGACCTGACCGGCCTCCTGACCGGCGCGGAGCACTACCCGCTGCCGGCCAGGACGGCCTTCACCACCTTCGGTCTCGACGGCGCCGCCGCCAGTGACGTCCCTACGCGAACAGCGGCACTCCGGCGCGGGTGAGGCGCCACTCGTCGCCGCCGAACGTCGTCGGGTCGATCGTGCCGTGCGCCTGCACCCAGGCGATGATCGTGTTGCGGATCTCGTCCGAGTTGGACCACACCGACTGGGCGGTGGCCACGTGCGGGTAGTTGCTGCCGCCGCCGGAGCGGTAGTTGTTGACCGCGAGCACGAACCGCGCGGCCGGGTCGACCGGCGCGCCGCCGTGCGTGAGGTTGACGATCCGGGAGCCGACCGGCTGCGCGATGTCGATGTCGTACGACACGCCGCTGAGGATGTCGTAGCTGTAGTCGGGGGTGTTGTTGGCGTTGGTGATCTTGGTGACGTCGACGGGCGCGTCCGGCGCGGTCTGCGCGTAGTACGCCGCCGACCACTCCAGGTAGTCCTTGACCTGGGCGCCGGTGAGCAGCTTGGCGTCCAGGGTGTTCTCGTAGACGTACAGCCCCGCCACGTCGCGCAGCGAGACCTGCCCCGCCGGGATCGCGGCGGTGCGGGAGAACGGCGACGCCTCGGAGAGCACCGGCAGGTCGGCGTACGCGGTACCGGCGAGCGCCGCCTTCACCGTGTCGGCCTGCACCAGGTTGAGGAAGTCGATGATCGGCGTGTCCTTGTACGTGGACTCGGCCGCGGACATCGTCGCGGTGCAGGTGCCGATGATCTGGTTGACGTACGCGACGACCTTGTTGTGCTCGTCGCGCACCAGCTTGGCCACGACCGGGTCCTCGGCGACGGTGTTGGCGTTGCGCACCTCGGCCTTGACGGAGGTGACCTCCCACCGGCCGCGGCTGAACTCCAGGTCGATGTCGAAGACGCTCAGCCGCATGCCCCACATCAGGGGCTCGGACAGCACGACGGTCTTGCCGGTCTTCTCGTTGACGACGAGCGTCTGCGGGCGCTCGACGTGGGTGTGGCCGACCAGGATCGCGTCGATGCCGGGCACCTGCTGGGCCACCAGCGAGGAGGCGTTCTCCGGGTACGGGATCGCGTCGCCGTACGAGGTGCTGCCGTCCAGGCCGGAGTGGTCGGTGCAGATCACCACGTCGCAGCCGAGGGCGCGGAGCTTGGGCACGTAGATCTTCGCCTGCTCGACCAGGCCGGGGAAGGCCATCTTGCCCTGCACGTTGGCCTTGTCCCAGATGGCGATGCCGGGGTTGGTCAGGCCGAGGATGCCGACCTTGACCGGGGGGCCGCCCTGGACGCGGATCTCCTTGACCAGGTAGGGCGGGAAGGCGGGCTTGAGGGTCTTGGCGTCCACCGCGTTGGCGGCGAGCAGCGGGAAGTCGCACTGGTCCTGGAAGGCGCGCAGCAGCGGGATGCCGTAGTTGAACTCGTGGTTGCCCAGCGCCGCCGCGTCGTACTTCATGTGGTTCATGGCCAGCGCCATCGGGTGCTTGGGGCCGCGGCGGGCGCCGGTGATCGGCTCGACCCGCGCGTAGTAGTACGAGAGCTGCGTGCCCTGGATGATGTCGCCCGCGTCGATCAGCAGCGTGCGGTCGTGGCCCTTCTCGGCGCGGGCGTGCGCGACGAGGGTGGAGACCTTGGCGAGGCCGATGTCGTTGTGGGTCGCGTCGTCGTACTCGGCGTTCGTGAAGTAGTCCCAGTTCAGGGCGTGTCCGTGCAGGTCGGTGGTGCCCAGCACCCGCAGGCTGAACGTCTTGGGCTTCCCGTGGCCGTGTCCGTGGTGCCGGTCGGCGGCCTCCGCGGGGCTCGCCCCCACGACCGCCCCGGCGGTGCCCGCGAGCGCCACGCCCGCCCCCGTGGCGGCCGAGCGGTTGATGAAGTCCCTGCGGTTGAGCGCCATCTGTCGTCTCCTCGTTCCCGTCTGCTCCCGGTGCGGGAACAACGCGCGTAGATTCTGCACCGCCCGCCCCACCCGGCGACACCCCCCACACGTAACCGGAAGATGTCCCGCGCGTGACACGCACGGTGCGGCCGACGCGCGATTCCGGGCGCGTAAGACGTGCTCAGCGGGTGCGGGGGTGACAGGAGTGCTCATCGGAGCGGGGGGCCGCACACTTCGACACTTGTCAACAAGCGTTAATCCAGACGTCGTTGGGCAGTTGCCGTGAGCGTGTTCCCTACCAACGAGTAGGTCATACTCTCGACACATGCGCCGAGCCAAAATTGTCTGCACACTGGGCCCCGCCACCGACTCCTACGACCAGATCAAAGCACTGGTCGAGGCCGGAATGGACGTGGCACGACTGAATCTGAGCCATGGAGCGTACGCGGAGCACGAGGACCGCTACCGACGAGTCCGCAAAGCCGCGGACGAGACCGGTCGCAGCGTGGGCATCATGGTTGACCTTCAGGGCCCGAAGATCAGGCTCGGACGTTTCGCCGAAGGACCTGTACTACTCGAACGCGGCGACGAGTTCACGATCACCGTGGACGACATCGAGGGCGACCAGCAGATCTGCGGGACGACGTACAAGGGACTGTCCGCGGACGTCGCCCGCGGCGAGCGCATCCTGGTGGACGACGGGCGCGTCACCCTGGAGGTCACCGATGTCGAGGGACCGCGGGTGCACACCATGGTCATCGAGGGCGGGATGGTCTCCGACAACAAGGGGCTGAATCTCCCCGGTGTCGCCGTGTCGGTGCCCGCGCTGTCCGACAAGGACATCAGGGACCTGCGCTGGGGCCTGCGGATCGGCGCCGACATCATCGCGCTGTCCTTCGTCCGCACCGGCCGGGACGTCGAGGACGTGCTGCGGATCATGGCCGAGGAGGGCCGCCGGGTCCCGGTGATCGCCAAGGTCGAGAAGCCGCAGGCGGTCGACGCCCTCGAAGGGATCGTCGACGCGTTCGACGGGATCATGGTCGCGCGCGGCGACCTCGGCGTCGAGATGCCGCTGGAAGCCGTCCCGATGGTGCAGAAGCGCGCGATCAAGCTCGCCAAGCGCAACGCGAAGCCGGTCATCGTCGCCACCCAGATGCTCGACTCGATGATCGACAACTCCCGCCCCACCCGCGCCGAGGCCAGCGACGTCGCCAACGCCGTGATGGACGGCACGGACGCGGTGATGCTCTCCGGTGAGACCAGCGTCGGCAAGTATCCGATCGAGACCGTCAAGACGATGTCGCGGATCGTGTCCGCGGCCGAGGACGCGGTGCTCGCCACCGGCCTGCCGCCGCTCACCGACCGGAACAAGCCCCGTACCCAGGGCGGCGCCGTGGCCCGCGCCGCCGCCGAGATGGGCGACTTCCTCGGCGCCCGCTTCCTGGTCGCCTTCACTCAGTCCGGCGACACCGTCCGCCGGCTGTCCCGCTACCGCTCGCCGATCCCCCTGCTCGCCTTCACCCCGGAGCCCGCGACCCGCTCGCAGTTGAATCTGACCTGGGGAGTGGAGACCTTCCTCGGCCCGATGGTGCAGACCACCGACGAGATGGTCCAACAGGTGGACGAGCAGCTGCTGCGGATCGGCCGCTGCAAGAAGGGCGACATCGTGGTGATCACGGCCGGTTCGCCCCCCGGCATGCCGGGCACCACCAACATGGTCCGGGTCCACCACATCGGCGAGGACGATTCGCCGAAATCCTGACCTGTACGGCGCGGATTCACCCGCCGCGCACATCACGCCCCGTTCGGCATTCGCCGGGCGGGGCGTCGTCGTCGGCCGCCTTTGCCGCCGATTTCGGCAGCGGCAATGGCGGGGCCTTTGGCCGGCGAATCGAAAAACTTAACGCTATGTAACGCGAACGCAATACGGAATCAGGGCGGTACTCCGACAGGTGCTTACCCTCTGAATCTCCTGACATTCCTGCCGCGGCCACATCGCCTCCCGGCCGCCCCCAAGTCCCCTACCCTTGGCCGGAAGTGCGCGTTCTCATCATGCGGACGCCGGAGCAAAGCACCCAAATCCCTCCGCCAACCTCAGCAGAACCTCAAGAGTTTCCTTCCGGCATAACAAGACAGTCACACTCTTCCCTTCACCTCTGCCTGACTCAGCTCCACGCGCCTAGAGTCACGGCCAGTCACCGCGCCTCCGGATTTGTCAGTTCGGGTTCCAGCGCGCGACTCGGCGTCTCATCAGAGACGGCCGCGCCAGGGGAAAGGACTGATCGTGCGACACCGTTCCTTGCTTGTACTGACCGCCGTACTCACCACTGGAGCCCTCACCCTCACCGCCTGCGGATCGCGGAGCGACGACAAGAAGGGCAGCGGGGACAGCAGCGGCGCCGCCAAGACGACCGTTGTCATCGGTGTCGACGCTCCGCTTACCGGGCAGAACTCGGCCACCGGCCTCGGCATCCAGTACGGCGTGCAGATCGCTGTCGACGACGCCAACAAGAACAACCTCGTCCCCGGGGTGACCTTCAAGATCAAGGCCCTGGACGACAAGGCGCTGCCCGCCACCGGCCAGCAGAACGCCACGGCCCTGGTCGCGGACAGCAGCGTGATCGCCGCCGTCGGCCCGCTGAACTCCGGCGTCGCCCAGTCCATGCAGCAGGTGTTCACCACCGCGAACATGGTCGAGATCTCGCCGTCCAACACCAACCCCACCCTGACCCAGGGCAAGGACTGGAACACCGGCACCAAGGTCCGGCCGTTCAAGACCTACTTCCGTACCGCCACCACCGACGCCCTCCAGGGCGGCTTCGCGGCGGACTACGCCTACAACACCCTGAAGAAGACCAACGCCTTCGTGGTGGACGACAAGCAGACCTACGGCGCGGGTCTCGCGGGCATCTTCAAGGACAAGTTCGGGTCCCTCGGCGGCAAGATCGCCGGCACCGACCACGTCAACACCGGTGACAACGACTTCTCCACGCTCGTCACCAAGATCAAGAACGCCAAGGCCGACATGGTCTACTACGGCGGCCAGTACGACGAGTCGGAGCAGCTCACCAAGCAGCTCAAGGCGGCCGGCGTGAAGATCCCGCTCATGGGCGGCGACGGCATGTTCTCCGACACCTACATCAAGACCGCGGGTCCGGCCTCGGAAGGCGACCTCGCCACCTCCGTCGGCGTCCCGGTCACCACGCTCCCGGCGGCCAAGGACTTCATCGCCACGTACAAGGCGAAGAACTACCCCGGTGACTACGGCACCTACGGCGGCTACTCGTACGACGCCGCCACCGCGATCATCAAGGGCGTCAAGGCCGTCATGGACGCCAACGGCGGCAAGCTCCCCGCCATGGCCGACGCCCGCTCCAAGCTCGTCGACGCCGTCCAGAAGAGCGACTTCGACGGCATCGCCGGTCACGTCTCCTTCGACCAGTACGGCGACACCACCAACAAGCAGCTCACCGTCTACCAGGTCAAGAGCGGCAAGTGGGAGGCCGTGAAGAGCGGCACCTACAGCGGCTGACCGACTCCGTAGCACCCAGGGCCGCGCGGCTGGTCACCCCGACCGCGCGGCCCCCCGCTTACCCCCGGCGTACCTTCCCCCCTGCTCCCTCAGTGACATGGAGGCCATGCGGTGCACACCCTGCCGCAACAGCTGGCCAACGGGCTGTTCATCGGCTCGATGTACGGGCTCATCGCCATCGGCTACACGATGGTGTACGGCATCGTCCAGCTCATCAACTTCGCCCACGGCGAGATCTACATGACCGGAGCCTTCGGCGCGCTCGCGGTCTGGACGAATCTCCCCGACAGCACGTCCATCTGGCTCGCACTGCCCCTGATGCTGCTCGGCGGCGCCATCGTGTCCGTGCTCATCGCCGTGGCCGCGGAGCGATTCGCGTACCGGCCACTGCGCGGCGCACCACGGCTGGCACCACTGATCACCGCCATCGGCCTCTCCCTCGCACTTCAGCAGGCGATCTTCCTCTGGTACCCGGGCGCCGACAACGCCAAGAGCTTCCCGCAACTGCCCGGCGGCCCCTTCCACGTGGGATCGATCAACATCCAGAGCGGTGACATCTTCCTGGTCTCCGCCGCCGTGATCTGCATGGTCGGCCTCGCCGCCTTCGTCCGCACCAGCCGCACCGGCCGCGCCATGCAGGCCACCGCGCAGGACTCGGACACCGCCCAGCTCATGGGCATCGACACCAACCGCATCATCGTCATCGCCTTCGCCATCGGCGGCTTCTTCGCCGCCGTCGCCGGACTCGCCTCCGGCCTCAAGTACGGCCAGGTCAAGTACGACATCGGCTTCCAGGCCGGACTCAAGGCGTTCACCGCGGCCGTCCTCGGCGGCATCGGCAACATCTACGGAGCCATGCTCGGCGGCCTCGTCCTCGGCATCGCCGAGTCCTGCGCCTCCGCCTACATCTCCAACATCCCCGGCATGCAGCAGCTCGGCGGCGGAAGCTGGGCGAACGTCTGGGCCTTCGTGCTCCTCATCGTCGTCCTGCTCGTCCGGCCGCAAGGTCTGCTCGGCGAGCGCGTCGCGGACAGGGCGTGACACCGATGACCGACATCCCCGTAAGCGCCGCGGAGTCCATCGCCGTCGACACCGCGAAACCGGCCGGACGCAGGGTCGCCCCCTTCGTACCGCTGCCGCGGACCGCCGCCCAGGCGGTCACCCTCGTCGGCGCCGTGGCGACCATCGCCTCCACCTTCATGTCCTGGACGTACACCACCGAGTTCCCCGGCGACCTCACCGTCTCCGGCTACCCCGGCGGTCTCCAGGTCCTCACCCTGGTCGGCGCCATCGTCACCGGCCTGTTCGCGCTCGGCGCCTTCGGCCTCAAGGGCCTGCGCTGGCTCACCCCCAACCGCTCCAACAACCCGGTGCTGCTGCTCGCCCTCGGCACCCTGGGCACCACCTGGTACACGGTGATCGCCATCGCCGAGAAGCTCGGCGGTCTGGCCAACCTCGACCCCGGCGGCTTCGTCGCCGCGATCGGCAGCCTGGTCCTGGTGATCGGCGCCCTCGCACTGCCGATCCACCGGCACCCGCGGGAGACCCACGACACCGAGTACTTCGAACTCGGCCGCTTCTCCACGGTCGGCCCGGTCGTCGGCACGTACAAGTGGCTGCGCGAACTGCGCCCCCACCACAGCGATCTCCCGGTCGCCGACCCGACGAAGCTGCCCGGCTGGGTCCAGCGGCTGATCATCACCGTGGCCGCCGCGATCGGCCTCGAGGTCTTCACCTACGGCCTCGCCACCGGCTACACCGAGATCTTCCTCGGCTTCCTCATCGTCGTGGTCTTCACCATCTGGGCGCTGAGCGCGGCCGGTCTGCTCCGGCAGTTCTCCGGACTCACCGCCGCCCACCGCTCGTTCGCCAACACGATGGGCTTCCTGGCCGCGCTGGCCTACCCCTTCGCGCAGAACGACGAGCACTACGCCAACCTCGGCGTCAACATCCTGATCTTCGGCACCGTCGCCCTCGGCCTCAACATCGTCGTCGGCCTCACCGGCCTGCTCGACCTCGGTTACGTCGCCTTCCTCGGCGTCGGCGCGTACGCCGCCGCCCTGGTCTCCGGCTCGCCGTTCTCGATCTGGTCCGGCGTCCAGTTCCCGTTCTGGGCCGCCGCCCTCACCGGCATGGCCGCCTCACTGGTCTTCGGCGTCCTCATCGGCGCCCCCACCCTGCGGCTGCGCGGCGACTACCTGGCCATCGTCACGCTCGGCTTCGGTGAGATCTTCCGCATCGTCGTCAACAGCCTCGACGGCGTATCGGGCCCGAAGGTCACCAACGGCCCCAACGGCATCTCGCAGATCCCCGACCTGTCGATCTTCGGGTACAACCTCGGCGCCTCGCACGACATCGGCTCCGTCACCCTCGGCCGGTTCGCCAACTACTACCTGCTGATGCTGCTGATCACGGTCATCGTGGTGCTGATCTTCACCCGCGCCGCCGACTCCCGGATCGGCCGCGCCTGGGTCGCCATCCGCGAGGACGAGACCGCCGCCACCGCCATGGGCATCAACGGCTTCCGGGTCAAGCTGATCGCCTTCGCCCTCGGCGCCTCGCTCGCCGGACTCGCGGGCACCGTCAGCGCCCACGTCACGTACAACGTGGTGCCCAACCCGTACCAGTTCGCGGGCGCCGCCCCGCCCAACTCGGCCTTCCTGCTCGCCGCCGTCGTCCTCGGCGGCATGGGTACGGTCAGCGGCCCGATCCTCGGCGCGGCGCTGCTCTACCTGCTCCCCGAGAAGCTCGGCTTCCTGGAGCGGTACGAACTCTTCGCGTTCGGCCTCGCCCTGATCCTGATCATGCGCTTCCGGCCCGAGGGCATCATCCCCAACCGGCGCCGCCAGCTCGAATTCCACCAGGACGAAGTGCTCATCCCCGAGCAACGCCCGCTCGGCGACGACACCGTCCCGGCCAGCCCGGCAGGGGCGTGAGAGACACATGACCATCATCAGCCAAGAGCAGCCGACCCCGGCAGCGGCCTCCGACGGCGGCCCGCTGCTCCAGGCCAGCGGCGTCGTCATGCGGTTCGGCGGCCTCACCGCCGTCCGCGACGTCGACCTCACCGTCAACAGCGGTGAGATCGTCGGACTGATCGGCCCCAACGGCGCCGGGAAGACCACCTTCTTCAACTGCCTCACCGGCCTGTACGTCCCCACCGAGGGCAAGGTCACCTACCGAGGCGAGGTGCTGCCGCCCAAGCCGCACCTGGTCACCCAGGCCGGACTCGCCCGCACCTTCCAGAACATCCGGCTCTTCTCCAACATGACCGTGCTGGAGAACGTGCTGGTCGGCAGGCACACCAGGACCCGCGAGGGACTGCTGTCCGCCCTCATCCGCGGCCCCGGCTACCACAAGGCCGAAGCCCGGTCGCGGGCGCGGGCCATGGAGATCCTGGAGTTCATCGGCCTGGCCGGCAAGGCCGACCACCTCTCGCGCAACCTCCCCTACGGTGAGCAGCGCAAGCTGGAGATCGCCCGCGCGCTGGCCAGCGAGCCCGGCCTGCTGCTGCTGGACGAGCCCACGGCCGGTATGAACCCGCAGGAGACCAGGGCCACCGAGGAGTTGGTCTTCGCCATCCGCGACCAGGGCATCGCCGTCCTGGTCATCGAGCACGACATGCGGTTCATCTTCAACCTGTGCGACCGCGTCGCCGTCCTCGTCCAGGGCGAGAAACTGGTCGAGGGCACCTCCGACGTGGTCCAGCAGGACGAACGGGTCATCGCGGCCTACCTCGGTGAACCCTTCGAAGGCGCGCCCACCGGTGAGGGCGACGCCGCAGTGGAAGCGGCCGCGGCCGAAGCCGGGGCCGAGGAGCAGGAGAACGACCGATGACCGCACTGCTCGAAGTCGAGGACCTCCGGGTCGCCTACGGCAAGATCGAGGCCGTCAAGGGCATCTCGTTCACCGTCGAGGCGGGCCAGATCGTCACCCTGATCGGCACCAACGGCGCGGGCAAGACCACCACGCTGCGCACCCTCAGCGGGCTGCTCAAGCCGATCGGCGGCCGGGTCAGCTTCGACGGCAAGGTGCTCACCCGCGTCCCGGCGCACCGGATCGTCGCCCTGGGCCTGGCGCACTCCCCGGAGGGCCGGCACATCTTCCCCCGGCTCACCATCGAGCAGAATCTCCAGCTCGGCGCCTTCCTCCGCAAGGACACGGCGGCCATCGCCAAGGACATCCAGCGCGCCTACGACCTCTTCCCGATCCTCGGGGAGCGCCGCAGGCAGGCCGCGGGCACGCTGTCCGGCGGCGAGCAGCAGATGCTCGCCATGGGCCGCGCGCTGATGTCGCAGCCCAAGCTGCTCATGCTCGACGAGCCCTCGATGGGCCTGTCGCCGATCATGATGCAGAAGATCATGACGACCATCGTGGAGCTGAAGGCCCAGGGCACCACGATCCTGCTGGTCGAGCAGAACGCGCAGGCCGCGCTCTCGCTCGCCGACCAGGCCCATGTGATGGAGATCGGCACGATCAAGCTCTCCGGCACCGGCCAGGACCTGCTGCACGACGACGGCGTCCGCAAGACGTACCTCGGCGAGGACTGAGGCTCGCCCGACCGGGCCCGGAACACGGCGCAGGGCCCGCACCCCGACCGGGGTGCGGGCCCTGCGCCGTGTCCCGTCCGCGGGCGCCTACTTCTCGGAGACCTCTTCGATCACGGCCTGCGCGACCGCCTGCATCGACATCCGGCGGTCCATCGACGTCTTCTGGATCCAGCGGAAGGCGGCGGGCTCGGTCAGCCCGTACTTGGTCTGGAGGACACTCTTGGCCCGGTCGACCAGCTTGCGGGTCTCCAGCCGCAGCGACAGGTCGGCGATCTCCGCCTCCAGCGCCTTCAGCTCCTGGAACCGGCTCACCGCCATCTCGATCGCGGGCACCAGATCGCTCTTGCTGAACGGCTTCACCAGATACGCCATCGCGCCCGCGTCCCTGGCCCGCTCCACCAGCTCGCGCTGCGAGAACGCGGTCAGCATCAGCACCGGCGCGATCTTGTCCGCGGCGATCCGCTCGGCCGCCGAGATCCCGTCGAGCACCGGCATCTTCACGTCCAGGATCACCAGATCGGGACGCTGCTCCTCGGCGAGCTTCACCGCGGTCTCGCCGTCCCCGGCCTCCCCGACGACGGAGTAGCCCTCCTCCTCCAGCATCTCCTTGAGGTCGAGGCGGATCAGCGCCTCGTCCTCGGCGATGACCACGCGGGTCGTCAGGGGAGGGACGTGGGACTTCGACTGCTCGTCGTCGAGCGGGGCGGCGGACTCGTCGGGCGCGCTCACGGTGCTCCTCGTATCAGGCGGGGTACTGCACACCTGAGCCTACCTAGCTGCGACGGCGCGCACCTACACGGTACGCTGTGCACGCGACCTGGCCGGGTTGGCGGAATGGCATACGCGGATGTCTCAAACACATCTGTCCGAAAGGGCGTGCGGGTTCGAATCCCGCACCCGGCACCTCTGAAATCCCCCCGTATCCCCTCAGTTCGCCGGGGGAGCGGTCGTGCCCGTGGGAGTCGCCGGGCGCAGCATGCAGGTCAGCCGGGCCGTACAGACCCGCTTGTCCGCCTCGTCCGTGATGACGATCTCATAGGTCGCCGAGGAGCGGCCCCGGTGGACCGGGGTCGCGGTGCCGGTGACGAGACCGGAGCGCAGACCGCGGTGGTGGGTGGCGTTGAGGTCCACGCCGACGGCCATCTTGCTGGGACCGCCGTGCAGCATCGCGCCGACCGAGCCGAGGGTCTCGGCGAGCACCGCGGACGCGCCGCCGTGCAGCAGCCCCATCGGCTGGGTGTTGCCCTCGACGGGCATCGTGCCGACCACCTTCTCCGGCGCCGCCTCCAGGATCCGGATGCCCATCCGCTCACCCAGGTGACCGCCGGAGAACAGACCCCGCAGATCGACGCCGAGCCCGGCGTACTGCTCCAGGATCTCCGGCGGGAAGTAGGTGGTGGTCCGCTCGCCCATGGGGTGGTGCTCCGATCGTCCTCGTCCGGCCTGATCCGGTGTGCCCGTACGCGTTTTCCGTGTACTGATCAGTTTTCTACCGGACGGCCCGCGTCGGCCGTGCGTCGGGGGGCGTCCGCCGCGGTCCGCTCCAGCCGGATGACCACCGACTTCGAGGCGGGGGTGTTGCTGGTGTCCGCGGTGTGGTCGAGGGGGACCAGCACATTGGTCTCCGGGTAGTACGCCGCCGCGCACCCGCGCGGGGTCGGGTAGTGCACGACCCGGAAGCCCTCCGCGCGCCGCTCCGTGCCGTCCTTCCACTCGCCGACCAGGTCGGCGTAGTCGCCGTCGGCCAGACCGTTGGCCGCGGCGTCCTCGGGGTGCAGCAGGACGACGCGGCGGCCGTTCTTGATGCCGCGGTACCGGTCGTCCAGACCGTAGATGGTGGTGTTGTACTGGTCGTGCGAGCGCAGCGTCTGGAGCAGCAGCCGCCCCTCGGGCACCGCCGGGTACTCGACGGCCGCGGCCGTGAAGTTGGCCTTGCCCGTCGCGGTGGGGAAGGTGCGGCTGTCGCGCGGGGCGTGCGGCAGCGTGAAGCCGCCCGGGCGCCGCACCTTGGCGTTGAAGTCCGCGAAGCCGGGGACGACCCGCGAGATACGGTCGCGGATCGCGTCGTAGTCCCGCTCGAAGTCCGCCCACGGCACCACGCTGCGGTCGCCGAAAACGGCGCGGGCCAGCCGGGTCACGATCGCGGGCTCCGACAGCAGATGCGGCGAGGCCGGGTCCAGGCCGCCGCGCGAGGCGTGCACCATGCCCATCGAGTCCTCGACGGTGACGAACTGCGGGCCGCCCGCCTGCCGGTCCTTCTCGGTACGGCCCAGCGTCGGCAGGATCAGCGCGCGGGCGCCGGTGACGGCGTGCGAACGGTTCAGCTTGGTGGACACATGAACGGTCAGCCGCGCCTTGCGCATCGCGGCCTCCGTGACGTCGGTGTCGGGGGACGCGGCGACGAAGTTGCCGCCCATCGCGAAGAACACCTTCGCCGTCCCGTCGCGCAGCGCCCGGATCGCGCGCACCACGTCGAAGCCGTGCTCGCGCGGCGGCGCGAAGCCGAACTCCTTCTCCAGCGCGTCCAGGAACGCCGCCGGGGGCCGCTCGAAGATGCCCATCGTCCGGTCGCCCTGCACATTGCTGTGCCCGCGCACCGGGCAGACCCCGGCGCCGGGGCGGCCGATGTTGCCGCCCAGCAGCAGGAAGTTGACCACCTCGCGGATGGTCGGCACCGCGTGCTTGTGCTGGGTCAGGCCCATCGCCCAGCACACCACGACGCTCTTGGCGTCCAGCACCAGGGCGAGCAGCTTGTCGATCTCGGCCCGCGCCAGACCGGTGGCGCGCTCCACCTCGTCCCAGTCGGTGGCGAGCGCGGCGGCCTCGTACTCCGCGAAGCCGTGGGTGTGCTCCGCGATGAAGTCGCGGTCCAGCGCGCCGGCCTCGATCAGCAGCCGGCCCAGCGCGCGGAACAGCGCCTGGTCGCCGCCGAGCCTGATCTGGAGGAACAGATCGGTCAGCACGGTGCCGGAACCGGCGAGACCCGAGGCGTTCTGCGGATTCTTGAACCGCTCGAGACCCGCCTCCGGAAGCGGGTTGACCGACACGATCGTCGCCCCGCCCTGCTTGGCCTTCTCCAGTGCGGACAGCATCCGCGGGTGGTTGGTGCCCGGATTCTGCCCGGCGACGATGATCAGGTCCGACCGGTACAGATCCTCCAGCAGCACACTGCCCTTGCCGACGCCCAGCGTCTCGGTCAGCGCGGAACCCGACGACTCGTGGCACATGTTGGAGCAGTCCGGCAGATTGTTGGTGCCCAGCTCGCGGGCGAAGAGCTGGAAGAGGAACGCCGCCTCGTTGCTGGTGCGGCCCGAGGTGTAGAAGACCGCCTCGTCCGGGGTGTCCAGGGCGGTCAGTTCGTCCGCGACGATCGAGAAGGCCCGCTCCCACGGCACCGCCTCGTAGTGGTCGGCGCCTTCCGCCAGATACATCGGCTGCGTGATCCGGCCCTGCTGGCCCAGCCAGTAGCCGCTGCGCCGCGCGAGGTCGGAGACCGGGTGCGCGGCGAAGAAGTCCGGGGTCACCCGGCGCAGCGTCGCCTCCTCGGCGACCGCCTTCGCGCCGTTCTCGCAGAATTCGGCGACATGCCGGTGGTCCGGCTCGGGCCAGGCGCAGCCCGGACAGTCGAAGCCGCCCTTCTGGTTGACCTTCAGCAGCGTCAACGTGGCCCGCCGCACCCCCATCTGCTGCCCGGCCATCTTGACCGTGTGCCCGATGGCGGGCAGGCCCGCCGCACTGTGCTTGGGCGCGGAGACCTGCGGAGCGTCCTGGACGGGGTCACCTGAAGGGGGCTTCTTTGCCATACGTCCTTTGTACCGCCTTTGCGCGGCGGGGGAGCCGGCGGGCGGCGCCCGGCTTGATCGGCCCGCCGAGCCGCCCGCCCGGCTCCCGGCCCCGCCGCCCCCCGCACGGCGTGCCCCCGGCGGGAGGCGTCCTTCGTTGTCGTACCCGCGTGGGAGGATCGGAGACGTGGCAGACAACGCATCCGCATCGAAGACGACCGACCGCCCCCGCCTGCTGCTGCTGGACGGGCACTCGCTGGCGTACCGGGCGTTCTACGCGCTGCCCGTGGAGAACTTCAACACCGCCACGGGCCAGCCGACGAACGCGATCTACGGCTTCACGTCCATGCTGGCGAACACGCTGCGTGACGAGCGGCCGACGCACCTGGCCGTCGCCTTCGACGTCTCCCGCAAGACCTGGCGGTTCGACGAGTTCCCCGAGTACAAGGCGAACCGCTCGAAGACGCCGGACGAGTTCCGCAGCCAGGTCGAGCTGATCGGCGAGCTGCTGGACGCGATGGGCGTCAGCCGCTTCGCGGTCGAGGGCTTCGAGGCGGACGACGTGATCGCCACGCTCGCCACCCAGGCGGAAGCGCTCGGTTACGAGGTGCTGATCGTCACCGGCGACCGGGACTCGTTCCAGTTGGTCACCGAGAACGTGACGGTGCTCTACCCCACCAAGGGCGTCTCCGAGCTGACCCGCTACACCCCGGAGAAGGTCGAGGAGAAGTACGGCCTGACGCCCCAGCAGTACCCGGACTTCGCGGCGCTGCGCGGCGACCCGTCGGACAATCTGCCCGGCATCCCCGGCGTCGGCGAGAAGACGGCGGCCAAGTGGATCACGCAGTTCGGGTCCTTCGCCGACCTGGTCGAGCGGGCCGACGAGGTCAAGGGCAAGGCCGGTGAGAATCTGCGGGCGCACCTGGACGCGGTGAAGCTCAACCGGCGGCTGACCGAGATGGTGCGCGACGTGAGCCTGCCGTCGGGCCCCGAGGGCCTGGCAAGGGAGCCGTACGACAGGACGGCCCTGGTCGGCGTGCTGGACGTGCTGGAATTCCGCAACTCCAACTTCCGGGAGCGGCTGTTCGCCGTCGATCCCGGCGCCGAGCAGGAAGAGGCGGAGATCGCCGAGGGCGTCGCCGTGGAGGGCACCGTGCTCGCCGCGGGCGACCTGCCCGGCTGGCTCGACGAGCACGGCGGCGCGCCGCTCGGCCTGGCCAGCGTCGACACCTGGGCGCTGGGCAGCGGCAGCGTCACCCAGATCGCGCTCGCCTCACCGGAGGTGGCCGCCTGGTTCGACCCCGCGGAGCTGGACGAGGCGGACGAGAAGTCCTTCGCCGCCTGGATCGCCGACCCCGCCCGCCCCAAGGTGCTGCACAACGCGAAGAACGTCGAGCGGGTCTTCGCCGAGCACGGCTGGAGCGTCGCCGGGGTGACGATGTGCACGGCCCTGGCCGCGTATCTCATCAAGCCCGGCCGCCGCTCCTTCGCGCTCGACGTGCTGTCGGTGGAGTACCTGGGCCGCGAGCTGGCCCCGGCCGACGCCGCGGGCGGACAGCTCGCCTTCGGCGAGGAGGGCGAGGACGAGGGCGCCGCCGCGGCCGACGCGCTGATGGTGCAGGCCCGTACCGTCCTCGACCTCGCCGAGGTCTTCGGCGAGCGGCTGCCCGAGGTCGGCGCCACCGAGCTGCTGCACGAGGTCGAACTGCCCACCTCGGCGCTCCTGGCCCGGATGGAACGCTCCGGGATCGCCGCCGACCGGGCCCATCTCGAAGGTCTGGAACAGCAGTTCGCCGCGGCCGTGCAGCACGCGGTCGGCGAGGCGCACGCCTCGGTCGGCCACGAGTTCAACCTCGGCTCGCCCAAGCAGCTCCAGGAAGTCCTCTTCGGCGAGCTGGGCCTGCCCAAGACCAAGAAGACCAAGACCGGTTACACCACGGACGCCGACGCGCTGGCCTGGCTGGCCGCGCAGACCGAGCACGAACTGCCGGTCATCATGCTGCGCCACCGGGAGCAGGCCAAGCTCCGGGTCACCGTCGAGGGCCTGGTCAAGACGATCGCCCCGGACGGACGCATCCACACCACCTTCAGCCAGACCGTCGCGGCCACCGGACGCCTGTCGTCCACCGACCCCAACCTGCAGAATGTGCCGGTCCGCACCGACGAGGGCCGGGCCATCCGCCGCGGCTTCGTCGTCGGCGAGGGCTACGAATCGCTGCTGACCGCCGACTACAGCCAGATCGAACTGCGCGTGATGGCCCACCTGTCGCAGGACGAGGGACTGATCGCCGCCTTCGCCTCCGGCGAGGATCTGCACACCACCGTCGGCTCCCAGGTCTTCGGCGTCGCACGGGACGCGGTGGACGCCGAGATGCGCCGCAAGATCAAGGCGATGTCGTACGGGCTGGCGTACGGCCTGTCCGCCTTCGGCCTGTCCCAGCAGCTCAACATCGAGGCCGCGGAGGCGCGCGGGCTGATGGAGACGTACTTCGAGCGATTCGGCGGCGTGCGGGACTATCTGCACCGGGTGGTCGAGGAGGCCAGGAACACCGGCTACACCGAGACACTGCTCGGCCGCCGCCGCTACCTGCCCGACCTCAACAGCGACAACCGGCAGCGCCGTGAGATGGCCGAGCGGATGGCGCTCAACGCGCCGATCCAGGGCTCGGCCGCCGACATCGTGAAGATCGCGATGCTCAAGGTCGACCAGGCGCTCACCGACGAGAAGCTGGAGTCGCGGATACTGCTCCAGGTGCACGACGAAATCGTGCTGGAGGTCGCGCCCGGCGAGCGGAAGAAGGTCGAGACGCTGGTCCGCCGCGAGATGGCGGGCGCGTATCCGCTGCGCGCCGCGCTGGACGTGTCGGTCGGCGACGGCACCGACTGGGAGTCGGCCGCGCACTGACCCCACCCCGCCGCCTGCGCGAGTCTGTGACCGGGCTGTGTGAACGAGTCGCGACCCCTCGGTGAAAGGTCCGCCGAGGGGCCGGAAACCTCGGCGGATTGCCGGTATTTGCCCCGGATCGCGTCTTCCCCGACTGTGGTCGGGGGGCTGAAGTTGCCGTAGGGTCAATCGAGTTGTGGCGCGGCCACGCGCCCATCTCGCACCTGGGGAGGACCGCGGACATGTCAGCGCGGCGGTACGGCCGAAGGCTACGCAGGGGAGCGGCGGGTACGGCGGTCGCCGCCGCCGCGATGGCGGCGCTGGGCGCCTCGCAGGCGCCGGGGCTCATCCCGGTGGCGCACGCCGCCGCGCGGCAGACGACCACCGTGGCCCCGCCGCCCGGCCCCGCGATCGACGGCGGTTCGCCGTACATCACCGATGTGCCGCCGCTGAACACCCCGACGGACCTCACGAATCCGACCGCCACGCCCTCCGGCGGCCCGGTCGTCACCCCGCTGCCGTCCGGCGGCTCGCTGCCCGCGACCGTCCTGGACGCCTACCGGCGCGCCGAGGCGAGCGTCGCCGCGAGCAACCCCGGCTGCCACCTGCCGTGGCAACTGCTCGCCGCCATCGGCCAGGTGGAGTCCGGCCAGGCCCGCGGCGGCGCCGTGGACGCCAAGGGGACGACGTACACCCCGATCCTCGGCCCGGTGCTCGACGGCAACGGCTTCGCGAACATCAGCGACACCGACGGCGGACGCTACGACGGCGACCCGGTCCACGACCGCGCGGTCGGCCCGATGCAGTTCATCCCCTCGACGTGGGCGAACTGGGGCGCGGACGGCAACGGCGACGGGGTCGCCGACCCCGACAACGTGTACGACGCCGCGCTGGCCGCCGCCCACTACCTGTGCGCCGACGGCCGCGACCTGGCCGTACCGCGGGACATGGACCGCGCGATCCTCGGCTACAACCACTCGCAGGCCTACCTCGACCTGGTGAAGTCCTGGTACGAGCACTTCCGGCAGGGCGACGCGGTCTCCGTGCCCGACCGCCCGGGCACACCGGGCGCGGGCGCGCCGCCGTTCGCCAACACCCCGCGGCCGTCGACCAGTCCGTCCGCGTCGGCCCCCGGCGGCACACCGTCGCCCTCGCCGTCCGGCACCCACCCGAGCGGCGGCATCGTCCCGCCGACCGCGGGCACCCCGTCGACCGGCCCCGGCAAGACCCCGCCGCCGTCGTCGCCGTCGTCGCCGACCGGCACCCCCACGGGAACCCCGACCGGCACGCCGACGGACACCCCGACGACCCCCGGCTGCCCGACGCAGTCCCCGTCGCCCTCGCCGACCGACAGCGCGAGCCCCAGCCCGACCGCGACGCCGACTCCCACGGACACCCCCGGCACGCCCGACCCCTGCGCCACCGACACCCCGACGCCGACGGACACCCCCACCCCCAGCGGTGAGGCGACCGCCAGCGCGGCCACGGGCGCCGCCGTCACCGCGAAGCCGTAACCCGCGACGGGGCTTTCCCCGACACGGCACCCCCGGCGCCCCGCGCGCCGGCAACACTCCCACGCACCGGGGACGTTCAGGCGAAAGCCTCACGAACGTCCCCGGTGAAACGTGTTCTCATCTCACCTCCCGGTTGCTACGGTGCCCCGGCCCCGGCCGACGACCGCGTCGGCCCATGCCCGAGGGAGGTCAGGCCATGCGCGCTCTCGCCGCGGCGGCGATCGGACTCGCCGCCGCCCTCGCCCTGGTCTTCACCGTCACCGCGATCGGCGCGCCCGCGGGTCACACCTCGCCGAAACCCCTGCTGACCACGGTCCCCAGCCACCCCTGAGCCGGTCACCCCTGAGCCGGTCACCCCTGAGCCGGTCACCCCTGAGCCGGTCACACCTGAGCCGGTCACCTCTGAGCCAGCCACCCCTGAGCCGTCTGGAGCCGCGATGCGCCGCAAGTCCAGCCTGGTGCTGCTCGCCCTCGCCGTCTTCTTCGCGACCCTGGCGCCCATGCTGCGCTGGTACGCCTACCCGCGGCTGGCCAAAGTGCCGCCGAGCGAGTACCAGGTCGCCGTCCTCGAGGCGAAGAACGCCACCCTCGTCGACTACTCCAGCCTCACCGCCAAGAAGGTCTCCAAGGTCAGCATCGTGCAGACCCTCAAGGGCAATGTGACGGCGGCCCGGCAGGTCAAGGCCGAGACCGGCAAGGACGTCGTGGTCTGGGACGCGCTCTCCTACGTCGCGGGCCCCGACGGCAAGATGGTCTCGGAGATCCCCGAGCGGTACGTCTTCGACGCGCACACCCAGGAGCCGGTGCACACCGCGAGCGAGTCGGTCGACGGCGACCCGGTCACCCGGCAGGGCATCGAGTTCAAGTTCCCCTTCCTGACCCAGAAGCGCGACTACTACTACTTCGACGCGCAGAGCCGCACGTCCGCGCCGATCCACTACGCGGGCACCCAGCGCTTCCACGGCCTGAAGGTCTACTACTTCGAGCAGACCGTGCCCTGGCAGCGGGTCCCGCTGCCCAAGAAACTGCCCGAGATCGCGCCCGGCGCTCCCGCGCTCACCCCCGAGACGGTCAAGGCCACCGGCATCCAGCGCTGGTACACCACCAAGCGGATGTTCTGGGTCGACCCGACGACCGGCGCGCCCGTCAACGGCGAGGAGATCCACACCGAGGAGCTGCGCTTTCCCGCCTCGACCGGCAAAGCACCGGTCACCGCCTTCGCGGGCGACGTGAAGATGCGGCCCGACTACATCGACTCCATCGTCCATCTGGTCAAGACGCAACGGCAGTTGGTGCTGCTGCTCACCAGTTACCTGCCGTGGGGCTTCGGCGGGTTCGCCGCCGCGCTGCTGGCGCTGTCCCTGCTGCTCGAAGCGCGCGGGCGGCGGCCCGCCGACCCGGTGGGCGGCCGGGAGCCCGACCCCGACCGCGCCCCCGACCACCCGGACCCCGTACCGGTCTGACCCACGGCCCGGACCCTGTACGGTCCGAGCCGTGCCCGGACCCCCGCACCGGCCGACCTGTCCCGGACGCCTACCGGTCTGACTCACGGCCCGGACCCCGTACGGGCCGAGCCGTGCCCGGACCCCCGCACCGGCCGACCTGTCCCGGACGCCGTACGGGCCGGGCGGGCTGCCTACGCGCGGCGGCTGTTGTTCGTCCGCTTGGTCGGCTCGGCCGTCGCCGGGTCCTCGGGCCACGGGTGGCGCGGGTAGCGGCCCCGCAGCTCGGCGCGCACCGCGCGGTAGCCGTCACGCCAGAACGACGCCAGGTCCGCGGTCACCGCCGCGGGCCGCCCCGCGGGTGACAGCAGATGCACCAGCAGCGGCACCCCGGCGATCTCGGGCGTCGCCCGCAGCCCGAACAACTCCTGGAGCTTCACGGCCAGTACGGGCTGGTCGCCGCCGTAGTCGATCCGGATCCGCGAACCGCTCGGCACCTCGAACCGCTCCGGTGCCAGCTCACCGAACCGGGCGGCCTCGCCCGTGGCCCACGGCAGCAGCCGGGGCAGCGCGCCGCCCGCCGAGATCCGCTCCAGATCCGCCCGCCGCCCGGCCCGCGCCAGCTCGGGCCCCAGCCACTCCTCGGCCCGCTCCACCAGCGCCCGCTCCGAGACGTCCGGCCAGTTCCCGCCCAACTCCCGGTGCAGGAAGGCCAGCCGCTGCCGTACCTCACGGGCCTCCCGCGACCAGTGCAGCAAACCGGTGCCCTCGCGCCGCAGCCCGTCGAGCAGCGCGGCCCGTACCGCGTCCCGGTCCGGCCGGCGCAGCGGCGCCGCCGACAGCTCCAGCGCGCCCAGCCGCTCCACCCGGCGCGCCACCACGTCCCCGCCGCGCCAGGTCACCTCCTCGTACGACTCCAGCAACCCGGCCGCCGCCGCCCGCGCGGTGCCCTCGTCGATCACCGCGGCCACCCGCACCCGCGCGTCCGTCCGCCCGACGCCCCGGTCCGCCACGGCCACCGCCACCCACTCCGCCCCGCCCACGCCCCCGCCGACCTCCGCGCCGGTCCCGGACGCCATCACGTATCCGTCCCCGCTCCGCCGCCGCGCGACCCGCTCGGGAAACGCCAGGGCGACGACGAGCCCGGCCGCCGCGTCGTCCGACAGGCCCCCGCCCGCGGTGCGGCTCGCGGGGGACGGGCGCGCCGCGGAGCGCGGGACGGGGGCGTCCGTCGCGGGCGGGCTCCCTTCCGTCACCGTGCCGCGCAGCCGGTCGGCCTCCGCGCGCCAGCGCGCCGCGTACGGGTCGCCGCCGCGCCGGGCGGTGTGCCAGGCGGCGGTGAGGTCGGAGCCGTAGGAGTGGGGGAGTTCTTCGCTGAGGAGCGCGGTGACCTCGGCGGCGCGGCGGGCGCCGAGCACGGGCGCGGAGTCGAGGAGGGCGCGGGCGAGCCGGGGGTGCAGCCCGAGCCGGGCCAGCCGGCGGCCCCGGTCCAGGACGCGGCCCGAGGCGTCGACGGCGCCGAGGCCGCGCAGCGTGTCGCGGGCCGCGGCCATCGCGCCCTGCGGCGGGGCGTCCAGCAGGGCGAGCCCTGAGGCGTCCGGATCGCCCCAGCAGGCGGCCTGGAGCGCGAAGGCCGTGAGGTCGGCGAGCGCGATCTCGGGGGAGGGGTGCCGGGGTCTGCGGGCGTCCTCGGCCGGCGGCCAGCAGCGGTAGACGGTGCCGGGACCCTCGCGCCCGGCGCGCCCGGCGCGCTGGTCGGAGGCGGCCCGCGACACCCGTACGGTGACCAGCGCGCCGAGGCCCCGCGCGTGGTCCATGCGCGGCTCGCGGGCCAGCCCGCTGTCCACCACGACCCGCACGCCCGGCACGGTCAGACTGGACTCGGCCACGGAGGTCGCGAGCAGCACGCGCCGCCGCTCACCGGGCGCGAGCGCCGCGTCCTGGACGGCGGCCGGGGCGCGGCCGTGCACCTGGAGCACCTCGATGCCGCCGCCCGCGCCGCCGGAATCCGTGAGGTCCCCGAGCAGACCCGCGACCCGCGCGATCTCCCCGACGCCCGGCATGAAGCACAGCACGTCCCCGTCGCGCTCCCGCAGCGCCCGCCGCACCACCGTCGCCACATGGTCGAGCAGCGCCCGGTCCACCCGGCCCCCGGCGTGCGTCGCCCGTACGGGACCGGGCGGCGGCGCCCACTCCACGGCCACCGGGTGCAGCACCCCGCCCGCCTCGACCACGGGCGCGGGCGGCCCGTCGGCCCCGCCCAGCAGCGCCGCCCACGCGGCCGTGTCCGTCGTCGCGGAAGCCGCGACCAGCCGCAACTCCGGCCGCAGCAGGGCCCGTACGTCCAACAGGAACGCCATGGACGTGTCGGCGTCCAGATGCCGCTCGTGGCACTCGTCGAGCATCACCGTGCTCACGCCCGGCAGTTCCTGGTCGCGCTGGAGCCGTTGCAGCAGCACACCGGTGGTGACCACCTCGACCGCGGTGCGGGCCGAGACCCGCCGCTCGCCGCGGACCGTGAAACCGACGCTCTCGCCGACCCGCTCCCCGAGCAGCCAGGCCATCCGCCGGGCCGCCGCCCGCGCCGCCATCCGCCGCGGCTCCGCGACCAGCACCCGCCCGCCGAACGCGTCGGCGATCAGCAGCGGGACCAGCGTGGTCTTGCCGGTGCCGGGCGGCGCGGCCAGGACGGCGCAGCCCGGCGACCGCAGCGCGGCCAGCAGCTCCGGTACGACGGAGGCCACCGGCAGCGCGCGCCCCTCGGCCCGGATCGCGTACGTACCGGCGCTCCCGCCGGCTTCCCCGCCGGCCGCCCGACCGTCCTGTGCGCCGGCCTTCACTCCGCCGCGCACACGAAGATCGCCGTGCCCGGCAACAGCCGCCCGCGCAGCGGGGACCAGCCGCCCCACTCCTGGTCGTTCCACTCCGGCCACTCGGGCTCGACGAGGTCGACCAGCCGCAGGCCCGCCGCCGCGATCTCGCGGACGCGGTCGCCCAGGGTGCGGTGGTGCTCGACGTACACGGCGATGCCCCGGTCGTCCTCCTCCACGTACGGCGTGCGGTCGAAGTAGGAGGCGACGGCCGTCAGGCCCTCGGGGCCCGGCTCGTCGGGGAAGGCCCAGCGCACCGGGTGGGTGACCGAGAAGACCCAGCGCCCGCCGGACCGCAGCACCCGCCGCACCTCCCGCTGGACGCGCGCGGTGTCGGCGATGAAGGGGAGCGCGCCGTACGCGGAGACCGCCAGGTCGAACGAGCCGTCGGCGAAGGGCAGGGCGCCCGCGTCGGCCTGGACCAGGGGCACCAGCGGCGCGCCGTCGGCCGAGGACTCGTCGTCGATCCGCCGCGCGTGCTGGAGCTGCCGGAAGGAGAGGTCGAGGGCGACCGGCCGGGCGCCCTGGGCGGCCAGCCAGCGCGAGCACTGGGCGGCGCCCGCGCCGATCTCCAGCACGTCCTTGTCCTTCAGGGCCGCCGTCGGGCCGAGCAGCCCCGCGTCCGCCTCGTCCAGACCCTCAGGGCCCCAGACGAAGCGGGCGTCGCCCAGGAAGTCGCCGTGCTCCACCTGGTAGTCGTCCGCGTTGCGGTCCCACCACCGGCGGTTGGCCCGGCTGCTCTCCGTGACCCCCGCGCTACGGCGGGTGGCCTCCGGTTCCTCGTGTGCCTCTCGGGGCGCTTCCCGGCGTACGTCCCGGGGATCGGGTCCTTGGATCATCGCGGCAGTCGTCGTACTCTCTGAGAAGACCTGGCACTGGGTGACTTGTGCCGGTTCGGTCCGTTACGCGCCCGGTGGGCTCTTCGTGCGTTGACCGTGCCCGGCTGCCCCCGTATGCTACAAGTTGCGCTGCGAGCCTGCGCGCCTCAGACAGAGCAGGCTGCGCTCGGAATCTGTTGCATACCCCTCGGCCCCACGGCTGTCCGGAATTCGGCAGGAGCGAAAAGGGCTTACGGCGTAGCAGTACCTACGACTTACTGTCCGTACCGGAGTCCTTTCCCTAATGACGAGCAGCACCGAGGCCCCTCGCACCACCCCGCAGGTGGCGGTCAACGACATCGGCAACGAGGAAGCCTTCCTCGCCGCGATCGACGAGACGATCAAGTACTTCAACGACGGCGACATCGTCGACGGCGTCATCGTGAAGGTCGACCGGGACGAGGTCCTGCTCGACATCGGTTACAAGACCGAAGGTGTCATCCCCTCCCGCGAACTCTCCATCAAGCACGACGTCGACCCCAACGAGGTCGTCGCCGTGGGCGATGAGATCGAGGCCCTTGTTCTCCAGAAGGAGGACAAGGAAGGCCGCCTGATCCTCTCGAAGAAGCGCGCTCAGTACGAGCGTGCCTGGGGCACCATCGAGAAGATCAAGGAAGAGGACGGCATCGTCACCGGCACCGTCATCGAGGTCGTCAAGGGTGGTCTCATCCTCGACATCGGCCTCCGTGGCTTCCTGCCTGCGTCGCTCGTCGAGATGCGCCGCGTGCGCGACCTCCAGCCCTACGTGGGCAAGGAGCTCGAGGCCAAGATCATCGAGCTGGACAAGAACCGCAACAACGTGGTCCTGTCCCGCCGTGCCTGGCTGGAGCAGACGCAGAGCGAGGTCCGCCAGACCTTCCTCACCACCCTCCAGAAGGGTCAGGTGCGGTCCGGCGTCGTCTCCTCGATCGTCAACTTCGGTGCGTTCGTGGACCTCGGCGGCGTCGACGGTCTCGTGCACGTCTCCGAGCTGTCCTGGAAGCACATCGACCACCCGTCCGAGGTCGTCGAGGTCGGTCAGGAAGTCACCGTCGAGGTTCTCGACGTGGACATGGACCGCGAGCGTGTCTCCCTGTCGCTGAAGGCGACGCAGGAAGACCCGTGGCAGCAGTTCGCCCGGACCCACCAGATCGGGCAGGTCGTCCCCGGCAAGGTCACCAAGCTCGTCCCGTTCGGCGCGTTCGTCCGCGTCGACGAGGGCATCGAGGGCCTGGTGCACATCTCCGAGCTGGCCGAGCGCCACGTGGAGATCCCGGAGCAGGTCGTTCAGGTCAACGACGAGATCTTCGTCAAGGTCATCGACATCGACCTCGAGCGTCGCCGCATCTCGCTGTCGCTCAAGCAGGCCAACGAGTCCTTCGGCGCCGACCCGGCCTCGGTCGAGTTCGACCCGACGCTCTACGGCATGGCCGCGTCGTACGACGACCAGGGCAACTACATCTACCCCGAGGGCTTCGACCCCGAGACCAACGACTGGCTCGAGGGGTACGACAAGCAGCGCGAGGAGTGGGAGGGCCAGTACGCCACGGCCCAGACCCGCTTCGAGCAGCACCAGGCGCAGGTCATCAAGTCCCGCGAGGCCGACGAGCAGGCCGCGGCCGAGGCCGGTTCCGCCGCCCCCGCCGCGACCGGTGGCCCGGGCGTCTCCGGTGGCTCGTACTCCTCGGAGTCCGACGACACCTCCGGTGCCCTCGCCTCCGACGAGGCCCTCGCCGCCCTCCGCGAGAAGCTCGCGGGCGGCCAGAGCTGACAGCTCACCGCTAGGCCCAGTCACAACACCGCGGTCCCGCACCCCTCAGGGGGTGCGGGACCGCGGTGTTACCGGCAGCCGCAGAAAGCCTCTCGAGCCCGTTCGATTTTTGTGTCACACTTCCACTTCGTTCAACGGCCCTTCCAGTCCTGGCGACTCGCTGTGGCCGTAGACCACTTCACCCCTGCGAGGGTCCTAGTGATGGAGGTTGCCCCGTGCCCACAACGGGATACGTCTACATTCCCGTCCGTTCGGCGGAAAATCTGCAAATCGGCGTCGCCCGCGGGCTTTGGGGCTGGAGGTCCAGCGCTCTCGACCGATCCACCGCTCGTTCTGACATCAAGTCGCTCAAGGCGGGCGATTTGCTCTTCTTCGGTCACAGCGGTCCCGACAGCCGGGTAAAGCCGGGCGGCTGGACAGAGGTATCACTCAAGCGTGTGCTCGTGGCAGAGGTTACTCGGCCTCTCTTCACAAGCACCGAGCGTGTGTGGCCAGAGGAGACCGACGGCGAGATCTTCCCCGAGCGCATTGGTATCGACGTGCTGGACGACAGAAGGAACGTTTCTGGTGCGAGTCTGGGCGCGCCCGCCATGGAGAAGCTGCGATTGTCTGCGAACAAGCAGTGTGTGGCTATCGTCCGCGACGGCCGGGATATCGCGGCAGCCTTGGCCATCGTCGTCGGCGCTGACAAAGATCTGGACGCGCCTGACAGCAGCGATGAATTGGGTCACAACGGTGCGACGGATGCACTGGTATCCGTCCTCGCGCGCAAGGAACAGGGCAAGCTCCGGCAGCGTGTGATGGGCCACGCGGCCATCGTTACCTGCCAACTCTGTGGTCGAGCGTTGCCTCGGCGACTGGTGCACGCAGCGCACGTCAAGCGGCGCAGCGCAGCTACCCACATGGAACGGAACAACATCCACAATGCGATGAGAGCCTGCGTCGGCGGCTGCGACGCCCTGTTCGAGTACGGCTATATCTACGTGGATGACACGGGCTACATCCAGATGACACCTGTAGTGAATAACGTGGGTGACCTTGGCTCGCTCGCGAGCCACCTGAAGAATCGGTTCTGTGCGGCCCACAACGCCAAGAGCGCCCATTTTTTTGCCTGGCACCGCAGGAATGTGGCCGAGCCTCTCGCAGCCAGTCACTAAGCATTAGGTGTGCCGCCGCGGCCGGACTTTGCTGTTGTCCGGCCGCGGGGGGGCTACGGGGTCACGGGGATGTTGGTCAGGGCCTTGCCGCCGGTGCGCTTGTTGGAGGCGTAGACGGTGGTGGGGCAGTCGGCGGAGTAGTTGGTGACGTAGATCGCCGTCTGCGTGGCGCCGGTGGCGCCGGTGAGGTCGGAGGTGTTGTCGCGGAAGACGGTGCCGCAGCCCCAGCCGGGCTGCTGGGTGTGGGTCTGGTAGCCGTCGTTGAGGGTGCGGGTGCCGGTGTTGCCGGTGATGGTGTAGCCGTTGCCTTTGACGTCGACCCAGGAGTCGTCGTAGTTGGTCATGCTGAGGCCGCTGCCGTCGAAGGTGTTGCCGGAGACCAGGCCGCCGGTGGTGCCTTCCTTGAGGTCGATGTTCTCGGCGCCGATGTTGGGGCCGATGACGTTGTTGAGGATCTGCACCCGGTCGCTCTTGTCGGTCAGGGTGTTGGCGGTGCCGACGTAGACGCCCTCGCCGTATCCCGGCCGCTGGAGCCCGGTGTCGTAGATCCGCGAGTTCTTGATCACGCCGTCCGTGCTGGAGGTGCGGAAGTGCACGCCCTCCATCTGGAGTCCGTGCACGGTCACCGAGTCGATGACGACATGCGCGGCGGCGTCGGTGACGATGCCCTTCTGGCCGCCGGTGACGCTGACCCCCTTGACGGTCCAGTAGCTCGCGCCGTTCAGATAGAGGCCGTAGCCGCCGGAGGAGGTGAGCACGGCGTTCGAGGAGCCGGTGAGCGTGATCCGGTCGGCGGCCGTGCCGGACACGGTGACCTTGAAGTTGCCGGTGTACGTGCCGTCGGCGAGATGGATCGTCTGGCCGGGGGCGGCGGCGGTCAGCGCCGCCTTCAGCTCCTTGGCCGTGGTCACCTCGACGGTGCTCGCCGCGGCGGCCGTTGCCGCACCGGCCGTTGCCGCACCGGCCGGCGTCGCGTACGAGAGCAGCCCGGCGAGCAGTGCCGCGACGGGCAGGGCCACCGGCAGGGTCAGAAGCGTGTGGGGTCGCATCCGCGTCCTTCCATCGTTCCAAGTATGTGAATCTTGGTCGTCCATGTGAACACATGGACGTAACGAGAGAAGGTAGGGCCCACCCGACGGACCGTCAAGACGTCCGGGTTCCGGGGGGACGCGTGGGAATGGCCGGGCGGGTACGTTCGTTGAGGGGGGAGAGAGCGAGGAGGACGATCATCGTGCTGGATCCGCAAGGGCTGTACGAATACGTGCCGGGCGGGGCCGAGGCCGTCGACGCAGCGGTCGGAGACGCAGGTCCCGTACTGCTGTACCACTTCGAGGGGTACATGGACGCCGGGGACACCGGCGAGCAGATCAGCGAGCAGTTGCTGGACCGCCTGGACAACCAGCTCGTCGCGCGCTTCGACGCCGACCGGCTGGTCGACTACCGCGCCCGCCGCCCGCTGATGACCTTCGAGCGCGACCACTGGACCTCCTACGAGGCACCGGAGATCGACCTCTATCTGGTGCGGGACACCACCGGCACCCCCTTCCTGCTGCTCACCGGCTCCGAGCCGGACGTGGAGTGGGAACGGTTCGCGACCGCCGTGCTCCAGGTCATCGAACGCCTGGGCGTACGCCTCGCCATCAACTTCCACGGCATCCCGATGGGCGTGCCGCACACCCGGCCCGTCGGCCTCACCCCGCACGGCAACCGGGTCGACCTCATGCCCGGCCACCGCGCCTGGTTCGAGGAGGCCCAGGTCCCCGGCAGCGCCGCCTCCCTCATCGAGCTGCGGCTCGCCGAGGCCGGCCGTGACGTGCTCGGCGTCGCCGCCCACGTCCCGCACTACCTGGCGCGTTCGCCCTACCCGGACGCCGCCCTCGCCGTCCTGGAGACGATCACCGCCGCCACCGGCCTTGTGCTGCCCGAGATCGCCCACGCCTTGCGCAATGAGGCGCACACCGTCCGCGTCGAGATCGACCGCCAGGTCGCCGAAGGAGACGGCGAACTCGTCTCCGTCGTCCGCGGCCTTGAGTCCCAGTACGACGCCGTCGCCGGGTCCCAGTCCCGCGAGAGTCTCATCGCCGAGGCCGTCGAGCTTCCTTCCGCCGACGATCTCGCCGCCGAGTTCGAACGCTTCCTCGCCGACCGCGAGGACGACTAGCGCCTGCGGCGCGCTCACGAAAGAGGGTTCGCGTCCCCAGGGCGCGGGCCCTTTTCCGCTTCCCCTCAGAAAGGCGCGCCGCGCTCGCGCAGGGCCCGGTTTTCAGGGGCGCGGCCCCTGGACGGTTCCTTGCGCGGGGCCTGGTTTTTAGGGGAGCGGCCCCTGGACGGTTCCTTGCGAAGGGCCTGGTTTTCAGGGGCGCGGGGAACTGCGCGGCCCGCCCCCACCGGGCTGCCAGCCCGAAAACTCACAGCATCTGCCCCGCTGGGGCCGGTTTTCGACGGCCGCGCCACCGTTGGTGGCTGAGCGCGCAGTTCCCCGCGCCCCTGGGAGGCACCCGCGGAGGGCCGGAGGGCCCGTAAGCTGGCGGCATGCTGAACGTCGGGCTGACCGGTGGAATCGGGTCAGGAAAAAGCTCCGTGGCGAAACTGCTGGTGGCACACGGCGCGATCCTGGTGGACGCGGACCGCATCGCCCGCGAAGTGGTGGAACCCGGCACGGAGGGCCTGGCGGCGGTGACGGCCGAGTTCGGCCCGGACGTGCTGGCGGCGGACGGGACACTGGACCGCCCGAAACTCGGCGCGATCGTCTTCGCGGACGAGGCCCGGCGCCGGGCGCTGAACGCGATCGTGCACCCGCTGGTCGGCCGCAGGTCGCAGGAGCTGCGGGCGGCGGCGGCCCCGGACGACATCGTGGTCAACGACGTACCGCTGCTGGCGGAGAACGACCTGGCCCCGTTCTACGACTTCGTGATCGTCGTGGACGCGGCACCGGCCACGCAGATCGAGCGCCTGGTGCGGACACGCGGGATGACCGAGGACGAGGCGCGGGCGCGGATGGCGGCGCAGGCCGGCCGCGAGGAGCGCATCGCCGTCGCGGATCTGGTGATCGACAACGACGGCCCGCTGGAGGAGCTGGAGCCCCAGGTGCGCGCGGCGTGGCAGCGGCTGCGGGAGCTGGCGGCGGCCGGGACGGCGTAGTCGCCCGGGGAATGCGGTTGCCGACGACGACGTTGGGTATGTCAGACCAGACGATCAGTCGTCACCCGTGCCCGAATTCAGGGAGGCGGCCTTGCACGAGCGGACCCCAGAGACGCACGTCATCGACTTCCGCGCCGCGGAGCAACTGCTGGAGGCGCGTGACCCGCGCGGCGCCGTACAACTCCTCGACCCGGTGATCTCGGCCCATCCGGAGAACACCGCGGCCCGCCTGCTGCGCGCCCGCGCGTTCTTCGCCGCGGCCCAACTGCGCCCGGCGGAGCTGGAGTTCCAGATAGTGCTGGAGCGCGAGCCGGACAACGCCTTCGCGCACTTCGCGCTGGCCCGTACACTGCAACGCGCGAACCGCGCCGACGAGGCCCAGCGCCACTTCCGGCTCGCCGCCGCACTCGACCCCCGGCCGGACTATCTGGCCGCAGCCCGTTTCGACGACGCCGGCTGACGGCCGTGGAAGTCGTCGTGGTGCTGCTGATCATCATCGCGGTGGTCGCCCTGATCGGCGTGTCCAGCAGTCTGAGGGTGGTCAAGCAGTACGAGCGCGGGGTGATCTACCGCTTCGGCCGGGTCAACCGGCTCCCCAAGGAGCCGGGCCCGCGCATGCTGGTGCCGTTCGTGGACAAGATGACCAAGGTCAACATGCAGGTCGTCACCATGCCGGTGCCGTCCCAGGACGGCATCACCCGCGACAACGTGTCGGTACGGGTCGACGCGGTGCTCTACTTCCGGGTCATCGACCCGATCCGGGCCACCGTGGACGTGCAGAACTACCAGTTCGCGATGTTGCAGGTGGCGCAGACCTCGCTGCGCTCCATCATCGGCAAGAGCGAACTCGACGATCTGCTGTCCGGCCGCGAACGCCTGCACGAGGGGCTGGAGTTGATGCTGTCCACGCCCGCCACCGGCTGGGGCGTCCACATCGACCGCGTCGAGATCAAGGACGTGGCGCTGCCGGAGTCCATGAAGCGGTCGATGGCCCGGCAGGCGGAGGCGGACCGGGAGCGGCGGGCCCGGATCATCACCGCCGACGGTGAGTTGCAGGCGTCCCAGAAGCTCTCCGAGGCGGCCAGGACCATGGACGCCAACCCGTCCGCCCTCCAACTGCGCCTCCTCCAGACGGTGGTGGAGGTCGCGGCGGAGAAGAACTCGACCCTGGTGATGCCCTTCCCCGTCGAGATGCTGCGCTTCTTCGACCGGGCCGCGAACTCCGGCGCGAATTCCGGTGCGAACCCCGGTGCAAACTCCGGCGGCGGCCAGGACACGAAGCCGGTCGAGAAGACGGCGGCGCCCGCGGCGACGGACGAACTGACGGACGCGGAACCGCGGTCCGCCGTCGAGGCCGCGGCCGAGGAGCCGCCCGCGATCGACCGGAAGCCGCCGGGCCCGATCCAGATCCCGGACCCGCGCACGTCCGAGGAGTGAGCGACGAAGCCGTAGCGGCAGGGCAGGGCAGGAACGGGACGGGAGCGGGCGGGTCACTCCGCCCGCTCCCGCGCGTCAGCCCCGCGTCAGCGCGTCCAGTCGATCTTGAACACCCACGCGTACCGCCCCTTCGCCCGCGCCGCCGCGGGCACCCGTACGGTCAGCGTGCCGCCGTCGAACTCCCGGTCCAGCGGCCGGTCGTGGCCGAGCATCGTCACCCGGTCGCCCTTGCGGACCGGCACCGGAGCGCTCGTTGACCGTGACGTCCCTGCCGCCGCGCGGCGCGGGGGTGGACGTGCGGAGCCTGCTCAGATCATCAGAACAGCGGTGCGGGCAGCACGCCCTCCAGCGCCAGCAACGTGCGCTTGATCTCCAGGCCGCCGCCGAAGCCGCCTATGCCGCCGTCGCTCTCCACCACCCGGTGGCACGGCACCACCAGCGGTATCGGATTCGCGCCCATCGCCGTCCCGACCGCGCGGGCCGCCCCGCGCTCGCCCACCCGGTCGGCCAGGTCCTGGTACCCGACGACCGTGCCGTACGGCACCCCGGCCGCCAGCTCGCGCAGCACCCGGCGGTTGAAGCCGGTGATCAGCGACCAGTCCAGAGCGAGCGAGAACTCCTTCAGCGCACCCGCGAAGTACGCCTCCATCTGCTCGGTGACCGGCGCCAGCCGGGCCGCGTCCTCGACCGGCTCGCCGCCCAGCCGCCGCCCCATCGACGCCACCGCGCGCCGTACCGCCGCCTCGTCCGCCCGGAAACCGACATTGACCAGCCCCTCGTCGGTCGCCGCCAGCAGCAGCGGCCCGATCGGGGTCTCCATGACCGTCCAGGCGGTGTCGTTCGTCACACGGCCAGCCTAGATCGGGGGTCCGACAACGCCCCGCCGCCGCGATCCGCCCGGCAAACACGGCCGCCGCGAGGCCCGTCACCGGAAGTGACCGGGTGGTCACACGAGGGGAAGTGGCCGCCCCGGCGGCGGCCCGCCCGTCCGGGCCCGGACGATTGTCGGTGGTGGGTCGTACGGTGGTGACATGCGGCCCGTATCAGACATCGAACGCAGTGTGGCGCCCTTCGAGGTCGTCAGCCCCTACCAGCCCAGCGGCGACCAGCCCACCGCCATCGACGACCTCGAGAAGCGGATCCGCGGTGACGAGCAGGACGTCGTGCTGCTCGGCGCGACCGGTACGGGCAAGTCCGCGACCACCGCGTGGATGATCGAGCGGCTCCAGCGCCCCACCCTGGTCATGGCGCCGAACAAGACGCTCGCCGCCCAGCTCGCCAACGAATTCCGCGAGCTGCTGCCGAACAACGCGGTCGAGTACTTCGTCTCGTACTACGACTACTACCAGCCCGAGGCGTACGTCCCGCAGACGGACACGTACATCGAGAAGGACTCCTCGATCAACGAGGAGGTGGAGCGGCTGCGGCACTCCACCACCAATTCGCTGCTGACCCGGCGCGATGTCGTCGTGGTCGCCTCCGTGTCCTGCATCTACGGCCTCGGCACCCCGCAGGAGTACATCGACCGCATGGTGCGCCTCAATGTCGGCGACGTCATCGACCGCGACCAGCTCCTGCGGAAATTCGTCGACATCCAGTACGCGCGCAACGACGTGGCCTTCGCCCGCGGCACCTTCCGGGTACGCGGCGACACCATCGAGATCTTCCCGGTCTACGAGGAACTGGCCGTCCGCATCGAGATGTTCGGCGACGAGATCGAGGCGCTCTACACACTGCACCCGCTCACCGGCGAGGTGATCACCGAGGACCGGCAGATCTACGTCTTCCCCGCCACCCACTACGTCGCGGGCCCCGAGCGGATGGAACGCGCCATCGCGGGCATCGAGAAGGAGCTGGAGGGCCAGCTCGCCCTGATGGAGAAGCAGGGCAAGCTGCTGGAGGCCCAGCGGCTGCGGATGCGCACCACGTACGACATCGAGATGATGCGGCAGATCGGCACCTGCTCCGGCATCGAGAACTACTCGCGGCACATCGACGGCCGCGAGCAGGGCTCCGCGCCCGACACCCTCATCGACTACTTCCCCGAGGACTTCCTGCTGGTCATCGACGAGTCGCACGTCACCGTGCCGCAGATCGGCGCGATGTACGAGGGCGACGCGTCCCGCAAGCGCACCCTGGTCGACCACGGCTTCCGGCTGCCGTCCGCGCTCGACAACCGGCCGCTGAAGTGGGAGGAGTTCCTGACCCGCGTCGGCCAGACCGTCTACCTGTCCGCGACACCCGGAAAGTACGAGCTGTCCCGCGGCGACGGCGTGGTCGAGCAGATCATCCGCCCGACCGGCCTGGTCGACCCCGAGGTCATCGTCAAGCCCACCGAGGGCCAGATCGACGACCTGGTGCACGAGATCCGGCTGCGCACGGAGAAGGACGAGCGCGTCCTGGTCACCACCCTCACCAAGAAGATGTCCGAGGACCTCACCGACTACCTGCTCGAACTGGGCATCCAGGTGCGGTATCTGCACAGCGACATCGACACCCTGCGCCGCGTCGAGCTGCTGCGCGAACTGCGGGCCGGTGAGTACGACGTCCTGGTCGGCATCAACCTGCTGCGTGAGGGCCTCGACCTGCCCGAGGTGTCGCTGGTCGCGATCCTCGACGCCGACAAGGAGGGCTTCCTGCGCTCGGGCACCTCGCTGATCCAGACCATCGGCCGCGCCGCCCGTAACGTGTCGGGCCAGGTCCACATGTACGCGGACCGGATCACCCCGGCGATGGAGAAGGCCATCGAGGAGACCAACCGCCGCCGCGAGAAGCAGATCGCGTACAACAAGGAACGCGGCGTCGACCCGCAGCCGCTGCGGAAGAAGATCGCCGGAATCCTGGACTCCTTCGCCCGCGAGGACGCCGACACCGAGGAGCTGCTGGGCTCCGGGCGGCAGCGCTCGCGGGGCAAGGCGCCGGTGCCAGGACTGTCCGCCCGCGCGGGCGAGAAGCGCGGTGCGAAGACGCTGCCCGCCGAGGAGCTGGCCGACCTGATCGCTCAGCTCACCGACCAGATGCACGCGGCGGCCGGCGAGCTGCAATTCGAGGTGGCCGCCCGGCTCAGGGACGAACTGGGCGAGCTGAAGAAGGAGTTGCGCCAGATGAGAGAAGCGGGAATGGCGTGACGCGGGACCGGCGACCGGCCGGTGTTCGCCAGGAATCGCCACGCGGCGAACCGGGATACCGTTGCACGGCGTCTTGTTAGGGTGCGGGACAACCGCACACACGGGTGAGAGGGGACAGCGCGTGACGGTCAACATGACCAAGGGCCAGAAGATCAGCCTGAGCAAGTCCGACGGAGGGACGCTGACGGCGATCCGGATGGGGCTGGGCTGGCAGGCCGCGCCGCGCCGCGGACTGTTCGGGTCCCGCACCCGGGAGATCGACCTGGACGCCTCGGCCGTGCTCTTCGCGGACAAGCAGCCGGTCGACGTGGTGTTCTTCCAGCACCTGACCAGCGACGACGGCTCGGTCCGGCACACCGGTGACAATCTGGTCGGCGGCGCGGGCCAGGGCGGCGACGACGAGTCGATTATCGTCGACCTCCAGCGCGTACCGGTCCATGTCGACCAGATCGTCTTCACGGTGAACTCCTTCACCGGCCAGACCTTCGCCGAGGTGCAGAACGCGTTCTGCCGCCTGGTCGACGAGACCAACGGGCAGGAGCTGGCCCGCTACACGCTGACCGGCGGCGGCCAGTACACGGCGCAGATCATGGCCAAGGTGCAGCGCGGCGCGACCGGCTGGTCGATGACGGCCATCGGCACGGCGGCCAACGGCCGGACGTTCCAGGACCTCATTCCGGCCATTCTGCCCGCGCTCTGAGGCCGCACGGCCGCTGACGCGGCCCCCGGCCCGCGGGCCGGAACACGTACACACGCATAACGGGAACGGGGGGCGGCGGACATGACGGCCGAACTGGTCCGGGGACAGAACCATCCGCTGCCGGGCACCCGGATGGAGATCCGGGTGTCGGCGGGCACCCCGGTGGTGGCCGCGGTCACCCTCGGGGACGAGCGGGGGCGGGTCGTCGGCGACTCCTCGCAGTGGCTGGCGCACCCCGGCGCGCCGCAGCTCCCCGGCGTCGAGGTGCCCCGGCAGGCCGCCGCCGAGCACCGGCTCGCGGTGGACCTCGGCGCGATGCCGCCGCAGGTGCACCGGGTGCACGTACTGCTCGCCCTTCCGGGCGCCGCGGGCCGCCCCGGCGCGCCCGCCGCCTTCGGCGCCGCCCCCGCCCCGCATCTCGCCGTCACCACCACCGAGGGCGAGGCCGTCGCCGGATTCACCATGACCGGCCTCGGCCCCGAGACGGCCCTGCTGGCCATCGAGCTGTACCGGCGGCAGGGCGCCTGGAAGGTGCGCGCCGTCGGCCAGGGGTACGAGGGCGGTCTGCCCGCGCTGCTGCTCGACCAGGGTGTCCCGGAGCCCGCCGGGGTGGCCGCGGGCATCGACGAGGCGGTGGGGCGCGAGCTGTCCCGCTCGGTCGACCTGCCCGCCGCGCCGCGTACGGTCCCGCCGCCGCGGCCGGAAACCGCGGCCCCGGCCGCCGCTCCGGGCGACGGCCGGACCACCGCGTCCTCAGGACCGGTCGACTACCGGCACCCGCGGCGCAAGGCCGCCGCCACCGCGCCGCCCCCGCCCGCTCAGGGACGGCCGGGCTCGCCGTACGACGCCCCGCCCGCCGCGCCGCGGCCGTCCTCCGACGGACAGCCCGGCACCCCGCCCGGCACCCCGCCCGTCCCCGTCGCGGGCGACGCCTCCGGCTGGACGATGGAGGAGCGGCTGCACAATCAGGTGTGGGGCATGTTCGAGGACCTGGCCCGCACCATCGCCGCCTACCGCAGCGCGGTGGACTTCGCCGAGTCCCGCTTCGAGCAGGAGCTCGACCGGCTGCTCGCCGACCCCGCGACCCGCGGCGGACAGGCCGCGGACGCCGCCCGCGACCAGGCGCAGGCCCGGCAGTTCGCGCTGGTCGACCAGGCCCGCGCCGTGCTCGACCGGGACATCGCGCAGCTCGTCGCCGAGGCCGAGGTCGTCGAGCCCGCGCTGCCCGCCGCCTTCGCGGGCTGGGAGAATCCGGTGTGGCACGCCTACCGGGTGCCCGACCAGCCGCCGCTCGCCGTACGGCTCGGCGGCCTCTACCTGCCCGAGGCGCCCGAACTGCGCATCCCGCTGCTGGCCCGGCTGCCGCTGGACCGCGGTCTGTGGATCGACAGCGAGGAGGACCGCAGGGTCGCCATGGACACCGCCGTGGCGATCGCCGCCCGGCTGCTCGCCTCGTACCCGGTGGGCGGTTTCGCGGTGCACGCCCTCGACCCCGCGGGCTCCGGCTCCGCCGCGCTCGCCCCGCTCACCGGCAGTGGCGCCGTGCTGATGCCGTCGGCCGGGGGCGCGGCCGGGGTCGGCGAGGTGCTGAACCGGCTGACCGAACGCGTCGATCTGCTCCAGATGGCGCTGCGCGGCGGCGCCGCCGACTCGCTGCCGCCCGGCTTCGACACCGCCGAGCAGCTTCTGATCGTCAACGAGTTCCCGTACGGCTTCGACGACCGGGCGGTCACCCAACTGCGCTATCTCGCCGACGAGGGACCGCGCGCCGGGGTGCACCTGCTGCTGGTCGCCGACCGCGAGGACGCGTCCGCGTACGGGCCGGTGCTCGATCCGCTGTGGCGCTCGCTGCTGCGGCTCACCCCGCTGCCCAGCGACCACCTGGCCGACCCGTGGGTGGGGCACGCCTGGACGTTCGAGCCGTCGCTGGTGCCGCCGGGCAGCCAGGTGCTCACGCAGGTGCTCAGGGAGATCGCGGCGGCCCGCCCGGCCTACGGCCCCTGACCGGTCGTGCCGGGTCCTGCGCCGGTGCTCTACCGGCTTTACGGCTCTGACCTGCACGCTTGTGCGATTCTTTACTAACTCTTGGGCAATTCGTGTACTGTTCTTGGTGCGGAGTGAAACCTTCCCCTGAACGGACTCAAGGGGTGGGGACCTCCGGCAGCGACGACGCTGACAGTTGCCGTATCGAATTGCCGGAGGACCTGTGGATGTCTCCCTCGCCCTCTGGGCGCTCACCATCGCCGGACTGATCGCCCTGATCGCCGTTGACTTCGTCATCGGCCGCACCCCGCACGACGTCTCCGTCAAGGAGGCAGGGGCCTGGACGATCGTCTGGGTCGTACTCGCCGGGCTCTTCGGACTCGGCCTGCTCGTCTTCTCCGGCGGCCAGCCGGCGGGCGAGTTCTTCGCCGGTTACATCACCGAGAAGTCGCTGAGCGTCGACAACCTCTTCGTCTTCGTCCTGATCATGTCCAAATTCGCGGTGCCGTCCCAGTACCAGCAGCGCGTACTGCTGGTGGGCGTGCTGATAGCGCTGGTGCTCCGCGCGGTGTTCATCGCGGGCGGCGCGGCGATCATCGCCAGCTTCTCGTGGGTCTTCTACATCTTCGGCGCCTTCCTCATCTGGACCGCCTGGAAGCTCATCCAGGACGCCCGTTCGGACGACGAGGACGAGGAATTCGAGGAGAACCGGCTGCTCAAGGCGGTCGAGAAGCGCGTACCGTCCACCGACAAGTACCACGGCACCCGGCTGTTCATCACGGAGAACGGCAAGCGGCTGATGACGCCGATGCTCGTCGTGATGCTCGCCATCGGCACCACCGACGTGCTCTTCGCGCTCGACTCGATCCCCGCGATCTTCGGCCTCACCCAGGACCCGTACATCGTCTTCACCGCCAACGCCTTCGCCCTGATGGGCCTGCGTCAGCTCTATTTCCTGATCGGCGGCCTGCTCAAGAAGCTGGTCCACCTGTCGTACGGGCTGTCGGTGATCCTCGGCTTCATCGGCGTCAAGCTGGTGCTGCACGCGTTGCACGAGTCCGGTGTGCACGTGCCGGAGATCTCCATCCCCGTCTCGCTCGGCGTCATCGTCCTCGTCCTCGCGGTCACCACCGCCACCAGCCTGGTCGCCTCCAAGCGGCAGGCGGAGGCCGAGGCCGCCGCCTCCGAGGACGAGGAGCGCCCCGCGACGCCGGTCCGCTGACCGGTCCCTCCGCACTCCCTCCGTAACCCCCTCCGTAACCCCCTCCGTACCGGCCCCTCCGTACCGACCCCTTCGCGCAGACCGCTCCGTCACGAGGGCTACCGTGGCCCTCGTAACGGAGCGGTTGTGCGTGGCGTGTGGGAAGGCGCGGATGGTGGCGAGCGGCATGGTGGTCCTTCCCGAGCTGACCGGCGCGCGGTTCTTCGACGCCTGGCGGCTCGACGCGGTCGCGCTGACCGCCGTCGTCCTGCTCGGCGTCGCGTACGCGCTGGGCGTACGGCGCAAGCGGCGCGCGGGGGAGCGGTGGCCGCTGTGGCGCACCGCCGCGTTCTACGTCCTCGGTCTCGGCACCCTCGTCGTCGCGACGATGTCCTCGCTCGCCGTCTACGACCGGGTGCTGTTCTGGCCCGCCGCCGTGCAGAACATCCTGCTCGACCTCTTCGCCCCGCTCGGCCTGGCGCTCGGCGACCCGCTCGCGCTCGCCGCACCCGACAGCCGGCTGCGCCGCGCCTTCACCGGCCGTACGGTACGACTGCTGATGTATCCGCTGGTCAGCTCGGTGCTGGTGCTCGCCTCCGAGCTGACGATCTACTTCACGCCGTACTTCTCCACCGCCCTCGGCAACGGGCTCGTGCTCCAGCTCATGCACCTGCAACTGCTGCTCACCGGCTGCCTGTTCGTGCTGCCGATGCTCAGCCGTCAGGACCTGCTGCCGTCCTGGTGCGGCCATCCGGTCAGGGCCGCGCTGGTCTTCTTCGACGGGCTCTTCGACTCCGTGCCCGGCATCGTCGTCATGACCAGCGGCACGCTGGTGGCCGGGCACTGGTACACCGCGCACCCGCGCTCCTGGGGGCCGAGCGTCCAGCACGACCAGATGCTCGGCGGCGGCCTGATGCTCACCCTCGCCGAACTCGTCGCGCTGCCCTTCCTGATCCTGGTCTTCTTCGAGTGGTGGCGGGCCGAGCGGGAGAAGACGGCGGAACTCGACGCGCGGCTGGACCGCGAGGCCGTCGTCGCGATGTCCGGTGCTGGTGCTGGTGCCGGTGCTGGTGCCGCCGCCGGTGCCTCTGCCGCGCCCGCCTCCACAAAGGCCCCCGCGTCCGCCGCCGCTCCCGCCGCCGCTCCCGTTCCGGAGATGACCCGCCCCTGGTGGGAGACCGATCAGGGCGAGGTCGGCGAGCGCATGCGGCGCGGTCGCTGAGCGGTCCGCGGCGGCTCGGGGTCACAACTGCGTTACGGGCACCACGTCACGAGTCGGCGCGTGTCACGCTCTCCCCCTCATACCTGTCCTGGGGGGACAAATTGCGTCAACGTGCCATCACCGCTGCCTGTTTACTGGCCGTCGCGGGGCTCGCGCTCGCGGGATGCGACGGCGACGGGGGGACCGACGACATATCGGGCGCCGCCGCCTCGGTCTCGGCCACACCCACGGCCGCGCCCACCACCACGCAGGCCGCGCTCACCGGCCAACTGCCCAACCTGACCGGGATGCCGCTGCTCGCCGCGCGCACCATGGCCGACGACGCCGGGTTCACCCGGATCGCCGCGCACGACGCGACGGGGGCCGAGCGCACCCAGGTCTCCGACGGCGACTGGAAGGTGTGCTTCCAGCAGCCCGGCCAGGGGCCCGCGGCGCTGTCCGACCCGGTCGACCTCGCCGTCGTCAAGATCGCCGAGATCTGCCCGCCCGCGGACGGCACCCCGGCGCCGTCACCCACACCCACGGTCACCCGCACCACGGCGCCGTCGCCGACCGCCACGCACAAGGCGACGCCCAAGCCCCGCCCCACCACCGTCACCCACAAGCCGACCCCGAAGCCCAAGCCGAAACCCAAGCCGAAGCCGAAGCCGACCGTCGGGTACACCGAGCCCCCGGTCAACGACCACGACGGCGCCACCGCCCTCTGCAACGACGGCACGCTGTCCTACTCGCAGCACCACCGGGGCACGTGCTCGCACCACCACGGCGTGGCCGTCTGGTACAAGTAGCCCGCTCGGCCGTACGGCGACCGTACGGACCTCCGGGGGAGCGCGGGGCGGGGGCGAGCCGGCGGCAATCCGCTGCTCGTCCCCGCCGGGCCGGGGTGTGCGCGCCGGCCGCTACCAGCCGCGCTCGCGCCATTCCTTGAGGTGGGGGCGCTCGGCGCCGAGGGTCGTGTCGTTGCCGTGGCCGGGGTAGACCCAGGTCTCGTCCGGGAGCACGTCGAAGAGCTTGGCCGTGACGTCGTCGAGGAGCGAGGTGAAGGCGGCCGGGTCGTCGTGCGTGTTGCCGACGCCGCCCGGGAAGAGGCAGTCGCCGGTGAAGACGTGCGGGGCGCCGTGCGGGTCGTCGTAGACGAAGGCGATGCTGCCCGGGGTGTGGCCGACCAGGTGCCGCGCGGTGAGGCTGACGCGGCCGAAGGTCACGGTGTCGCCGTCGTCCAGCGCCACATCGGTGGGGACCGGGATGCCCACCGTGTCCTCGCGGCCCGCGTAGGTACGCGCGCCGGTCGCGTCGATCACCGCGCGCAGCGCCTGCCAGTGGTCGCCGTGCTGGTGGGTGGTCGCGACGGCGCCGAGCCCGGCGTCGCCGACGACCTCCAGCAGCGTCTGCGCGTCGTTGGCCGCGTCGATCAGAAGCTGCTCGTCGGTGGCCCGGCAGCGCAACACGTACGCGTTGTTGTTCATCGGCCCGACCGCGACCTTGGTGATGATCAGGTCTTCCAGTTCATGCACGTCGGGGGTCCCGCCCACCGTCACTTCTCCGCTGTACGCCATGCCGCCAGCCTAGAGGTTCGGGGTGCCTAGAGCGGAGGCAGTACGGGCAGCGGGCCGTCGGGGGTCACGGTCAGGCCCTCGTACGGGCCGCGGCCGGAGACCCAGGCCAGCAGGGGGCGGGTGGCGGCGCTGACGGTGAGGTCGGGTTCCGCGGCGGCGCCGATCGTCCAGGACGCGCCGGACTCGGTGTCCTCCAGGCGGACCGCGGCGATGCCCTCGTGCCCGGTGAGGCCGTCGGCGAGGGAGGCCAGCTCACGGGCGGCGAAGTCGGCGGGCAGGTCGGCGGTGGTGGGGCCGATGCCGAGGTCGACCAGGTGCAGCCACACCTCGCCCAGCCGCCGCCAGGGGACCTCGGCGGCGGCGATCACCCGGCCGGAGCGCAGCGTGACCTGCGTCGCCCAGCCCGACGGCGGCACCTGCGCGGCGGCCCGCTCGAACCGCTCCGCCGAGGCCCGCAGATCGGCGAGGTGGTCGTCGAGGGGACGGCCCGCGCCCTCCTCGATGGCCCGGTCGCGGGACGTCGCGTCCGCGTACATCGGGGTCTCCACGCCGGTCCCCGCCCAGATCAGCAGATTGGCCAGGGCGTCGGCATTGCGGGCGACATGGGTCAGCAGATGCCCGCGGGTCCAGCCGGGCAGCAGCGAGGGTTCGGCGACGCCGTCGGCGGGGAGCGCGGACACCGCGGCGACGAATCGGTCGGTGGCTTCCCGGACGGCAACCGCATCGAGTACGGGATCCGGTCGTTGGACGGTCACGTACCGACGCTAGCGCGTCACCCCGCGCTCGCGCAGGACACACGATCGGGTGAAGTGGTCAGAGCGCGCCCGTAAATCGAATGCACGTGCTATATGGTCGGTGTGTCGCAACTTCTGAGAACGCGGCGAACCGGAAGAAAACCCGAGCGCACCCCGTTTAGGCTGACTGGGGGTGCCGACTCTCCCCCCGTCTCTATGAAAGGTGCGCACTGGCGTGGCCGATCGACTCACCGTCCGTGGCGCTCGCGAGCACAATCTGAAGAACGTGTCGCTCGACCTGCCGCGGGACTCCCTCATCGTGTTCACAGGGCTGTCCGGATCGGGCAAGTCCTCCCTCGCCTTCGACACGATCTTCGCCGAGGGGCAGCGCCGGTACGTCGAGTCGCTCTCCTCCTACGCCCGCCAGTTCCTCGGCCAGATGGACAAGCCCGATGTGGACTTCATCGAGGGCCTGTCCCCGGCGGTCTCCATCGACCAGAAGTCCACCTCGCGCAACCCGCGCTCGACGGTGGGCACCATCACCGAGGTCTACGACTACCTCCGGCTGCTCTTCGCCAGGATCGGCAAGCCGCACTGCCCCGAGTGCGGCCGCCCGATCTCCCGGCAGTCGCCGCAGGCCATCGTCGACCGGGTGCTGGAGCTGGAGGAGGGCAGCCGTTTCCAGGTGCTCTCCCCGCTGGTCCGTGAGCGCAAGGGCGAATTCGTGGACCTCTTCGGCGACCTCCAGACCAAGGGCTACAGCCGTGCCCGGGTCGACGGGGCCACGATCCAGCTCACCGACCCGCCCAAGCTGAAGAAGCAGGAGAAGCACACCATCGAGGTGGTCATCGACCGCCTCACGGTGAAGGACAGCGCCAAGCGCCGCCTCACGGACTCCGTCGAGACCGCGCTCGGCCTGTCCGGCGGCATGGTCATCCTGGACTTCGTCGACCTGCCCGAGGACGACCCGCAGCGCGAGCGGATGTTCTCCGAGCACCTGTACTGCCCGTACGACGACCTGTCCTTCGAGGAGCTGGAGCCGCGCTCCTTCTCCTTCAACTCGCCCTTCGGCGCCTGTCCCGACTGCACCGGCATCGGCTCCCGCATGGAGGTCGACCCGGAGCTGATCGTCCCCGACGAGGAGAAGTCCCTGGCCGAGGGCGCCATCGCGCCCTGGACCGGCGGCATGTCCAAGGGCTACTTCGAGCGGCTGGTCGAAGGTCTCGCGGGGGAGCTGGGCTTCAGGACCGACATCCCCTGGGCCGGGCTGCCCGCCCGCGCGAAGAAGGCGCTGCTCTACGGCCACAAGGCCGAGGTCAGGGTCGCGTACAAGAACAGGTACGGCCGCGAGCGCGCGTACAACGCGCATTTCGAGGGTGCCATCCCGTTCGTGAAGCGGCGGCACCAGGACTCCGAGAGCGACTCCAGCCGGGAGCGCTTCGAGGGGTACATGCGCGAGGTGCCCTGCCCCACCTGCCACGGCAGCAGGCTCAAGCCGATCGTGCTGGCCGTCACCGTCCAGGACCGCTCCATCGCGGACGTCTCCGCCATGTCGATCAGCGACTGCGCCGAGTTCCTCGGCGGGATGAAGCTGGACGCCCGCGACAAGAAGATCGCCGAGCGGGTGCTCAAGGAGGTCAACGAACGGCTGAAGTTCCTGGTCGACGTCGGCCTGGACTACCTCTCGCTCAACCGCGCCGCGGGCACCCTGTCCGGCGGCGAGGCCCAGCGCATCCGGCTCGCCACCCAGATCGGCTCGGGCCTGGTCGGCGTGCTGTACGTGCTGGACGAGCCGTCGATCGGCCTGCACCAGCGCGACAACCACCGGCTGATCGAGACCCTGGTACGGCTGCGCGACCTGGGCAACACGCTGATCGTCGTCGAGCACGACGAGGACACCATCAAGACCGCCGACTGGGTGGTCGACATCGGCCCCGGCGCCGGTGAGCACGGCGGCAAGGTGGTGCACTCCGGCTCGCTGAAGGAGTTGCTGGTCAACGAGGAGTCGCTGACCGGGCAGTACCTCTCGGGCAAGCGCGTCATCGTCACCCCCGACGTACGCCGCCCGATCGACCGCAAGCGGCGGCTGACGGTGCACGGCGCCCGCGAGCACAATCTCCAGGACATCGACGTGTCCTTCCCGCTCGGAGTGCTCACCGCCGTCACCGGCGTCTCCGGCTCCGGCAAGTCGACGCTGGTCAACGACATCCTCTACACCCACCTGGCCCGCGAGCTGAACGGGGCGCGCAGCGTCCCCGGCCGGCACACCCGGGTGGACGGCGACGACCTGGTGGACAAGGTCGTGCACGTCGACCAGTCGCCGATCGGCCGCACCCCGCGCTCCAACCCGGCCACGTACACCGGTGTCTTCGACCATGTGCGGCGGCTCTTCGCGGAGACGATGGAGGCGAAGGTCCGCGGCTATCTGCCCGGCCGCTTCTCCTTCAACGTCAAGGGCGGTCGCTGCGAGAACTGCTCGGGCGACGGCACGATCAAGATCGAGATGAACTTCCTGCCGGACGTCTACGTCCCGTGCGAGGTCTGCCACGGCGCCCGCTACAACCGCGAGACGCTGGAAGTGCACTACAAGGGCAAGTCCATCGCCGAGGTGCTGGAGATGCCGATCGAGGAGGCACTGGACTTCTTCGAGGCGGTGCCCGCCATCGCCCGGCACCTGCGCACGCTCTACGAGGTCGGCCTGGGATACGTACGCCTGGGGCAGTCCGCGCCGACGCTGTCCGGCGGCGAGGCGCAGCGCGTGAAGCTCGCCTCCGAGCTCCAGAAGCGCTCCACCGGCCGTACGGTCTACGTCCTGGACGAGCCGACCACCGGTCTGCACTTCGAGGACATCAGCAAGCTGATCAAGGTGCTCCAGGGCCTGGTCGACAAGGGCAACACTGTGATCGTCATCGAGCACAATCTCGATGTCATCAAGACCGCCGACTGGGTGGTCGACATGGGCCCCGAGGGCGGCAACGGCGGCGGACTGGTCGTCGCCGAGGGCACCCCCGAGCAGATCGCGGCCGTCCCGGCCAGCCACACCGGCAAGTTCCTGCGGGACGTCCTGGGCGCGGAGCGGATCAGCGACGCGTCGGTGCCCGCGCCCAAGAAGCGGGTGCCCGCCCCCAAGAAGGCCACGGGGACGGCCGCCGCGGCCAAGAAGGGCACGACGGCCGCCGCGAAGAAGACCCCGGCGCCGCGCAAGCGGACGGCGGGCAAGGCGTAGCACCGCGGAAGGTCAAGGACGGGTCGGCGCGGGCGCGGCGGCACGCCGTCGAGGCGCGGTCGTCAGGCAGTGGCCGTCCGGGAGTGGCACAGAGGAAGCGGACAGGTGGGGGACGTAGGGTTACGGGTCGCGAGACCTCCCCACCTCCCCGACCTGGAGCGCACATGACCACCGAACTGCCCGCCTGCCGCCGTACCGTCCTGCGAGGCGCGGCCCTGGCCGGAGCCGCCGGGTTCGGCCTCACCGCGTGCGGCGGCTCCGGCGGCGGTTCGTCCGACGGGCCCGCCAAAGCCGTGGAGTTGGGCGCCGCCACCGAGGTACCGGTCGGCGGCGCCAAGCTCTACCGGAACGACAAGGTGGTCGTGGCGCAGCCGAAGGAGGGCACCTTCAAGGCGTTCAGCGCGGTCTGCACGCACGCGGGCTGCGTCGTCACCTCGGTGGACGGCACGACGATCACCTGCGCCTGCCACGGCAGCCAGTTCGACGCGGACACCGGCGCCGTGCTCCAGGGCCCGGCGACCAAGCCGCTGCCCGCCGTGCAGGTCACCGCCTCCGGCGGCAAGCTCACCGCCGGTCCGGCGAGCTGACCACCGGCAGTCCGGCACCCGCGAACCGGCGGTCCCGCCCGCCGGTATCCGCACCGGTCGGCACTGCCCGGCCTGGCCCGGGAATGTCGCATCCCGCCAGTAGGGTGGGAGACATGGCGGACCCCAGCAGCTACCGACCGAAGCCGGGCCAGATCCCCGACTCCCCGGGGGTCTACAAGTTCCGGGACGAGCACGGTCGGGTGATCTACGTCGGCAAGGCGAAGAGCCTGCGCCAGCGGCTTTCCTCGTACTTCCAGGACATCACCAACCTCCACCAGCGGACCGCCACGATGGTGACCACCGCGGCGGCCGTCGAGTGGACGGTGGTCTCCACCGAGGTGGAGGCGCTCCAGCTCGAATACTCCTGGATCAAGGAGTTCGACCCGCGGTTCAACGTCAAGTACCGCGACGACAAGAGCTATCCGTCCCTCGCGGTGACGATGAACGAGGAGTTCCCGCGCGTGCAGGTCATGCGCGGCCCCAAGCGCAAGGGCGTGCGCTACTTCGGTCCGTACGCGCACGCCTGGGCGATCCGCGAGACCGTCGACCTGCTGCTGCGGGTCTTCCCGGTCCGCACCTGCTCCGCCGGGGTCTTCAAGCGCTCCGCGCAGATCGGCCGCCCCTGTCTGCTCGGCTACATCGGCAAGTGCTCCGCGCCCTGCGTCGGCCGGATCAGCGCCGACGACCACCGCGAACTGGCCGAGGAATTCTGCGACTTCATGGCCGGACACACCGGCACCTACCTGCGCCGCCTGGAACAGCGCATGAAGGACGCGGCGAGCGAGATGGAGTACGAGCAGGCCGCCCGGCTGCGGGACGACCTGGAGGCGCTGCGCCGCGCCATGGAGAAGAACGCGGTGGTGCTCGCCGACGCCACCGACGCCGACCTGATCGCCGTCGCCGAGGACGAGCTGGAAGCCGCCGTGCAGATCTTCCACGTACGCGGCGGCCGGGTCCGCGGCCAGCGCGGTTGGGTCACCGACAAGGTCGAGGCGGTCGACACCGCGGGCCTGGTCGAGCACGCCCTCCAGCAGCTCTACGGCGACGAGCGCGGCGACGCCGAGCGCTCCGGCGGCAGCGGCGGTGTGCCCAAGGAGGTGCTGGTCCCGGCGCTGCCCGCACCGTCGGAGCCGGTCGCGCAGTGGCTGAGCGACCGCCGCGGCTCGCACGTCAGCCTGCGCGTACCGCAGCGCGGCGACAAGAAGGACCTGATGGCCACCGTGCAGCGCAACGCGCAGCACGCCCTCGCGCTGCACAAGACCAAGCGCGCCTCCGACCTCACCACCCGCTCCCGCGCGCTGGAGGAGATCGCCGCCGCGCTCGACCTCGACACCGCGCCGCTGCGGATCGAGTGCTACGACATCAGCCACCTCCAGGGCGACGACGTGGTCGCGTCCATGGTGGTCTTCGAGGACGGCCTGGCCCGCAAGAGCGAGTACCGCCGCTTCCAGATCAAGTCCTTCGCCGGGCAGGACGACGTCCGGTCGATGCACGAGGTGATCTCCCGCCGCTTCCGCCGCTATCTGCTGGAGAAGCAGAAGACCGGCGAGTGGGAGGGCGAGTCCGGCGAGGTCCCCGCGAACCACGGCGATGTTCCCCTGGACCACGAGGAACAGGCGTCCGGCCCCATCGACCCCGACACCGGACGGCCGCGCAAATTCGCGTACCCGCCGCAGCTCGTCGTGGTCGACGGCGGACAGCCGCAGGTGGCCGCCGCCCGGCGCGCGCTGGAGGAGCTGGGCATAGACGACGTCGCCGTGTGCGGCCTCGCCAAGCGCCTGGAAGAGGTCTGGCTGCCCGGCGACGACGACCCGGTGATCCTGCCGCGCTCCAGCGAGGGCCTGTACCTGCTCCAGCGGGTCCGCGACGAGGCGCACCGGTTCGCGATCTCGTACCAGCGCAGCAAGCGCTCCAAGTCGATGAAGGCCGGCGCGCTGGACTCCGTGCCGGGGCTCGGCGAGACCCGCAGGCAGGCGCTGCTGAAGCACTTCGGCTCGCTGAAACGGCTCCGGGCGGCGACGATCGAGGAGATCTGCGAGGTCCCGGGGATCGGCCGCCGTACGGCGGAGACGGTCGCGGCGACCCTGGCAGCCGCGGCTCCGGCCGCACCCGCGGTGAACACCGCGACAGGAGAGATCATCGAAGAGGCCGACGGGACCCCGCCCGGGGCGGACCCGTCCCACCATCGGGGGATCAGCACATGAGCGACCAGGACGAACAGGACGGAACGCACGTGACAACCGGCGGAGCGGGGGAGGCCGTGGAGGCCATCCCCGAACTGGTGATCATCTCCGGCATGTCCGGAGCGGGCCGCAGCACCGCGGCCAAGTGTCTTGAGGACCTCGGCTGGTTCGTGGTGGACAATCTGCCGCCCGCGCTGATCCCCACCATGGTGGATCTCGGCGCGCGCTCGCAGGGCAACGTCGCCCGGATCGCCGTGGTCGTGGACGTCCGCGGACGCCGCTTCTTCGACAATCTGCGCGAGTCCCTCGCCGACCTGGCGACCCGCAGCGTCAAGCGCCGGATCATCTATCTGGAAGCCTCAGACGAGGCCCTGGTCCGCCGCTTCGAGTCGGTCCGCCGGCCGCACCCGCTCCAGGGCTCGGGCCGGATCGTGGACGGCATCGCGGCCGAGCGCGACCTGCTGCGCGAGCTGCGCGGCGACGCCGACCTGGTGATCGACACCTCCAGCCTCAACGTGCACGAGCTGCGCGCCAAGCTGGACGCCCAGTTCGCGGGCGAGGAGGAGCCGGAACTCCGGGCCACGGTCATGTCGTTCGGATTCAAGTACGGCCTGCCCGTCGACGCCGACCTGGTGGTGGACTGCCGCTTCCTGCCCAACCCGCACTGGGTGCCGGAGCTGCGGCCCTTCACCGGGCTCAACGACGAGGTGGCGCAGTATGTGTTCAACCAGCCGGGCGCGAAGGAATTCCTCGACCGCTACGCCGAGTTGCTGCACATCATCGCCGCCGGATACCGGCGCGAGGGCAAGCGGTACGTGACGATCGCGGTCGGCTGCACGGGCGGCAAGCACCGCAGCGTGGCGATGTCGGAACGGCTGGCCGCACGGCTGGCCGCGGATGGGGTGGAGACCGTGACAGTGCACAGGGACATGGGGCGCGAGTGATCATGACGGGTCGGCGGCGGCGCCGGGGTACGGGCCGCCGCGCCGGGGTGCCGCCCAAGGTGGTCGCCCTCGGCGGGGGACACGGCCTGGCCGCCTCCCTCGCCGCACTGCGCCGGATCACCGGCGATCTGACCGCGGTGGTCACCGTCGCGGACGACGGCGGCTCCAGCGGCAGACTCCGCCAGGAGATGGGCGTACTGCCGCCGGGAGACCTCCGCAAGGCGCTCGCCGCGCTCTGCGGGGACGACGAATGGGGGCGCACATGGGCCCGAGTGGTCCAGCACCGCTTCACCAGCGAGGGTGATCTGCACGGGCACGCGGTCGGCAATCTGCTGATCGTCGCGCTGTGGGAACAGCTCAACGACGAGGTCGCCGCGCTGGAGTGGGTCGGGCGGCTGCTGGGCGCCCACGGCAGGGTGCTGCCGATGTCCGCGGTCCCACTCGACCTGCACGCCATCGTCCGCGGCCACGACCCCGACAGGCCCGACGAGATCAGCACCGTCCGCGGCCAGGCCACGGTCGCCCTCACCCCCGGTGAGGTGCAGGAAGTGCAGGTCGTCCCGGCCGATCCGCCCGCCGTTCCCGAGGCCGTGCAGGCGGTCCTCGACGCGGACTGGGTGGTGCTCGGCCCCGGCTCCTGGTTCTCCTCGGTGATCCCGCATCTGCTCGTCCCCGAGCTGGTCGACGCCCTCATGACGACCAGGGCGCGCCGGGTCCTCACGCTGAACCTCGCGCCGCAACCAGGTGAGACCGACGGATTTTCTCCGCAGCGTCACTTGGAGGTTTTGGCCCGACACGCCCCTAAACTCACCATCGACGTGGTTCTCGCCGACGAGGCCGCCGTACCCGACCGTGACAGCCTCTCCGAGGCCGCACAGCGGTTGGGCGGCACGGTCGAGCTGGCACCGGTCGCCGCCCCCGACGGGCCGCGGCACGACCCGGAGCTGTTGGCCGCCGCGTATGACAGGATTTTTCGTATGCGTGGAAGGATCGGCCCATGGCGATGACGGCAGCGGTGAAGGATGAGATCTCCCGGCTTCCCGTCACCCGGACCTGCTGCCGGAAGGCGGAGGTCTCGTCGATCCTGCGGTTCGCCGGCGGCCTCCACCTGGTGAGCGGCCGGATCGTGATCGAGGCGGAGCTGGACACCGGGATCGCGGCCAGGCGGCTGCGCAAGGACATCCTGGAGATCTTCGGGCACTCCTCCGACCTGGTGGTGATGGCGCCCGGCGGGCTGCGCAGGGGCAGCAGGTACGTGGTGCGCGTGGTGGCGGGCGGCGACCAGCTCGCCCGGCAGACCGGCCTGGTGGACGGCCGCGGCCGGCCGATCCGCGGCCTGCCCCCGCAGGTCGTCTCCGGCGCCACCTGCGACGCGGAGGCCGCCTGGCGCGGTGCCTTCCTCGCGCACGGCTCGCTCACCGAGCCCGGCCGCTCCTCGTCGCTGGAGGTCACCTGCCCGGGGCCCGAGGCCGCCCTGGCCCTGGTCGGCGCCGCCCGCCGCCTCCAGATCCCCGCCAAGGCCCGCGAGGTCCGCAATGTGGACCGCGTGGTGGTACGGGACGGCGACGCGATCGGCGCGCTGCTGACCCGGCTCGGCGCCCACGACTCAGTGCTCGCCTGGGAAGAGCGCCGCATGCGCCGCGAGGTCCGGGCCACCGCCAACCGGCTCGCCAACTTCGACGACGCCAACCTGCGCAGGTCGGCCCGCGCCGCCGTCGCCGCCGGAGCCCGTGTGCAGCGCGCGCTGGAGATCCTCGGCGACGACGTACCGGAACACCTCGCCGCGGCCGGGCGCCTGCGCATGGACCACAAGCAGGCCTCCCTGGAGGAGCTGGGCTCCCTCGCCGAGCCGCCGCTGACCAAGGACGCGGTCGCCGGCCGGATCCGCCGCCTGCTGGCCATGGCCGACAAGCGCGCCTCGGACCTCGGCCTGCCCGGCACCGACGCCAACCTCACCGACGAGATGGTCGGCTAGGGCCTGTCCGCCGGACAGGCCCGGCCGGCACGCGCGCGGCGGCGGACGGGGCGGAGGCGGAGGGGCCTCGGCCCGATGTCACCTCCGCGCCCCTGGCCGGGTAGGCTCGTCCCTGGTCGGGGACATCCCATATTTCGCAGCCGGAGAGGGCTCCGGCGAATGAGCGAGGAGATCGGTTCGTGACGATCCGGGTAGGCATCAACGGCTTTGGCCGCATCGGTCGTAACTTCTTCCGCGCCGCCTTGGAGCAGGGTGCGGACATCGAGATCGTGGCTGTCAACGACCTGGGTGACACCGCGACGACGGCGCACCTGCTGAAGTACGACACCATCCTCGGCCGCCTCAAGGCCGAGGTCACCCACACCGCGGACTCCATCACCGTCGACGGCAAGACCATCAAGGTGCTCGCCGAGCGCGACCCCGCCGCCATCGCGTGGGGCGAGCTGGGCGTCGACGTCGTCATCGAGTCGACCGGCATCTTCACCAAGGCCGCCGACGCGGGCAAGCACATCGCGGGCGGTGCCAAGAAGGTCATCATCTCGGCGCCCGCCACCGGCGAGGACATCACGATCGTGATGGGCGTCAACCAGGACAAGTACGACGCCGCGAACCACCACATCATCTCCAACGCCTCGTGCACCACGAACTGTGTGGCGCCGATGGCGAAGGTGCTGCTGGAGAACTTCGGCATCGTCAAGGGCCTGATGACGACGGTCCACGCGTACACCAACGACCAGCGCATCCTGGACTTCCCGCACAAGGACCTGCGCCGCGCCCGCGCCGCCGCGGAGAACATCATCCCGACCACCACGGGTGCCGCGAAGGCCACCGCGCTGGTCATCCCCGAGCTGGCGGGCAAGCTGGACGGCATCGCGATGCGCGTCCCGGTCCCCACCGGCTCGGTCACCGACCTGGTCGTCGACCTCGAGCGCGAGGTCACCAAGGACGAGGTCAACGCCGCCTTCCAGAAGGCGTCCGAGGGTCAGCTCAAGGGCCTGCTGGAGTACACCGAGGACCCGATCGTCTCCTCGGACATCGTCAACTGGCCGGCCTCCTGCACCTTCGACTCCTCCCTGACCATGGTCCAGGGCAAGACGGTCAAGGTCATCGGCTGGTACGACAACGAGTGGGGCTACTCCAACCGCCTCGTGGACCTCACGGTCTTCGTCGGCGGCCAGCTCTGACGCCGTAGCGGCCGACGCACAGCGATGTGAGCGACAGGGTCCGGACGGGTGCGACGAAGCGCCGGTCCGGGCCCTGTCCCTTGCCCACTCCGCAGTCCCGTACCCGTCAGTACCCGCAGCCGTACCCGTAGGAGACCGTACAGATGAAGACGATCGACGACCTGATCAGCGAGGGGCGGATCGCCGGCAAGCGGGTGTTCGTCCGCGCCGACCTCAACGTCCCGCTCGACGGGGAGCGCATCACCGACGACGGCCGGATCCGCGCCGCCGTCCCCACCATCACCAAGCTCGCCGAGGCGGGCGCCAAGGTGATCGTGGCCTCGCACCTCGGCCGCCCCAAGGGCGAGCCCGACCCGAAGTTCTCGCTCGCGCCGGTCGCCGCGCGCCTGGGCGAGCTGCTCGGCGAAGGCCGTCACGAGGTGGTGTTCGCCGCCGACACCGTCGGCGAGAGCGCCGCGGCCACCGTGGCGGGCCTGGCCGACGGCCAGGTCGCGCTCCTGGAGAACCTGCGCTTCAACGCGGGCGAGACCAGCAAGGACGACGCCGAGCGCGGCGCCTTCGCCGACCGGCTCGCGGAGCTGGCCGACACCTACGTCGGCGACGGCTTCGGAGCGGTGCACCGCAAGCACGCCTCGGTGTACGACCTCCCGGCCCGCCTCCCGCACGCCGCGGGCGGACTGATCGCCACCGAGGTCGGCGTCCTGAAGAAGCTCACCGAGGACGTCTCCCGCCCCTACGCGGTGGTGCTCGGCGGCTCCAAGGTCTCCGACAAGCTCGGCGTCATCGACCACCTGCTGGACAAGGCCGACCGCATCCTGGTCGGCGGCGGCATGGTCTTCACCTTCCTCAAGGCCCAGGGCCACGAGGTCGGCAAGAGCCTGCTCCAGGAGGACCAGATCCCCGTGGTCAAGGAGTACCTGGAGCGCGCCAAGGCCAAGGGTGTGGAATTCGTCCTGCCGGTCGACGTCGTCGGCGCCACCGAGTTCCCCGACCTGAAGACCAAGGCGCCGTCCTCGCCGGTCAACGCGCCGGTGGACGCGATCCCCGCGGACGTGATCGGCCTGGACATCGGCCCCGAGTCCCGCAAGCTCTTCGCCGCCAAGCTCGCCGACGCCGCCACCATCTTCTGGAACGGCCCGATGGGCGTCTTCGAGCACCCGGACTACGCCGACGGCACCCGCGCGGTCGCCCAGGCGCTGATCGACTCCGACGCGTTCACCGTGGTCGGCGGCGGCGACTCGGCCGCGGCCGTCCGCATCCTCGGCTTCGACGAGAACGCTTTCGGCCATATTTCCACCGGCGGCGGCGCGAGCCTGGAATACCTCGAGGGCAAGACGCTCCCCGGCCTTGCCGCACTGGAGAAGTGAGCAGATGACCGAGCAGAGCACCCGCACCCCGCTGATGGCGGGCAACTGGAAGATGAACCTCAACCACCTCGAGGCCATCGCGCACGTCCAGAAGCTCGCCTTCGCGCTCACCGACAAGGACTACGACGCGGTCGAGGTCGCCGTCCTGGTGCCGTACACCGACCTGCGCTCCGTACAGACGCTGGTCGACGGCGACAAGCTGAAGATCAAGTACGGAGCCCAGGACCTGTCCGCGCACGACTCCGGCGCGTACACCGGCGAGATCTCCGGATCGATGCTGGCCAAGCTGAAGTGCGCGTACGTGGCGATCGGGCACTCCGAGCGCCGCCAGTACCACGGCGAGGACGAGGCCGTCGTCAACGCCAAGGTGAAGGCCGCCTACAGGAACGGCCTCACCCCGATCCTGTGCGTCGGCGAGGGCCTGGACGTCCGCAAGGCCGGCCAGCAGGTCCCGCACACCCTCGCGCAGCTCGACGGCGCCCTGAAGGACATCCCCGCCGAGCAGGCCGCCACGATCGTGGTCGCGTACGAGCCGGTCTGGGCGATCGGCACCGGCGAGGTGGCCACCCCCGAGGACGCGCAGGAGGTCTGCGGGGCGATCCGCGGGCGGCTGGCCGAGCTGTACGACCAGGAGCTGGCGGACGCCGTGCGCATCCAGTACGGCGGCTCCGTGAAGTCCGGCAACGTCGCCGCGATCATGGCGCAGCCGGACGTGGACGGCGCCCTGGTGGGCGGCGCGGCACTGGACGCCGAGGAGTTCGTCAAGATCGTCCGGTTCCGCGACCAGTGACGGAACCGGGGCCCGCGGCCACGGACAGTGAGCCGGGGCACCGGGCAGTGGGCTGACACGCCCCTCAGGAAGTACCCTGTCGGGGCCGGACCGGCGTGACCGCGCCGTCCGGCCCCGCGCCGTTGTCATGTAGTCGAGAGAGTTGGTCCAGCCGTGGTCATCGGGTTCTCCATCGCCCTCATCATTTTCAGCCTGCTGCTTCTGCTGCTCGTGCTGATGCACAAGGGGAAGGGCGGCGGCCTCTCGGACATGTTCGGCGGCGGCATGCAGTCCTCCGTCGGCGGCTCCTCGGTGGCCGAGCGCAACCTCGACCGGATCACCGTCGTGGTCGGTCTGCTGTGGTTCGCCTGCATTGTCACCCTTGGCCTGGTGATGAAGTTCCAGAAGTAGGGCCGACGTTCGACTCCCGCGCATCCAGGGAGAACTGACGCCTCGTCGCCACCCCGGCTTACTATGGGGAGACGTCCTCGGGGGACAGGTCGAGCGCCTGCCACTGGACGGCACGTAAGGTCTCCGTAAACTGGCGACCTCGCAGCACCATCACGCAGGGAGTTACGACCGTGGCAAGTGGCAACGCGATCCGTGGAAGTCGGGTCGGAGCGGGGCCGATGGGAGAGGCCGAGCGCGGCGAGTCCGCGCCGCGCCTCCGCATCTCCTTCTGGTGCTCGAACGGGCACGAGACCCAGCCGAGTTTCGCCAGCGACGCGCAGATCCCGGAGACCTGGGACTGCCCACGCTGCGGCTTCCCGGCGGGGCAGGACGAGGAGAATCCGCCGGCGCCGCCGCGTACCGAGCCGTACAAGACCCACCTCGCCTACGTGCGGGAGCGGCGCAGCGCCGCCGACGGCGAGGCGATCCTCGCCGAGGCGCTGGCGAAGCTCCGCGGCGAGATCTAGCGAGATCAGGGAAGTCCCGGACCTCGGTTGCCGGGCGGGCTCAGACCTCTGAGCCCGCCCGGCGACCGAGGGCTTTCTGTTTTTTCACGGCACGCTCCGCGGCGGGCGTCTCAGCGGCGGCGCGGCCGGGCCGCGTGCGCGTCCGCGATATGGCCCGTCAACGCGATGGAGGCCGTAGCCCGTTCGTAGGTGAGTTGCGCGACGCGGGCGTACAGGCAGTCCACGATGAGCAGTACGGAGTGGCGGGTGCCGAAGTTGCCGCGCCTGAAGCTGGTTTCGCCCGAGGTGGACGTGAGGCGTACGTCGGCGGCCTGGGCGATCGGCGAGCGCGGGTCGCCGGTGACGGCCACGGTGACGGCGCCGCGCTCCGCGGCCAGCCGCAGCGGCTCCAGCACCTCCCGGGTGGCGCCCGAGTGCGAGATGGCCACCACCGCGTCGGAGGGCGTCAGCAGGGCCGCGGAGGTCTCCGCCGCGTGCACCTCGGTCCAGGCGTGCGCGGCGCAGCCGATGCCGTACAGCCGCGCCTCGGTCTCCCTGGCCACGATCCCCGAGCCGCCGACGCCGTAGACGTCGATCCTGCGGGCCTTCGCGAGCGTCTGCGCGGCCCGTTCCAGTGCCTCGCGGTCCAGCCGGTCGGCGGTCTGCCGCAGCGCCCGCAGATCGGCCTCCGCGACCACCCCGATCACCTGCTCCAGGTCGTCCTCGGGCCCGATCTGCGGCCCGAGCGCCGCCGTACGGGGCTCCGCCTCGCTGCGGCCCTGCTCCTGCGCCAGCTCGATCAGGAGCTGCTGGTACGAGTCCAGGCCGAGCGCCCGGCAGAAGCGGGTGACGGTGGCCTGCGAGGTGCCCGTGCGCCGACCCAGCTCGGCCGCGGAGCCGTGCGTCGCCGCGACCGGGTCGGCCAGCACCAGCTCGCCCACCTTGCGCAGGGAACCGGACATCCGGGGCAGTTCGGAGCGGATCAACGCGGTGATCATGGTGACTCGTCTCGGCTGGACGGCTTGAGGACTTGCCTGCGGGTGAATCTATCAACCACCATTCGTGGCAATGAGTGAAATCTACAGCCGACCGCTTGTGATCGGCATCGACGCGGGCGGTACCAGCAGCCGCGCGTATCTGGCGGAGGCGGCGCCGGAGACGGCCGGGGGTCCGGCGGAGGTCGTCGTGCTCGGCCGCGGCACCGGGGGGCCGGGCAACGCGCTGAGCGTCGGCCGGGCCGAACTGACCCGGCACCTGACGGACGCGGTCGCCCAGGCGGTCCCGGCCGACCTGCGCGGGCGGGTCGCCGCGGTCTACGGCGGCTTCGCGGGCGCCGCGGAAGGGCTCGGCGCCGAGCGCGGCCACGGCCTCGCGCTGTCCTGTCTGGCCGACGCGCTGGCCGCCAACGGCATCACGGGCGCCGCGATCGGCGTCGGCGGCGACACCGAGGTCGCGCTGGCCTCCGCGCCCGGCGCGCCCGGCGACGGCCTGGTGCTGATCGCGGGCACCGGCGCCATCGCCACCCGGCTCACCGGCAGACGCCGCTCCGCGGTCGTGGACGGCCACGGCTGGCTGCTCGGCGACGAGGGCAGCGGCTTCTGGCTCGGCGGCCGGGCGGTGCGGGCGGCGCTGGAGGCGCTGGACGGCCGCGGCCCCTGGACCTCGCTGGTCGCCAGGGTCGCCGCGCACTATCTGCCGCCGGGCGCGTACGAGCGGCTGGGCGGCACCGGGCGCCTGGACGGCGCGGAACGGCCACTGCCCGACGGCGAGGCGCGCGCGGATCTCAGCGAGGCCATCGTGACCAGCGCGTACGAGCAGACGCCCGCCCGGCTCGCGCAGCTCAGCAGGCAGGCGGTGGAGGCGGCGGACGAGGGCGACGCGGTGGCGCTGCGGCTGCTGGACGGCGCGGCCGATTTGCTGGTGGCGACCGTACGGGCGCTGGAGCCGCGGCCGGGGGAGCCGCTGGTGCTCACCGGCGGACTGCTCGGGCCCGGCGGCCCGCTGCTCGACCGGGTCGTCGCCCGGCTCGACGGGCTCGCGCTGCGGGTCTTCCCGGTGGCGAACGGGGGAGTGGGGGCGGCGGCGCTGGCACGGCTGTTGCTGTGAGGGCGGGGGCCGCTGGTGTGAGGGCGGGGCCCTCTGGGGCGAGGGGTCCTCTGTGGTGAGGCCGGGTTCCTCGCGGGGTCGCGGCGGCGCCGGGGTGTCTTGACGGCGGCGCGAAGGGTGGTTCATTGTTTCATCGGACCATCTCAAAGATGGTTGATCGAGCCGAACCGGCCACCGATCTCACCACCCGACCCACCAAGGGGGCTCGGCCATGGCCGACGCACAGCTCAGCGCCGCCCGGTTCGCCGACGAGGGGCGCGCCGCCGTCGAGCGCGCCATCGCGGCCAACAAGGACTCCGTCGCCGCCGCGGGACGGCTCTTCGCCGACTGCGTGGCCGCCGACGGTGTGATCCACGGCTTCGGCACCGGCCACTCCCAGGCCACCGTCCTGGAGATCGTCGGCCGCGCGGGCGGCCTGATCCCCACCAACCGGATCGGCCTCGCCGACCTCGTGCTGCGCGGCGGCGAGGACCGCTCGGTGCTCGACGACCCGCTGCTGGAACGTTCCCCCGGCCTGGCCAGGCGGCTGTACGACCTGTCGACGCCGCACCCGCGGGACCTGTTCGTGATCGTCTCCAACTCCGGTGTGAACAACTCCGTGGTGGACATGGCCCTCCAGGTCAAGGAGGCGGGGCATCCGCTGGTCGCCCTCACCTCGCTGACCCACACCCGCGCCGTGCCCGCCCTGCACCCCAGCGGCAAGCGGCTCGCGGACATCGCCGACGCCGTCCTCGACAACTGCGCGCCCGCCGGTGACGCCCTGCTCCCGCTGCCCGACGGCGGCGCGCTGTGCGGTGTCTCCACCATCACCTCGGCCCTGCTGGTCCAGATGGTCGTCGCCGAGTGCGTGGGCCTGCTCACCGCCGAGGGGCACGAGGCGCCGGTCTACATCTCCGCGAATCTGCCCGGCGGCTTCGAGCGCAACGCCGTCCTGGAGGAGCGCTACGCGGGCCGCCTGCACCGCGGCGGTTTCTGACCCGCCGCCACTTCTCCCGCGCCACCGAGCCGCCCGCGCTCGCCGAGTCCGCCGCGCTGCCCCGGCGCGGCGGACCCGGCCCGCCGCGGTCACCGTGACGGCCGTATCCGGCGCTCTCGGCACGGCGCGGAACGTCAGTGAGGTGACGCTCCTCCAGGAACGCACCCCGGCGGACCTGCTCGGCCGGGTCAGCGCCGCCAACCGCACGCCTTCCTGATGCCCGCCCTCGTCTCGTTCCGGCGTGTCATCAATTAGCGTGGGGCGTGCAGCGAGGACGAGGAGAAGTGGACTGATGTCCGAAACGAACGCGCAGGGCCCGAAGGCTCTCGACCAGCGTGCCGAATGGCACGCGCTCGGCAAGCACCGCGAGGAACTGGCGGACGCGCACCTGCGGGATCTGTTCGCGGCCGACCCCGAGCGGGGCAGCCGTTACACCCTCCAAGTGGGTGACCTCCACCTGGACTACTCCAAGCAGCTCGTGACGGACGAGACGCTCCGGCTGCTGCGCGAACTGGCCGCCGCGACCGGGGTGTTCGAGCTTCGTGACGCGATGTTCCGCGGCGAGCGGATCAATGTCACCGAGGACCGGGCGGTCCTGCACACCGCTCTGCGCGCCCCGCGCTCCGCGGTGATCGAGCTGGACGGCCAGGACGTCGTGCCCGCCGTGCACTCCGTGCTCAACAAGATGCAGGTCTTCTGCGACCGGGTGCGCTCGGGGGAGTGGACCGGCCACACCGGCAAGCGGATCAGGAATGTCGTCAACATCGGCATCGGCGGCTCCGACCTCGGCCCCGCGATGGCCTACGAGGTGCTGCGCGCCTACACCGACCGCGGTCTGACGGTCCGTTTCGTGTCCAACGTGGACGGCGCCGACCTGCACGAGGCGGTCCGCGACCTGGACGCGGCCGAGACGCTGTTCATCATCGCGTCGAAGACCTTCACCACCATCGAGACCATCACCAACGCCACCTCCGCCCGCGACTGGCTGCTCACCGAGCTGCGCGCCGACGAGTCCGCGGTCGCCAAGCACTTCGTGGCGCTGTCCACCAACGCGGAGAAGGTCGCCGACTTCGGCATCGACACCCAGAACATGTTCGAGTTCTGGGACTGGGTCGGCGGCCGGTACTCCTACGACTCGGCCATCGGCCTCTCCTTGATGCTGGCCATCGGCCCCGACCGCTTCCGCGAGATGCTGGCCGGATTCCACCTGGTCGACGAGCACTTCAGGACCGCGCCGCCGGAGGAGAACGTCCCGCTCCTGCTCGGCCTGCTCGGCGTCTGGTACGGCGGTTTCCACGACGCGCAGTCGCACGCGGTGCTGCCGTACAGCCACTACCTGAGCAAGTTCACCGCCTACCTCCAGCAGCTCGACATGGAGTCCAACGGCAAGTCCGTGGACCGGCAGGGCAACCCGGTGACCTGGCAGACGGGTCCGGTCGTCTGGGGCACGCCGGGCACCAACGGGCAGCACGCGTACTACCAGTTGCTGCACCAGGGCACCAAGCTCGTCCCCGCGGACTTCATCGGCTTCGCGCGCCCGGTCGACGAACTCGGGCCGCTCGCCTCCCAGCACGACCTGCTGATGGCGAACTTCTTCGCGCAGACCCAGGCGCTGGCCTTCGGCAAGACGCCGGACGAGGTCAGGGCCGAGGGCGTGCCCGAGGAGCTGGTCCCGCACAAGACCTTCCGCGGGAACCACCCCACGACCACCATCCTGGCCACCGAGCTGACGCCGTCCGTCCTCGGCCAGCTCATCGCCCTCTACGAGCACAAGGTGTTCGTCCAGGGCGCGGTCTGGAACATCGACTCCTTCGACCAGTGGGGCGTCGAGCTGGGCAAGGTCCTCGCCAAGCGCGTCGAGCCCGCCCTCGCCGAGGGCACCGCAGTCCCCGGCCTGGACGCCTCCACCACGGCCCTGGTCGCCAAGTACCGCGAGCTGCGCGGTCGCTGAGGCACCACGCACCGCGGCGGTTCACCGGAGATCCGGTGAACCGCCGCGGTGGCGAGCGACCAGGCCGAGGGCCGCTCGGACGGCCTACGACGAGGCCGGCGGATACAGCTGCGGCGGGAGCTTGGCCGCCGCGGTCCGGTCCAGCAGCCACAGGGTCCTGGACCGCCCGTAGGCGCCCGAGGCGGGCGCCTGCAACTCACCCGGGGACGACAGCGCCAGGGCCACCGCCGAAGCCTTGTCCTCGCCCGCCGCCAGCAGCCACACCTCGCGGGCTGCGCGGATCGCGGGCAGCGTCAGCGAGATCCTGGTCGGCGGCGGCTTCGGAGCGCCGTGCACACCGACGACCGTCCGCTCGCTCTCCCGCACCGCGGGGTGCTCGGGGAAGAGCGACGCCACATGCGTGTCGGGCCCCACCCCCAGCATCAGCACGTCGAAGGCCGGCACCCGCAGCCGGTCCTCGGGACCCGCCGCCGCGGCCAGCTCCGCCGCGTACGCCTCGGCCGCCTCGTCGGCGCCGGCGTACGGCCCGTCCGAGGCGGGCATGGCGTGCACCCGCGACGGATCGACCGGGACCGCGTCCAGCAGCTCCGCGCGGGCCTGCGTGACATTGCGCTCCGGGTCGCCGTCCGGCTCGAACCGCTCGTCGCCCCACCACAGGTCCAGGTGCGCCCAGTCCACCGCGTCACGCGCGGGGGACGCGGCGAGGGCGGCGAGCAGGGCGTTGCCGTTGCGCCCGCCCGTGAGCACCACCGAAGCGGTGCCACGGGCGGCCTGGGCGTCCACGACCTTGGTGATCAGCCGGGCCGCCGCGGCCTGCGCCATCAGCTCCTTGTCCCGGTGGACGACCACCTGTGGCGTGCTCACTTCGCGCTCTCCGCCTTCTTGGCCACGGCGGCCCGCTTGGCGGCGCTGGGCGTCTTGTCCTTCGCCGTGACGGTGCCGTCCGGGCTCACCGTCTCCGCGCCGCCGGGGTTGTTGACCAGGTGCTTGACCCCGAACTGCACGGTGGAGCGGTATATGTCGTCCGGGTCCAGACGGCGCAGCTCCTCCGCGATCAGCTCGGAGGTCTCACGCCGCTTGAGCGCCACATGCCGGTCCGGCTGACCCGGCATCGCCAGCTCCGCCAGCGCGCCGTCCGCCCGGTCGAGACAGATGTCGCCGTCGGCCGTCGCCAGCCGCACCGCGGTGATGCCGGGGCCGTCGGAGACCCTGCGCTCCACCGGCACACCCAGCCGGTCCGCGAGCCACAGCGCGAGCAGTTCCGTACTCGGGTTGTACGCCTCGCCGTCGACGATCGCGTCGGTGATCTTCGAGTGCTTCTGGTCCAGGGCCGCCGCGAGCATCGAACGCCACGGGGTGATCCGGGTCCAGGCCAGGTCGGTGTCGCCGGGCGAGTAACTGGCCGCGCGGACGCCGAGCGACGCCACCGGGTCCTCGGCCGCCGCGGCGTCCGTGATCCGGCGCTGCGCGAGGCGACCCAGCGGGTCCTCCGCCGCGTTGTCCGGCGCGTTGTCCGGCCACCAGACGACCACGGGGGCGTCGGGCAGCAGCAGCGGCAGCACCACCGACTCGGCGTGGTTGGCCAGCTCGCCGTGCAGCCGCAGCATCACGGTCTCGCCGGTGCCCGCCTCCGAGCCGACCAGCACCTCCGCGTCGAGCCGGGCGCTCGCCCGGTCCCGCGGCGAACGGCCCGGCCGCTTGACGACGACCAGAATCCGCGACGGGTGCTCCTTGGACGCCTCGGTGGCGGCCTTGAGCGAGTCGTAGGCACTGCCCTCGTCGGTGACGATGACCAGGGTCAGCACCATCCCGACCGCGGGAGTGCCGATCGCCCGCCGGGCCTGGATCAGACCCGAGTTGATTTTCGCGGACGTGGTGTCCGTCAGATCGATCTTCATGGCCGACGCCAGCTCCTGCCGTCTCGTGCGAGCATCTCGTCCGCCTCGACCGGTCCCCAGGTGCCGGACGCGTACTGGGCGGGCTTGCCGTGCTTGTCCCAGTACTCCTCGATCGGGTCGAGGATCGTCCAAGAGATCTCGACCTCCTGGTGGCGCGGGAAGAGGTTGGCGTCACCGAGCAGCACATCGAGGATGAGCCGCTCGTACGCCTCCGGGCTGGACTCGGTGAAGGACTCGCCGTACGCGAAGTCCATCGTCACGTCCCTGACCTCGGTCGAGGTGCCGGGCACCTTCGAACCGAACCGCACCGTCACGCCCTCGTCCGGCTGCACCCGGATGACCAGGGCGTTCTGCCCCAGCTCCTCGGTGGCCCCGGACTCGAACGGCAGATACGGCGCCCGCTTGAAGACCACCGCGATCTCGGTGACGCGGCGGCCCAGCCGCTTGCCGGTCCGCAGGTAGAACGGCACACCCGCCCAGCGCCGGTTGTTGATCTCCACCTTCACGGCCGCGTAGGTGTCGGTCTTGGACTTGGGGTCGATGCCGTCCTCCTCCAGGTACCCGAGCACCTCCTCGCCGCCCTGCCAGGCGTGCGCGTACTGGCCGCGCACGGTGTTCTTGCCGAGGTCGTCGGGGAGGACGACCGCGCTGAGCACCTTCAGCTTCTCCGCGGTGAGCGCCTTCGGGTGGAAGGAGCCGGGCTCCTCCATCGCGGTCAGCGCCAGCAGTTGCAGCAGGTGGTTCTGGATCACGTCGCGCGCGGCGCCGATGCCGTCGTAGTACCCGGCCCGGCCGCCGATGCCGATGTCCTCGGCCATGGTGATCTGGACGTGGTCGACGTACGACCGGTTCCAGATCGGCTCGTACATCGTGTTGGCGAAGCGCAGCGCCAGGATGTTCTGGACGGTCTCCTTGCCCAGGTAGTGGTCGATCCTGAAGACCTCGTTGGGCGGGAAGACCTCGTGCACCACCTGGTTGAGGTCCATCGCACTCGCCAGGTCGTGGCCGAACGGCTTCTCGATGACCGCGCGCCGCCAGGAGTCCCCGGTGCCGTCCGACAGCCCGTGCTTCTTGAGCTGCTGCACCACATTGGGGAAGAACTTCGGCGGTACGGACAGGTAGAAGGCGAAGTTGCCGCCCGTGCCCCGCGCCTTGTCCAGCTCCTCGATGGTCGCCTTCAGCGTCTCGAAGGCGGTGTCGTCGTCGAAGTCGCCCTGCACGAAGCGGCAGCCCTCGGCGAGCTGCTGCCACACCTCCTCACGGAAGGGCGTGCGCGCGTGCTCCTTGACCGCGTCGTGGACCTCCTGGGCGAAGTCCTCGTTCTCCCACTGGCGGCGGGCGAAGCCGACCAGGGCGAAGCCCGGCGGCAGCAGACCGCGGTTGGCCAGGTCGTACACGGCCGGCATCAGCTTCTTGCGCGACAGGTCGCCCGTCACGCCGAAGATGACCAGGCCGGACGGGCCCGCGATCCGCGGCAGCCGCCGGTCCAGCGGATCCCGCAGCGGGTTGCCTTCCGAAGATGTCAGCGTGGACAACTCAGGCCTCCGAAGGAGCGAGCCGATCGAGTTCCGCCTGGGTGGAGGCCAGCAGTTCGTTCCAGGCCGTCGCGAACTTCTCGACGCCCTCGTCCTCCAGGAGCTGCACGACGTCGTCGTAGGAGATGCCGAGCGCCGCCACGGCGGCCAGCTCGGCCTTCGCCTGCGCGTACGTGCCGGTCACGGTGTCGCCGGTGATCTCGCCGTGGTCGGCGGTGGCGTCCAGCGTGGCCTCCGGCATGGTGTTCACCGTGTTCGGCGCGACCAGCTCGGTGACGTACAGCGTGTCGGAGTAGGCCGGGTCCTTGACGCCGGTCGAGGCCCACAGCGGGCGCTGCCTGTTGGCGCCGGACTTCTCCAGGGCCAGCCAGCGGTCGGAGGAGAAGACCTCCTCGTACGCCTCGTAGGCCAGCCGCGCGTTGGCGACGGCCGCCTTGCCCTTGAGCGCCTTCGCCTCGTCGGTGCCCAGCTTCTCCAGCCGCTTGTCGATCTCGGTGTCCACGCGGGACACGAAGAACGAGGCGACCGAGTGGATCAGCGACAGGTCGAGCCCGGCGGACTTGGCCTTCTCCAGACCGGAGAGGTACGCGTCCATCACACCGCGGTAGCGCTCCAGCGAGAAGATCAGCGTGACGTTGACGCTGATGCCCTTGCCGATCACCTCGGTGATCGCGGGCAGCCCCGCGGGCGTCGCCGGGATCTTGATCAGCGTGTTCGGCCGGTCGACCAGCCACGCGAGCTGCTTGGCCTCCGCGACGGTGGCCTTCGTGTTGTTCGCCAGCCGCGGGTCGACCTCGATCGAGACCCGGCCGTCCTGGCCGTCGGTCCGGTCGAAGACCGGCCGCAGGATGTCGGCCGCGTCCCGGACGTCCGCGGTGGTGATCATGCGGATCGCCTCGTCGACCGTCAGCCGCCGGGCGGCGAGGTCGGCGAGCTGCTGGTCGTAGCCGTCGCCCTGGGAGATCGCCTTCTGGAAGATCGACGGGTTGGTGGTGACACCCACCACATGCTGCTCGTCGATGAGTTCGGCCAGATTGCCGGACGTGATGCGCTTGCGCGACAGGTCGTCCAGCCAGATCGCGACGCCTTCGTCGGAGAGGCGCTTGAGTGCGTCTGTCATGGGATTTGCATCTCCTACTTGTCGTTTACCTGCGTCAGCGATCAACGGCGTCGAGTGATTCCCGGGCCGCGGCGGCCACCGCGTCCGCGGTGAACCCGAACTCACGGAAGAGCACCTTGCCGTCGGCCGAGGCACCGAAGTGCTCAAGGCTGACGATGCGTCCCGCGTCACCCACGAAGCGGTGCCAGGTCAGACCGATACCTGCCTCGACCGCCACCCGCGCCTTCACGTCCTTGGGCAGCACGCTGTCGCGGTACTCCTGGTCCTGCTCGTCGAACCACTCCACGCACGGCATCGACACCACGCGGGTCGGCACCCCGGCCGCCTGGAGCTGCTCACGCGCGCCCACCGCGAGCTGCACCTCGGAACCGGTGCCGATGATGACGACCTGCGGCGCGGTCGCCGCGCCGTCGGCGTCCGTCGCGTCGAACATCACATAACCGCCGCGCGCCGCGTCCTCGTTGCGCTCGTACGTGGGCACGCCCTGCCGGGTCAGCGCCAGGCCGTGCGGCGCGCCCTTGCCGAACACCTTCGTCCAGCGCTTGAGCACCTCGCGCCACACGACGGCCGTCTCGTTGGCGTCGGCGGGCCGCACCACGTTGAGACCGGGGATCGCGCGCAGCGACGCCAGGTGCTCCACCGGCTGGTGCGTCGGACCGTCCTCGCCGACACCGACTGAGTCGTGCGTCCACACGTACGTCACCGGCAGGTGCATCAGCGCGGACAGCCGGACCGCGTTGCGCATGTAGTCCGAGAAGACCAGGAAGGTGCCGCCGTAGACCCGGGTGTTGCCGTGCAGCGTGATGCCGTTCATCTCGGCGGCCATCGAGTGCTCACGGATACCGAAGTGCACGGTACGGCCGTACGGGTCGGCGCCCGGCAGCGGGTTGCCCGTCGGCAGGAACGACGAATTCTTGTCGATCGTCGTGTTGTTCGACCCGGCGAGGTCGGCGGAGCCGCCCCACAGTTCGGGGATGACCGGGCCCAGCGCCTCCAGGATCTTGCCGGACGCGGCGCGGGTGGCGAGCGAGGAGCCGGTCTCGAAGGCGGGGATGTGCTGCTCCCAGCCCTCGGGCAGCTCGGCGGCCTCGATCCGGTCGTACGTCGCCGCGTGCTCGGGGTTGGCGGTCCGCCAGGCGGCGAAGGACTTCTCCCACTCCGCCTTGGCCTCGCGGCCGCGGTCGCCGACCGCACGCGTGTGCGTGATGACGTCCTCGGCCACGTCGAAGTGCTTGTCCGGGTCGAAGCCCAGGATCTCCTTGGTGGCGCGCACCTCGTCCTCGCCGAGCGCCGAGCCGTGCGCGGCGCCGGTGTTCTGCTTGTTCGGCGCGGGCCAGCCGATGATCGAGCGGACCGCGATGAACGACGGGCGCTCGGTCTCGGCCTTCGCGGCGAGCATCGCGGCGTGCAGGGCGTGCACGTCGAGGTCGCCGTTCTCCAGCGGAGTGACGCGCTGGACGTGCCAGCCGTACGCCTCGTACCGCTTGACGGTGTCCTCGGAGACGGCGGTCTCGGTGTCGCCCTCGATGGAGATGTGATTGTCGTCCCAGAGCAGGACGAGATTGCCGAGCTTCTGGTGACCGGCCATGGAGGACGCCTCGGCGGAAATGCCCTCCTGGAGGCAGCCGTCACCGGCGACGGCCCAGATGGTGTGGTCGAACGGCGAGGTGCCGGCCGCCGCGTCCGGGTCGAACAGGCCGCGCTCGTAACGGGACGCCATCGCCATGCCGACCGCGTTCGCGACGCCCTGGCCGAGCGGCCCGGTCGTCGTCTCGACGCCCCTGGTGTGGCCGTACTCCGGGTGGCCGGGGGTCTGCGAACCCCAGGTCCGCAGCGCCTCCAGATCGGCCAGCTCCAGGCCGTAACCGGCGAAGTAGAGCTGCGTGTAGAGGGTCATGCTGGAGTGCCCCGCGGAGAGCACGAAGCGGTCCCGGCCGACCCAGTCGGCGTCCGCCGGGTCGTGCCGCATGACCTTCTGGAACAGCAGATAGGCCGCCGGGGCCAGGCTCATCGCCGTGCCGGGATGGCCGTTGCCGACCTTCTGCACGGAATCCATGGCCAGGACGCGGGCGGTGTCAACGGCCCGCCGGTCCAGATCGGTCCACTCGAGGTCTGTGGTGGTCGGCTGCTTGCTCACCCTGGGTCAGGGCTCCTCTCCACATGCTTGTCCACATGTTGAAAACGCCGGTGACGTGGTGCCTACCCGGCGTTGTCGAGCCTACCGCCGTACAGGCGCTCACCTTTTCGATCCTGCCCCGGTACGCCGGTCTTCGCCTCCTGAACGCGGTGAACGCCTGGTGAACCGGGTCGAGCGACACTCTCCACCCCCCAAAAGCGGACGGAGTATTCCCTGCGTCTAGAGTGGCGTGGTACGCGCAAGTCTCACCGGGTCCCGCGCCTCCGCAGGTGACCGGACTTGCTGGACTTCATCTCTTCTCTTGGGGTGTTCGTGACGGCCGTCGAATCCCGACCCGCTGGGGTCATCGGGACGGGCTCCTCCGGTCACCGCCCGTTCGGAGCCCGTGTGATGGGCTTCGTGGCGCTGACCAAGCCGCGGATCATCGAACTACTGCTCATCACGACGGTTCCGGTGATGTTCCTCGCCGCCGGCGGGGTGCCCGATCTGTGGCTCGTGATCGCCACGGTGGTCGGCGGCTATCTGTCGGCCGGCGGTGCGAACGCGCTGAACATGTACATCGACCGCGACATCGACGCGCTGATGCACCGTACGGAGCAGCGTCCGCTGGTGACCGGTCTGGTGTCGCCGCGCGAAGGACTCGTCTTCGGCATCACGCTCTCCGTCGTCTCGACGGTCTGGTTCTGGACGCTGGTCAATCCGCTGTCCGCCGGGCTGTCGCTGACGGCCATCCTCTATTACGTCTTCGTCTACACCCTCGGTCTCAAACGGCGTACCGCGCAGAACATCGTCTGGGGCGGGGTCGCGGGCTGTCTCCAGGTCTTCATCGGCTGGTCCGCCGTGCGCGACGAGCTGGCCTGGGCGCCCTTCGTCCTCTTCCTCGTCCTCTTCTTCTGGACGCCGCCGCACTACTGGCCGCTGTCGATGAAGGTCAAGGACGACTACGAGCGGGTCGGCGTCCCGATGCTGCCGGTCGTCGCGGGCAACCAGGTCGTGGCCCGGCAGATCGTCCTCTACAGCTGGGTGATGGTGATCACCTCCCTGGCACTGTGGTGGCCGCTGGGCGAGACCTCCTGGTTCTACCCGGTGGTCGCGGCCGTACTCGGCGCGTTCTGGCTCAAGGAGGCGCACGGCCTGCACGCCCGCGCCAAGGCGGGCGTCACCGGCGCGAAGCTCAAGGAGATGCGGCTCTTCCACTGGTCCATCACCTACGCGACCCTGCTGTTCGTCGCGGTGGCGGTCGACCCCTTCCTGCACTGAGCCGCCTCCGGCGGGGTGCCCTCGGCGGTTACCGGGAAGTAGCATCAGCGGTATGGCTGATGACACGGTTCAGGAGAACCCGCGCGAGGCGCGACGCACCGCCCGGCTCGTCCGGCAGATCGACGCCTTCGGCAAGAAGCACGGCGGCGCCGCCGAGGCGAACATCGCGTACATCGGTGAGCGCGGCGCGCGCATCGTGCTCGTCGCGCCGGACGGCGCCTGGGGCGACCTCGTCGCACCGACGTACGCCATGGCGCGGGCGGCCGTCGCCGACGCGGGCGTCACCGTCCACGAGGACTTCGACGGGGAGTTCGCGGGCCGGGTCCGCACCGGCCCGTACGAGTGGACCCGGATGGCCGGGATGCAGATCGGCGGCCCGGCCAACACCTGACCGCCGCCGCGCCCACACCTGACGGCGCCCTCGTCCGTTAAGCCAGGAGGCCGGGAGACCGGGAACGACGGCGAGGGAGCGGGCGGATGACCGGGGACCTGACACACCTCGTGGACGCGTACTGCCACGGGGTGCTCCCCGGCGACCTCGGCCTCGGCGCGTTCGAGGCGCGGCTGCCCGGCGTCGCCGCGCCGCACACCACCCTCTTCGACAGCCCCACCGGCTTCGCGGTGCGCCGCTGGTGCGCGCCGCTGCTCGGCCTCGAACCGCACTGCTCCCCGGCCCGCTACCTGGCCCGCCGCCGCGAGCTGGGCGCGTACGAGGCGACCCGGCTGCTGCTGCGCGCCACCGGCATCGAGGCGTATCTCGTCGACACCGGGGAGCCCGGCGACCTCACATCGCCCAAGGAGCTGGGCGCGGCGGGCGGCGCGGCGGCCCACGAAATCGTCCGCCTCGAACCGCTGGCCCAGCAGGTCGCCGACACCTCGGGCACGGTCGACGGCTTCCTGGCCAACCTCGCCGAGGCCGTGCACACCGCCGCGCTCGACACGGTCGGCTTCTCCTGCGCCGACCGCCCGCACGGCGGACCCTTCCGCGCGGGCGCCGACCAGGCGCTGGGCACCGGACCGCCGGACACCGCGCACGTGCGGTACGCCGCCGCCGACTGGCTCGCCCGGCGGCCGGTCGGCGAGCGCCCCGCCGACCCCGTACTCCTGCGCCATCTGCTGTGGAACGCGGTGGCGACCGGCGTGCCGCTGACGCTGCGGCACGGCGCGGGCGGGGCGGGACCGTCGGCGGCCGGGGGATTCCTGCGGGCCACCGCGGGCCTGGGCACCGAGGTGGTGCTGCTGCCGGGGCCCGGACACGAGGGCGCGGCGGCCGACCTGGCGGCCGTACTCCCGCATGTGCATGTGGCGCTCGGCGCCGGACCGGCCGCGGTGCTCGACCGGGCGCCCTTCGCGAAGGTGCTGTACGCCAGCGGCGCCGTGGCGCTGCCCGAGCTGTACGTGACCGGGGTGCGGACCTTCGGCGCGGCGCTCGGCCGGTTCGTCGGCGAGCGGGTGGCCGGCGGCGACTGGTCGGCCGCGGACGGCCGCAGGGTCAGCGCGCTGGTCGGCGGCGGGAACGCCCGCCGGGTCTTCCGCCCCGACCCGGCCGCCGACGCGGACCGGTGGACGGGTCCTGAGGGGTCAGACGCCGACGCTCAGCGTTGACCCGGCCTGCGCGGGCCCCGGCACGGTGGCGTCGGGCACGTCGACGGCCCGCTCGCGCATCGACAGCAGCACCCGCAGCACCGCGATCCACACGATGGCCGCGCCGAACATGTGCAGGCCGACGACGGCCTCCGGCAGATCGGTGAAGTACTGGACGTAGCCGATCACGCCCTGGGACATCAGCACCAGGAAGAGGTCGCGGGCGCTGTTGCGCGGCCCGACCGGCGCGTCCACCGCGCGCAGCACGAACCACAGCGCGACGGTCAGCGCGACCACCACCCACGCGAGATCCGCGTGCAGTTGCGCCACCGACTTCCAGTCCACCGGGACGCGGTGCACATCGCTGGAGTCGCCCGCGTGCGGCCCCGCGCCGGTCACGACGGTGCCCACCGCGACCAGCAGCCCGGTCGCACAGGTCAGAATCCAGCCGAGCTGCTGCACCGGCTTGCCGACCAGCGGACTCGGCGCGCTGTCGCCCTCCGCGGTCCGCCGCCACATCACCACGGCGATGGTGATCAGCACGAACGCCAGCAGGAAGTGCACGCACACGGTGTACGGGTTGAGCCCGGTGAGCACGGTGAAGGCGCCCAGCACCGCGTTCGCCACGACCATCCAGAACTGCGCCCAGCCGAGCCGGGTCAGACTACGCCGGTACGGCTTCTGCGACCGCACCGCGATGATGGCCCAGCCGACGGCGGCGCAGAGAACGTACGTCAGCATGCGGTTGGTGAACTCAATCGCCCCGTGTACGCCCATCGCCGAGGTGGGCACCCAACTGTCGCCCACGCAGCGGGGCGCGGTGGGGCAGCCGAGGCCGGAACCGGTCAGCCGTACCGCACCGCCGGTGACCACGATGACGACCGACATGACCAGCGCGGACAGGGTCGCCCTGCGGACCGTGGCGGGGGACGGGGTCCACCGCTCTGCGATGGCGGCGAGGGGGTTTCGCACGAGTTCGAGAAGCTTCGGCACGCGCCCATGGTAGGCGGCACGCTTGTGCACGCTTTCACGAGGGGTGTGTACGCGCCGGATCCGATCGCCCCGAAACCACCCGAACCCGGTGGTACGGCCCTACCATCGGGGCTCACGCACGGGGACCGACGACGGGAGGCGCCGTATGACCGGCGAACACCGTGAGACCGTCAACCGCAGGCACCTGCTCTACGGAGGCGCGGCAGCCGCCCTCGCGGGGACGGGCCTCGCCGCCTACGCGGGCGGCGCCTGGGACTCCTCGGCGGCCGACACCGCGGACCCCGCGCACCCGGGGCCCGCGAACCACCCCGGATACGTCGACGTCGTGGCCGACTTCGGCGCCAAGGGCGACGGCCACACCGACGACAGCGCCGCCTTCGCCGCCGCGTACGCCTACGCCGAGTCGCGCGCGGACGGCGGCACCGGCCGTACCGTCATCGACGTGCCGCCCGGTGTGTTCCGGATCACCAAGCCGTACGCCTTCATCGACGCCAACAAGCCCACCCGGCAGGTCAACGGGCTGCGGTTCCGGGGCGCGGGGCTGCGGATCAGCGACATCGTCTTCGACCCGCCGAACGCGTCCGACGCCTATCTGTGCCGCAACATCGACACCTGGCAGAACATCTCCTTCGAGGGTCTGCGCTTCACCTCCGCCACGCCCGGCGCGTCCTTCTTCTACTCGTACTCGACCGGCGGCGCCGCGAACTACCGCTTCTCGGACTGCGAGTGGATGGGGGAGTGGGAGTACGGGCTCGCGCTCGACGGCAGCAACACCAACTCCGAGATGCGCTGGGAGGCGTGCCGGGTCGGCGGCGCCTACCGCAAGGCGTTCCTCTACTCGGGGCTGTCGCTGAACTCCAAGAACCTGGAGCAGCAGGACCAGTTCCTCAACTACTGGTTCACCGACATGAACGTCACCTACGAGTGGGGCAACTTCCTGGAGTTCCCCTACGGCGGGTCCGTCACCTGCCGCGCGGGCAGCTACATCATCACCGGGCGCCGCCCCACCCCGCACCCCGACTACGGCTTCGAGAGCGCCTTCTTCCGCTTCCCGCGCGCCTCGCACTTCGACGGCGCCCAGCGCTTCCACGCCGAGGACATCCGCTTCGAACTGCGCGACCCCTCGGTCGTCGTCATCGACTGCGCGTGGAACCGCGGCACCGTCCACTTCAACGACTGCGACGACACCGCGCACGCCTTCAAGGACTTCTCCGACGACCTGCGCGCCCACCGCTACACGATCGGCGCCAACGGCCCGCTGGTCCGCTACGACTCCTGCCAGCTCGTCGGCGCGCACCAGTTCCGTACGGCGGCGAACGCCAATCCGCCGGTGTGCGTGCGCTACGACATGTGCCGCTTCGGCTCGCACCCGCCGGCCGCGTTCCTGGCGCTGGACGAGGGGCAGGGCCGGGACTTCGTACGGTTCACCGACTGCATCCCGGCCGCGGGCGGGTGAGGGCGGCTACTCCCAGCGGAAGAAGCGGGCCGCCAGGGCCAGCCCGACGACCGCCCAGACGGCGAGGATGCCCAGGTCGCCCCAGGGCATCGAGGCGCCGTGCTGGAGCACGTCCCGCAGCCCGTCGGAGAGCGCCGAGATCGGCAGCAGCCTCAGGACCGACTGGACGCCGCCGGAGAACTTGCTCAGCGGCACGATCACGCCGCCCGCGACCAGCAGCAGGATGAAGACCAGATTCGCGGCGGCCAGTGTCGCCTCGGCCTTCAGCGTGCCCGCCATCAGCAGCCCGAGCCCGGAGAAGGCGGCGGTGCCGAGCAGGAGCAGCAGCACGACGGCGAAGGGGTTGCCGTGCGGCGACCAGCCCAGCGCGAAGGCGATCACCACCAGCAGCGCGATCTGCAACGCCTCGGTGACCAGAACCGAGCAGGTCTTCGCCGTCATCAGCGCCCAGCGCGGCAGCGGCGAGGCGCCGAGGCGCTTGAGTACGCCGTAACGCCGTTCGAAGCCGGTGGCGATGGCCTGGCCGGTGAACGCGGTGGACAGCACCGCGAGCGCGAGGATGCCGGGGGCCAGGAAGTCCACCGACTTGCCCGCCCCGGTGTCCACGATGTCGACGGCGCTGAACAGCACCAGCAGCAGCGCCGGGATGATCACGGTGAGCAGCAGTTGCTCGCCGTTGCGCAGCAGCATCCTGGTCTCCAGCGCCGCCTGGGCCCGGATCATCCGGGGGAGCGGCGCGGCTCCGGGGGCGGGGGCGAAGACGCCGGTCCCGGTCGGGGCGCTCACTTCGGCGCTCATCCGCGCAGCTCCTTCATGCCCGCGAGGTTCCTCATCCGCGCAGCTCCTTGCCGGTCAGCTCCAAGAAGACGTCCTCCAGGGTGCGGCGCTCGACCGAGAGGCGGTCGGGGAGGACGCCGTGCTGGGCGCACCAGGAGGTGACGGTGGCCAGCAGTTGGGGGTCGACCTTGCCCTCGATGCGGTAGTTGCCCGGGGTCAGTTCCGCCGCGGCGGTGTCGGCGGGCAGCGCGTTGAGCAGCGAGACCAGGTCGAGCCCCGGGCGTCCCGAGAAGCGCAGCGTGTTCTCCGCGCCGCCGCGGCACAGCTCGTCCGGGGTGCCGCGGGCGATGGCCCGGCCGCCGTCGATGATCACCACCTGGTCGGCCAACTGCTCGGCCTCGTCCATGAAATGGGTGGTGAGCACGATCGTGACGCCGTCCGCGCGCAGCTCCCGGACGAGATCCCAGGTCGCGTGCCTGGCCTGCGGGTCGAGACCGGCGGTGGGCTCATCGAGGAAGACCAGTTCGGGGCGGCCGACGACGGCCATGGCGAGCGCGAGGCGCTGCTGCTGGCCGCCGGACAGCCGGCGGTAGGTGGTGCGACCGCAGGACTCCAGACCCAGCCGTTCGATCAGCAGCGCCGGGTCGACGGGGTCGGCGTGCAGGGTCGCGGTGTGCCGCAGCATCTCCTCGGCGCGCGCGCCGGGGTACACACCGCCGGACTGGAGCATCACGCCGATCCGGGGCCGCAGTTGCGCGCCGCGCGCGGCCGGGTCGAGACCGAGGACCCGTACGGTGCCGCCGTCCGGCCGCCGGTAGCCCTCGCAGACCTCGACGGTGGTGGTCTTGCCCGCGCCGTTGGGGCCGAGCACCGCTGTGACGCCGCCGCGGGCCACGGTCAGGTCGAGGCCGTCCACCGCGGTCCTTGTCCCGTACCGTTTGACCAGACCGGTCACCTCGACCGCGGGCTCGTTTCGCATGCTGTGAGTCTAGGGACGGCGCAGGACCGGCCGTGCCCGGGTCCCGGGAAGCCGCTCCCCGCTCTCCTCCGCGGCGGCCTCGTACCGCCCGTACGCGGCCTCGTACCGTCCCTGGTTAGGTAACCCTAAGTGACGCAGCCCACCGTGATCGCGACCGGCGCGGCTTGCCTGCTCCTGAGGAATTACGCAACAATGGTGTTGTGGAATACGGGACCAGTGCTGCCCGGAGGGCGGCGGAGGAGCAGACGACCGGGGAGCGGCGCACCCGCAACCGGGTCGCCCGGTCCATCCTGGACCACGGACCTTCCACCGCGGCCGACCTGGCGGAACGGCTCGGCCTCACGCAGGCCGCCGTCCGCCGCCATCTGGACGCACTGCACGCGGACAATGTCGTGGAGCCGCGTGACCAGCGGGTCTACGGCCACCGTGGCCGCGGCAGGCCCGCCAAGGTCTTCGCGCTCACCGACTGTGGTCGTGACGCGTTCGACCAGGCGTACGACCAGCTCGCCGCCGACGCCCTGCACTGGATCGCCAGGTCCGCGGGCGGCGGCGAGAGCGGCGAGGCCGCGGTGTCGGCCTTCGCCCGCGCCCGGGTGGCCGACCAGGCCGAGCGGTACCGCCCCATCGTCGAGGCGGCGGCGCCCGAGGACCGCGCACGCGCGCTGGCCCAGGCGCTGTCCGCGGACGGGTACGCTGCTACGGCTCGAAGCGCCCCCGGCCCCGCCGGGGAGCAGCTTTGCCAGCACCACTGCCCGGTGGCCCACACCGCCGAGCAGTTCCCGCAGCTCTGCGAGGCGGAGGCCGAGGTCTTCTCCCGCCTGCTCGGGACGCATGTCCAGCGGCTGGCCACCATCGCCCACGGCGACGGGGTGTGCACCACGTTCATCCCGCAGGTCAACCACGCGAGCACCATCCCGTCGGGAGCCCCACCTGACACACCACCGGGGACCCCGTCGGACCCACCCCAGAACGCACCCGAAGATCCCACAGCATCTGCCAGCACGTCCGGGAGGAACCCCGCATGACTGCTCCCACGGAGACCACTCACCCGGAGCTCGAGGGCATCGGTACGTACGAGTACGGCTGGGCCGACTCGGACGTGGCCGGCGCCGCGGCCAAGCGCGGCCTGTCCGAGGCCGTCGTCCGCGACATCTCGCAGAAGAAGTCCGAGCCCGAGTGGATGCTGAAGATGCGGCTGAAGGGCCTCAAGCTCTTCGGCAAGAAGCCCATGCCGACCTGGGGCTCGGATCTGTCGGGCATCGACTTCGACAACATCAAGTACTTCGTGCGGTCCACGGAGAAGCAGGCGGAGTCCTGGGAGGACCTGCCCGAGGACATCAAGAACACCTACGACAAGCTCGGCATCCCCGAGGCCGAGAAGCAGCGGCTGGTCGCCGGTGTCGCCGCGCAGTACGAGTCCGAGGTCGTCTACCACCAGATCCGTGAGGACCTGGAGGAGCAGGGCGTCATCTTCCTCGACACCGACACCGCGCTCAAGCAGCACCCGGAGCTGTTCCAGGAGTACTACGGCACGGTCATCCCGGCGGGCGACAACAAGTTCGCCTCGCTGAACACCGCGGTGTGGTCCGGCGGCTCCTTCATCTACGTGCCGAAGGGCGTGCACGTCGACATCCCGCTCCAGGCCTACTTCCGGATCAACACCGAGAACATGGGCCAGTTCGAGCGGACGCTGATCATCGTCGACGAGGACGCGTACGTCCACTACGTCGAGGGCTGCACCGCGCCGATCTACAAGTCGGACTCGCTGCACTCCGCGGTCGTCGAGATCATCGTGAAGAAGGGTGGCCGCTGCCGTTACACGACCATCCAGAACTGGTCGAACAACGTGTACAACCTGGTCACCAAGCGCGCGGTCGCCTACGAGGGCGCCACGATGGAGTGGGTCGACGGCAACATCGGCTCCAAGGTGACCATGAAGTACCCGGCCGTCTACCTGATGGGCGAGCACGCCAAGGGCGAGACGCTGTCCATCGCCTTCGCGGGCGAGGGCCAGCACCAGGACGCGGGCGCGAAGATGGTGCACATGGCGCCGAACACGTCGTCCAACATCGTCTCCAAGTCGGTGGCCCGCGGCGGCGGCCGGACGTCCTACCGCGGTCTGATCGAGATCGGCGAGGGCTCGTCGGGCGCCAAGTCCAACGTGCTGTGCGACGCGCTGCTGATCGACACCATCTCGCGCTCGGACACGTACCCCTACGTCGACGTCCGCGAGGACGACGTGTCGATGGGTCACGAGGCGACCGTCTCCAAGGTCTCCGACGACCAGCTCTTCTACCTGATGAGCCGCGGCATGACCGAGTTCGAGGCCATGGCGATGATCGTGCGCGGCTTCGTCGAGCCGATCGCCAAGGAACTCCCCATGGAGTACGCCCTGGAGCTGAACCGGCTGATCGAGCTCCAGATGGAAGGCTCGGTCGGCTGACCGCGCCGGCTTCCTCGTCCACCATCCCCCCGGCCGGACACAATAAGGCAGAAAGCGAGCACCAGCACAGCCATGGCTGACAACACCCCTGCGGGCAGCACCACGGACGGTGCCATCACGGTGGGCCATCCCGCCGACGCCCGGGTCAGCGCGGCCCCGTCGTACGACGTGGCCGACTTCCCGGTGCCGCACGGCCGCGAGGAGGAGTGGCGCTTCACTCCGCTGGAGCGGCTGCGCGGCCTGCACGACGGCACCGCCGAGGCCACCGGCGCCCTCCGGGTCGAGGTGACCGCGCCCGAGGGCGTCACCGTGGAGACCGTGGACCGCACCGACGCCCGCGTCGGCAAGGCGGGCAAGCCCGCCGACCGCGTCACCGCCCAGGCGTTCAGCGCCTTCGAGAAGGCCTCGGTCGTCTCGATCCCCAAGGACACCGTCCTCACCGAGCCGGTCCGGATCGCCGTCCACGGCGAGGGCGGCACGGTCTACGGCCACCAGGTGATCGAGGTCGGCGCCTTCGCCGAGGCCGTGGTCGTCATCGACCACACCGGTGACGGCACCTTCGCCGCCAACGTGGAGGTCCTGGTCGGCGACGGCGCCAAGGTCACCGTCGTCTCGATCCAGGACTGGGACGACACCGCCGTGCACGTCGCCCAGCACACCGCGCTGGTCGGCCGTGACGCCACCTTCAAGTCGGTGGTCGTCACCTTCGGCGGCGACCTGGTCCGGCTGCACCCGCGGGTGATCTACGGCGCCCCCGGCGGCGAGGCCGAGCTGTTCGGCCTGTACTTCACCGACGAGGGCCAGCACCAGGAGCACCGGCTCTTCATCGACCACGACACGCCGCACTGCCGCAGCAACGTCACGTACAAGGGCGCGCTCCAGGGGCAGGACGCGCACGCGGTGTGGATCGGCGACGTGCTCATCAGGGCGGAGGCCGAGGGCACCGACACCTACGAGCTCAACCGCAACCTGGTGCTCACCGACGGCGCGCGGGTCGACTCGGTCCCCAACCTGGAGATCGAGACCGGCGAGATCGTCGGCGCCGGCCACGCCTCGGCGACCGGCCGCTTCGACGACGAGCAGCTCTTCTACCTCCAGTCCCGCGGCATCCGCTCCGACGAGGCCCGCCGCCTGGTCGTCCGCGGCTTCTTCGGCGAACTGGTCCAGCAGATCGGACTCGCCGACCTCGAAGAGCGGCTGATGACCAAGATCGACGCCGAGCTGGAGGCGTCCGTCTGATGAGCGTCGACAACGGCACGGTCGGATTCGTCCGCGCCTGCGCCGCCAGCGACCTGGAGGAGGACACCCCCCGCCGGGTCGAGCTGGACGGCGTCCCGGTGTCCGTGGTCCGCACCGCGGGCGAGGTGTTCGCCATCAACGACATCTGCTCGCACGCGAACGTCTCGCTCTCCGAGGGCGAGGTCGAGGACTGCCAGATCGAGTGCTGGCTGCACGGTTCCAGTTTCGACCTGCGCACCGGCAAGCCGTCCGGGCTGCCGGCCACGCGGCCGGTCCCCGTATACCCCGTAAAGATCGTTGGGGACGACGTGCTCGTCTCCGTCACCCAGGAGTCCTGAGGCACCCATGGCAACGCTTGAAATCACCGACCTGCACGTCACCGTCGAAGCCGAGAACGGCCCCCGCGAGATCCTGCGCGGCGTCGACCTGACCGTGAAGCAGGGTGAGACCCACGCCATCATGGGCCCCAACGGCTCCGGCAAGTCCACCCTCGCGTACTCGCTCGCGGGCCACCCCAAGTACACGATCACCGGCGGCACCGTCACCCTCGACGGTGAGGACGTGCTGGCGATGACCGTGGACGAGCGGGCCCGCGCCGGTCTCTTCCTCGCCATGCAGTACCCGGTCGAGGTCCCCGGCGTCTCCGTCTCCAACTTCCTGCGCACCTCGGCCACCGCGATCCGCGGCGAGGCGCCCAAGCTGCGCACCTGGGTGAAGGAGGTCCGCGAGACGATGGAACGCCTCCAGATGGACCCCGCCTTCGCCGAGCGCAATGTCAACGAGGGCTTCTCCGGCGGCGAGAAGAAGCGCCACGAGATCCTTCAGCTCGAACTGCTCAAGCCGAAGATCGCGATCCTCGACGAGACCGACTCCGGCCTCGACGTCGACGCGCTGCGGGTCGTCTCCGAGGGCGTCAACCGGGTCCGCGAGAGCGGCGAGGTCGGCACCCTGCTGATCACCCACTACACGCGCATCCTGCGCTACATCAAGCCCGACTTCGTGCATGTCTTCGCGCAGGGCCGGATCGCCGAGTCCGGCGGCGCCGAGCTGGCGGACAAGCTGGAGGAAGAGGGCTACGAGTCCTACGTGAAGGGCGGCCCCGTGAGCAGCGGAGCGAACTCCGAGGGGGACGCCGCGTGACAGTCCCCTCGTCCGTCGGCCGGGTGCTGCCGGGCCTCCTGGACACCGAAGCGATCCGCAAGGACTTCCCCGTCCTGGACCGCCTGGTCCACGACGGCAAGAAGCTCGTGTACCTGGACAACGCGGCGACCTCGCAGAAGCCGCGCCAGGTGCTCGACGCGCTGAACGAGTACTACGAGCGGCACAACGCCAATGTGCACCGCGGCGTCCACGTGCTCGCCGAGGAGGCCACCGCGCTGTACGAGGGCGCGCGCGACAAGATCGCCGCCTTCATCAACGCGCCCAGCCGTGACGAGGTGATCTTCACCAAGAACGCCTCCGAGTCGCTGAACCTCGTGGCCAACATGCTCGGCTGGGCCGACGAGCCGTACCGCGTCGACAGCGACACCGAGATCGTCATCACGGAGATGGAGCACCACTCCAACATCGTGCCGTGGCAGCTGCTCTCGCAGCGCACCGGCGCGAAGCTGAAGTGGTTCGGGCTGACCGACGACGGCAGGCTCGACCTGTCGGACATCGAGCAGATCATCACCGAGAAGACGAAGATCGTCTCCTTCGTGCTGGTCTCCAACATCCTGGGCACCGTCAACCCGGTCGAGGCCATCGTGCGCCGCGCCCAGGACGTCGGCGCCCTGGTGCTGATCGACGCCTCGCAGGCCGCGCCGCACATGGTGCTCGACGTGCAGGCGCTCGGCGCGGACTTCGTGGCCTTCACCGGCCACAAGATGCTCGGCCCGACCGGCATCGGCGTCCTGTGGGGCCGTCAGGAGCTGCTCGAGGACCTGCCGCCGTTCCTCGGCGGCGGCGAGATGATCGAGACCGTCTCCATGCACTCCTCGACGTACGCGCCCGCGCCGCACAAGTTCGAGGCCGGTACGCCCCCGATCGCCCAGGCCGTCGGCCTCGGCGCGGCCGTGGACTATCTGACCGCGATCGGCATGGACAAGATCGCCGCGCATGAGCACGCGCTGACCGACTACGCGGTGGGCCGTCTGCTGGAGGTTCCCGACCTGCGGATCATCGGCCCCACCACGGCCGAGGACCGCGGCGCCGCGATCTCCTTCACACTCGGCGACATCCACCCGCACGACGTCGGCCAGGTGCTCGACGAACAGGGCATCGCCGTACGCGTCGGCCACCACTGCGCGCGGCCGGTCTGCCTGCGGTACGGAATTCCTGCGACCACGCGGGCGTCGTTCTATCTGTACTCCACCCCGGCCGAGGTCGACACCCTGGTCGAGGGGCTGGAGCAGGTACGGAACTTCTTCGGGTGATGGTGGTGTTGTGAAGCTCGACTCGATGTACCAGGAAGTGATCCTGGACCACTACAAGCACCCCCACGGGCGCGGCCTGCGGGACGGCCAGGCGGAGGTGCACCACGTCAATCCCACCTGCGGGGACGAGATCACCCTGCGGGTGCGGATGGACGGCGCCGTCATCGGCGACATCTCGTACGAGGGCCAGGGCTGCTCGATCAGCCAGGCCAGCGCGTCGGTGCTGAACGAGTTGCTGGTCGGCAAGGACGTGGCCCAGGCGCGGAAGATCCAGGAGACCTTCCTGGAGCTGATGCAGTCCAAGGGCCAGGTCGAGCCGGACGACGCGATGGAGGAAGTGCTGGAGGACGCGGTCGCGTTCGCCGGCGTCTCGAAGTACCCGGCGCGTGTGAAGTGCGCGCTGCTGAGCTGGATGGCGTGGAAGGACGCGACGGCGCAAGCGCTGGCCGACGGTCCCGAAGCCTCGGAAGCTTCCGAAGGGAAGACCTCATGAGCCCCGTACCGAACGGCCTGAGCACCACTCCGGCCTCAGAAGAAGAGATCCGCGAGGCCCTCTACGACGTCGTCGACCCCGAACTCGGCATCGACGTCGTCAACCTCGGCCTCATCTACGGCATCCACGTCGATGACTCCAACGTCGCCACCCTCGACATGACCCTCACCTCCGCGGCCTGCCCCCTCACCGACGTCATCGAGGAACAGGCCGTCTCCGCCACCGAGGGCATCGTCAACGACCTCAAGATCAACTGGGTCTGGATGCCCCCGTGGGGCCCCGACAAGATCACCGACGACGGCCGCGACCAGCTCCGCGCCCTGGGCTTCAACGTCTGATCTCTCTCCGGGCTCTCCGTCTCGGCATCGCAGGGCTCCGCGCCACGGCATCGGGCGGCCACCGCGTCTCACGCGGTGGCCGCCCGATGCCGTGTCCGGGCCGTTGACGGTCTCTTGGGGGTGTTGCGAAAATTATCGCAACTTCATGAGGGAGGCGGTTGGGATGGCGAGCGGCAGTGGCGCGCGTGGGGAGATGCAGGCGTATGTGCGGGAGTTGGTCGATCCGCTGGTGCGGTACGCGAGCGAGGGGGGCGCTCGGATACGGCTGGGGGTGAACACGGCGCACCATGACGACACCGCGGCCGACCTGGAGGGGTACGCGCGGCCGTTGTGGGGGCTGGCGCCGTTGGCGGCGGGGGGCGGGGAGTTCGCGCACTGGGACCTGTGGGCGCGGGGGCTGGCGGCGGGGACGGACCCGGGGCATCCCGAGTACTGGGGGACGGCCACCGGCATCGACCAGCGGACCGTCGAGACGGCGGCCGTCGGATTCGCGCTGGCGCTGGCGCCGGAGAAGCTGTGGGACCCGCTCAGCGGCAAGGAACGGGACCAGGCGGGTGCCTGGCTGGCGAGCTTCCTGGGGGCCGACACGCCCGAGAACAACTGGAACTTCTTCCCGGTGCTGGTCAGCCTCGGTCTGGACCGGGTGGGGTACGCGCACGACCGGGACGCGCGGCACGCCCGGCTGGACCGGCTGGAGACGTACGCGCGCCGGGACGGCTGGTACGCCGACGGGAACACCGCGCAGCGCGACTACTACATCCCGTGGGCCATGCACTTCTACGGCCTGATCTACGCGGCGCTCGCGGGCGACGGCGACCCGGCGCGGGCGGCGCGCTTCCGGCAGCGGGCGGCCGACTTCGCGCCGGGCTTCCGGCACTGGTTCGCGGCGGACGGCGCCGCCGTGCCGTTCGGCCGCAGTCTCACGTACCGGTTCGCGCAGGGCTCGTTCTGGGGGGCGCTGCCGTACGCGGGGGTGGACGCCGTGCCGCCGGGGGAGGCCAAGGGGCTGCTGTCGCGGCACTTGCGCTGGTGGCGGGAGCGGTCGGCGCTGACGTCGCCGGACGGGGTGCTGACCATCGGGTACGGCTATCCGCAGCCGGCGGTCGCGGAGCAGTACAACGGGCCGGGCTCGCCGTACTGGGCGATGAAGGCGTTCCTGCCGCTGGCCCTGCCCGCGGACCACGCCTTCTGGACGGCGGACGAGGAGCCCGCCGCCGAGCTGCCGGAGACTTTGGCGCAGCCGGACGCCGGGGCGGTGCTGATGCGTTCGGGCGGGGACGCGACGCTGCTCAGCGGGTCGCAGCACAATCTCTGGGCGCGGGGCGGCGCCGCGAAGTACGCCAAATTCGCGTACTCCTCCCGCTTCGGCTTCAGCGCGCCGGTCGACGGTCTCGGCCTGGAGCCGGGGGCGTACGACTCGGTGCTCGCGGTCAGCGACGAGGCCGACATTGAGGAGGGGACGGCGCCGCGGCACTTCCGGGTGCGCGAGGAGCAGCACGATCCGGCGGTCGAGGACGGCGACACCGTACGCAGCACCTGGCGGCCGTGGCCCGACGTGGAGATCACCACCTGGCTCACCGCCGCCGCGCCCTGGCACTTGCGCACCCACCGCGTCCGTACGGGCCGCGCGCTGTACACGGCGGAGGGCGGCTTCGCGGTCGACCGGGACGCGGGGCTGACCCGGCGCGAGGAGAGCGAGGGCAGCGCGGTGACGGTCACCGGGGCCGGGGACCTCAGCGGGCTGCGCGATCTGGACGGCGGCCGTAGCGGCCGGGTGCTCGACCCGCTGCCGGGCACCAATGTGCTGGCGCGGCGCACGTCACTGCCCGTGCTGGTGGGTCAACTCCCGCCCGGCGAGCACTGGTTGCGCTGCGCGGTGCTCGGCGCCGGGGCCGCGGGGGCGGCGGCGTGGGAGGAGGAACCGCCGAGGGCGCGGCACTGAGGCCGCCGCGGGCGCGCCCGTAGCGGATCGGGAGCCGTACGGGGGCGGGGGGCGGGGCGGGTGGCTGGGCGGGGGGAGGACGGGTTAGCGTCTGGGTATGAATGAGCATCGTGCCCCCGGCGCCCTCGGCGTCGGCCTTGCCACCGTCGCCGACGACGGCACCGTCCTGGACACCTGGTACCCCGCACCGGAACTCGCCGCGGAGGCGGGCCCCGCGGGCACCGAGCGGCTGAGCGCCGAGCGCGCGGCGGAGCTGCTGGGAGCGGCGGCGCCCAAGGCGCTCGGGAAGGACCCGAGGCGCGGGGTGGAGGTCGTGGCGGTGCGGACCGTCATCGCCTCGACGGACGACAAGCCGCTGGACGCGCACGACGCGTATCTGCGGCTGCACCTGCTGAGCCACCGCCTGGTCCGCCCCAACGAGCCCAACCTGGAAGGGCTGTTCGGCCTGCTGGCGAACGTCGCGTGGACGTCGATCGGCCCGGTGCCGGTGGCGGCGGTCGAAGGGGCGCGGCTGGCGGCCCGCGCGGAGGGCCTGCACCTGGCGGTGTACGGCGTGGACAAATTCCCGCGGATGACGGACTACGTCGCCCCGTCCGGCGTGCGGATCGCCGACGCCGACCGCGTACGCCTCGGCGCGCACCTGGCGTCCGGCACGACCGTCATGCACGAGGGCTTCTGCAACTTCAACGCGGGCACGCTGGGCGCCTCCATGGTCGAGGGCCGCATCTCGCAGGGCGTCGTCATCGGCGACGGCTCGGACATCGGCGGCGGCGCGTCCATCATGGGCACCCTGTCCGGCGGCGGCACCCAGGTCGTCTCGGTCGGCGAACGCTGCCTGCTCGGCGCCGAGTCGGGCCTGGGCATCGCCCTCGGTGACGACTGCGTCGTGGAGGCGGGCCTGTACGTCACCGCGGGCACCCGCGTGACGCTCCCGGACGGCAAGATCGTCAAGGCGCTGGAGCTCTCCGGGGCCAACAACATCCTCTTCCGCCGCAACTCGACCACCGGCAAGGTCGAGGTCCTTCAGCGCACGGGTTCGTGGGGCGGCCTCAACGACGCGCTGCACAGCCACAACTGACGACGCGTCACGCGTGACCGGTTCACGCCGTACGAGCCGCCGCCGCGAGCACCGCACGCTCCTCCTCGGGGGACCAGCCGGCCTCCAGCGGCGGCTCGCCGCGTTCCCGGTCCCAGGCCAGGACGTCGGCGGCGGTGACCGCCAGCGGGGTCGCGGGCATCCCGGCGGCCCGGGCGCGCGCTGCGCTGCGCTGCTGTGTGGCGGTGTCCTCGCGGACCAGCGGGAACATCGGCGGTACGACGTCCGGCGTGACCCGTACGATCTCCACCTCGGTGCCCGCGGCCCGCGCGCACGTCTCGATCAACTCGCCGAGGGTGACCGGCTGTTCGGGGCCCACGGCGTGGAAGGCGCCGGGCCGGTCGTCCTCCAGCAGCCGGATCACCAGCCGGGCCAGGTCGCGGGAGTCGATGATCTGCACCGGCTGGGCGGGGTCGGCGGGCAGGGCTACAGCGCCGCCGCGCGCGGCGGCGCGCACCCAGTAGGTGAACATGTCGGAGGGGTCGTGCGGACCGGCGACCTTCCCCGCCCGCACGATCGTGGCGCGCTGCCCGTGGCGCGCGGTCACGTCGTCCTCGCAGGCGACCTTGCACGGCCCGTACGTGGCCTCGCTCAGCACCTCGGTGTCGCGGACCGGCGGGCGGCGCGGGGTGTCCTCGTCGGAGCCGGGCGCCACACCCTCGCGCTGGTACACCGCGTGGCTGGAGATGAACAGATACCGGCCGATCCGGTCGCCCAGCGCGTCCATGGCCTGCGCGACGTGCCGCGGGACGTAGCCGCTGACGTCCACGACGGCGTCCCACCGGGTGTCGCCCGCGAGCGCCGCGTAGTCGCCGGTGTCGCGGTCGCCGGTCAGCCGGGGGAGGCCCGGGAAGAGCCCGGCGCCGGTCCTGCCGCGGCCGAAGAGGGTGACGTCGTGCCCGCGGTGGAGTGCGTCCTCCACGATGGCGCGGCCGACGAAGGCGGTACCGCCCAGAACGAGAATGCGCATAAGGGGCGACTCTACTGTCGGTCCCGGCGGCCGTCACCCGGATATCGCGGTCGTGATCCGCCGGGCAGGCCCTAGTGGTAGATCTTCTCCGCGTACGCGGCCCCGTAGTACGTCTCCAGCTCCGCCAGCGAGTCCTCGGTCCGCTCCAGCGTCTTGGAGATCCGCGCCCGCGAGGCCAGCGCGTCGGGCTGCCACGTCTCCGGCTTCCACAGCGCGCTGCGCAGGAACGCCTTGGAGCAGTGGAAGAAGACTTCCTCGATGTCGACCAGGACCGCGACCTGCGGGCGGTGGCCCTTGACGACCATGCGGTCGAAGAAGTCGGCGTCGCGCAGGAGCCGCGCCCTGCCGTTGATCCTGAGGGTGTCGCCGCGCCCGGGGACGAAGTAGAGCAGGCCGATGTGCGGGTTGGACAGAATGTTGCGGAAGCCGTCCGCGCGGCGGTTGCCCGGCCGCTCGGGGACCGCGATGGTCCGGTCGTCCAGGACGACGGTGAAACCGGCGGGGTCGCCCTTGGGCGACACGTCACAGGTGCCGTCGGCCGCCGAGGTGGCCATCAGGCAGAAGGGCGCTGCCTTCAGCCAGGCCACGTCCAGTTCGTGCAGCCGGTCGCGCGCCTTGTCGCGGACGACCGCGGTGGGCTCGCCGAGCAGTTCCCGCAGTTCGGCCTCGTCGGTGATCTCCTGCATGTGCCGTACACCCCCGGTGAGTGAGTACCTTCTGGGAACTCACACTGTACAGGGTGGCTTTTCCGGGCTTTCCTCGCGCCTTTCCCCTGGCCTTCTCCTGTCTTTCCCGCGCCTGCAATGAGTTCCGCGGCGGTCCCCGGTCTACCTCTTCGACAGCGCCACGGCGCATACGACAGCACCGCATCGACCCGACCAGAGGAGCCCCTCGTGTCCGTCGTCTCCACCTCCACAAGCGCCGCCCCGACCGGTACCGCGACAGCCGTCACCGCCCGCCCCGCCCGTAGCGGGGCGCGCACCGCGCTGCTCGCCCTCCAGATCGTGCTGGCCCTCTTCTACGGCGTGGCCAGCGCCGCCCCCAAGCTCCTCGGCATCGACGCCGCGGCCGACTCCTTCGACCGCATCGGCTTCGGCGACTGGTTCATGTACCTCACCGGCGCGCTCGAACTCGCGGGCGCCGTCGCCCTGTTGATTCCGGTGCTCTACCAGGTCGCCGCGGTCGCGATGATCGGCCTGATGATCGGCGCCACCGTCACCCAGATCACCGTCTTCGACGGCGACAACGCGGCGACGCCGATCATCCTCATCCTGCCGCTGGCCCTGATCGCCTGGGCCCGCAGGGACAGTACGAAGGCGCTGCTGGCCCTGATCCGCGGCGCGGTCGCCCGGACCTGACCGCGCTCCCGTCGGCCGCGGCCGGCGACCGTACGCAACGCCGCACGGCGGACGGCTCGCGGTGCGATCCTGAGTACGGACGTCGCACGGATGTCGCGCGGATGTCGCGCGGGCGTCGTACGGCCGGCGCGACGACTGGCGCAACGGCGATCGTACGGGCGGCCGTTCGGGGTCGCGCGGGATCGCGTCGCGGAGGACCGGAGACCGGAAGACCGGGGGTCGCTCATGGACAGCCTTGGCGCGCTGCGCGCGGTCGAATACGGGTATCTCGACGAGCGACGGCAGGTGTACCTCGACCACACCGGCGCGGGACTTCCCGCCCGCGCCCAACTGCGGGCGCACGCCGACCGGATCGCGGCGGGCTGCTACGGCAATCCGCACTCGGTCAGCCCGGCCTCGCAGGCGTCGGGCGAACTGGTGGAGCGGGCCCGCGCACGGGTGCTCGCGCACTTCAGGGCCGATCCGGCCGAGTACGCCGTGGTGTTCACGGCCAACGCCACCGGGGCGTGCCGACTGGTCGGCGAGGCCTACCCGTTCGGGCCGGACAACCGGCTGGTGCTCACCCTCGACAACCACAACTCCGTCAACGGCCTGCGGGAGTACGCCCGCGGCCGGGGCGCGGGGACGGTGTACGTACCGCTGGAGGCGCCGGGCCTCGGCATCGACGCGACGGCGATGGACGCCGTCCTGACGGGCGCGAGGCCGCGGGCGGGCACGGAGTCCGGGGCCCGGGGGCCCGGACTGCTCGCGTACCCCGCGCAGAGCAATTTCAGCGGGGTCCAGCACTCGCTGGACTGGGTGACCAGGGCGCGGGCGGCGGGCTGGGACGTCCTGCTGGACGCGGCGGCCTACGTGCCCGCGAACGTGCTCGACCTCGGCCGGTTCAGCCCCGACTTCGTGGCCGTGAGCTGGTACAAGGTCTTCGGCTACCCGACCGGCATCGGCTGTCTGCTGGCCCGCAGGGAGGCGCTGACGCGGCTGCGGCGGCCGTGGTTCTCCGGCGGCACCATCCACGTGGTGAGCGCCCAGGGCCTGTGGCACCACATGGCCGACGGCGAGGCGGCCTTCGAGGACGGCACGGTCAACTACCTGAGCATTCCCGACATCGAATTCGGCCTCGACTGGATCACCGGCGTCGGCGTGCAGTCGATACACCGTCATGTCACCTCGCTCACCGCCGAGTTACTGGCCGGGCTGCGCGGGCTGCGGCACGCCGACGGCAGCCCGCTGGTACGGATCTACGGTCCGCAGGACACCACCGGCCGCGGCGGCACGGTCGCGCTGAATCTGCTCGGCGCCGACGGACGGGTGATCGACGAGCGGATCGTCGGCCGCGACAGCGCCGCGCACGGCATATCGCTGCGCACCGGCTGCTTCTGCAACCCCGGCACGGGCGAGGTCGCCTTCGCCATCGACCGCGACGTACTCGGCGGCGCCGTCCGTACCGCCACCGGCACCATCGACGACTACCTCGGCCGCCTCGGCCTCCCCTCCGGCGGCGCCGTCCGCGTCTCGCTCGGCCTGTCCTCCAACGCGGCCGACGTGTCCGCCTTCCTCGCCTTCGCCGCGCAGACCTACCGCGACCGCTCGCCCGACCCGGCGGGGCTCAGCCCACGGCTGGTCTGCTGACCGTGCGGCACTTGCGCGCCAGCACCGCCCACGCGGCGGCCAGGAACAGCGCCGTGAAACCGGCCAGCAGCAGCCAGCCCGCCCACACCGCCCGGTCGAACGAGCCGCCGTACGAGGCCAGCAGCGGCGGCCCCAGCGGCGACGCGCCGTGCGCCCACAGCTCCCGCAGACCGATCCCGCCGCCCAGCGCCTCGAACGCCCACCGGTTGGTCATCGCCGCGCTCAACACCCGTCCCGCCCACGCCATTTGGGGCACCGGCACAAAGGCCCCCGAGAACAGCACCTGCGGGAAGCAGAGCATCGGCAGCATCAGCGTGGCCTGCCCCGGATCGCCCACCGCCGCCGACGCCAGCAGCCCCAGCGCGAGCGCGGCGGCCGACGCGAGCAGCACGGTCAGGAACAGCGACCCGTACGTGCCCCACCCGGCGGCGGGCAGCCGGTTCAGACCGCGCAGCACCGCGAGCAACGCCGCGTCCGCCAGGGCCAGTACGGGCAGCAGCAGCGCCGCCTTCGACAGCAGATACGGCCCGAGCCGCAGCACGGTCAGCCGCTCCCTGCGCACCACCGCCATCTCCGCGCAGATCTGCAACAGGCCGTAGGTCAGCCCGAAGAAGAAGCCGCCGAAGGCGATCCAGAACAGGATCATCGCCGCGGAACCCGGGCTCGGCGCCGCCGGATCGAAGGCCCCCGGCCGGAACAGCAGCGCGAACATCGCCACGATCACCAGCGGCGACCCCACGACGACCGCCGCCGTCAGCCGATTGCGCGCCATCAACTCCCCGGCCCGCCGGGTGAGCAGCCACCACTGCCCGACCGCCCCGAGCGGCGCCGGACGCGTGGCGGCGGCGCCGTCGGCCACGGGCGCCGCCTCGGGCGCGGGGCCGGTCTCCTCCGCGGCAGCCTCGTCCGCCGCCCGTGCCCCGCGGGCCACCGCCCCGTACACCTCCTCCAGCGTCGGGACGCCGTACGCCGCCGTGAGGGTGGCCGCCGTGCCCAGGTGGGCCGGGCGTCCTTCAGAGGTGAGGAACAGGACGCGGTCGCAGCGGGTCAGATCGGCGGGCGCGTGCGTGGTGAGCACGACGGTGACGCCGTCGGCGGTCAAGTCCCGCAGGGTGCGCAGGAGTTCCGCGCCGGTCGCCGGGTCGAGTCCGGTCGTCGGCTCGTCCAGGAACAGCACGCGGGGGCGGGTGAGGAGTTCGACCGCGATGCAGGCGCGGCGGCGCTCGCCCTCGCTGAGGGTGCGTACGGGCTGGCGGGCGCGGTCGGCCAGGCCGACGGCGGCCAGCGCGTCGCGTACGGCCGCGTCCAGGAGTGCGGCGGCGGTCCGGGCGGGCATCCGCAGGCGGGCCGCGTAGCCGAGGGCCCGGTCCAGCGGCAGGTCGTCGTGCATCACGTTGCCGTGCGGCAGATACCCCAACGCCGGTCGCAGGACGGCCGGTTCCGTACCGTCGTGCAGGACGCGACCGGCCGAGGGGGTACGGATTCCGGCCAGGATCTCCAGCAGCGTCGTCTTGCCCGACCCGCTGCCGCCCGCCACGGCCAGCAGCTCGCCGGGCGCGATCCGTACGCTCACCCCCCGCAGCGTCTGCCGCCCCGAGGCGACCCGCTGCCCCACGCCGTACGCCTCGACGCGGAGACCGCCGTCGCTCATCGTGCCCCCTGACCGACCGCTTGGTACGTTGAAGGTGTCGCGGCGCCTCCCGCAGGGGCGGGCCGCCGGTAGCGTACGCGAGCCCCGGGAGCGGGACAGGACGAAGGAGTCTGACGCATGGACGGACCGGTCTGCACCACCCGGCAGGGCGACGTACGCGGAGCGGCCGGCCAGGACGGCGTCGCCGTCTTCCGCGCCATCCCTTACGCCGCACCGCCGTTCGGACCGCACCGGTTCATGGCGCCGCAGCCGCCCGCCGCGTGGGAGGGCGTACGCGACGCGACCGCGTTCGGCCCGACCGCGCCCAAGGGCCCCTACGTCAAGCCGTTCGACGTGCTGCTGCCCGACCCGGACATCGCGGGCGAGGACTGCCTCAACCTCAATGTGTGGACACCCGACACCGCGGGCGGCGCACCGGTCATGGTGTGGCTGCACGGCGGCGCCTTCATGAACGGCTCGGGCTCGCTGCCGATCTACGACGGCGCCGCGTTCGCCCGCGACGGCGTCGTCTGCGTGACCGTCAACTACCGCCTGGGGACGGACGGTTACCTGTCCCTCGACGGGGCCCCCGACAACCGCGGAGTGCTCGACCAGATCGCCGCCCTCGAATGGGTCCGCGACAACATCGCCGCCTTCGGCGGCGACCCCGGCCGCGTGACCGTCTTCGGCGAATCGGCCGGCGCGATGAGCATCGGGGTGCTGCTCACCGCCCCCGGCGCCCGAGGACTCTTCCACCGGGCGATCCTCCAGAGCGGCGCCGCGCACCACACGATCGGCCGGGACACCGCCCGCAAGGTCGCCGCGCACTTCGCCGCGGAACTCGGCGTCGAACCCACCGCCGCCGCCTTCGCCGCACTCCCGCTGGACGTCCTGCTGCCCGCGCAGACCGCCCTGCGCAACGAGGTCACCGCCAACCCCGACCCCGCGCTGTGGGGCGAGGTCGCGCTGAACGCCATGCCCTTCGAGCCGATCGCGGACACCGCGAGCACCGCCGCCCGCGCCCACCCGGTGCCGGGACCCGGCGCCGACTGCGCCGTCGACCTGCTGATCGGCACCACCGCCGAGGAGTACCGGCTCTTCACCGTGCCCAGCGGCGTCATCGACTACATCGACGACAGGCACCTGCGGGCCGCGATCGCCCGGCACGGCCTGGACCCCGACACCGCGCTGCCGCTCTACGCGGCCAACCGCCCCGGCGCCACCACCGGCGACCTGTTCTCCGCCGTCCTCACCGACTGGTTCTTCCGGATACCCGCGGTCCGCCTGGCCGAGTCCGTGCCGCGCGCCCACGTCTACGAATTCGGCCGCCGCTCCACCGCCTTCGACGGCCGCCTCGGCGCCTGCCACGCCTCCGAGATCGCCTTCGCCTTCGACAACCTGGACGCGCCCGGCGAGACCATGCTGCTCGGCGAGGCCCCGCCGCAGCCGCTCGCCGACACCATGCACGCCGCCTGGGTCTCCTTCGCCGTCACCGGCGATCCCGGCTGGCCCGCGTACGACACCCGGGACCGTACGACCATGGTCTTCGGCACGGCGGACGACCCCGCGCACTGCGGTCCGGTACGCGACCCCCGCCCGGACGAGCGCGCCCTGTGGGACGGGGTGCGCTGAGCCCTTCGCGCCGGCTCCTCCCGCGCGCCGAACTCCCGTACGCCTGAGGGACGCGTGGCCGGTACGCACCCGGCGGCGGGCGGCGGTGGCCGGAACGTGTCGCTACGGGCGGGTGAACCGGCGGGGTGACGGGTGCGACGGGGCCGGGAGGCCGACGGTCGGGGGGTCGCAGGGCCTACGCTGAGTGCGCGCGTCCGGCGCGCGTACCGGTTCGCGTGTGCCGGTCCGATCCACCCGCCAGGGGTGAGCCGGACCGGCACACCCCTCACGCCGTACAGCCGTAGAGCCCTCTAGGAGTCACCCCATGTCCGAAGGTCCCCTCGTCCTGCCGCCCGTACGGCTGCTCCCCGCGGACGACCTCGCGCGGCTGGCACTGGCCGTGCCGCTGCTGGACCGAGCGCTGCGGCTGACCCGGTGGGCGACACCGGAACGGCCGGTCGACGCGATGGGCGAGCTGCTGGACGACGACCTGGTGGCCGCCGCCGCGGAACTCGGCCTCCCGGTGGACGAGGACGAGGAAGGGCTCGCCGAGACCGCCCAGGCATGGGGCGTCGCCGTCGACACCGGCCTGCTGGTCCTGGAGATCGACGAGGAGGCCGAGGAGTCCACGCCGGTCGGCGAGGTCGCCGGTCGCGCGCTGCCCGGCGAGGCGTACGAGCGGATCACCGCGGGCCTCCCGCAGGACGTGCTCGACATCTGGCTGGCCGCCGCCGAGTCGGCCCTCGCCGACGCCGCCGCACCGGATTTCGAGAGTCTGCGCGAGGTCATGGACGACGGCGACCAGGTGCTCCTGGACGAGCTGGACTGGGACCCGGAGAAGGAGGCCGAATTCCTCGACAGCGCGCTGGTCAACCTCTACGCGCTGATGGCCGTGGAGGACTCGGCGGTCGCCGAGGACGGGCCCGACGCGGTACCGCTGCCGGTGCTCGCCGCGTCCCTCGTCGTGCCCGACGAGATGGACCAGCCCAGCGACGCCGTCCTCGAAGAGGTCACCGAGGTGATGATGCGGCTGGACGACCACTTCCGGCTGCTCGCCACGACCGGACTGCTGGACTACCAGCCGGTCGACGAGGCGCTGATCGAGGAGGCGGAGGGTGACGGGGAAACCGGCTCCTTCCCCGAATTCCCCGAGGGGGCCGTCGGGGACGACCTCGACCCCGAGGAGGTCTCCCGCTACGGCATGGTCCTGCTCACGCCGCTCGGCGTGCACGGCATGCGCGAACGGCTCGTGGACGCGGGCGCGCAGGCCCCCGCCATCGGCGACCTCGCGGGCGGGTCGGGCGTCGACCTCCTCGAAGCGCTGACCGGCTACCCCGACCAGGCGGCGCGCGTGGAGGCCGAGCTGTGGCTGGAGGACCGCAAGCCGGCCGACGCCGCACGCGAACTGCTCGCCGCCGCGCGCGGCGACGACGCCGGTGCGCCGGGCCGTCGTCTCATCTGCCAGCAGACGCTCACCCTGCTCGGCGCCGAGGCCGAGCCCGCGCTGCGCGAAGTCCTCGACGACCGCGCGCTCGGCGGCCTCGCCCGCGTCTGGCTCACCGAGAGCGGCGCCGCCGACATCCCCGCGCCCGACGCGGACATGGTCTTCTGGCTCACCATCGACACCCTCGCCGCGCAGCTCGCCGCCGACGACGCCCCCGAGATCCTGGCCGACCTCGTCCGTGACCTCGTCGCCCGGCACGACGGCTTCTTCGACGCCGCCTGGCGCGTCGACCACCCCGCCACCGCCGACGTCCTCGAAGCCATGGGGCGTCTCCACCCGGACCGCAAATCCGCCAAGGACGCCCGCAAGGCGGCCTTCAAGGCCCGCTCCCGCCAGGGCCTTTCGGGCTGACGCGCGGCGGGCCACCGCTCGGGGCGCGCCCCCGCGCCGGGGGCAACCGGGTGGCCGCCTCGCGGAAGGACGCCGTTCATCCGGGGTTGGCCGGGGGGCGGCACCGTGGGTGGTCAGCGCGACGTGAGGAGCCCCGGTGCCGGTCAGCCGTACGCGGGAGGCCGTGGTGGCCGACCCGAAGCGAGGTCACGCGTATCTGACCGCGGGAACGTCGTTGTGCCGGCGGACGCCGCCGTCGGCGCAGAACGGTGGCGTGCTCCAGGCGTTCCGGTGCATCGACTCCGGGGGCCGCTACGTGGACGACCTGTCACGGGCGACCGGGCCCGGCACCGTGTACGGCGTGGACTGGGTGGAGACGCCGTTCGCGGCGGGCGAGGTCACGCGGGCGCACGGGCTGACGGGCCTGTGGTGGGCGGACGACGGGGTGTACCTCGTGCGCGAGGGGGCCGTCTGGTTCTACGCGCCCGGCCGCCGCACGCTGACCCTGAAGACGCCGGGCTGACGGACTGACGGGCTGACGGGCTGACGGGCTGCCGGGCTGAGGGGCGGCCGGGCTGAGGGGCGGACCGCCGCCCGGCCGCGCTCGTCACCGCCGTGACGAGCGAGGCCGGGTGCGGCCGGGTGCGGCCGGAACGTTTCAGCAGCCGCTGAGGACCGACGTGAGCTTCGACTTCTCCGCACTGTCCACGGTCAGACCGTAGTAGTGCTTCACCTGCACCCACGCGCGGGCGTACGTGCACTGGTACGACGCCTGCGGCAGCCACTCGGCCGGGTCGCCGTCGCCCTTGGAGCGGTTGGAGTGCGCGGAGACGGCCACGAGCTGCGGGCGGGTCACGTCGTTGGCCAGCGCCTGGCGCTGCGCGGTGGTCCAGGCCCAGGCGCCCGAGGCCCACGCCTCGGCGAGCGGCACCAGGTGGTCGATGTCGAAGGTCGACGGGTCGGTGGTGGTCACGCCGTCGTACGGGCTGGTCCAGTTCCCCGAGGTCGCCTTGCACGAGCTGTCGGTCACCACGCTCGTGCCGTCGCGCTTGATCACGTACTCGCGGGTGTCGCAGGTGCCCGAGATGGTGATCCAGGTCGGGAACAGATTCCGGTCGTACGTCGAGGCGTGCGTCTCCGCGGTGGCCGTCATGCCGGACAGGTAACTGCGGGCGGTGGAGGCGGCGATCGGGGTCGGCAGAGCGGCCTGTGCGGGGCCGCCGCTGACGAACAGGACGGTCAGCGCGAGCAGTGCCGCGCTGACGGCGGCACAGATTCCGTGCACGAGACGGTTTTTGGGCATGACTGAGCGCTCCCGTGGCTAGGGGGTCGAGCGGTACGGGTGGTTCCCGACCAGGGTCCCGGCCACGGGTCTATGCGGGTAGACCGTCAGCGGTAAATTTTATGTGACCATGACATGTTGATGTGCGAACGTCCGGTGGCGGTCCGGCCCGTACGAGGCCCGCGCGGCGCACGAGCCGGTGCGTGCCGGGGTCCCACGGCCTCCGAGCGCCGTGCGCACGGCGCCCCCGCGCCCGCCCGCTCCCGGTCCTGGCCCCGGCTCCCGCCGCCGTGCGGGGCGGCGCGCGGGACTTTATGGTCGGCGCGGGGGCCCGGGACGAATGGAGCTGCTGTGACCACTGCGCGCGACATCATGCATCAGGGCGTCGAGACGATCTCCGCCCACGAGACCCTGGACGTGGCCGCCAAGCGGATGCGGGACGCGGACATCGGGGCCCTGGCGGTCACCGGTGACGACGGCGGGCTCCAAGGGGTGCTCACCGACCGGGACATCGTGCTGCGCTGCGTGGCGACCGGCCACGACCCGGGCGCGGTCCGGGCCGCCGACCTGATGGACGGCAGCCCGGTGACGGCCGCGGCCGACGACGACGCGGGCAGCGTCGTCGCGACCATGTCCTCCCGGCGCATCCGCCGGGTGCCGGTGGTCGAGGGCAGCCGCTTGGTCGGCATCATCAGCGAGGCCGACATCGCCCGGCACCTCGGCCCGGCCGAGGCGGGCGCCCTGGCGACGGCGATCCGCGCGGTCTGAGCCCGACGCCCGGTCCGAGCCCGGTCCGCGGTCCGAGCGCGGCCCGCGGTCTGAGGCCGCCGCGCGGTGTGAGACCGGCCTGCGATGTGAGACCGGTCCGCGCCGCCTGAGGCCGGTCCCGCGCCGCCTGGGACCGGTCGCGCGGGCCGCCGCCGGTCCGCGCGGACTCATGCCAGCCTGCGCGGACCGGCGGCGGCCCCGCAGGGCACACGTCCGGTCCGCGGTGCCTCAGAGCGCCGCGGAGGCGGGCCGCACCATCCCCTTGGCGGTACGCGAGTCGATGAAGTCGCCCATGGCGGTCATCTCCCACTCGCCGGAGAACTGCTTGATCAGCTTGGCCATCAGGACACCCGTGCGCGGCTCGCTGCCGGTCAGGTCGAAGCGGACCAGCTCCTCGCCGGTGCCCGCGTCGAGCAGCCGGCAGTACGCCTTGGCGACCTTGTTGAACTTCTGCCCCGAGTACGAGTTCACCGTGAAGACCAGACCGGTGACCTCCGGCGGCAGCCCGCCCAGGTGCACGGTGATCGTCTCGTCGTCGCCCGAGCCCGCGCCGGTCAGATTGTCACCGGAGTGCTGGACCGCGCCGTTGAGGATGGACAGCTTGCCGAAGTAGCAGGTCGCGATGTGGTTGCGCTGCGGACCGTAGGCGATCACCGACGCGTCCAGGTCGATGTCCCGGCCGCCGAAGGCGGGCTCCCAGCCCAGGCCCATCCGCACCGAGGACAGGAACGGCTTGCCCGCCTTGACCAGCGACACCGTCTCGTTCTTGCGGAGACTGACCCGGCCCTTGTCCAGATTGACCTTGCCCGCGCCCGGCGCGGGAGCGGGCGGCGCGGCCGGGGGAGCGGAGGGCGGCGGCGGCAGATACGCGGCGGGCGCGCCGGAGGGCGGCGGCGCACTGGGCAGTCCCGGCGCGGGCGGCGGCGGGGTGAACGCGGCGGCGGGGGCCGCGGGGGCCGCGGGCTCCTCCACATTCACCCCGAAGTCGCTGGCGATGCCGCCCAGCCCGTTGGCGTACCCCTGGCCGACCGCGCGGACCTTCCAGGCGCCGCCGCGCCGGTACACCTCGACCACGACGAGCGCGGTCTCCGGGCCGAGCCCGGTGGGCGTGAAGGTGGCGATCACCGAGCCGTCGTCCGCGCTGCGGACCGTGGCCGTCGGTGTCGTACCCGCGAAGGGACCGCCGCCGTCCAGGCTCGCGGTCACCACGACCTTCTCGATCCCGGCCGGGACGGCCGCCGTGTCCACGGTGATCGAGTCGGGCCCGGAACCGCCCCCGGAGCGGTGGCTGACGCCGGGCCCCTGGGGCTGGTTGTAGAAGACGAAGTCGTCGTCGGAGCGCACCTTCCCGTCACCGGTCAGGAGCAGGCCCGAGACATCGAGCCGCGCGGAGGAGGCGGCGACGTCCACGGCCACTCGGGGCACGGAGAGCGGCACATTCGAGCCAGGCGTCATAGCGGTCATGCCCCCGTAACGACCGACTGTTGTTTGCGGTTCCATGACCCGGAGATCAGCTTCCGGCCCGTTATGGGCACCCGGTCCCGGCGCCCATTCCGGCGCCCGCGCCGGCTCGTACCGGCAGCGTTGCGCCCGCGGTCGCGTACGGTCGGACCCGTATCGGCAGCCCCGTACCCTCACACCCGCACGCCCCGCCCGTCACCGGCGGTCGCGGGCACGTCGAGGCCGTCCGGGGAGCCGGGCGGCAGGGCGAAGGCGGAGGCGACCTCGGGCGGGAGCGCGGACAGGCCGAGCAGGCCGCAGACGGCCCGGGTGGTGAGCGCGTGCCAGACGGCCGCCTGGCGCAGCATCGCGTGGTCGCCGCCCGGCAGCACGAAGCGGCACACCTCGGCGCCCTCGGCCCTGGCCCGCTCCGCCATCCGCAGCGACTCCACGGGCGAGGTGATCCGGTCGGCCTCCGCGTGCAGGAACACCAGCCGGGCCGCCGAGAGCTGCTCCACCGGCTCCCCCGGCAGGCACCAGGGGGCCAGCGCCACCGTGCCGACCACCCCGTCCGTACCGGCCACCCGCAGCGCCGCCCTGCCGCCCATGGAGTGCCCGACCATCACGACCGGCGCCCCGCCGGTCCGCCTGGACAGCTCCGCCAGCGCGTCGGCCGCGTCCCGCGCGGCGTCCGCCCGCTCCCCGTTCCAGCCGCGGTGCCGGTAGCGGGCCTCGGCGAGCACCACCCGGCGGCCCCGCGTCGCGCGGGCCAGCGCCCGGACGAAGGGGCGCATCCGCAGCCCCGGCGCGTTCAGCCGGGACGGCCGGCCCATACCGCGCTCCCGGCCGCCGTGCAGTACCAGCACCGCCGCCTCGGGGGCCGCCGCGGAACGCCGCATCACCAGGCCCCGATACCCCGCGCGTGCGCTGTCGCCGTCGCGGTCCTCTGCCACCCGTGCCTCCACCCGTGTCCGTTCCCTCCGCCGACGTGCCGTGACAGGTACGAACGGACGTTCCGGAATCCCCGTTCCGCCGTACCCCGTCAATCCTCCGTCATTCGTAGCGACGACGGTTCCGGATGGGTCGCGCGGCGGACCCGGCGCACAGGTTGCCGGATCGAACAGGGGTCCGGAGGCTCCCGCATATACGCTCCTGCCCTGGGCAAGTACGCTCAGCGCAATCTCAATGGTCGGGCAGCCGAAGGCGGAGGAAGAAACGTGGTGCAGAGCGGCCCGGTCGGAGTTCCGGCCGGACTTCCGGTGGGCATCCCGCACACCCGCGACGGGCGTGACAGCCGTGATGTTCGTGACATTCGCGACAGTCAGAGTCCGCGCACGGCGCCGCCCGCCTCCTTCGGGCAGTCGGGCCCCGCGACGGTCCTGCTGGTCGAGGACGACGACGGCGACGCCCTGCTCGTCGAGGAGTACCTCGCGCTGAGCGACGCCGCGACCCAGGTGGTCAGGGCGAGCAATCTCGCCGAGGCGCTGGAGCTGCTGGCCCGCCGCGCCGCGCCCGAGTGCGTCCTGCTCGACCTGCACCTGCCCGACGCCTTCGGCGTGGACGCGGTGTCCCGGCTGCTGAAGGACGCGCCCGGCGCGGCCGTCGTGGTGCTGACCGGTCTGTCGGAGGAGGACGCCGGGCTCGCCGCGGTCGCCTCCGGCGCCCAGGAGTACCTGTCCAAGAGCGCCCTCGAACCCCAGTCGCTCAGCCGCGCCATCCGCTACGCCGTCCAGCGCAAGCAGATCGAGCGCGCGCACGTGGCGCTGCGCGAGAGCTCCATGCGGGCCGAGGAGAACGCCCGGCTGGAGCGCGGGCTGCTGCCCACCCCGCTGCTGCGCGGCGACGACTGGCAGGTGACCACCCGCTACCGGCCGGGCCGCGACCACGCGCTGCTCGGCGGCGACTTCTACGACGTCGTGCAGACCGAGGACGGCACGGTGCACGTCGTCATCGGCGACGTGTCGGGGCACGGCGCGGCCGAGGCGGCCCTGGGCGTGTGCCTGCGGGTCGCCTGGCGGTCCTTCGTCCTCGCCGGCACCCGCGGCGCCGAACTGCCCGGCATGCTGGAGCAGATGCTGGTCGCCGAGCGCGCGGGCGAACACGTCTTCGCCACCCTCAGCTCCCTGGAGTTCGCCCCCGACCGCACCACCGTCAAGATCGTCAGAGCCGGGCATCCGGGCGTGCTGCTGCGCCGCGGCGCCGACGTCCAGTGGTGGGAGCCGGCGTACGGGCCCGCGCTCGGGCTGCTGCCGGGGCAGGGCGTCTGGCCGGTGACGACCGAGACGCTGGACGGCGCGTCCGTGGTCCTGTTCACCGACGGCCTCTTCGAGTGGCGGTACGGCGACGGGCCGGAACGGCTCGGCGAGGACGGGCTGTTGGAGCTGGCCCGGAAGAACGGCGCACTGCCCGCGGAGGCGTTCGTCGACGCCTTGATCAACGCGGCCGAGACGGCGACGGCGGGGCGCGGCGGTCTCGAGGACGACGCGGCCGTGATGCACGCGGGATGGCGGGCGAGGTCATGACGGAACGCCCGCCCGTCCCGGGGCCCGGTTCGGAGCCGACGCAACCCACGGCGCCCGCGCCGGAGCCGACGCCTCAAGCCGCTGCCGGGGCCGCGCCCGCTTCAGGGACCGCGCCCGTCGCCCAGTCCACGCCCGATCCCACGCCAGTTCCGGAGTCCGCGTCCGTGCCGCATCCCCCGACCGACCCGCCGCCCGTGTCCGAGCCTGAGGCCGTATCCGAGTCCGTATCCGAAGCCGGGCCCGTGTCCGAGAGCGCGCCCGTACCCGGGCCGCGGTCCGAGTCCGGTCCCGACGTCGATCCCGGCCCCGACGTCGAACCCGCTCCGGACGTCGATCCCGCGCGGGATACCGATCCCGCGCCCGACGTCGTGCCCGCCCCCGTACCCGCTCGCGGGCAGAAGGCCCCCCGGACGAGGTCCGGCTTCCGGCCGCGCGAGAAGGGCCGGATCACGGTCCAGGGCGCGTTCAACCTCGTGCTCGGCGGGATGACGCTGCTCGTCCTCGTCTTCGCGGTGATCGGCGCGCAACTGCTCGCGCACACCACGTCGATCTCCGACCACCTGGCCAACCGGGTGCAGCCCGCGCGGGTGGAGGGGGTGCGGTTGCAGACCGCGCTGCTGGACCAGGAGACCGGCGTGCGCGGCTATGTGCTCACCCATTCGGCGGAATTCCTCCAGCCCTACACCGAGGGCCTCGCGGACCAGAAGACGATCACCGCCAGGCTGCGCCCGCTGATCAGCGGCAACAAGCGCGCCTCCGCCGACCTGCTGGCGCTGGAAGAGGCGGCCGACCGCTGGCGCACCACGTACGCGCTGCCGCTCATCGAGCACGCCCGCGAGGGCCTGCCCGCCTCCGCCGACACCTCGCTGCTGGACAGCAGCAAGCGGGGCTTCGACACCGTACGCACCCAGTTCACGATCCAGGACACGCATCTGAAGGAGGACCGGCAGCACAGTCAGGATCAGTTGCGGCGCGTGCGCAACGAACGCGACGCGGTGTTCCTGGCGATGCTGGCCTGCTTCCTGGTGGCCATGGTCTTCCTGGCGCTGCTCCTGCGCCGGATCGTCGGCCTGCCGCTGGGGCGGCTGCGCGACGACGCGCTGCGGGTCGCGGGCGGCGACTTCGACACCGGGATCGAGCCCAGCGGCCCGGCCGATCTGCGGGTGCTGGCCGAGGCCGTGGAAGCGATGCGCAGCGGTATCGCGGGCGCGCTGGCCGAGGCGCACGGCCAGCGCGGACTGCTGGCCGCCCAGGCGGCGGAGCTGACCGAGCAGGCCGAGGAACTGCGCCGCTCCAACGCCGAGTTGGAGCAGTTCGCCTACGTCGCCTCGCACGACCTCCAGGAGCCGCTGCGCAAGGTCGCGTCCTTCTGCCAGCTCCTGGAGAAGCGCTACCGGCACGCGCTGGACGAACGCGGCGTGCAGTACATCGACTTCGCGGTCGACGGCGCCAAGCGCATGCAGATCCTCATCAACGACCTGCTGGCCTTCTCGCGGGTGGGCCGGGCGCAGGACGACCACCGACCGGTCCAGTTGGAGAACACGCTCGACCAGGCGCTGTACAACCTCGCGGAGCGGCTGGAGGAGGCCGGGGCGCGCGTCGAGCGGCCCGCCGTGCTGCCGGACACCGTCGGCGACGCGACGCTGCTGGCCCTGGTCTGGCAGAACCTGATCGGGAACGCGATCAAATTCCGTTCCCCCGACCGGCCGCCGGTGATCACGGTGGAGTCGGGAACCGCCCCCGACGGCACGCTCGTCTTCAGCGTCACCGACAACGGCATCGGCATCCAGGAGGAGTTCAGCGAGAAGGTCTTCGTGCTCTTCCAGCGGCTGCACAGCCGCAACACCTACGAGGGCACCGGCATCGGCCTCGCCATGTGCCGGAAGATCATCGAGCACCACGGCGGGCGCATCTCGGTGGACAACGAGTACACCGGCGGCACCCGCATCCGTTTCACGCTGCCCGCCGGGGCAGAAGAGTCACCTGACCAGGCGGCGGCGCCTGGCATCGAGGGAGCAGAGGGAGCACCGCGCGTATGAGTCAACCCGTACAGCCGATCGAGGTCCTGCTGGTCGAGGACGACGCGGGCGACGAGCTGATGACCCGGGAGGCGTTCGCCGACAACAGGATCGGCAACACCCTCCACGTGGTCCGCGACGGCGAGGAGGCGCTGGACTTCCTCTACCGGCGCGGCGCCCACCAGGACGCGGTGCGGCCCGACTTGATCCTGCTCGACCTCAACCTGCCGAAGTACGACGGGCGTCAGGTGCTCGAGATGATCAAGGGCGACCGGGACCTGGCCATGATCCCGGTGGTGGTGCTCACCACGTCCGCCACCGAGGAGGACATCCTCCGCAGCTACAAGCTGCACGCGAACGCGTATGTCACCAAGCCCGTCGACGTGGAGCAGTTCATCAGCGCGGTGCGGCAGATCGACGACTTCTTCCTGTCGGTGGTACGGCTGCCCGGCCGCTGAGCGGCCCGCGGGCGGCGTCCGCGCACGGTCCGTACGGCTCCGCGCGTCCACCTGTACGTCTCGCCACGCGTCTCGTCCGTCAGTACGGCCAGATCGGGGGGTCCGTGCAGAACGGGCCGCCGAGGTTGGCGTGCGCGGGATTGTCCGGGTCCAGCTCGCCCTGCTCGGCGATGAGCTTCGCGGCGAACGGCTCCGAGTCGTCCCGCGGTTCGTACCCGAGCGCGCGGGCGCCCGAAAGGTCCCACCACAGGCGGGTGTTGGCGGAGCTGCCGTAGACGACGGTGTGCCCCGTGGTCCCGGCGCTGAGCGCGGCGTGGAAGAGCCGGGCGCCGTCGGCCGGGCTCATCCAGACCGACAGCATCCGCACTGACGTGGGTTCGGGGAAGCAGGAGCCGATGCGTACGGAGACGGTGTCGATGCCGTGCAGGTCCGCGTAGAGCTGCGCCAGGTCCTCGCCGAAGCACTTGGAGAGCCCGTAGTAGGTGTCGGGGCGGCGCGCAGTGGTGATCGGGATCAGCGCCTCGTCCGGCACCGGGGAGCCCTGCGGCCGCGGGGTGAAGCCGACGGCATGGTTGCTGGAGGCGAAGACGATCCGGCGGACGTTCTCCTCGCGGGCGGCCTCGTAGAGGTGGTAGGTGCCCTCGATGTTGCCGCGCAGGATCTTGTCGAAGGAGGACTCCAGCGAGATCCCGGCGAGGTGGATGATCGCGTCGACGCCGCGCACCGCCTCGCGCAGCGCGTCCCGGTCGGACAGGTCCGCGGTGATCACCCGCGTGCCGTCGGGCGCCCCCTCGACCGGGCGGACGTCGAACAGCCGCAGGTCGTATCCGTACGACGGCAGCAGGCCGCGCATGAGGGTGCCGAGGCCGCCTGCGGCGCCGGTGAGCAGGACGGTGCGGGGAGCGGGCATACGGGGTCTCCGTGTCTGGCGGGGGCTTCGCTGACCTCAGGGGTCACTGTAGACGGCTGACGTCCGCCGTGGGTATGTCCATGGACGACGTTCAAGTATATGGACAGTTCCTGGCGGTGGGCGCGGGCGGCGCGGAGGCTCTTGGAGGTGCCCGTCGGCTTGACCCGCCCAGGTCACCTCGCCTAGCGTGGCAGCGTTCATGAATATAGACATGGATCAGATGAGCGCACAGACTTCAGGGGGAACCCGATGACCTCACCCGCCCTCGCCGAGCGCCTCGACGGCCTGCTGTTCTTCCCCGTGACGGCCTTCGGCCCGGACGGCGCTCTCGACCTCGACGTGTTCCGCGCGCATGTGCGCGCCGGGGTGGAGGCGGGCGCCGCCGCCGTCTTCGCGTGCTGCGGCACGGGCGAGTTCCACGCGCTGTCCCCCGAGGAGTTCCGCGCGTGCGTCGCGGCGGCGGTGGACGAGGTCGCGGGGCGGGTGCCGGTGGTGGCCGGGGCCGGATACGGGACCGCGCTCGCCGTCCAGTACGCCCGGCTCGCCGAGGAGGCGGGCGCCGACGGCCTGCTCGCCATGCCGCCCTACCTCGTCGTCCCCGGCCAGGAGGGCATGTTGCGGCACTACGCGGCGCTCGCCGCGGGCACCGGCCTCGATGTCATCGTGTACCAGCGCGACAACGCTGTCTTCACCCCCGAGACGGTCGTCGAACTCGCCAAGGTGCCCAACATCATCGGCCTCAAGGACGGCCTCGGCGACCTCGACCTGATGCAGCGGATCATCAGCGCGGTCCGCACCGAACTCCCCGGCCAGGACTTCCTCTACTTCAACGGCCTGCCCACCGCGGAACTCACCGGCCTCGCCTACCGCGGCATCGGCGTACTGCTCTACTCCTCCGCGGTCTTCGCCTTCTCGCCCGAGATCGCCCTCGCCTTCCACAAGGCGCTCACCACCGGCGACGACGCCACCGTCAACACGCTGATCGACGGCTTCTACCGCCCGCTGGTCAACCTCCGCAACCAGGGCCGGGGTTACGCCGTCTCGCTGGTCAAGGCGGGGGTACGGATGCGCGGCCTGGACGTCGGCGAGGTCCGCCCGCCGCTGTCGGAGCCGTCCGCCGCGCACGTCAAGGAACTGGCCGACCTGATCGAGCAGGGCCTCGCGCTGCTCGGCGACCGCTGAACGGGCCCCGGACGTGCCGACCATGAGGACCTCCGCCTTCGTCTATCCCTGGGACGTCGTGGGCGACCCCGAGGCGGCCGAACGGATCGCCGCCCTCGGCGTCCAGCAGGTCACCCTCGCCTCCGCCTACCACTCCACCCGCGCGCTGACCCCCCGTCACCCCCGGCACCGGATCGTCACCGCGGAACACTCCGCCGTGCTCTACCCGCCCGACGAACAGCGCTGGGAGGGAAGGCAGTTGCGGCCCTACCCGGCCGGGAGCTGGGCGAGGGGCGGGTCCGGGTCCGGGGACAGGGGCGGGGTCGGAGTCGGGGCCGGGGATTTCGACGGGGACGGCGGCGGGGACGCCTTCGGTACGGCGGCCCGCGCGCTGGCCGCCGCCGGGCTCGACGTCCACACCTGGGTCGTGCTCGCCCACAACTCCCGCCTCGGCGCCGAGCATCCGGCCACCTCGGTGGTCAACGCCTACGGCGACCGCTACCCGTGGGCGCCCTGCATCGCCCAACCGGCCGTCCGTACCTACCTGGTGGACCTCGCGGCGGAGGCCGCCGTACGCCCCGGCGCTGGCGGCACCGAACTGGAGTCCCTGGGCTGGTACGGCCTCGCCCACCTGCACGCCCACGACAAGATCGCCGGGGTGCCGCTCGGCGACGCCGCCCAGTACCTGATGTCGCTGTGCTTCTGCGCGCACTGCCGGGACGGCTACGCCGGGCTCGGCGCCGATCCCGCCGACGTGGCCGCCGCCGTCCGCCGCGCGCTGGCACCCGTCTTCGAGGGGGACGCCCCGGGCGACGCCGCCGGGCTCCCGGCGATCGAGAGGCTGCTCGGCGCGGAGTTGACGGCGCTCACCCTCACCTGGCGTACACAGACGGCCGGTTCGCTCCAGGAGCGGGCCGTGGCCGCCGTACGGGCCGCCGCCGCGCCCGGCTTCCAGGTGCTGATGCACGCCGACCCGGCGCCGTACCGCTGCGGCGCCAACGCGGGCGTGGAACCGGCCCGCGTCCTGGCCCACGCCGACGGGCTCGTCCTGCCCTGCGCCGGCGGTCCGGCCGCCCGCGAGGCGATGCTGACCCCGCTCGCGCCGCACCGCCGCGAAGGCACCGTACTGGCGGCGAACCTCACCGTCGTCTCCGGCATGGGCGGCAGCCCCGGCACGCTCGCCGAGGACGCCGCGCACGCCGCCGCGCTCGGCGCCACCGAACTGCGCCTGTACCACGCGGGCCTGGCCTCGGACGCCGACCTGAGGGCCGTACGGTCGGCGCTGGCCTGAGGCGCGGAGCCTTCGCGGGCGCGTGCTGACGGCACGCGCCGACGACGGGCCCGCGGCGCGGGGCCGCCGTGGGCGGGCGGGAGCACGAGACGGGCCGGGGCGCGGCGATCATGGGGGTACCGCCGCGCCCCGGAGCGTCACCCTCAGGTGAGGCGGGAGGGCTGTGCGTACTCAAGTCGCCACCGGGGCACCGGAGGTTGCCGCGTATGACGCGAATATTTCCGGCGGGCTACGGGAGCCGTCCGGTCAGAATCCGCCGTCGACCGACGACGTGCCGTCGGGCCCGGTCCAGCGGGCGGTGTACGTGTCGCCGCCGGTGGCGCGGGCGCCCGCCGCGTGGTTGAACTGGCCCGAGAACGTGTACGTGCCGGGCGCCAGCGTGTTGTTCGCGTCGAGCGTCCAGCGGTAGACCAGCTCCGCGCCCTCCACGGTCACCGTGGGGTTCGTGCCGCCCGAGACGGAGGTCCACGAACCGGTGCTGCTGACGCCTTCGGTACGGGCCACGCGCAGTTCGACGCTGAGCGTCGTGAGCGGCTTGCCGGTGGTCAGCACCACATCGCTCTGCGTCCAGTAGTCGTTGCTCGCGCTGTCCACCGAACCCCGCGCGGTCAGCGTGCCGTTCCGCGCGGTCTCGACCGAGCCCGGCGCGCCGCCGTCGATGCCCGAGGTGGTGGCCGCCGACGACGGGGGAGTGCCGGTGGGGGAGGACGCGCCGCCGGACGGCGTGCCCGTGGGACGCGTACCGCCGGTGCCGCCGTGGCGGCCGGACGGGTGCGACGACGCGGCCGGTGAACGCGGCTGCGCGGCGGGGGAGTCGGTGCCGACCGGGCTGGAGGTCGCGGAGTGCGTGACGCCGGGCCCGCCGGAGGTCACCACGGACTGCGTCGGCTCGCCGTTGCCGGTCACGGCGCCGACCGCGAGGCCGCCGAGGCCGATCGCGCCCGCGACGGCCGCCGTCACCGCGGCGATCCGCATCCACGGCGCCCCGGTCCCGCCGCCGTGCCCGTCGGACCGCCCGCCGGTGCGCGGCGGCTCCGCCATCCCGTGCCCGGCCATGTCGCGTTCCGCCATGCCCTGTTCGACCCGCGCCAGCATCCGCTCCCGGTCCGGCCGGTGGGACCCGGCCGCGTCCCGCAGCCGTTCCGGCAGCTCGGCCCTGTCGGTCCTGTCGGCCATCACACTCCCCGTCCCGTACGAGTACGAGCCGCAGGACCCGCCGCACCCATGATGCGCGCCGCGCCGGGGCCGGTGACGACCGGGCCCGAGGCGCCGGGGACGGCGGGGCCGGGAACAGGGCCCGCACCGCCGGGGGCGCCCGCGCCCGGCACCGTACCCGCGCCCGGCACCGTAGCGGCACCCGGCGCCGCCCGCACCCCGTCGCCCGCGGCCGGGTCCGGCTCGGCGCCGCCCGTCCGCGGCGCGAGCAGCCGCTCCAACTCCGCGACGCCGCGCGACGTCTGGCTCTTCACCGTACCCACCGAGATGCCGAGCACCGCCGCCGTGTCCCGCTCCGACAGGTCGAACGCGTGCCGCAGCACCACGCACGCCCGCTTGCGGAACGGCAGCCGCTGCAACGCCTCACGCACGTCGAGCACCGCCGGTACGTCGGGACCGTCGGTCCGGTCCTGCGGCTGCGACCAGAACAGCGCGATCCGCCGCCGCTCCCGTACCGCGCTGCGAATGCGCGAGCGGGCCAGATTGGTCACCACACCGCGGGCGTACGCGACCGGGTGGTCGGCCGCCCGCACCCGGTCCCAGTGCCGCCACATGGCGACCAGGGCGTCGGCCGCGAGATCGTCGGCCGCGTCCGCCTCACCGGTCAACAGGTGTGCCAGACGCGCCAGTTCCGCGTAGTGCTGCTCGAAGAACGCGTGGAAATCAGCGGCGGCGTCGGCGTCGTCGCCGATGGCTGTGCCCACGGTCACCTCTTCCTGCCCGGACCTCCCCGCCACGGCGCGGCGTGAGCGTAGCAGCGGTGGAAGGCCATGGGCAGAGGTCGGGAAACAGCACTTCGGCGACGGGCGGCGAACCCCGGATCAGCAGGCCGGCTGACGGCTCGTCATGTCAGGGCGCAGCGCTGTACCCGGGTGACGATCTCCAGGTCGAAGGGGCCGTCGGAGGTCTCGGGACGGGACGTCAGATAGTCCCTGATCCGCCCCACCAGCGCCTCGCGCTCGGCGGGTTCGAGCACCAGGACGTGGGAGTGGGTGGCGACGGTGGCCAGCAGTGAGTCGACCGTCTGCGGCTGCCGGTGCGGGAACTCGCCGTGTTCGACGGGCGTGAAGCCGGTGTGCCGGTCGATGCCCTTGCCCGGCCGCCAGTCGATGTACGACACCCGGCTCGCCGTCACCGTGTTGAGCCCGGCGATCCACTCCACCCGGTCGTCGTCGGTGTTCCACAGCGCGCCCAGCGTGCCGCCGGGCCGCAGCACCCGCGCGATCTCCGGCATCGCCCGCTCCTGGTCGAACCAGTGGAACGCCTGCCCCACCACGACCGCGTCCACCGAGGCGTCCGCCAGCGGGATCTCCTCCGCGCCGCCCGCCAGCGCCGTCACCGACGGCAGCAGCCGCTCCAACTCCGCGCGCATGCCGGGGTCCGGCTCCACGGCGGTGACCCGGTGGCCGAGCGCCACCAGCGACTGGCTCAGCTTGCCGGTGCCCGCGCCGAGGTCCAGCACGTCGAGCGTGCCGCGCTCGTCGTCGGTCGCGTGCAGCGCCCACCGCACGCCCGCCACCGGGTAGTCGGGCCGGTGCGCGGCATAGGCGGCGGCCTCGGCGCCGAAGGAGGAGGCCCGGCGGGCGAACATCTGGGTATCGGATTCGCGCATGCCGCCGACCCTACGACGCCGACCCTACGACGCCGACCCTACGACGCCGGCCGTACGACCGTCAGAGGCGGCGCGTGGCGAGCAGCAGCCGGTCCCGCGCGTCGAAGAGCGTGTCCTTGATCATCTGCTCGTGCCCCGGGGTCAGCCGGGCCACCGGCACCGAGCAGCTCACCGCGTCCCGCGCGGGCGTGCGGTACGGGATCGCGATCCCGAAGCAGCGCAGCCCGAGGGTGTTCTCCTCGCGGTCGACGGAGTAGCCCTGTTCGCGGATCTGGGCCAGCTCCTCGATCAGCTTCTCGCGGTCGGTGTGGGTGTGCTCGGTCAGCGGCTCCAGCGTCTCCGGCAGCAGCTTGCGCACCTGCTCGTCGGTGTACGTGGCCAGCAGCGCCTTGCCGAGCGAGGTGGAGTGCGCGGGCAGCCTGCGTCCGACCCGGGTGAACGGCCGCAGGTAGTGCTGCGACTGCCGGGTGGCCAGGTAGACCACGTTGGTGCCGTCGAGGCGCGCGAGGTGGATGGTCTCGCTGGTGTCGTCGGACAGCCGGTCGAGCGTGGGCCGGGCGGCGGCCACCACCTCGTCACCGTCGATGTACGAGGTGCCGACCAGCAGCGCGCGCACGCCGATGCCGTACCGCGTACCGGTGGCGTCCGTCTCGATCCAGCCGAGGTCGACCAGGGTGCGCAGCAGCATGTACAGGCTGGACTTCGGGTACCCCACCGACTCCTGCACGGCGGCCAGGCTGTGCATGCCGGGGCGGCCCGCGAAGAACTCCAGCAGTTCCACCGTGCGGACCGCGGACTTGACCTGGGAACCGGCTCCCTCGGCAACAGCCATCGCGTACGACCCCTCTAAGACGTTCGTGGTGCTCGTTCAGTCGTGCTCGTGTGTGGTGCGTGTTCGTCGTGTCTGTCTGTCGTGCTCGGTTGTCGTGACCGTTCGTCGTGCGTGTCCGTCGTGCGTCACGTCGTGCGTGTTCGTGCGCGCCGTGCCCGGCGCCCGCCTTGTCCGGCCGGGCCCGTGGACGTAGGCTCCGGACGATCGGTGATTCATATCTGAAGACGTTGTTCAGTATAGAGAACGATGCCGTCGTGCAGTACGGAAATGTGGAGGTTCTTCCGGTGGCAGTACCAGTCTGGAGCGTCGACCCCCGAACCGGGAAGCAGCGGGAGCAGGTCGCGGTGGAGGCCACGGCCGACGAGGTCGACGCCGCCGTGCGCGCGGCGGCGACCGCCGTTCCCGCGCTCGCCGACCGCAGCGTACGCTCCCGCCTGCTGCGCGGCGCCGCCGGGCTGCTGGAGGACGAGGGCGCGGCGGTCATCGCGGCGGCCGACGCCGAGACCGCGCTCGGGCTGCCCCGCCTCACCGGTGAACTCGCCCGCACCGCCTATCAGTTGCGCGCGTTCGCGGATGTGGTCGACGAGGGCGGCTATCTGGACGTGATCATCGACCACGCCGATCCGGCGGCCCAGCCCATCCCGCGCCCCGATCTGCGCCGCTACAAGATCCCGCTCGGCGTCGTCGCCGTCTACGCGGCCAGCAACTTCCCGCTCGCCTTCTCCGTACCCGGCGGCGACACCGCCAGCGCGCTCGCGGCCGGGTGCGCGGTCGTGGTCAAGGCGCACCCCGACCACCCCGCCACCTCCGCGCTCTGCGCCGACATCCTGCGCCGCGCCGCCGTCGCCGCGGGCCTGCCCGCCGACACCGTCGTCCTGCTGCACGGCTTCGAGGCCGGGGTCGAGCTGGTCAAGCACCCGCTGGTGGCCGCGGCCGGCTTCACCGGCTCGGTCCCCGGCGGACGCGCCCTCTACGACGCCGCCGCCGCACGACCGCGCCCGATCCCCTTCCACGGCGAACTGGGCAGCCTCAACCCGGTCGTCGTCACCGAGGCCGCGGCGGCCGAGCGCGCCGAGCAGATCGGCACCGGGCTCGCCGGTTCCTTCACCCTGGGCGTCGGCCAGTTCTGCACCAAGCCGGGCCTCGTCCTGGCCCCCGGCGGCGAGCACGGCGACCGGCTGGTGGCCGCGCTCACCGGCGCCGCCTCGGACGCGGGCCCCGGTGTGCTCCTCGACGCCCGCATGCGCGACAACTTCCTCAAGGGCGTCGCCGCCCGCGCCGCCCTGCCCGGCGTCGAGACCCCCGTCACCGCGGGCGACGGCGGCGAGCACGCGGTGCGGCCCGGCTTCGTCACCGTCGCCGCGGCCGACCTCACCGAGCAGGGCGCGTACGACCTGCTCTTCGAGGAGTGCTTCGGGCCGCTGACCGTCGTCGTACGGTACGGGTCCGCCGCCGAACTGGCCGCCGTGCTCGACCGGCTGCCGGGCAGTCTCACGGCGACCGCGCACCTCGGTACGGAGGAGGCCGGGCAGCCCGGCGCCGAGGCGGCGGCGCTGCTGGCCCGGCTCACCGGCCTGGCCGGGCGCGTCCTGGTCAACGGCTGGCCGACCGGTGTCGCGGTGGCCCCCGCCCAGCACCACGGCGGCCCCTACCCGGCCACCACCTCGACCTCCACCTCCGTCGGCGGCACCGCCATCGAGCGCTGGCTGCGGCCGGTGGCGTACCAGGACACCCCGCCCGCACTGCTGCCGCCCGAGCTGGCCGACGCCAACCCGCTGGGCGTCCCGCGCCGGGTCGACGGCGTCCTGGTCAGGTGATGCCCGGGGGCGCGGCCGTACGGTGCCCCGGGCCGGACTGACCCCGAGGTCCCGTCCGGTGCCGCCGGACGGGACCTCGGGGCATGTCCTAGGGCGCGTCCGTGAGATGGGCCAGGAGCACCGGGACGTGGCTGTGCTCCGGGTCCTTCACCGCCGTCAGCAAGGTGACGCTCCCGGCGCGCGCCTGCTCGCGCAGCCGCTGGGTGGCGGGGACCTGCTCGGGACCCGCCAACTCGGCCCGGTAGCGCCGCGCGAAGTCCGCGTGGCGGTCCGGGTGGGCGTGGTACCAGGTGCGCAGCTCGGCCGACGGCGTGAGCACCTTGCACCAGTCGTCCACCGCCGCCCGCTCCTTGGACACCCCGCGCGGCCACAGCCGGTCGACCAGCACGCGCAGGCCGTCCCCGGCGTCCACGTCGTCGTAGATCCGCCGCACCCGGAAACCCGTCGCCGCGCCCGCGTCCTTCGCCATCCCGTCCGCCTCTCCGCTCCGTCTCACCCCTTCCAGTCCACGCCTCCGGCCGCCGATCCGCCACCGCGTCGGGACCGGGCCGCCTTGTCGGGGTCGGGCCGCCCGGTCGGTCGCGGGACACCGGGTCAGGAGTCGGCCGGGCGGCCGGGGCGCAGGGCCGCCGCCGTGGCGACGGCGGTGACGGTCAGCAGGGCGGCGGACAGCAGGAGGCAGACGCGCATGCCGGACAGGAAGCGGTCCCGGTCCGCGACCAGCGCGCCGAAGGCGGCCACGCTCAGGGCGCCCGCGATCTGGCGGCCCGCGTTGAGCACCCCGGCCGCCAGCCCGGCGCGGTCGGCGGGGGTCGCGTCCAGCAGCGCGGCGGTCAGCGGCGGTACGGCGAGCGCGCCGCCGAGGCCGAGCGGCACCATGACGACCGCGAGCAGCGCGGCCGGGGTGCGAGCGGTGACCGGCAGCAGCACCAACAGCCCGGCGACCATGAGGAGTTGACCGGCGAGCATGGGCAGCCGGGCGCCGACGGTGCCACCTCCCGCCGAAGGCGGTGAGAGGGCGGACAGCCTGCCCGAGACGATGTTGACGGCGGGGATCAGCGCCGTCATGGGCAGGAACATGAGCCCGGCGCCGAGCGGTGACTGGTCGCGCACCTGCTGGAAGAAGAGGCTGAGCACGAAGATCATCCCGTAGAAGGCGAAGCTCAGCGCGGCGCCCACCGCCACACAGACCGCGACCGTACGGTCCCTGAACAGGCCGAGCGGCACCACCGGATGCGCGCTGCGCGCCTCGATCAGGAAGAAACCGGCGAGGACGGCCACCGCGACGGCCGCCGCCACCAGCCCGAGCCCGCCGCCCTCGATGACCGCGAAGGTCAGCGCGGCCAGCCCCAGCACCGCCGTGAGCTGCCCCGGCACGTCCAGCGGCGCGGGCCTTCGCGGCGAGCGGGGCGTCCGCGCCAGCAGCACGGCGGCGAGCAGACCGACCGGAAGGTTGATGAAGAAGATGGCGCGCCAGGACCACGCCGAGGTGAGGGCGCCGCCCGCGACGGGCCCGAGCGCCACGGCCGAGGCGCCGCCCGCCGCCCACAGGGCGATGGCGCGGGCCCTGCCGATCCTGCCGGACGCCGCGCCGGACGGATGCGGGGTGGACCCGGCGTCCGGATACGCCTGCCGCACCAGGGCGAGCGAGGCGGGCAGCATCACCGAGGCGGCCGTGCCCTGCACCACGCGGGTGCCGATCAGTACGCCGAGGCCGGGCGCGAGACCGCACGCGGCCGACGCGGCGGTGAAGACCGCCATGCCCGCGCCGAAGGCGCGCCCGGCGCCGATCCGGTCCGACAGCGCCCCGGTGGAGAGCATGAAGGCGGCGAAGACCAGCGTGTAGCCGTCCACGACCCACTGGAGCGCGGCGAGGCCGCCGTGCAGATCGGTGCCGATGGACGGCAGGGCGACCGTCACGACCGAGGCGTCCAGGGTGATCACGAAGAAGCCGAGCAGGGCGGCGGCCAGGGTGCGGCCGGGCGAGGGTACGGGCGCGGACGCGGACGCGGACGCGGACGCGGACGCGGGCGAGGGTACGGGCGCGGGCGCGGGTGCGGCGACGGGTTTCCGGGCGGCGGGCGGGGCCGCACAGTCCGGACCGGAGAGACGCGGAGACATGCGATCAGCGTGGCCGCGGCCGTCGCCGTACAGTAGTGGCCTGAATGCCACGGTCCCGGAGGTTCTGGCCATGCCCTTCACATGTCCCCGCCCGCACCGGGTCGCGGTGATCGCCGCGCGGCCGGTGTCGATGTTCAACCTCGCCGTGCCGGAGATGCTGTTCGGCAAGGTCCGGGTGGACGGCGGGCCCGGCTACGAGGTGGAGTTGTGCACGTCTGACCCCGGCAGCGTCGGGACCGGCGGCGGGGCCGAGCTGGTGATCGGGCAGGGTCTGGACGCGGTGGAGCGCGCCGACACGGTGGTCGTGGCCGGGACCGGGTCGCGGGAGGACCCGGACCCGCGTGTCGTGGCCGTCCTGCGGCAGGCGGCGCGGGCGGGCAAGCGGGTGGCGTCCATTTGCACGGGCGCCTTCCTGCTCGCCGAGGCCGGACTGCTCGACGGCCGCCAGGCCACCACGTACTGGGAGTACACCGGCCAACTCGCCGCGCGCTACCCGGCGGTGGTCATGGAGCCCGACGTGCTCTTCGTCCAGGACGGCCAGATGCTGACGTCCTCCGGATACGCGGCGGGCATCGACCTGTGCCTGCACATCATCCGCACCGACTACGGCGCGGCCGTCGCCAACACGGTGGCCCGGCTGGCGCTGGTCGCGCCCGTACGGCACGGCGGGCAGGCGCAGTTCACCGACACCCCGCTGCCCGCGGAGACCGGCACGTCGCTCGCCGCGACCCGCGCCTGGGCGATGACCCGGCTCGACGCGCCGCTCACCCTCACCGACCTCGCCCGGCACGCGGCCGTCAGCGTCCGCACCCTCAGCCGCCGTTTCCACGCCGAGACCGGACTCAGCCCGCTCCAGTGGCTGCTGCACCAACGCGTCGAGCGGGCCAAGCAGTTGCTGGAGACCACGACCCTGCCCGTCGACCAGGTCGCCCGCGCCAGCGGTCTCGGCACCGCCGACTCGCTGCGGCAGCACCTGCTGCGCAGGGCCGGGCTGACGCCGAGCGACTACCGCGCGACGTTCACCCGCCTGACGACGGCCTGACCTCTGGCCGGTGGGCGGCGGCGCTTCTCGCCGGTCCGGGGCGTCCGGCGGCGGCGCCCTTCGCCGGTCCGGGCCGTACAACCGTACGACCGGCGACCGTACGACCCGTGACCGCCGGGTGCCTCGTACAGTGCGGTGCATGGGTGAACGCGACGTGCTGCACATCAAGGGACGGGTGCTGGTCGGGCCCGACGAGGTCAGGGACGAGCTGTGGGTGGTCGGCGGGCGGATCAGCTACGACCGCCCGGCCGCGGCTCCGGCCGCGACCGTCACCGGCTGGACCCTGCCGGGACTGGTCGACGCGCACTGCCACGTGGGACTCGACGCGCACGGCGCCGTCGACCGCGACACCGCGGAGAAGCAGGCGCTCACCGACCGGGAGGCCGGCGCGCTGCTGCTGCGCGACGCGGGCTCGCCGAGCGACACCCGCTGGACCGACGACCGCGCCGACCTGCCCAAGATCATCAGGGCGGGCCGCCACATCGCCCGCACCCGCCGGTACATCCGCAACTACGCCCACGAGATCGAGCCCGGCGACCTGACGGCGTACGTACGCCGCGAGGCGCGTCGCGGCGACGGCTGGGTGAAGCTGGTCGGCGACTGGATCGACCGGGAGGCGGGCGACCTCGCGGCGTGCTGGCCGAAGGACGCGCTCACCGAGGCCATCGCCGCCGCACACGAGGAAGGCGCCCGCGTCACCGCGCACTGCTTCGCCGAGGACTCGCTCGCCGACCTCGTCGCCGCGGGCATCGACTGCGTCGAGCACGCCACCGGACTCACCGAGGACACCATCCCGCTCTTCGCGGAACACGGCGTCGCCATCGTCCCCACCCTGGTCAACATCGCCACCTTCCCCGCCCTGGCCGCGGGCGGCGAGGCCAAATTCCGGCGCTGGGCCGACCACTTGCGACGGCTGCACGCCCGCCGCCACGACACCGTGCGCGCCGCGTACGACGCCGGTATCGCCGTCTACGCCGGTACGGACGCGGGCGGCAGCCTCGCCCACGGCCTGATCGCCGACGAGGTCGCGGAGCTGGTCGCCGCCGGGCTGCCCGTCAACGCCGCTCTCTCCGCAACCACGTGGGGTGCCCGCCAATGGCTGGGCCGCGAAGGGCTCACCGAGGGCGCGCCCGCCGACCTGGTGGTCTACGAGAGCGATCCGCGCGCGGACGTACGGGTGCTGGCGGCGCCGCGGCGGATCGTGCTGCGCGGCACGGTCGTCGCCTGACGGACCGTCAAGCTCTCGCGGGGCCTTTCGCGGTCACACCGTCCCGTTCGCCGCGCGCAGACGGTCGCGCCGCGCCGCTCGCGGACGCCTCCCGTGTACACCACGGCCGTTCGACGTGCGAGGACGTGAGTTGACCGACCGTGACGTACGGGAGCCGGGACGCGTTAGGCATCTTCGCGGCCGCCCGGGGCGTCAACCGAGGTGAGGGGTGTCATCCCGTGGTCCGGGTGACGCGGGGGAACGGTCGTGCGGCGAGATTCGAAGAAGTTCACGGAAACCACCCTTATGGGTGAACTGACGCCGTGTGCCCGCCAGTTCACCCTCCGTGCGTAAACATTGCCGGGTCGAGGTCCCCGGCGGCTGTCCCCAACAGTCGTGCGCCGGGGACTCCATGCCACTTGTGGGGGTTTTCCACCGTGTACCGCACCATCAACATCAGCCTGCCCGCACGCCGTTCGGCCGCCGCCATCGGCGCCGCCGTCGCCCTCGCCGCGGGCACCCTCGCCGTAGCGCCGGGCGCGCAGGCGACCCCCGCGCCGTCGGGCGGCGGCACGTCCACCGCGACCGTCCTGCGAGCGGGCCTCGACGTATCGCTGCTGAACAAGACCGTGGACGTCCCGGTGAATGTCTCGCTCAACGATGTGAAGGCGCCCGCCGACGCGAAGGAGACCGCGCTGACCGTGAAGGTCGGCAGCGGTGTCGAGCAGGGTCGCGAGATCAGCATCCTGCGGGCCGACGTCGCGACGGCGAACGCGACCGCCGACCGTGACAAGGCGGAGGGCTACGCCAACGTGGCCAAGGCCGAGGTCCATGTCCCCGGACTTCCGCTGCTCTCGCTGATCAAGCTGGACGCCGTCACGTCCAAGGCGACCTGCCAGGTGGGCCACAAGCCCACCGCCAGCTCGAAGCTGGTCGGGGTGACGATCCTCGGCAGGACCATCTCGCTCAACGCGGTCGGCACCACCGACGTCCGCGTCGGCGGGGTCGGTGAGGTCAGTCTCCAGCTCACCAACACCGTGACCACCTCCCGTACGGCCGCCGCCACCGCCCTCCAACTGAAGGTCCACATCAACCCGTTGAACCTCGGGGTCGCCGAGGTCACCGGTGACGTCACGCTGGCGCAGGCCACCTGCCGCACGCCCCAGGCCGGCGGCTCGACCGGGGGGTCGACGTCGGGCGGCAACTCCGGCGGCTCGACGAACGGCGGTTCCACGAACGGAGGCTCGACCAACGGCGGTTCCACGAACGGCGGTTCCACGAACGGCGGTTCCACGAACGGCGGTTCCACGAACGGCGGTTCCACGAACGGAGGTGCCGCGAACGGCGGTTCCACGAACGGGGGGTCCACCAACGGCGGCTCGACCGGCGGTTCCACGGGCGGTCACTCCACCGGCGGCTCCACCTCCGGCTCGTCCAACGGCGGTTCCGGCAACGGCGGTTCCAGCGGTACGTCCGGCTCCGCGGGCACCTCGGGCGGCTCCACCTCCGGCGGCAGCAACACCCACCCGCAGACCGGCACCGACACCTCGGTGAACACCGGCAACCTGGCCGAGACCGGCGCCAGTTCCTCCACGCCGTACATGGCGTACGGCGCCATCGGCCTGATCGCGGTGGGCGGCGGGGCCTTCCTGCTCACCAACCGCCGCCGCAAGGCCGCCGCTTCGCGCGGCGAGTAGTCCGGCCCACGGGGGGATCGGGGGAATACAGGGGAGGGCGGCTCCGCTCCGGGAGCCGCCCTCTACTCTGTTCCCTACGAACGGCGGCTCGACTGCCGTTCGACTTGGGGATGGGCGAACGGGGCGAACGAGTAATGGTCGACGGGCTTTTCGCGGGTCGTTACGAACTGGCGGAGCTTCTCGGCTCCGGCGGAATGGCCCGGGTGCACCGCGCCCGCGACACCCGCATGGGCCGCGCCGTCGCGGTCAAGACGCTCCTGCCCGAACTGGCCAGCGACCCCGACGCGCGCCGCCGGTTCGCCCGCGAGGCGCAGGCCGCGGGAGCGCTCAACCACCCCGGCATCGTCACCGTCCACGACCAGGACGAGGTCCGCACCGACGACGACACCGTGGTGCCGTACCTGGTCATGGAGTACGTGCGGGGCAGCACGCTCGCCCAACTCGTCCGCGAGCAGGTCTGGTTCGCGCCCGAGCGCGCGGCGCGCATCGCCGCCGACGTGCTGGACGCGCTCGCCCACGCGCACAGCCACGGCACCGTCCACCGCGACGTGAAGCCCGCCAACGTGATGATCACCACCGAAGGCGCCGTCAAGGTCGCCGACTTCGGCATCGCGCACGTCCTGCACAGCGACGCCCGGCTGACCGCCACCGGCTCGGCGATCGGCACGCCCAGCTACATGTCGCCCGAGCAGATCAACGGCGTCGACGTCGACGCCCGCAGCGACGTCTACGCGGTCGGCTGCGTCCTGACCGAACTGCTCACCGGCAAACCGCCGTTCACCGACGGCAACCCGATCAACCTCATGTACTGGCACGTCCACACCCCGCCCCCGGCCCCGTCCGCCCGCAATCCGCGGGTGCCCGAGGAGTTGGACGCGCTGGTGCTGGCCGCGCTCGCCAAGGACCCGGCCGAGCGGCCCGAGGGCGCCGCCGCCTTCCGCGACCAACTGCGCGGCTGGCTGGCGGCCACCGGCTCCTCCGCGCTGACCGGACCCGCCGCGGAACCCGCGGACGGCGGTTCGGGCAAGCGGTCGTCGGCGGCCGACCCCCGGGCGACCTTCGGAGTGCCGGGCGCCGGGCTGCCCGCGCTGCCGCCCAAGGCGGACCCGGCCGGAGCAGGCACGCCGCCGCGGGCACCGCGGACCCCCGCCGGGTCGCCGGGCACGCCTTCCCCGTCCGGCGGCACGCCCTCGCCCTCGTCCGGCACCCCTTCCCCGTCCTCCGGCACCCCCGCACCCTCGTCCGGCACGCCCTCCCCGTCCTCCGGCACTCCCTCCCCGTCCGCGGGCCGGGGCTCGTCCATACCGCCCGCCGCCGCGAGCGACGCGACCCCGCCGCCGCGCGCGGCCGGCTACCACCAGCCGGAGCACCCCGCGTACCGCGCCCCGCAGCGCCCGGTGCCGCCGCAGTATCTGCCGAGCACCCCGCCGCCGCTCAATGTGGGCAGGCCCGCGGAGCCGCCGCGGGGCGGGGCCGGGCGCCGCCGGTGGATGGCGGGCGCGGCCGGGCTGGCGGTCACCGCGGTCGCCGTGACCGTGACGCTCACCTTCGCGCCGTTCGGCGGCAAGAAGCACGGCGACGACAAGCCCACCGACAAGCCGACCGTGCAGAACGCGGCGCTCCAACTCCACGGCGGGAAGGAGGGTTCCGGCTACAGCGGCGGGCTGAACGGGGTGGTCAGACCCTCGACGGCCACCGGCGGCACGCTGAAGCTCATCTCCTCCTACTCCTCGGAGAATCTCCTCGACCCGGCCGCCACCTACGACCAGCCGTCGTGGAATCTCCAGCGCCTCTACCTGCGCAAGCTCGTGGACTACGCGCCCGCGCCCGGCGGCGCGGGCCGCAAGGTCGTCCCCGACCTCGCCACCGACACCGGCCAGGTCAGCTCAGACGGCCGCACCTGGACCTTCCGCCTCAAGGACGGCGTCACCTTCGACAACGGAGCGCCGATCACCTCCAAGGACGTCAAGTACGGCATCGAGCGGACCTTCGCCCGCGACGAGTTCCCCGGCGGCCCGACCCACCTCGTGGACCTCCTCGACCAGGGGCAGAACTACCAGGGCCCGTACACCGACAGCGACCCCGGCAAGCTCGGCCTGCGCTCGGTGGCCACACCGGACGACCGCACGATCGTCTTCCGGCTCGCCAAGCCCTACGCGGACTTCCGCTACGTCCTCGCGCTGTCGATCGGCGCGCCCGTCCCGCAGTCCGCCGACACCGGCGGCGGCAAGGACTTCGGGAAGCACCCCGTCGGCAGCGGCCCCTACCGCGTCGCGAGCTACACCTCGGGCGCCTCGCTGCACCTGGTCCGCAACACCCACTGGGACCCCAGGACCGACACCGTGCACTCGGCGCTGCCCGACGCGATCGACCTGAAGATCGTCAGCAGTCAGGACGAGGTCGAGACCGACCTGCTCGACGGCAGCGCCGACCTCGACCTGGCAGGCCAGACGGTCAGCGACCAGACCGAGACCAAGATCCTCAACGACCCGGCGCTGAAGGCCAATACGGACCTCGTCTTCAACGGCACCACCCGCTTCCTGAGCCTCCAGACCACGGTGGCGCCCTTCGACCGGTACGAGTGCCGCTGGGCCGTGCAGTACGCCATCGACAAGGCGCAGGTCCGCGCCGTGCTCGGCGGGCAGTACGCCGGCGGCGAGGTGGCCACCACGATGCTGCCGCCGACCACCGACGGATACAGCACCTCGGCCACGCCCTTCGGCACCAACGCGGGGGTGTCGTTCCCCGACGAGGCACGCAAGTACCTGGGCAAGTGCGGCAAGCCCAACGGCTTCACCGTCACCATGGCCGGGGTCAAGGCGCCGGGGCGGGTCGAGGACGCCATGCAGTCCATCCGCGGTTCCCTCGCCGAGGTCGGCATCACCGTCAAGATCGTCACGCAGGACGCCAGTACCTTCTACGACACGCTGCTGTCGCCCAGCAAGCTCAAGAGCGCCAAGTGGGGCATCGTGATGACCGGATGGGCCGCCGACTGGCCCACCGGCGGCGGCTTCCTGCGCTCGCTGATCCAGCCGGGCAGCATCAACAACTACGCCCAGCTCGACGACAGCGAGATCAACGGCCTGGTCACGCAGGCCGACGGCGTCACCGATCCGGCCAAGGCCGCGTCCCTGTGGCAGGCCATCGACGCCAAGGTGATGGGCGAGGGCACCATGGTCCCGCTGATCTACACCCAGCACCTCGTCTACCGCGCCCCCCGCCTCACCAACGTCTACGAGCAGCCGGTCCTCGGCGGCGTCGACCTCACCGCCCTCGGCGTCAAGCAGTAGGCAGGACCGGCCGGTTGAGCGCCCTGCTCTCAGGCCATGGCCGTGGCCAGGGCGTTCGCGAAGCCGTCCGTCGTACGGCGGTCGCGCACGGCGATCCGCAGCCAGTCGGGTCCGAGGCCGGGGAAGGTGTCGGCGCGCCGGACCGCGTAGCCCATCTCCCTCAGGCGGAGCCGGACGTCGGCCGCTCCGGGCAGGCGCAGCAGGACGAAGGGACCGGCGGGCGCGTCGCCCGCGACCTCGACTCCGGGGAGTGCGGCCAGCCGGTCCAGCAGGTAGGCGCGGTCGCCGACCACGGTACGGGCCGCCTCCGCCGCCTCCGCGACCGCGTCCGGCTCCACGCAGGCAACGGCCGCCGCCAGCGCGGGAGTCGACACCGCCCACAGCGGTTGTGCGCTCTCCAGCGCGGCGACCGTGTCCGCGTCGCCGAGCACGTAGCCGATCCGCAGTCCGGCCAGGCCCCAGGTCTTGGTCAGGCTGCGCAGGACGAGGAGCCCCGGCACGTCCCGGCACCCGGCCAGCGACTCGCTCTCGCCCGGCACCGCGTCCATGAACGCCTCGTCCACCACCAGCGTGCGCCCCGGACGGGCCAACTCCCGTATCAGCGGGGCCGGATGGAGGACGGACGTCGGGTTGGTCGGATTGCCGACCACCACCAGATCCGCCTCCGGCGGGACCGCTGCCGGGTCGAGCCGGAAGCCGTCGGACGCGGACAACAGGACCCGCCGCACCTCGTGCCCGGCCGCCCGCAGCGCCGCCTCGGGTTCGGTGAACTGCGGGTGCACCACAACGGTGTGACGTGGCGTCAACGCCCGCGCGAGCAGCACGAACGCCTCCGCCGCTCCGGCCGTCACCAGCACCTCGGCGTCCGGCCGCCCGTGGCGTACGGCCACCGCGTGCCGCGCCGCCCGGCCGTCCGGATATCCGGCGAGGCCGGTCAGCGACCGCGCGACGCGCTCGCGCAGCCAGGGCGGGGGAGTGTTCGCGCGGACGTTGACCGCGAGGTCGATCAGGCCCTCGCCGACCTCGGCGTCACCGTGATGCCGCAAGTCGTAGCCTCCGGCGGCGACTTCGGCGCGGCGGGCGTCCTGGCCGTCGGGGGTGTCGCGGCCGTACGGGTCCGGGCCGCCGCCCGCCGCCGGGTCCGGCACGCGGTCGCGGTCAGTGGGTGTGCGCATGGTGGCCGCTTCCATGGCTGTGCGACGGGTCGTCGGGGTGGTGGTGCGGCTGCTGCGGCAGCCCGACACGGTCCTCGAAGCCGGGGAGCTTGACCCGGTACACGCACGAGTCGCAGTTCATCCGCAGGTCGCCCCGTACCGTCTCCCGGTAGCGCTCCATCACCAGCTCCGCCAACTCCGGCTCGGGGCCGATCACTTCGGCGCAGCGCAGCTCCACGTCCGGCGCTTCCCCGGCCCACTCGCGGGCCTGGTCCCGTACCCGGTCCGGCAGCACACCGGTGAACAGGAAGTACGGCAGGACGACGACGCGGCGCGCGCCCAGCTTGCGGCAGCGGTCGAGACCGGCCCGCACCGACGGCTCGGCCAGCGACACGAAGGCCGTCTCCACCCCCGCGTAACCACGGCCCTCCCACAGCAGCCGCGCCACCTTGAACACCTCGGCGTTGGCGTCCGGATCCGTCGAACCCCGGCCCACCAGCAGCACCGTGGTCTCCGCGCGGTCGGCGCCCGCCAGCGCCTCGTCCACGCGCCGCTCCAGCACCGTCAGCAGATTCGGATGCGGCCCGAGCGGGCGCCCGTACGCGAACGACGTCCCCGGATGGCGCCGCTCCTCACGGGCCAGCGCCGCCGGTATGTCGCCCTTGGCGTGCCCGGCCGACACCAGCACCAGCGGAACGGCGGCGAAGTCGCGTACGCCCGCGCCGACCAGCTCCGCCACCGAGTCCGCCAGCGGCGGCGGCGACAGCTCGATGAAGCCGCCGCCGACCGCCAACTCCGGACTGGCCGCGCCCAGTTGCGCCACGAACGAGCGGAAGGCGGCCGCACCGGCCGCGTCACGCGTGCCGTGGCCGACGAGCAGAAGGGCAGGGGGGTGGGTCACTGGTCGTTCTCCTTGAAGGGATGGTCGGTGAGGTGATGGTCGGTGAGGGGACGGTCGGTGAGGTGATGTTCCGCGAGGGGATATTCCGTGTACAACAGGGCGTTGAGCGCCGCGGCGGCCACCGCGGAGCCGCCCTTCTCCGAGACGTTGCTGACCGCGGGCAGCCCCGACGCCCGCAGCCGCGCCTTGCTCTCCGCCGCGCCGACGAAGCCGACCGGCAGCCCGATCACCAACGCGGGCGCCGCGTCCAGGTTCAGCAACTCCTCCAGCGCCGTGGGCGCGCATCCGACCACCCACACCGCGCCCGGCCCGACCTCCGCGTACGCCAGCCGTATCGCGTGCGCGCTGCGCGTCAGTCCCGGCCCGGACGCCGCGTCCGTGAGCCGGCACACCGAGGACCGTGCCGTGATCCCGGACGCGACCATCTCCACGTCCGCCACGATCGGCGCGCCCGCGTGCAACGCGGCGTGCGCGTAACGGAGTTCCGACTCCTCGCACACCAGGTCCTCCGCGTACCCGAGGTCCGCGCTCGAATGGATCACGCGCTCCACGACGGCCCGTCGCAGCGGCGTCATCCCTGAGGTGTCGAGCCGGGACCGCAGGATGCGGAAGGACTCCTGCTCGATGGGGTGGACCGTACGGTTCACGCGGCTTCTCCTCCGGAGGGGGTGGGGGCGGTCGGGGCTTGTGGGAACGGGTGACGGGGCGCCGTCATGTCTGCCAGCGGTAGCCGCGGGGGGTCACCATGCGGCCGGAGACGATACGGCTGGCGGTGTTGCCGACGGTCACGACCGTCACCATGTCGACCGTGCCGACGTCGAGGTCGGCGAGCGTCGTGACCTCGACCCGCTCGTCCGGGCGGGACGCCGCGTGGACGACGCCGACCGGAGTCAGCGGGGTGCGGTGCTCGGCCAGGACGGACAGCGCCTTGGGCAACTGCCAGGCGCGCCCGCGGCTGCGGGGGTTGTAGAAGGTCACGACCAGGTCGGACTCGGCGGCGGCCCGCACGCGCCGTTCGATCACGTCCCAGGGTGTGTGCAGGTCGGACAGGCTGATCGAGACGTGGTCGTGGCCGAGCGGCGCGCCCAGCAGGGCGGCTGCCGCCAGGGCGGCGGTCACGCCCGGTACGCCGATCACGTCGATGTCGTCGGCCGCCTCCGCCAGCGCGGGGGAGGCCATCGCGTAGACCCCGGCGTCACCGCTCCCGATAAGCGCGACGGCGTGCCCGGCGCGGGCCTCCGCGACGGCGGTGCGGGCCCGTTCCTCCTCCGCGCCGAGCCCCGACTCCAGCACGCGGGTGCCGGGCAGCAGCAGGTCGCGGATCTGGTCGACGTACTGGTCGAGGCCGACGATCACGGACGCGCGGCGCAGTTCCGCCACGGCGCGCGGTGTCACCAGGTCGCGGGCGCCGGGGCCCAGGCCCACCACGGCCAGCCGTCCGCGCGGTCGGCGCCGCGCGACGGCGGCTGTCGCCATCGCCGACTTCCGCTTCTCCACGATCAGCTGGCCGCCCGTCCCGGCGGCCAGGATCGCCGCAGCCTCCGCCACGGACGGTGTCCCGACCGCGGCGAGCGGCGCCGCCGAGGGGTTCGGCACGGCCGTCCTCGCCAGTTCCGCTGCCGCGTACGTCAGCAACGGCACCCCGAACTCCGCCGCCGCGGCCACGATCCCCTCCTCCCCGGCCTTCGCGTCCACCGTGGCCAGGGCGCTCACGCTCTTCTGCGCCAGCCCCGCCTCCGCCAGGGTGCTGCGCACCAGCCCGACCACTTCCTCCCGCCCGACCCCCCGGCTTCCCCCCACCCCCACCACCAACGACGGCGGCCTCACAAACACCGCGACGCCCCCCTCATCTCCCCCCACCACCCGATCCGTCACCCACACCGCATACCCACCCGCGCCCGCCGGGCGGGGGACGGCGGTGTTCGGCGGTGCCGAGGTCAGCTCGCGCTGGGCCGGGGGCCCGGGGCGGAGCGTGAACGGCTGGTCCTGCCCGGCCACAGTCCGGGGGTCTTCGGGGGAAGTGGGTTCCCCTGAATCCGCCGCGCCCGCCGGACGGGGGACGGCGGTGTTCGGCGGTGCCGTGCGGCGCTCGGCCAAGGTCTGGGGGTCTTCGGGGGAAGTGGGTTCCCCTGAATCCGCCGCGTCCGGCGGACGCGGGATGGTGGGGGGCGGCGGTGCCGTACGGGGCCCGGCCACAGTCCGGGGGTCTTCGGGGGGCGACGGTTCACCCGAATGTGCTGGGGCCCACTCTGCCGAGACCACCGTCAGGGGAAAGGCGGGGAGGGGCCAGGTCTGGTCGGTGTGGAGGCGGACGGGGGCGCCGTCGAGGAGGGCGCGGGTGAGGGGGGCCAGGGGCCCGTCCGTGGGGTAGGGGAGGGCGTCGAGCGCGGGGGTGCCGACGGAGTCGGTCGCGGTGGTGATGACGGGTGCGGACCCGAGGACGGAGGAGACGGCGGAGGCCAGAACGTTGGCGCCGCCGCCGTGCCCGCCGAGGAGGGCGACGGCGTGGCGGTGGGCCTCGTCGACGATGACGACACCGGGATCCTCGGCCTTGCCGCGCAGCAGCGGGGCGAGGAGCCGCACGGCGGCGCCGGTCGCGAGGAAGAGGACGAGCTGGTCGCACTCGGCGAAGGCCGTCGCCACGACGGTCCGCAGCGGACGGTCCGCGCCGTCGCCGTACAGCACCGTCCTGCCGGGCCACGCGGCGGCGAGCCGCTCGCATCCGGTGCGCCCCGCCGCGGTGGCGTGGATGAGGCCGATCACGAGAGCTCTCCTTCTTGGGGTGCGGGGCGCCGGGCCCACAGCACGAACACGGGATTCGTCGCGGCCAGCCGCGCCACCTCCCCGGGCAGCGGCGCGAGCCGCGACGACTGGAGCAGGACACCGTCGGGCACCAGCCCGGCGGCCCGCAGGGCACCGCGGACCTCCGCCACCCGGTCCACGGCGGCGAGCGTCACCACGACGGTCCGCCGCGCCCGCCGGGCGCACGCCGCGACGATCGCGGCCAGCTCCCGCCCGCCGCCGCCGACGAAGACGGCGTCGGGGTCGGGCAGTCCGTCGAGCGCGGCGGGCGCGTCCCCGTGCACGACCTGCACGTCCACGCCGTGCGCGACGGCGTTCGCCCGTATCCGCTCGACGCCGTCGGCCGTCTTCTCCACGGCGACCACGGCGGCGCCGAACCGCGCGCACTCCACGGCCACGGAACCGGACCCGGCCCCGACGTCCCACACCAGGTCCCCGGTGCGCGGCCCGAGCCGGGCCAGGGCCAGGGCCCGTACCTCGAACTTGGTGACCATGGAGTCGCGGTGCGCGAACTCCTCCTCGGGCAGCGCCCATTGGGCGGGTGCGGGCGGCGGCCCCGCGACCGTACGGGAGACGTCGGCCCGTTCGCCGAAGGAGTCCGCCGCCAGGCACAGCACCACCGCGACCCCGTCCCCCGACCAGTCCCGTTCGGCGGCCCGCGCGGGCGAGACCCGCTCGACGCGCTCGGCATCCGTACCGAGCGCGGAGGCGACAACGAGGGTACGGTCCAGGCCGGTACGGGCCAGCGCCGCGCCCAACTCGGCCGGTCCCGCGCCGGGTCCGGTCAGTACGGCCGTCTTGGGATGCGCCCGGCACACATGGACGGCGGTGCGCAGATCGCGTCCGTGCGCGCTGACCACCACCGCGTCGTCCCAGCGCAGCCCGAGCCGGGCGAAGGCCACCGCGACGGACGGGGACGACGGCCGTACGTCGAGCGCCGCCGCGCCGAACCGCGCGCCCAACGCCCGTACGATCCCGAAGAATCCGGGGTCGCCCGAGGCGAGCACGACCACGCGGGCACCGGGCGCGGCCGCGTACTCCGCGATCGTGTCGAGCGCGGGTGCGAGCGGCCCGAGCACCACGCGCCGTGCCCCGGCGGGCAGTTGGACCGCGTCGAGGTGCCGGGCGGCGCCGACGACCAGATCGGCGGCGCCGACGTCGGGCACCGGGCCGCCCGTACCCACGCCGAGGACGGTGATCACGCCGTCACCCATGGGACTCACGCGGTTCCCCCGAAGCGCGGGACTCCTCCGGCGTACGGGACTCCCCCGGAGCACGGGACTCCCGCAGGGCGCGCCGCGCCACCGGATCGGCCCGCCGGAAACCGTGGAAGTGGCCGGGGTGATAGAGGTGCGAGCGCGTCCCGGAGGCCGCGAGCGCGGGTCCGACCAGGAAGAGCGTGTGCTTCCAGAGCTTGTGCTCCTTGACGGTGGCCTCCATCGTGCCGACCGTGCAACGCAGCAACAGCTCCTCGGGCCACGTGACCTGATGGGCAATCAGCACCGGGGTGCCGGTGACGTAGCCGCCCTCCAGCAGCTCGGCGGCGAGCTGCCCGGACCGCGCCGCGGACAGGAACACCGCCATCGTCGTACCGTGCCGGGCGAATTCCCTGACCTCCTCGCCCGGCGGCATCGGCGTCTTGCCGCCGCCCAGCCGGGTCAGGATCACCGACTGCGCGACCTCGGGAATCGTCAACTCCCGCCCTGCCAGGGCCGCGACGGCCGAGAACGACGACACCCCCGGCACGATCTCCACCTCGATGCCGAGCCCCGCGCAGCGGTCCACCTGCTCCTGCGTGCCGCCCCACAGCGCCGGATCGCCCGAGTGGATCCGCGCCACCCGCAGCCCCTCGCGCAGCGCCCGCTCGTACACCGCGACCACGTCCTCCAGCGACATCGCCGCGGAGTCCAGGATCTCCGCGCCCTCGCGGGCGTGCCGCAGCACCTCGGCCTGCACCAGGCTCGCCGCCCAGATGACGACGTCCGCCTCCGCGATGGCCCGCGCCGCCCGGAAGGTCAGCAGATCCGCCGCGCCGGGGCCCGCGCCGACGATCGTCACCTTCGCGCCGCTTGCGGCGCCCGTCCCCGGTTCCGTCGCGCCGCTCACAGCTTTCCTCCCCGGCCGCCGTCGCGCCGCGCGGGCGCGATCAGGGTCGACAGGTACGGCAGCGCGCCGTCCCGCAGCTCCTCCGCCAACTCCTTGGCGGGCCTGATGGATTCACCGGGCAGCCCCAGCGAACTGCCCCACACCGCGCCCTCGGTCCTGCCGGTCTCCCGCAGCGCCGCCGCCACTTCCCCGGCCAGCCGCCCGAATTTGTACGCCACCACCGTGCCGGGCCCCTCCAGCGCCGCCCGCAGCACCGCGGACCCCGCCGTCACCGGCACCAGCGTCAACGGCTCGGTCCCCTCGGTGAGTACGGCCCCGCTGCGCGCCGCCAGATCCTGCATCGCCGTGATGCCGGGCACCGTCTCGATCCGCACCCCGGCCACCGACTCCGTGACCGTCTGCGCCAGATACGTGAACGTCGAGTACACATTCGGGTCGCCGATCGTCGCGAAGGCCACCGTCCCGTGCTCCCGCAGGAGTTCGGCCACCCGCGCGCCCGCCGCGTCCCACGCCGCCTCCCGCCGCGCCCGGTCGGTCCGCTCGTTCAGCGCGAACACCACCCGGACGATCCGCGCCGCGTCCACGTAGTGCAGTACGGTCGCCTCCGCCCGTCCCCGCTCGCCCGTGTCGAGTACCGGTACGACGACCACGGCCGCCGCCCGCAGCGCGTTCACTCCCTTGACGGTCACCAGCTCCGGGTCGCCGGGGCCCACCCCGACTCCGGTCAGCAGCGCGGTCATTCGGCACACCTCTCTACGAAGCGCCGCGCCAGTGACGGCTCGGCGGCCCAGTGCACATGCAGATACGAGGCATGCACGTTCTTCTCCACGAAGCCGTCGACCCTGCGGGCGGCTTCTCCCGTGAAACCCCAGGCCGGGGTGGCGCCCGCGCCCGGCTCCACGCGGGTCCTGTGGAACTCGTGGCCCCGCAGGCGGGTGCCGGCCGCCGCCAGCACGCTGTCGCTCAGCGCGACGGCCTCGCGGTAGCCCAGCGTCAGGCGGTCGGTCATCGTGGCCGTGGCGTTCAGCACCCCGCACATCGGGGCACCGTCCAACTCCCTTGTCAGATAAAGGAGTCCGGCGCACTCCGCCGCGATCGGGCCTTCGAAGGCGGCGACCGCCTCGCGCAGCCGCTCATTCGCCGACAGGTCGGCGGCGTGCATCTCGGGGAAGCCGCCGCCGAGGATCACGCCGCGCGTACCCTCCGGCAACTCCTCGTCCCGCAGCGGGTCGAACCCCACCACCTCCGCCCCCGCCGCCCGCAGCAGCTCCGCCTGCTCCTCGTACCCGAACGTGAACGCCGCCCCACCCGCGACAGCCACCACCGCGCCCCTCCCCGCATCCGAGCCCGACCCCCCGGCCCCACCCGCTGCGGCAGCTGGGGGAGGGGCCGGGGCGGAGCCACGGTTTCGGGGAGGGGCGGGGTGGGGGAAAGCGGCGCCGCAGGCCGCCAGCTCGGACAGCGGGTCCCAGGCGGTGCCCGGCAGGTCCGGGGCGCTGCGCGCCAGGGAGAGGAGCGCTGGCAGGTCGCAGGCACCGCGCACGAGCGCGGCGAGCTCACGGACCCACCCCACGGCGTCCCCCCGCCGCTCGGCGACAGGAATGAGCCCGAGGTGCCGGGACGGAACATGAAGCAGCGGCGCGCGCCGCAGCACACCGAGCACGGGCACCCCGGACTCGTCGAGCGCGGCCCGCAAAAGGGCCTCGTGCCGATCGGAAGCGACCTGATTGAGAACGACCCCGCCGATCCGCACCTCGGGATCCCAGGAGGCGAAGCCATGGACGAGCGCGGCGACGGACCGCGACTGCGCGCCGGCGTCCACGACGAGAACCACCGGCGCCCGGAGAATCTTGGCGACCTGCGCGGTGGAGCCCAGCTCACCGCGCCCCGCGGCACCGTCGAAGAGCCCCATGACGCCCTCGACGACGGCGAGTTCGCATCCGGCGGCGCCGTGCGCGAAGAGCGGGACGACACGGTCGGGCCCGCACAGAAAGGGATCGAGGTTGCGACCGGGCCGCCCGGCGGCGAGCGAGTGGTAGCCGGGATCGATGTAGTCGGGCCCGACCTTGTGCGGGGACACGGCGAGCCCGGCCTCGGCGAAGGCGGCCAACAGCCCGGTGGCGACGGTGGTCTTGCCGCTGCCGGAGGCGGGCGCGGCCACCACGAGGCGCGGGACGTTCACCACTCGATGCCCCTCTGCCCCTTCTGCCCGGCGTCCATGGGGTGCTTGACCTTGGACATGTCGGTGACGAGGTCGGCGGCGTCGACCAGCGCGGGCGGCGCGTTGCGGCCGGTGATGACGACGTGCTGGGCGCCGGGCCGGTCGCGGAGCACGGCGACGACCTCGTCGGTGTCGACCCACCCCCAGTGCATGGGGTACGCGAACTCGTCCAGCACGTAGAGCCGGTACGTCTCGGCGGCCAGGTCCCGCTTGACCTGCTCCCACCCCTCGCGGGCCGCGTCCTCGCTGGACTCCAGGGACCGCTGCACCCAGGACCAGCCCTCGCCCATCTTGTGCCAGGCGACGGTCCCGCCCTCGCCGGAGTCGCCGAGCACGCGCAGCGCCCGCTCCTCGCCGACCTTCCACTTGGCGGACTTGACGAATTGGAACACCCCGACCGGCCAGCCCTGGTTCCAGGCGCGCAGCGCGAGACCGAAGGCGGCGGTCGACTTCCCCTTGCCGACGCCGGTGTGCACGATCGTCAGCGGCCGGTTCCTGCGCTGACGGGTCGTCAAACCGTCGTCGGGTACGGCACTCGGCTGCCCCTGCGGCATTACGCGGCCCTCCGTACGTCGTTGACGAGCGCGGACACCGTGTCGGCGCGCAGTTCCTCCAGCGTCACCGCGACGCCGCCCAACTCCTGTGCCAGCGCGCCCGCGAGGCCGAGCCTGACCGGGCCCGACTCGCAGTCCACGACCACCGAGGCGGTGCCTTCTGCGGCCAGCAGCCGGGCCGCCCGCGCGGCGAGCGCCATCGGTTCCAGACCGCTCTTGACCGTGCTGCCCGCCGCCGCCCGGCTGCCGGTCGCCCGGCCGTCCGTCACCACGATCAGCAGCGGGCGCCGCGTGGCGTCCCGCAGCCGTTCCACGCGCAGCACCTCACGCGCCTTGAGCAGCCCGGCGGCCAGCGGCGTACGCCCACCGGTCGGCAGCTTCTCCAGCCGGACCGCGCCCGCCTCGACCGACGACGTCGGCGGCAGCACGAGGTCGGCGTCCGCGCCGCGGAAGGTGACCAGACCGACCTTGTCGCGCCGCTGGTACGCGTCCAGCAGCAGCGACAGCACCGCGCCCTTGACCGCGGTCATCCGCTCCCGCGCCGCCATCGAGCCGGACGCGTCCACCACGAACAGCACGAGATTGCCCTCGCGGCCCTCCCTGACCGCCTGCCGCAGGTCGTCCCGGCGGATCACGAGCCCCGCGCCCGACCGGCCGCGCGCCCGCTGGTACGGGGCCGCCGCCTGCACGGTGGCCGCCAGATGCAGCTTGCCCAGCGAGCCGCGCGGACGCCTGGCGGAGGTCGTCCTGCCGTGCGCCGTACGGGCCCTGGACCTGCGTCCGGCCGCGCCCTCGCCGATGCCCGGCACATCGAAGTGCCGCGTCCTGTACGGGTCCCCGGCGCCGACCGCCGAGCGCTCGCCCTTGGGCCCGGAGCCGTCGCCCGCGCTGTCGCCCGCACCCGCGCTCGCGGCGGGGGAGTCCTGGCCCGCGCGCGCGTCCTGCTCGCCGCCGGGCTGTTCCCGCGAGCCGCCCTGCGGGCCGCCCTCCGGCTCCCGAGGCCCGGACGGCCCGCCGCCGGGGCCGTCCGGGTCGGTGTCCGGGTCGTCGTCCCCCTCGCCGTCCCGCCCGTCGCCCTGCTCTCCCTCTCCCTCGCCGGCCCCGCGCTCCCGCTCCAGCGTCTCGTCCAGCTTGTCCTCGTCGAGGCCGGGCGCGTCAAAGGGGTTGCGACGCCGCCGGTGGGGCAACGCCAACAGCGCGGCCTGCCGTACGTCCTCGGCGAGGACGACCGTGCGGCCCGCCCACGCGGCCAGCGCCGTCGCCGTACGCGCCATGACGATGTCCGCGCGCATCCCGTCCACCTCGAACGCCGCGCACGTCGCCGCGATCTGCCGCAGCGCGCCGTCGCCCAGGCGCACCGACGGCAGCAACCGCCTTGCGGCGGCTATCCGTTCACGCACCGCCTGCTCGTCGGCCGCCCAACGCGCCCCGAAACCGGCCGGATCCGCGTCGTACGCCAGCCGCCGCCTGACCACCTCGACGCGCTCGTCGGTCTCCCGCGAGGCCGCGACCTCGACCGTCAGGCCGAACCGGTCGAGCAACTGCGGGCGCAACTCGCCCTCTTCCGGGTTCATCGTGCCGACCAGCAGGAAGCGGGCCGCGTGCCGGACGGAGACGCCTTCGCGCTCCACGTAGCTCGCGCCCATCGCCGCCGCGTCCAGCAGCAGGTCCACCAAGTGGTCGTGGAGCAGATTCACCTCGTCCACGTACAGCACGCCGCGGTGCGCCGCCGCCAACAGGCCCGGCTCGTACGCCTTCACGCCCTCCGACAGGGCGCGCTCGATGTCCAGCGCGCCCACCAGGCGGTCCTCGCTCGCGCCGACCGGCAGCTCAACCACCCGCGCCGCGCGGGCCGTTCCCCCGCCCGCCTCATGCGGGCCGTCCGGGCACTGCGCGTCCGGGGCCGCCGGGTCGCAGGAGAACCTGCACCCCGGCACCACCGGTACGTCCGGCAGCAGTGTCGACAGCGCCCGCACCGCCGTGCTCTTCGCGGTGCCCTTCTCCCCCCTGACCAGCACCCCGCCCACCGCCGGGCTCACGGCGTTCAACAGCAGCGCCAACCGCAGGTCTTCCTGGCCCACCAGGGCCGTGAACGGATACGGCGTATTCACGATGCCTCCTCGTACGTGCACATGCGGTTCGCTGACATCTCTCCCCCCACCCCGCCCCTCCCCGAAGCCCTCAATCGCCGGGCGGGCTGGAGAGCCGGGGCGGGGTGCGCGAGGGCGGCTCCCGCCTCCGGCGGGTGGGCGGCGGGCAGGGGAGTTGGGGTGGGGTGCGCGCGGGCGGCTTCCGCCTCCGGCGGTTGGGCGGCGGCCTGGAGAGCCGGGGTGGGGTGCGCGAGGGCGGGTTCCGCCTCCGGCGGGTGGGCGGTCCGTGCTGCGCATGCCTCGGCGGGTTTCGCCTGCGGCTGCCGGACGGTCGGTGCTGCGCATGCCTCGACGACCTCTGCCTTCCGTCGCCGGGCGGGCTGGGGAATGGTGAGAGGGGTGCGGCACGACGAGCCTGTCCGGCGATTGAGGACAGGGGGGACGGGGGCTTGCCGCCGGTTCCGGGGAGGGGCGGGGTGGGGGAGAAGGCCCGCCGCAGGCGTGGCGGTGGCGGTGGGGGTCACGCGTCGCCCTCCAGGTCACCCTCGAGGTCGAGATAGGTGGAGCGCAGGCGCTCCAGGGTCTCGGGGTCGGGGGCGGACCACAGCCCCCGCTCGGCCGCTTCGAGCAGCCGCTCCGAAATCCCCCGCAGAGCCCAGGGATTGGACTTCCGCATGAATTCCTGGTTCTCCGCGTCGAAGACATACTCGGTGGCGAGCTTCTCGTACATCCAGTCGTCCACCACCCCCGCCGTGGCGTCGTACCCGAAGAGATAATCGACGGTCGCCGCCATCTCGAAAGCCCCCTTGTACCCGTGCCGCCGCATCGCGGCCATCCAGCGGGGATTGACGACCCGCGCCCGGAACACCCGGTGCGTCTCCTCACCGAGGGTCCGCGTGCGGACCTGGTCCGTGAGGGCGGAGTCGCCGACATAGGCCCGCGGGGAGTCGCCGGTCAGATGGCGGACCATGGCGACCATGCCCCCGTGGTACTGGAAGTAGTCGTCGGCGTCGACAAGGTCGTGCTCACGGGTGTCGACGTTCTTGGCGGCGACCTGGATACGGCGGAAGGCGGCCTCCATGTCACCGCGGGCGGCCCGCCCGTCGAGACCGCGGCCGTAGGCGTAACCGCCCCAGACGGCGTAGACCTCGGCGAGGTCGGCGTCGGAACGCCAGTTGCGGGCGTCGATCAGCGGCAGCAGCCCGGCCCCGTAGGCACCGGGCTTGGAGCCGAAGATGCGGGCGGTGGCGCGCCGCCGGTCCCCGTGCTCGGCGAAGTCCTCGTCGGCGTGGGCGCGTACGTAGTTGACGTCGGCGGGCTCGTCCAACTCCGCGACAGCCCGCACCGCGTCGTCCACGAGGGCGACGACGTGCGGAAAGGCGTCGCGGAAGAAGCCGGAGATGCGGACGGTGACGTCGATCCGGGGCCGCCCCAACTCCTCCGCGCCGACGACCTCGAAGCCGGTGACCCGCCGGGACGCGTCGTCCCACAGCGGACGGCAGCCGAGCAGCGCCAGGATCTCGGCGATGTCGTCGCCCTGGGTGCGCATGCACGACGTGCCCCACACGGTGAGGCCCACGGACTGCGGATACGCGCCGGTGTCGGCGAGGTGCCGGGCCAGCAGCGAGTCGGCGAGCGCCGTGCCGACGTCCCAAGCGAGCCTGGACGGAATGGCCTTGGGGTCGACGGAGTAGAAATTGCGGCCGGTCGGCAGGACGTTGACCAGGCCGCGGGTCGGCGACCCGGAAGGCCCGGCCGGTACGTAACCGCCGCGCAGCGCCCGCAGGATGTGGTCGATCTCGTCGGTCGTACGGGCCAGGCGCGGCGCGACCTCGCGGGCGGCGAATTCCAACACCCGTACCGCGTCCGGCACTTCGTGGTCGCCCAGCACCTGCGCGACCACCCCGGCGGCGGCGTCACGGTGCCAGGCGGCGGCCTCCATCGCCTCCGCGAGCCGCCGCGCGAGCTGCTCCAGCAGGTCGACGGCGTCGGAGGCGGTCCGCGCGGGGCCGGCCGCGAGCGAGGTGAGCGCGGACGGCAGCTCCACGCGGGCGCCGGGCTCGGCGAGCAGCGTCTTCTCCACCAGGCCGAAGGAGAGCGCGAGCGCGGCCCGCAGCCCCGGCAGCGCGCCGCCGACCCCGCCCCACACCTGCGCGGAGCGCAGCACGGCGAGGACCAGATTGGTCCTGGCCTCGCCGACCGGGCCGCCGCCCAGGATGTGCAGACCGTCCCTGATCTGCACGTCCTTGATCTCGCAGAGCCAGCCGTCGACATGCAGCACGAAGTCGTTGAAGTCGTCCTCCTCCGGCTGCTCGTCCACGTGCAGGTCGTGGTGGAGTTCGGCGGCGCGCACCAGGGTCCAGATCTGGCTGCGGACCGCCGGGGCCTTGGCCGGGTCGAGATCGTTCACCAGGGCGTACTCGTCGAGGAGTTGCTCCAGCTTCGCCAGGTCGCCGTACGTGTCGGCGCGGGCCATCGGCGGCACGAGGTGGTCCACGACGGTGGCGTGGCCGCGCCGCTTGGCCTGGGTGCCCTCGCCGGGGTCGTTGACGATGAAGGGGTAGACCAGGGGGAGTTCGCCGAGGACGGCGTCCGGCGCGCAGCCCGCCGACAGCCCGAGGCCCTTGCCGGGCAGCCACTCCATCGTGCCGTGCTTGCCCAGGTGCACGATCGCGTCGGCGCCGAAACCGCCCTCGGCGGTCGCCGTCTCCAGCCAGCGGTACGCGGCCATGTAGTGGTGGGACGGCGGCATGTCGGGGTCGTGGTAGATCGCGATCGGGTTCTCGCCGAAGCCGCGCGGCGGCTGGATCATGATGACGACATTGCCGAACCGCAGGGACGCCAGCACGATGTCGTCGCCGTCGAGGTAGAGGGAGCCCGGCGGCTCGCCCCAGTGCTCCAGCATCCCGGCCCGCAGGTCGGCGTCGAGCGTCGCGAACCACTTCTCGTAGTCGGCCAGCGGCACGCGCGCGGGCGCCGCCGAGAGCTGATCCTCCGTCAGCCACTCCACGTCGTGACCGCCAGCCGCGATCAGCCGGTGGATCAACTCGTCGCCCCCGGAAGGGTATTCACCGGTCACGTATCCCGCCTCGCGCAGCGCGTCCAGCAGCCGTACGGCGGAGGCGGGGGTGTCGAGGCCGACCGCGTTGCCGACCCGGGAGTGCTTGGTCGGGTAGGCGGTGAAGACCAGCGCGAGCCGCTTGTCGGCGTTCGCCTTGTACTTCAGCGCCGCGTGCCGGACCGCGATACCGGCGACCCGCGCCGCCCGCTCCGGATCGGCCGCGTAGACCGGCACGTCGCCCTCGCCGGTCTCCTTGAACGAGAACGGCACGGTGATCAGCCGCCCGTCGAATTCGGGTATCGCCACCTGCATCGCCGCGTCCATCGGCGTCAGCGCCGCGTCCGACCCCAGCCACGCCTCGCGCGACGAGGTCAGGCACAGGCCCTGGAGCACCGGCACGTCCAGGTCCGCCAACGCGCCGATGTCCCACGCCTCGTCGTCCCCGCCCGCCGTCGCCTCGGACGCGACGGTGCCGCCCGCCGCCAGCACGGTCGCCACGATCGCGTCGGCCCGCCCGAGCAGCGCGTACAGCCCCTCGTCGGCGCTGCGCAGCGAACCGCAGTACACCGGAAGGGCGTTGGCGCCCTTCGCCTCGACCGCCGCGCACAGCGTGTCCACGAACGCGGTGTTCCCCGACAGTTCGTGCGCCCGGTAGAAGAGGACGGCGACGGTAGGCAGCGCCTCGTCGTACGCGTACGCGCCGTGCACGCCGTACTCGGGCATCCGGCGCGGCGCCTCGAAGCCCTCGCCGCTCATCAGCACCGTGTCGGACAGGAAGCGGGCCAGCTCCGTCAGATTCTCCGGGCCGCCCTCGACCAGATAGCGCAGCGCCTCCGCGACGACACCCGCGGGGACCGACGACAGCGCCATCAGCTCCGCGTCCGGCACCGACTCGCCGCCCAGCAGCACCGTCGGCACCCCGGAGGCCGCGAGCGCCGCGAGCCCCTCCTCCCAGACCCGTCGGCCGCCGAGCAGCCGGACCACCGCGATGTCCACGCCGTCCAGCAGCGCGGGCAGTTCGGCCGCCGGATCGACGCGGGAGGGGTTGCCGATCCGGTAGGAGACGGCGGACGAGTCGGCGGCGCGGGCCGCCAACAGGTCGGTGTCGGCGGTGGACAGCAGCAGAACGGTGCTCACGTGTGCCCCATCGTCATCGTCACGTCCCGTTCCCCGGCGGGGGAACGGGTGGGTCTGCGGCCGGCCGGCCGCCCCGGAGAAGTCCTTACGGGTGCCGCCCCGGCCGTCGTTCCTGCCGTTGCTCCGGCTGTTGTCCTGGCCGTCGTCCCGGCTGTTGCCCCGGCCGTCGTCCCGGTTGCCCTTCACGGCGCGCCCGGTGGCACGAACGGCAGGTCGGGCGGCGGCCCCTGCTCGATCAGCCGCAGCAGCGCGCCGGTGTCCGCGTGCTCCTCGATCAGATCGCCCAGCCGGTCCAACTGCGCCTCGCGCAGCGCCCCGAAGGACGTGTCGGGCGCCGGGACGAAGCGCCGTCCGGCGGCGGCGGCCACCCGGCGCAGGAACGCCCGGCGGAAACCGTCGCTCTCCAACGAGCCGTGCCAGTGCGTGCCCCACACCGCGCCGACCCGGCAGCCGTCGAGGAACTCCTCGTCACCGCCCAGGACTTCGGCCACCCCGTGGTGGATCTCATAGCCCTCGACGCGCTCCCCGTACGCCGTCCCGACCGGCCTGGCCAGCGTCTTCGCGGCGGCGAAGCGCACCCGGACCGGCAGCAGGCCAAGACCGGGGACGGAGCCCGCCCGCGACTCGACGTCGTCCTCGATGCGGTCGGCCAGCATCTGGAAACCGCCGCAGACACCCAGCACCGGACGCCCCTCGGCGGCCCGCCGTACGACGGCGTCGGCCAGGCCGCGCTCACGCAGCCACTCCAGCGCCCGCACGGTGCCGCGCGTGCCCGGCAGCACCACGAGGTCGGCGTCGGCCAACTCCTCGGCCCGGTCCACGAACCGCACCACCACCCCCGGCTCCGCCGCGAGCGCGTCCACGTCCGTGAAGTTCGACATCAGCGGTACGGCGGCCACCGCGACCCGCAGCAACTCCGCGCCGTGCGGCGGCGCGACCACCGATTCATGGGCGGCGCGCGGCGACACGCTCCCCCGAACTCCGCCCCGGGGGACCCCCAGCCCGTCCTCCTCGTCGATGCCCAGGCCGTGGGCGAACGGCAGCACGCCGAGCGTCGGCCGGCCGGTCAGCTTGTGCAGCATGTCCAGACCCGGCCGGAGCAGCGAGACGTCACCGCGGAATTTGTTGACCAGATAGCCCGCGACCAGCGCCTGGTCCTCGGGCGCGAGCAGCGCCGTCGTCCCGAAGAAGGACGCGAAGACGCCGCCGCGGTCGATGTCGCCGACCACGACCACCGGCAGTCCGGCCGCGCGGGCCACGCCCATGTTCACGATGTCGGTCCTGCGCAGATTGATCTCGGCCGGGCTGCCCGCGCCCTCGCAGATCACCGCGTCGTACCGGCCGCGCAGCTCTTCGAGGCAGCCGGTGACCGTGCCCAGCAGATCGGCCTGCCGTCCGCCGTGGTAGCCGCGCGCGCTCAGTTCGCCCACGGCCTTGCCCAGCACCACGACCTGGCTGCTGCGGTCGCCGCCCGGCTTGAGCAGCACCGGATTCATCAGCGCCGACGGCTCCACGCGGGCGGCCTGCGCCTGCATCGCCTGTGCCCGGCCGATCTCGGCGCCCTCCCGCGTCACGAACGAGTTCAGCGACATGTTCTGCCCCTTGAAGGGGGCCACGCGTATGCCCTGTCGTACCAGCCACCGGCAGATCCCCGCCGTCACCACGGACTTGCCCGCGTCCGAGGTCGTCCCGGCGACCAACAGGCCGCCCCCGAGGGCCGTCACGAGGTCCCCCCGGCGCCGGAGAAAGGCCGCGCCCGGCGCGACACCGTCGGACTCCACCCTCGTGCGTTCCGCCGCCGCGGCGGACGTACCCCTACGCCGACGGCACGTCCCCCGAAGGGCCGTTCCCCCGGTCGGCCGTGGCCCGGCGCCGAGCCGTCCCGTATCGCCGCCGTCAGGACGCAGAGCGCCGCCGCGGCGGCCGAGACCCGCCGCGACAGCCGGACGGCCCGCGCGATGTCGGCCGGGGCAGGGGCCGGGTGTTCGGCGCCCAGGACGGCGCGGTGTTCGGTGCGGCCCGCGTAGGAGAGGGTGCCGCCGAGACGCAGGCGCAGGGCGCCGGCGAAGGCGGCTTCCACGGGTCCCGCGTTGGGGCTGGGGTGCGCGGCGGCGTCCCGGCGCCAGACGCGCAGGGCGGTACGCGGCGAGGGCCCGGCGAGGACGGCGAGCGCGGCGGTGAGGCGGGCGCCGGGGTAGCCGACGACGTCGTCCAGCCGCGCGGCGGCCCAGCCGAATCTCAGGTGGCGCGGCGACCGGTGACCGACCATCGCGTCGAGCGTGTTGACGGCGCGGAAGCCGACCAGCCCCGGCACCCCGCCCCACGCGCCCCACACCAGGGCCCCGACGACCGCGTCCGAGGTGTTCTCCGCGACCGACTCGACCACGGCGCGCGCGATGCCCGCCGCGTCCAGAGCCTGCGGGTCGCGTCCGCACAGGTGCGGCAGCCGGGCGCGCGCCGCCTCGATGTCCCCGGCGTCGAGCGCGGCGGCGACGGCCCGCGCCTCACGGGCCAGTGACGTCCCGCCCAGCACCGACCAGGTGGCGGCGGCGGTCAGCGCGACGCGAAGCGCGACGGAGGACCGTACGGCCCGGTCGGCCAGCGCGGCGGCACCCACCGCACCCCCGGCGCACAGCACGGCGTACGCCGCCCCACTGCCCCGGTCGTCACGCCACATCCGGCGCTCCAACGCGCCCGCCGCGCGCCCGAACACCGCGACCGGATGGCCGCGACGCGGGTCGCCCGCGACGAGATCGCCGAGAAAGCCGAGTGCGGCGCCGTACGCGAACACGCGATCGGCACGCACCGGTTCAGCCCGCGTCCACGCCGTCCAGGTGAAGTGCCGGACAGGGTGGCGTACTTGTGCGCACCTGCGTGCGGTGGTCCGTGACGAGTCGAGCGCAGCCGGGCATGGCAGAGGTCCTCACTCAGGGTCCGCGCCCTGGTTCGACGTGACCGGCGGTGAGAGTCTCCTGGCTCCCGGATCTACGCACTCCCGGCCTTCCAACCGGATTTCCGGCCGTGACGTACGGGTTGGGAGTGCACTCCCCGGTGACAGTGGCGGGACCGCGCCGGATTCGCACCGGACTTCCTCTCCTGCCGCCGCATGGCCTCCGCAGTCCACCACGTGCGCGCAGGCAGGTCAACTCACCGTTGACCTGGGAAGACGGAGTGTGGCGAGGTCCACATCCGCCGCCGAAACCCGTGAGTTCAGGCCACGATCAGATAGATGCCGTACGAGACCGCCGCGGCGCATACGGCGAAGCAGGCGTAGCCGCCGGTCCGGGCGAGCAGGGCGCCCCCGTGCGAAACGGAGCCGGACCCGGATGCGGCGGGGGAGCCGGAGCCGGAGTCGGACGCCGGAGCGGAGCCGTGCTTGGTGAGGCCGACGATGCCGAGGGTGAACAGGCCGACCAGGCCCACGGTCGCCACGAGGGTGACGCCGAAGACCGTGCCGAGCGCGTGCCAGTCGATGCTCATGAGGGGGTCCCTGGGTCCTTGAGGTAGAGCGGGGAGGCGCGGGGGAGGGGCAGGTCAGGCCGTGGCGGGTGCGCCGGGAACGGTGTCGGAGGGGGCGCCGGGCGCGACGGGCCCGGCGGGCGGCGGGATGACGGCCGCGATGGCCGCGGTGACCGCGCCCTGCGGCTCGGCCGCCGCGTCCGGACCTGCGGCCGGGTCGCCGTCCAGGTCGTTGACGTTGGCGTGCGTGACCGGCTTGCGGCGCGACGCCGTACGGATGACCGCGCACACGGCCAGGCCGAGGACCGCCACGGCGGTGACGCCCCAGGTGCCCTCGTCGGCCAGCAGCGCGGCGCCGGCCGCGACCAGTCCGGCGGCGGGCAGCGTGAGCCCCCACGCGGCGACCATGCGGCCCGCGGTGCTCCAGCGGACCACCGCGCCCTTGCGGCCGAGGCCCGCGCCCATCACGGAGCCGGAGCAGACCTGCGTGGTGGACAGCGCGAAGCCGAGGTGCGAGGAGGCGAGGATGGTGGCCGCGGCGCCGGTCTGGGCGGCGAAGCCCTGCTGCGGCTGGATGTCGGTGATGCCCTTGCCCATCGTGCGGATGATCCGCCAGCCGCCGATGTACGTACCGAGCGCGATGGCGCTGCCCGCCGAGACGATGACCCACAGCGGCGGGTCGGCGTGCGGGGCGACGACGCCGCCGGTGATCAGCGCCAGCGTGATGACGCCCATCGTCTTCTGCGCGTCGTTCGTGCCGTGCGCGAGCGAGACCAGGCCCGCGGAGGCGATCTGGCCCGCCCGGTAGCCCTTGGAGGTGGCCTCGGGGTCGGCGTGGCGGCCGATCCGGTAGGTGAGCCGGGTGGCGAGCGTGGCGGCGAGACCGGCCACGATCGGCGCGGCGACGGCCGGGATGAGCACCTTCATGACGACCGCCTCGCCGTGCACACCGTGGGTGCCGACCGAGACGAGGGTGGCGCCGACGAGGCCGCCGAACAGGGCGTGCGAGGAACTGGACGGGAGCCCGGCCAGCCAGGTGAGCAGATTCCAGACGATCGCGCCGACGAGCCCGGCGAAGATCACTTCCGGTCTGATGCCGGAGGACTCGTCGATGATGCCGCCGGAGATGGTCTTGGCGACCTCCACCGAGAGGAAGGCGCCGACGAGGTTGAGCACGGCGGACATGGCCACCGCCGTCTTTGGCTTGAGTGCGCCGGTCGAGATGGTGGTGGCCATCGCGTTGGCGGTGTCGTGGAAACCGTTCGTGAAGTCGAACACGAGTGCGGTGACGATCACGATTCCGATCAGGAGCGTGATGTGTTCCATGTACCCAGGCATTCGTTTGATCGGACAGTGGCGAGGCGACCGTACGGAGAGCGGATGAACGGAAGATGAACTGACGGCGGCTTTGTGGTGCCGGAGCGGTCGGGCGGCCTCAGTCAGTATCAAGCCGATCCGGCCGATCGGACCCCTCGGGGAGGCGATCCGCGCCCGTCGGGGGCCGGGCGGTGATAATGCCCGTGTGCAGGACTCCTTGGAGAAGGCTTGGTCGGACGTGGTGGACACCGCCCGGCGCACGGTCGCCGACGGGCTGGTGGTCGGCACCTCGGGCAATGTCTCGGCCCGCGTCGGCGATCTCGTGCTGGTCACCCCGACCGGCGTCCCCTACGACCGGCTCGGCCCGGCGGACGCCGTAGTGGTGGATCTCACGGACCGCCGCCTCATGGGGGAGCTGCGGCCGACCAGCGAACTGCCCATGCACCTGGCCGTCTACCGCGCCACCGACGCCCGCGCGATCGTGCACACCCACGCCGCGCACGCCACCGCCGTCTCCACCCTCGTCGACAAGCTGCCCGTCATCCACTACATGGCGGCGGCCCTCGGCGGCCAGGTCAGGGTCGCGGACTACGCCACCTACGGCAGTGAGAGGCTGGCCGCCGCAGTCCTCAAGGCGCTCCGCGACCGCACCGGCTGCCTGATGCGCAACCACGGCACCCTCGTGTACGCCGACACCCTCGACAAGGCGTACGACAACACCGCCCAGCTGGAGTGGATGTGCCGCGTCTGGCTGCTGGCCGGATCGGCCAACGGCCACGAGCCCCGTACGCTCCCCGGCCGCGAGCTGGCCAAAGTCGCGGAAAAGCTGCGCGGCTACGGGCAGGGCGCGCCGGAGCCCGCCGACTAGACGACTCGGGCCGCCGCTTCTCCACCGTCTCCACACACGCTTCTCCACACACGCTTCTCCCCGCGCCCACCGCGCCCGGCCGCCCCGCACCCGCCGTCCGCCCCCGTACGCCACTCGCCCGTACGTCACCCGGCCCCCGCACGTCACCCGGCCGCCGTCCCTCGCCCGTACGTCACCCGGCCGCCGCCGTCGCCTGGCCGCTTTCGGCCGACGCGCTCACACTGGAAGAGATGCGTACCCGAACCGCGGTGGCCATGGCAGCCACCACCGTGCTGGGTGCCGGAACGGCCGCGCTGGCGGTCGGCCGGTACGGATCCCGCTTCGCCCTGAGGCCGTCGCTCAGAGGCCCGGTGCCCGAGGGCGACGTGACGCTGCACAGCGTGACCGCGGACCAGGTGGTGCTCACCCGCACCCTGTCCTCGGCCCGCCCCGGCGTCTGGGGCCTGACCGGCGACGATCTGCACGCCGCCGTCGGCGACGTGCTCGACCTGACCCCGTACTCGGTGACCCGGCGGCTGCTGAGCGTCCAGCGCGGCGCCCTCACCCCCGGCGCCCGGGTCCGGCTGACCCCGCAGGCGTGCGCGGGCGACCCCGGCAGCGCCCTCGGCCTGGACCACACCGAGGTCCTGCTGCGCGGCGAACTCGGCCCGCTGCCCGCCTGGTTCGTGCCCGGCGCCCGCGACACCTGGGTGATCGCGGTGCACGGCCTCGGCGCCACCCGCGAGCACCCGCTGAACGTGGCGACCGCCCTGCACGCCCACGGCCTCCCGCAGCTCCTGCTCGCCTACCGCAACGACCCCGGCGCCCCCGCGTCCCCCGACGGCATCGGCCACCTCGGCGCCACCGAATGGCGCGACCTCGACGCGGCGATGCGGTACGCGGTCGAGTACGGCGCCCAGCGGCTGGTGCTCTTCGGCTGGTCCACCGGCGCCACGATGGCCCTGCACGCGCTGGCCGGGTCCCCGGTACGCGACCGGGTCAGCGGCCTGGTGCTGGACTCGCCGGTGCTCGACTGGGAGGCCACCGTCCGCGCCGCCGCCGAGTCCAACGGCGTCCCCGACGCGCTGATGCCGCTCGCCGTCCGCGCCGCCGAGGGCCGTACCGGCCTGCTCCCCGAGCCGGTCGCCGCCGCGGCGGACCCGGCGCGGCTGACCGTCCCCACCCTGCTCGTGCACGGACCGGGCGACACCCTCGCCCCGTGGGCCGCCTCCCGCGAACTCGCGGCCCTCCGAGCCGACTTGGTGACCCTCCACACCGTGCCCGACGCGCCGCACGCGGCGATGTGGAACGTCAACCCGGCGGACTACGAGGAGACGTTGCGGCGATTCCTCACACCACTGATGTGACCGGTGTCAAGACCGCCCCATCAGGGTGAGAGCCGCCCCGGAAACCCCCGCTGAGCTGCGATAACGCGCGCCCGAAGGGGCCCGGAAGAGCGCCCCCGGGGCACCCTTGTAGATCATCGGGCCGGGTTCCGTTTGGGATTATGGGCGCTCACCGGAGAGACTTCTCCAGTGACGTCCCGTAGCCCGCGAGACACTCCGCTCCGCCTTGTCCCCCGACGGCCGCTCACCGCCGCCCGCCGGACCGCAACGACGCGCCGGTCCAGACCCCCGCGGCCGCCCGAGGGCACGCCGCCGCTGCCGCAGCTCGCCCGGCTGGCCCGCGCCGAACTGGCCGACGCCGCACGGCTCGCGCGCTGGGCCGGCACCGGCCCCGGCACCGCGGGACCGACCGGCATACTGCCCGACGACGCCGCCGCGCAGGCCGCAGCGGCGCTCGACCTGACCCGGCCCCAGATCCGTACCGCATGGGACCGGGCGCGGCTGTCGGGGCTGATCGAACTGCACGGCGGCACCGCACGGCCCGGCTGGCGGCTGCGGGCCTGGGACACCGACGACACCGCCGTGCTGCGCGGCTGGGTCGCGCTCTTCGACGCCTGGTCGCTGGCCCACCCCTTCCTGCCGGGCCCGCAGGCCGGTCCCGATCCGGCGCTGGTCGCCGAAGTCATCGAGGCCGCACCGCAGTTGCTGTCCTTCCTGCACCTGTCCAACGAGCCGGTGCCGATCGACACCCTGCTCGACCTGCTGCGGCAGCGCGTCGCGGAGCTGCGCGCCGAGCGGCACGAACCGCCCGCCGACGGCGCGGGCGACGCCCCCGACCCGCTGCCCGCGCTGCTCGACTGGACGCTGGACGCCGTCGCCCGGGTCGGCGCGCTGCGCCCCCGCGACCCCAAGCGCCCCGACGAGGTCACGCTCACCGCGATCGGTTCCTGGGCGGTGTGGGTCAAGCTGGAGCAGATCTGCGTGGCCGCGCAGGGCCCCGCGGGACACATGGAGCAGTCCGCCGAGACCATGCTGCGGGCCAGCGCCCGCCTCTCGCCGGGTCCGGCCCGCGCCGAGTACCGCGCCTGGCTGGCCGCCCGCCCGGTCGCGCTGGCCGTCGGCGAGTTGCTGGACACCGCGCGCGGCGACGACGCCCTGCTGCGCGGCCTCGCCTTCGAGGCGCTGCGCGTGGTCGGCGACCCCGCGGAGCCGGCCGTCCGCGGCGTGGTCGAGGAGCCGACGCTGCGCCCCTACGCGGTGCTGTGGCTGGCGGAGTTGGACGGCGGCGACCCGGACACCGCGACCGGCCTGCTGACCCGCGAGGAGGCCACCTGGCTGTGGATCGACACGGCCGCGGCCGTCGCCGACCACGGCGAGGACCACCTGCTCGTCAGCCACCTGGAGACCGCCGTCCAGGGCTCGGTGCCCGGGCTGCTCGAAGAGGTCCGCAATGTCGGCCACCCCAGGACCGTCCAGGTGCTCGTGGCGCTCGCCGCCGCGCACCCGGACCCCGCCCTGGCCAAGGCGATGCGCAGGGCCGCCTTCCAGGTCCACACCGGCGAGACCTGAGCCGCCGCGAGCGGTACGCGACCCCCGCGCCGTACAGCGCGCGGGGACCCGTACCGCCCGCCGGTCCTCAGCCGAAGGTGTCGCAGGCCGCCAGGTCCCCGGTCCTCAGCCCGGTGGTGAACCACTGCTGACGCTGCGCCGCGGACCCGTGCGTCCAGGCGTCCGGCGTCACCCGCCCCTGCGCCCGCGACTGGATCGTGTCGTCGCCGACGGCCGCCGCCGCGTCGAGACCGCGCGCGATGTCGTCGGGCGTCACCGCCGTGATCAACGAGGTGCCGGTGGCCGGATTGAGGGTCCTGGTGGCGTTCTTCGCCCACAGCCCGGCATAGCAGTCGGCCTGCAACTCCACGCGTACGGACGCGCTGTCGGCCCCGCTGCGGCCGTCCTGGGCCGCGCTCAGAACACCCGTCAGATTCTGCACATGGTGGCCGTATTCGTGCGCGACGACATAGCTTTCTGCGAACGGCCCGCCTTTGGCGCCGAATTGGGTCTGCAACGTCTGGAAGAAATTCAAGTCGATATAGACCTTGCGGTCCGCGGGGCAGTAGAACGGCCCGGTCCGCGGGTCGGCCGGACCGCAGCCGGTGCTCACCGGAGCGTCGAAGAACACCGTCGGCGCGGTCCGGTACGCGGCGCCGCGGCGGCTGAACTCGGCGGTCCAGTACGCCTGCACGCTGTTGACCACGGCCACGATCCGGCACTGCTCCTGCGCGTTGGCGTCCCGCCCGGTCGAACAGCTCCGCGCCAGACCGGCGCCGGCCGCGCGCGTGTCCGAGACGGTGTCGGAGCCGCCGCTGAGGCCGAGTTGGTCGGGGCTGATGCCCAGCACCAGGCCGATCACGACCGCGAGCAGCCCGGCGATTCCGCCGCCCACCAGCTTCCCGCCGGGGCCGCCGCCCGAACCGCCCCGCCGGTCCTGGACCTGCGAGGTGTCGAGCGGAGTGTCGTCGTCGAACCGCATGTGCCGATTATGTGTGATGTGCCCCACTTCGGCGCACCGGTGGCCGGGTACCGGCGCGCCCCTGACCGGGGGCGGGGGCACTCGGCCCCGCGACGCCCGCGCCCCCCGGCGCGGTAAACCGTTTGCCGGCCGCCGGTAGACTGAGCCCCATGGCAGTTCTATTCCTCGATTAGCCACGGCGTACGACCTCGCGCCCGTTTCCGTCGTCCGTCCTGTCCTGGAGCTTTTCCCGTGATCACTGCCACCGGCCTTGAGCTGCGCGCCGGCGCCCGCATCCTCATCGAGTCCGCCTCCTTCCGCGTCGCCAAGGGCGACCGCATCGGCCTGGTCGGCCGCAACGGAGCGGGCAAGACCACCCTGACCAAGGTGCTCGCGGGGGAGGGCCAGCCCGCCGCAGGCACCGTCACCCGCAGCGGCGAGGTCGGCTATCTCCCGCAGGACCCGCGCACCGGGGACCTCGACACCCTCGCCAGCGACCGCATCCTGTCCGCCCGCGACCTCGACACCGTCCTGCGCAAGATGCGGGAGAACGAGGAGCGGATGGCCACCGGAAAGGGCGCCACCCGCGAGAACGCGATGAAGAAGTACTCGCGTCTGGAGACGGAATTCCTCACCAAGGGCGGATACGCCGCCGAGGCCGAGGCCGCCACCATCGCCGCCGCGCTCGGACTGCCCGACCGCATCCTCGGGCAGCAGCTCCACACCCTCTCCGGCGGCCAGCGCCGCCGCGTCGAACTGGCCAGGATCCTCTTCTCGGACGCCGACACCCTGCTCCTGGACGAGCCCACCAACCACCTCGACGCCGACTCCATCGCCTGGCTGCGCGACTACCTGAAGACGTACCGCGGTGGATTCATCGTGATCTCGCACGATGCCACCCTCATCGAGACCGTGGTGAACAAGGTCTTCTACCTGGACGCCAACCGGTCGCAAATCGATGTGTACAACATGGGCTGGAAGCTCTACCAGCAACAGCGCGAGGCCGACGAGAAGCGCCGTAAGCGCGAGCGGGCCAACGCGGAGAAGAAAGCCGCCGCCCTGAATTCACAGGCCGACAAGATGCGTGCCAAGGCCACCAAGACGGTCGCCGCGCAGAACATGGCGCGCCGCGCGGAGAAGCTGCTGTCCGGCCTGGAGGCGGTACGCGCCTCCGACAAGGTCGCCAAGCTGCGCTTCCCCGACCCCGCCCCGTGCGGCAAGACCCCGCTGATGGCCGAGGGCCTGTCCAAGTCGTACGGGTCGCTGGAGATCTTCACCGACGTCGACCTCGCGATCGACCGCGGCTCGCGGGTCGTCATCCTCGGTCTGAACGGCGCGGGCAAGACCACGCTGCTGCGCCTGCTCGCCGGTGTCGAGCAGGCCGACACCGGCCAGGTGACGCCCGGACACGGCCTCAAGCTCGGCTACTACGCGCAGGAGCACGAGACGCTCGACCCGGACCGCACCGTGCTGGAGAACATGCGGTCGGCCGCGCCCGACACCGATCTGGTGGAGATCCGCAAGATCCTCGGCTCGTTCCTCTTCTCCGGCGACGACGTCGACAAGCCCGCCGGGGTGCTCTCCGGCGGCGAGAAGACCCGGCTCGCGCTCGCCTCGCTCGTCGTCTCCAGCGCCAATGTGCTGCTGCTCGACGAGCCCACCAACAACCTCGACCCCGCCAGCCGCGAGGAGATCCTGGGCGCGCTGCACACCTTCACCGGCGCGGTCGTCCTGGTCACCCACGACGAGGGCGCCGTGGACGCGCTCCAGCCGGAGCGGATCATCCTGCTGCCGGACGGCGTGGAGGACCTGTGGGGCCAGGACTACAAGGACCTGGTCTCGCTGGCCTGAGCCCCGGCGGCGCCCGGCCGGGCGCCGCCCCGCGCGGGGCGCGGGGCGGCTCAGAGGCCCGCACCCGCACGAAGTGATCATGTCGATTCGATCATTCGGCCCACTGATCATCCTTCATCTGCGTGAGTCCGGCTCGTACCGCGCGCCCACGGGGCGCGGTACGGGCGACCGCCGCCGTGATCAGTGGTGTGACGTCGGAGAACTCCTTACCGACCACGGCTGACCTGCCGCTATTGCCCGCACACCCTTCTCCGTACGGAATTGCCGCCCCGGAAAAGCCGCTCCCGGCCCCTTCGCACCGGCGTATCCAGGCATTCCTCCGGTGAATGTCCCGTGATGGACCTTGTCGAATGGGTGGCCAGGAACGCCCTTAGGGGTGATCATGAGAGTCCATAGCGCACTTCCCTGGAGGAGGCACGGGTGGCCGAGACTCTGAAGAAGGGCAGCCGGGTGACCGGCGCCGCGCGCGAGAAGCTCGCGGCAGACCTGAAGAAGAAGTACGACTCCGGTGCGAGCATCCGGGCGCTGGCCGAAGAGACCGGCCGCTCCTATGGATTCGTGCACCGGATGCTCAGCGAGTCCGGCGTGACCCTGCGCGGTCGCGGCGGTGCCACACGGGGCAAGAAGGCCGCCACGGCCTGAGGGCTCCGCGAGTATCAAGGGCCGGGGGCGGTCCGGCGGGTCCGGTTGGTTACTCTTCGGTAATCCAGTCCGGTCCGCTCGGAGGTGCCCAGTGCCCGACGCCAAGATCCTGCTCGAACGTGACGGAGTCCGGCTAGCCGTCGACGACTCCGTCGCGCACATCACCCTGTGCAATCCGGCCAAGCGCAACGCTCAGTCGCCCGCCCTGTGGCGTGCCCTGACCGAGGCGGGCCAGTTGCTGCCGGGACAGGTACGCGTCGTCGTGCTGCGCGGTGAGGGCGTGTCCTTCTCCGCGGGCCTCGACCGCCAGGCGTTCACGCCCGAGGGCTTCGACGGTGAGCCGTCGTTCCTCGACCTCGCGCGTGGCTCGGAGGCCGGACTCGACGCTGCCATCGCCACGTACCAGGACGCCTTCACCTGGTGGCGGCGGACCGATGTGATCACGGTCGCCGCGGTCCAGGGCCACGCCATCGGCGCGGGCTTCCAGCTCGCCCTCGCCTGCGATCTGCGCGTCTGCGCGGACGACGTGCAGTTCGCCATGCGCGAGACCGGTCTCGGCCTGGTCCCCGACCTCACCGGCACCAAGCCGCTGGTCGAACTGGTCGGATACGGCCGCGCCCTGGAGATCTGCGCCACCGGCCGCTTCGTGCACGCCGACGAGGCCGAGCGCACCGGCCTGGCCAACCTCGTCGTGCCCGCCGCCGAACTCGACGCCGCCGTCACCGACCTGGTCGGCGCCCTGCTCGCGCCGCCGCGCGACGCGGTCGTCGAGACCAAGGGCCTGCTGCGCGGCGCCGCCTCCCATACCGAGAAGGAGCAGTACGCGGCCGAACGCGCCGCCCAGGGCCGCCGCCTGCGCGATCTGGCGGGCGTGGGCGAGTAGCCGCCCGTCCGCGCCGGACGTCTCACGGGGCGCGGGAGGGATCAGCCCGCGTCCGTCACCACGATGGCGGTACGCACCGGACCGGGCGCGCCCTCGGCCGCCGCGACCGCGACGGCGGCGGCCACCGACCGGGCCACCTCCAGCGGCCGGTGGCCCGGCGACACCGCGATCTGCACCTGGACGCGGCGGCCCGGCGCCTCGTCGGAGCCCGCCGAATCCCCGGCCGAATCCGCCGCCGTGTCCTGGATCCGCACACCGGAGCCGAGGCCGACCGGCCGCCTGCTCAGCCGTACGACACCGGGCACGGTCAGCGCCGCGGTTGCCACGGCTTCCGCGAGGCCACTGGGGTCGAGCGGTACGGGAGCCTCGTCGCCGTCCGGCTCCGCGTCCTCGGCGCCCGCCAGCTCGCTCACGGGCGCGTCGTCACCGTCCAGCAACCCCGTGACCTGGAGGTCAACCTCCGTCACGGCGATGCCGAGCCCGTCGCGCGCGGTCGTCCACAGCACGTCGCGCAGCCGGTCGGCGGCCTGCGGCAGCGGCTCGTCGGCGGTCGCCTCGAACGACGCCTCGATCCGTACCGGCAGGTGCGGCAGCGCGCCCACCGGACCGGACTCCGGCGCCTCGCCCCCGCTTTCCGCCAGCGCCAGGGACACCCCGCCCAGCCGTACCCCGGACAGCCCCGCGGTCGTCCACCGCAGCGCGCGTACGGCCGCGCGCTCGGTCATCCAGGCGTTGTCGTCGGGGGTGCCGAGCGGGAGCAGGCGGCCCAGCGCGACCTGCTCCCGTACGGTCCGGGCCAGTCGGTCCATGGTCACCAGATATCGCCTTCCGCAGGCCGACCACTCTCTTGGGGGGTCGGAACAGCCCTCTCGCCGGTTCCCCGCAGCGCGCGGGGGCATGCGCACATAGTGTGGGGCACGGAGCAGCCCATACGAAGGGACGACTCGCGATGACGGACACCGCACAGTACGACCGGCCGGAGCCCGAGGGCTCGTCAGCGGCCGAGGGCAGGACCCTGGACAAGGGCAGCGCGGGCGGGCGCAAAGCGCTCGGCGACCCGGCCACGCGCGGACGCACGACGATCGCCGACGGCGTGGTGGAGAAGATCGCCGGACTCGCCGCCCGTGACGTGGTCGGCGTGCACGCGATGGGCACCGGCCTGTCGCGCACCTTCGGCGCGGTCCGCGACCGCGTGCCCGGCGGCACCAAGTCGGTGTCGCGCGGCGTGAAGGCCGAGGTCGGCGAGGTGCAGACCGCGCTCGACCTGGACATCGTCGTCGAATACGGCGTGTCGATCGTCGAAGTGGCCCGCGCCGTACGGGAGAACGTGGTCAACGCCGTGGAGCGGATGACCGGTCTCGAGGTCGTCGAGGTCAACGTCGCCGTGGGCGACGTGAAACTTCCCGACGAAGATGACGACGACGAGCGTGAGCAACGGGTCCAGTAAGGGTCCAAGCCAGTGCAGACGGAGATGGTCAACACGACCAATGGGACGGAGTGCGGACGATGAGCATGGCGGTGATCGGCCTGGCCGTCGGAATGGCGCTCGGATTCGCCGGGTATTTCGGCGGGTTCGGTGCTTTTCTGCTGGTGGCGGCGCTCGGCGCGGTCGGTTTCGTGGCGGGCAAATTCCTCGACGGCGATCTGGAACCTGGGGAGTTCTTCCGCTCGCGTGACCGTGGCCGCGACCGCGACCGGCGGCGCTGATGGGGACAGCCGTCCCCGCACCGCTGCCCGCGGCCGACCGCGGGGCACTGCGGATCGCGGACCGGGTGGTCGCGAAGATCGCCGCCCAGGCGGCCGGCGAGGTCCTGACGGACGCGCCGGGCGCCGCACTGGTGCCGAAGGACCACTCCCCGCACGCCTCGGTCTCGGTCCGCAAGGACAGCGCGCGGCTGCGGCTCACCCTTGAACTGGGCTACCCCACCGACATCGGCTCGGTGTGCGGCTCGGTGCGCAGCCATGTCACGTCCCGCGTCGAGGCGTTGACCGGCATGTCGGTTCCCGAGGTCGCGGTCGAGGTGGAGCGGTTGCACTCGGCCGCCGACCGCCGCAAGGACGAGGGAAGGGTCCAGTGAGCGACAGCGAGAGTCCCTGGAAGAAGCCGAACGCCGGCGCTGAGCCGGGGCAGGGGGAGCGGCGGGGCCCCGAGCAGGGTCCCGACGACGACCGCTCCCGGCGGACTCCCGAGCACGGCTCGGAACACGCTCAGGACCAGGAATACGGGGCCTCCGAGTACGGCTCCGAGCAGGCTTACGGGCAGGCTTACGGGCAGGCTTCCGAAGGGGACGACGGCGGCGCCGAACACGGCTCGGAGTCCGGATACGCGGTGGGCGCGGCGGCCGAGCAGGGGCCGGGCGCGGGGTACGGTCCGGCGTCCGGTCCGGGATCGTCCCCCGCGGGCGGTACCCCCGGCGTCCTCGCCGGAGGCGACACGCTCACGGACCCCGCCACCCGCACCCTTGAGCCGTACGCCCTGACCGCGGATCAGACCCCGGTCAAGGCGCGCCGGTTCTGGGCCGGACGCCGGGTGCCCGCGGCGATCACCGCCGCGGTGCTCCTCGGGATCGCCGGTCTCTTCCTGTACGACATCGCCGCCGTCCGCGCCGACCGGCGCGCGATGGCCTGGCGGACCCGGCTCGCCGACGAGCTGGCCACCCGCCACCTGGACAACGTCTGGGTGATCGTCGGCGCCGCCGTGGCCGCCGTGCTCGGCCTCTGGCTGATCCTGCTCGCCCTCACACCGGGCGAGCGCGGACTGCTGCCGATGACCCGGCGCGGCGAGAACGGCGTCCGCGCCGGACTCGACCGGCACGCGGCCGAACTGGTGCTGCGCGACCGGGCGATGGAGGTACCGGGCATCCGCTGGGTACGGGTCAAGGTCGGCCGCCGCCGGATCACGGCGCACGGCTCCTCGCACTTCCGCGAACTCGACGCGGTGCGCACGGACCTGACGACCGCGCTTGGCAACGCCGTACGCCAGCTCGGCCTCGCCAAACCGCCGCAGCTCCACGTCCATGTCCAGCGCGCAGAGAAGAAGGGGTGACCGGGCGGATGCGTACCGTACTGAACCGGGTCCTGCTCGCGCTGACCGGACTCGTCCTGCTGGTCGTGGGCCTGTCCGTGCTGCTCGGCGGCCTCGACCTGCAACGCCGGTGGAATTTCACGATGCCGCACTGGTGGCCCTTCACCGGCCCCAAGGACGTGCTGCTCACCGCGCACGACAGGACCCGCTACCGCTCCGACGGCTGGTGGTGGCCGGTGGTCATCGCCGTGCTCGGCGTGCTCGTGCTCGCCGCCCTGTGGTGGCTGCTCGCCCAGGCCCACACCCGGCGGCTGCGCCAGCTCCGGGTCGACAGCGGCGACGGACAGGGCGCGCTGCTGCGCGGCCGGGCCGTGGAGAACGTGCTGACCTCGGAGACCGAGGCGTACGACGGCGTGGAGTGGGCCAGAGCGGCGCTGCGCGGCAAGCGCGGCGCACCGGTCGCCCGGATAGTGCTGGGCCTGGCGGCCGACGCCACCCCGGACGAGGTCGTCGCCGGTCTCGACAGCGCGGTGCTCCACCGCGCCCGTACGTCGGCCGGTCTGGACAAGCTGCCCGCCGAGGCGCGGCTGCGCGCGGTCAGGCACCGCGCGGCGCGGGTCAGCTGACCCGGCCGCCCGCCCCGCTCTCGCGGAGCCCCCACCGAGCCGTCGGTGGGGGCTCTTCGCGTCCCGTCACAGGGCGCGCTGGGCGCCGCCGTCCACCGGCAGCAGCACACCGGTCAGATACGACGCGGCGGGCGAGAGCAGGAAGGCCGCGGCCCGGCCGAACTCCTCGGGCGTGCCGTAGCGCCGCAGCGGGATCGTCGCGCTCGCCCTGGCCCTGGCCGCCGCCTCGTCGCCGCCGAGCGCGTCCAGCTCCCGTACCCGGTCGGTGTCGATCCGCGACGGCAGCAGGCCGACCACCCGGATGCCGCGCGGCCCCAGCTCGGCGGCAAGGGTCTTGGCGAAGCCCGCGAGGCCCGGCCGCAGACCGTTCGACATGGCGAGGCCGGGGATCGGCTCGCGGACCGAACCGGAGAGCACGAAGCCGATGACACCGCCGTCCGACAACTCGGCCGCGGCGGCGCGGGCCAGCCGCACCGCGCCCAGGAACACCGTCTCGAAGGACCGCAGCCACTGCTCGTCGGTGCTGTCGGCGGCGGCGCCGGCCGGCGGTCCGCCGACGCTGATCAGCACCCCGTCGACCCGGCCGAAGCGCTCGCGGGCCGCCGTCAGCAGCCGCTGCGCCGTATCCGGGGCGGAGTTGTCGGCGGCGACGCCCAACGCCGTGTCCTGGCCGCCCAGTTGCCCGGCCGCGGCGGCCACCGCCTCCGCCGTGCGCCCGGAGACCACCACCTTCGCGCCGTCGGCGACCAGTTCGCGGGCCGTGGCGAAGCCCAGGCCGCGGCTGGCGCCGGTGAGGACGTACACCCGTCCGTCGAGTCCGAGATCCATGGTCAGCAGTCCCTTATGGCAGGCACGCCCGACAGGGCGAGCGCGGTGTTGACGAGTCCGACGTGGCTGAACGCCTGCGGGAAGTTGCCCAGCAGCCGCCCGGCGACCGGGTCCCACTCCTCGGCGAGCAGCCCGACGTCGTTGCGCAACGTCAGCAGCCGCTCGAACAGCTCGGTCGCCTCGTCCTGGCGGCCGATCGCGTACAGCGCGTCCGCGAGCCAGAACGAGCAGGCCAGGAAGGCCCCTTCGGAGCCGGGCAGCCCGTCCACGCCGACCGCGTCCGGGGTGTAGCGGCGGACGAAGCCGCCCAGGTCCAGTTCGCGGCGGACCGCCTCCACCGTGCCGATCACGCGGCGGTCGGTGGGCGGCAGGAATCCCACCTGCGGGATGAGCAGCGTCGCCGCGTCCAGCTCCTCGGAGCCGTAGGACTGCGTGAAGGTGTTGCGCCGCGCGTCGTAGCCCTTCTCGCAGACCTCCGCGTGCACCTGGGCGCGCATCGAACGCCACAGCCCCACATCGCCCTTGAGCCGCGGCAGCGCCTCCACGGTCCGCACCGCGCGGTCGGCGGCGACCCAGGCCATCACCTTGGAGTGCACGAAGTGGCGGCGCGGGCCGCGGACTTCCCAGATGCCCTCGTCCGGCTGGTGCCACGCGGACTCCAGGAAGTCCATCAGGGCGCGTTGCAGATTCCAGGCGTGCGGCTCGTCGCGCATCCCGGCCGCCCGTGCCAGGAACAGCGAGTCCAACACCTCGCCGTACACGTCGAGTTGGAGCTGTCCCGCGGCGGCGTTGCCGATCCGGACCGGCGCCGAGCCCTCGTAGCCGCGCAGCCACGGCACCTCGTACTCCGTCAGCCGCCGCTCGCCGCCGATGCCGTACATGATCTGGAGGTCGGCCGGGTTGCCCGCCACCGCGCGCAGCAGCCAGTCGCGCCAGGCGCCCGCCTCCTGGAGATAGCCGCCCTCCACCAGGGCGTTGAGGGTCAGCGCCGCGTCACGCAGCCAGCAGTAGCGGTAGTCCCAGTTGCGGACCCCGCCGATCTCCTCGGGCAGCGACGTGGTCGCGGCGGCGGCGATGCCACCGGTGGGCGCGTACGTCAGCGCCTTGAGCGTGATCAGCGACCGCACCACGGCCGACCGCCACGGCCCCTCGTAACGGCAGCGGGCCGACCACTCGTCCCAGTCGGCCAGGCTGTGGTCCAGCGCCTCGTACGGGTCGAACCGGCGCGGGCGCTTCTCGTGCGAGGGGTGCCAGGTCAGTATGAACGCGACCCGGTCGCCCTCGGCGACGGTGAAGTCGGAGTACGTGCGCATGTCCCTGCCGTACGCCCGGACCGGCGGGTCGCTGCGCAGCCAGACCGAGTCGGGGCCCGCGACGGCCACCCGGTGCCCGTCGGCGCGCCGCATCCACGGCACGACCGCGCCGTAGTCGAACCGCAGCGTCAGCTCGGCCCGCATGTCGACCTGGCCCGACACGCCCTCGACGATCCTGATCACATCGGGCGCCCGGTCGCGCTGCGGCATGAAGTCGGTGACCTTGACGGTCCCGGTCGGGGTCTCCCAGAAGGTGTCGAGCACCAGCGTGTCGCCCCGGTACGAGCGGTGCGAACACGTCCGCGCGCCCGTCGGCGCCAGCAGCCAGCGGCCGTTGCCCTCGTCGCCGAGCAGCGCGGCGAAGCAGGCGGCCGAGTCGAAGCGGGGCAGGCACAGCCAGTCGATGGAACCGTCCCTGCCCACCAGCGCGGCGGTCTGGAGATCGCCGATGAGCGCGTAATCCTCGATACGTCCTGGCACGGTGCCGCCTCGCCGCCTTCCGGTGGTCCTCGCCTCGCCCGGACACGGTGTGCGCCGGGCCCTCGTCTCCGTAGCGTGCGGGGGCGGGGCGTCAGACCGCTACCGGAACGCTGCCCTCGGGTTCCTGCGGGCTCTCCGGATTGTCCTGCTTCTCGCGGGCCGCGAGCCGTTCGGCGCGCTCGCGGCGCAGCAGCACCACCCAGCCGACCGGCACCATGCCCGTGAACAGCCACCACTGGATCGCGTACGCCATGTGCGGGCCGATGCTGCTGTGGTCGGGCTCGGGGATGAGCGCGGGCTGGTGCGGACCCGGCTTCGGCGTGATGGACACCAGCTCCATGTAGCCCGAAAGCAGCGTCTGCGGCATGTACTTCGCGTCCACGGTGCTGCTGATCAGCATGATCTGCCGGTCCGGCAGGCCCGAGCGGTTGCGGATGCCCGTCGACGACGTCGTCTCGTCGGGGCGCAGCCGCCCGGTGACCGTCACTTCGCCGGACGGCGGCGGCGTGATCTTCGGGAACGCGGTCGGGTCGTTGCCCGGCGAGATCCAGCCCCGGTTCACCAGCACCGCGCGGCCGTCGGCCAGCACCAGCGGGGTGATCACGTGGTAGCCGACCTCCTGGCCGCCGCCCGACGTGTCGTCCGAGCCGTCGTTGCCCGCCGTCCGGTGCCGGGCCACCACCTCGTGCGCCGTGTCGAAGTGCCCGGTCGCCGTCACCGACTTGTACAGATCGGTCTTCGGCAGCACGGCACCCGGATGTGTCACCGACTCGACCTCGACCGGGGCGGCCTTCAGGCTCGCCGCGATGATCTTGTTGTTCGCCACCCGGTGCTCGTGCCGATGGAGCTGCCAGAAGCCCAGTCTGACCATGGTGGGCATCATGACCAGACCGAGGAGGGTGAGGATCACCCATTGGCGGGACCAGAGGAAGCGGTACACCCCACGACGGTACAACTCGGTCGGGGCGGGGCTTCCGGAGGGGGGCCTCAGGCGGGGGCGGCCGTGGTCGGACGGGGTGCGGGGCGGCCGGCCGGTCTCAGGCGATCGAGCCGACCTTGTCCACGATCCCGGCCGCGCCCTCCGCCTTCGCGCAGTGCCCGCCGCAGTACCAGTGGCCGTCCACCTCCACGCCGTGGCCGACGATCCGCACCCGGCAGTGCTCGCAGATCGGCGCCATACGGTGGATGGCGCACTCGAAGCTGTCGAAGACGTGCACCGCGCCTTGGGCGTGCACCTCGAAGCTCATGACGTAGTCGTTTCCGCAAACCTCGCATCGGGCCATGTGCCCAGGCTGCTGCCCTGAGCGCGCCGGGGCAACGCGGGAGGCCCCGCGTCGCGCGAGAGTCACCTGGATGGAGCCCCGCCCGGCCCGCCCGACGCGCTAACCGTGCCCGCTCGACGCGTTCGACGCGCTCGCCCGGTCCGCCCGGCCCGCTAGGCGTGCCCGCCCGGTCCGATGCCCTAGCCGTGCACGCCCGCCGCGGGGGTGACGGCCTTGAGGAGTTCGGTGAAGCGGGCCTCGTCGATGACCGGGGTGGCGAACTGCCGGGCCTTGACGGCCTTCGAGGTCGGGGAGTCCGGGTCGTTCGTGACCAGCAGGCTGGTGAGGCGGCTGACGCTGGAGGCGACGTGGAGCCCGGCGTCGGTGGCGCGGTCCTCCAGCAGCTCGCGGTCGATGCCGGTGTCACCGGAGAAGGCGACCCGCATCCCCTGGACCAGGGGCCCGTCGGGAGCGAGGCGGCCGGGGTTGGGATACGGGCACGCGGGCCGTTTGCGGGCCGGGCGCCAGCCGGTGGCGCGGTACGAGCCGGGCCCGTAGGAGGCGCCGGGGCGCGGCGAGGGGACCGTGTCGGAGCCGTCGACCCACTCGGTCAGCGGGCGGCAGGTGTGCAGCGGCAGGGGGAGACCGGCCGCGGCGGCCAGGTGCAGGCTCGGGCGGAACGCCTCGGCCAGGACGCGCGCGTCGTCGAGGGCGTGGTGGGCGCGCCGCTGCTCGACCCCGTAGTGCGCGGCCAGCGACTCCAGCTTGTGGTTGGCCAGGGGCAGCCGCAGCTCCTTGGCCAGGACGATGGTGCACAGCCGCTGCTCGACGGGTGCGACGGACCGGGCGCGCGCGTACTCGCGGGCGAGCATCGACCAGTCGAAGACCGCGTTGTGCGCCACCAGGACGCGCCCCGCGAGGCGTTCGGCGAGCTGGTCGGCGATCTCGGGGAAGAGCGGGGCGTCGGCGAGCATCGCGCTGGTGAGTCCGTGGATCCACACCGGGCCGGGGTCGCGCAGCGGGTTGACGGGCGAATACCAGTGGTCCTGCACCTCGCCGCGGGCGTCCAGCCGGTACACCGCCGCGGACACTATCCGGTCGTCCCGGCCGAGCCCCGTGGTCTCGACGTCGACCACGGCGTAACCGTCCGGATAGGCGGGAGGCCACGGGGACGGCGGCGGTGTCTGGGCGGCCAGGTTGTCGAGCATGGTCACAGAGAATACGGCTCGCCACTGACAGCTACCGCCACCCGCTTTCCTTACTTGTCGGTAACAAGGTCTGGCGGGTGCCCTGTACGCGCCTTTATGGTGCGCTCATGCCCCAACTCCCCGATGTCGTGCTGTGGTCGATACCCGCCTTCGTACTGCTCACCGTCGTCGAGATGGTGAGCTACCGCTTTCACCCCGACGAGGACTCCGCCGGATACGGCACCAAGGACACCGCCGCGAGCCTGTCGATGGGTCTCGGCAGTCTGGTCACCGACGCGCTGTGGAAGATCCCGATCGTGGCGGTCTACTCCGGGCTCTACGCGGTGACCCCGCTGCGGGTGCCCGTCGAGTGGTGGACGCTGCCCCTGATACTGCTCGCGCAGGACTTCTTCTACTACTGGTCGCACCGCGGCCACCACATGATCCGCGTCCTGTGGGCCTGCCACGTCGTGCACCACTCCAGCCGGAAGTTCAACCTCTCCACGGCGCTGCGGCAGCCCTGGACCAGCCTCACCTCCTGGCCGTTCTACCTCCCGCTGATCGCCCTCGGCGTGCACCCGGCCGCCCTCGCGTTCTGCACCGCCGTCAGTCTCGTCTACCAGTTCTGGATCCACACCGAACGCGTCGGCAAGCTGCCCGCCCCGCTGGAGTTCACCCTCAACACCCCCTCGCACCACCGCGTCCACCACGCCTCGCAGGGCGGCTACCTCGACCGCAACTTCGGCGGCATCCTCATCGTCTGGGACCGCCTCTTCCGCTCCTTCACCCCCGAGACCGACGCCCCCGTCTACGGCCTCACCAAGAACATCGCCACCTACAACCCCCTGCGGGTCGCCACCCACGAGTACGCCGCCCTCGCCCGCGACCTCCGCGCCGCCCCCACCTGGCGCGCCCGCGCCGGCTACCTCTTCCGCGGCCCCGGCTGGCGCCCCGCGGACGCGGCCGGGCCGGCCCTGACGCCCGCCGCGCCCGACCTCGCGTCCAGCCCGTCCGGGATGTGAGGACCGCGGGCCCTCTGGCGTACCGTGGAGACGCCCCACCGACAACGAGCTGACCAGCGAGGACACCGCCATGCGCGCCACCGTGATCCAGGCACCCCACGACCTCAGGGTGGAGGAGGTGCCGGACGCGAGGATCCGGCGGCCCGGCGACGCGGTGGTCCGCGTGGTGCGCGCCTGCATCTGCGGAAGCGACCTGTGGGCGTACCGCGGCGAGTCGGCCCGCAAGCCCGGCCAGCGGATCGGCCACGAATTCCTCGGGGTGGTCGAGGAGACCGGCGCCGAGGTGGCGGGGCTGCGCCCCGGCGACCTGGTGGTGGCGCCCTTCGTGTGGTCGGACGGCGTGTGCGCGTACTGCGTCGAGGGCCTGACCACGTCGTGCGCGCACGGCGGCTTCTGGGGCTCGATCGGCGAGGAGGGGCAGTCCGACGGCGGCCAGGGCGAGGCCGTCCGGGTGCCGTACGCCGACGCCACGCTGGTGAAGCTGCCCGCGGCGGCGCTCAGCGACGAGCGGCTGCTGACCGCCCTGCTGTCGCTGTCCGACGTGCTGGGCACCGGCCACCACGCGGCGGTCGGCGCGGGCGTGCGGCCCGGCGCGACGGTGGCGGTGGTCGGGGACGGCGCGGTCGGCCTGTGCGGGGTCCTGGCCGCGAAGCGGCTGGGCGCCGAGCGGATCATCGCGCTCGGACGGCACACGTCGCGCACCGACATCGCGCGGGACTTCGGCGCCACCGACGTGGTCGCCGAGCGCGGCGACGAGGCCGTGGCGGCGGTACGTCAACTGACCGGCGGCCAGGGCGCGCACGCGGTGATCGAGGCGGTCGGCACCGAGCAGTCGATGCGCACCGCCGTCGGCATCACCCGCGACGGCGGCGCGATCGGCTACGTCGGCGTCCCGCACGGCAGCGGCACCGGTCTCGACCTCGGCGAGATGTTCGACCGCAACATCACCCTGCGCGGCGGCGTCGCGCCCGTCCGCACGTACATCCCGGAACTGCTCCCCGACGTGCTGGACGGCACCGTCGACCCGTCCCCGGTCTTCGATCTGACGGTCGGTCTCGAGGACGTGCCGAAGGGCTACCGCGCGATGGACGAGCGCACCGCCCTCAAGGTGCTGGTGAAGCCCTGAGGGCGGTACGCGGCCGGTAACGGCCGTGCGTGCGGGCCGTCTTGGCGGGCGTTACCGGGTGACGGCGTTCAGCGCGTCCACGATGCCGTGACCGTAGAAGCTGTTGTACGCCTTCGGCCCGGTGCAGGTGGCGTCCTGCGCGGGCCCGGTCGGGCAGCCGGGGTTGTTCGCCTCGATCTTGAGCAGCGCCTGGAGCTGCGCGGGCGAGGCGTGCGGGTGACGGCTCTTGATCAGCGCCGCGACCGCCGCCACGTGCGGGCTGGCCATCGAAGTGCCTTGGAGGTAGCCGTACTTGCCGCCGGGCAGCGTCGACAGGATGCGGCCGTTGCCGGACGGGGTGTCGGGGATCTGCCTGCTGTCGCCGCCGGGCGCGGCCACGTCGATCACGGTCAGGCCGTAACTGGAGTAGTACGACTTGAGGTTCTGGGCGCCGGTCGCGGAGACCGTCACGACGCCGGGCAGTTGGGTCGGGAGGTCGAGGCACACGTGCGGGTCGACGGTGCGGGTGACCGCGGTGGAGTCGTCCGGGCTCGATGTGTCGGTCAGGGCGTGGGAGTTGAGGTCGTCGTCGCTGTTGCCCGCGGCGGCGACGTTCAGTACGCCCTTGCGCTCGGAGTACGCGGCGGCGCGTCGCACGGCGTCCACGATGGCCCGCTGGTCGGGGTCGCTCGGGCAGTTGTAGAGCCACGGGTCGATGTAATAGCTGTTGTTGGTGACCGCGATGCCGTGGTCGGCGGCGAAGACGAAGGCGCAGACCACGCTCTCCGGGTAGAACAGCGCGGTGCCCGGCTCGCTGACCTTGATCGCCGCGATCTTCACGCCTGGCGCGACCCCGGCCACGCCGATCCCGTTGCGCGCGGCGGCGATCTCACCGGCCACGTGGGTGCCGTGGTAGTCGGCCGCCGGGTCCCAGGGGTGCCAGGCGCCCGGTGAGGTGTCGGCGACGCCGCCCACACAGCTCGCGGACTGCTTGGCGGAGAAGTTCGCCGCCAGGTCGGGGTGGGTGTCGTCCACGCCGGTGTCGATGACGCCGACGGTCACCTTGGAACTGCCCGGATTGACCCCGGCCGCCTTGTCGGCCCGGATCGCCCGCAGGTCCCACTGGTCCGCCTCAAGCGGCTCCTGGCCGGGCGCCTGGTGCGCCGAGGCGGCGGCCACCTCGGCCGCGGTCAGCGTCCGTACCCCGCCCGCCTGCGTCGTCGCGGACGGCTCGATGGCGGCGGTCCTGGTCGCGCCCGCGCTCCGTACGCCGTGGACGCGCCGCAGCATCGCGCCGAAGTCCGGGTTGGCCGAGTGCACGACGATGACGCCTATCCGGTCGTACGCGATCACCACCTGGCCGCCCGCCCGCTCTATCGCGCGCTCCACCGACCGCTGCGTGCCGCGCCCGCCGTCGATGTTGACGACGTACGACAGCAACGGGCCGTCCGTGCGCGGCGGTTGAGAGCCGTGCGCGGCGGAGGAGGCGCCGGAGGCGGAGGAATCGGAGGAAGCGGAGGCCGGGGCGGCTCCGGGGAGTACGGCGAGGGCGGCTGCCGTCACCAGACCGAGACCGGCCGCGAGCGCGCGGCGGCGCCGGGGGAGGCCGGGAAGCGGAACCATGGGATCTCCAATCGTCCATCAGCCGTGGGACGGCAGGGTCTGCCGTCCGACGTGTGCATGACGAAGGAAACTAGTGCCCAACGGCCGGTCAAAGAAGCGCAATTCCATGGATCGGTCGGAATTTCCCCGTGGCCGACGGCGGTTCAGCCATACCGGCGGCCGGATCGCAGCGCGGCGATGCTCAGCGGCGGCAGCCGGACCCGCCGCGCGTACCAGCCGGTGGGTGCGGCGGCGCCGGTTCCCGGCCGGGCGGCGGCAGGTCCCGTGAACAGGTCGGCGGGCAGGTCGGCGGGCAGCCGTACGCTCCCGTACGGCCTGCGGGCCGGGAGCTGCGGCCGGTGCGACGGGGGAGGAGGGGGCGGGGGCGGAGGTGGGGTCATCGCGGCGAGTCCTCGGCGGTCCTGGGCGGCGGTCCCCGGCCCGCGGAGCGGCGGGGGACGGTGACGGCGTGGTGGGCGCCGCCGGGCTGTCCAACGAACCGGCCGCGCCGGGGTGTCGGTGTGCGGCGCCCGGTGACCTGGTCGCAGGACACGGGCGGCCCGGCCGGGCGGGCGGACGCCGGGCCGGACGGCGAGCCGACGGGACCGGACGCCGAGCCAGCGGGACGGGACGCCGAGCAGCCGTTTCAACAAACTGTTGTAATTTGGCGCCCGTCGCGTACGCTGCACCGACAGGCCTCCACCCGCCCGGCGGCCCCGCCGGGTTGTCCGTGCGACGTCATAGGGTGGAGGAACGGCGGCGCGCCGAGCGCCCGCCGCAGGAGCGACGGCGCGCGAGCGTCCAGGAGGGAGGCGGAGCCCGTGCTGATCGACACCTACGGCCGAGTGGCGACCGACCTGCGCGTCTCCCTCACCGACCGCTGCAATCTGCGCTGCACCTACTGCATGCCGGAAGAGGGCCTCCAGTGGCTGGCCAAGCCCGACCTGCTCACGGACGACGAGATCGTCCGGATGGTCGGGATCGCGGTCCACGAGCTGGGCGTCACCGATGTCCGCTTCACCGGCGGCGAGCCGCTGCTGCGGCCCGGCCTGGTCGGCATCGTCGAGCGCTGCGCCGCCCTGGAGCCGCGCCCCCGGCTGTCGCTGACCACCAACGGCATCGGCCTGCGCCGCACCGCCGACGCGCTGCGCGCCGCGGGTCTCGACCGGGTCAATGTCTCCCTCGACACCCTGCGCCCCGAGGTCTTCCACACCCTCACCCGCCGCGACCGGCACCACGACGTCGTCGCGGGCATGGCGGCGGCGGCCGACGCGGGCCTGACCCCGGTGAAGATCAACACGGTGCTGATGCGCGGTGTCAACGACGACGAGGCGCCCGACCTGCTGGCCTGGGCCGTCGAGCGGGGATACGAGCTGCGGTTCATCGAGCAGATGCCGCTGGACGCGCAGCACGGCTGGCAGCGCACCGACATGGTCACCGCCGACGAGATACTCGACCGCCTGCGGACCCGCTTCACCCTGACCCCCGAGGGCGAGACGGTCCGCGGCTCCGCGCCCGCCGAGCGCTGGCTGGTCGACGGCGGCCCGGCCACGGTCGGCGTCATCGGCTCGGTCACCCGGCCGTTCTGCCGCGCCTGCGACCGCACCCGGCTCACCGCCGACGGCCAGGTCCGCAACTGCCTGTTCGCCCGCGAGGAGTCCGACCTGCGCGGCCCGCTGCGCTCCGGGGCCGACGACGAGCGGATGGCGGAGCTGTGGCGGGCGGCGATGTGGGGCAAGAAGGCCGGCTCGGGCCTCGACGACCCGGCCTTCCTCCAGCCCGACCGCCCCATGTCGGCCATCGGCGGCTGAACCGCCGCACCCTGAGGCCGCTCGGAGAACCGCCGCACCCTGAGGCTCCTCGGAGAATCGCCGCCCCCGGAGCCCCGTCGCGCCGCTACCGCTCCCGCTCTCCCCGCTCCCACTCCGCCAGCGGCACGACGTCCTTCAGGAACCCGCGCATCCCCAGGAACTGCGACAGGTGCTCGCGGTGCTCGTCGCACGCCAGCCACGTCTTGCGCCGCTCCGGCGTGTGGATCTTGGGGTTGTTCCAGGCCAGCACCCACACGGCGGGGGTACGGCAGTCCTTGGCCGAGCAGATCGGCTTCTCGTTCTCGTTCACAGTGTTCCCGGCATCGCTCACGACGCCCAGTAAACAGAACCGCCGCTGGACATGGCGACGCCGGGCAGCCACGGGGGGAGCCGCCCGGCGTCGGTCCGTCGCTCCGACGGGGGATGCGGAGCGCGTACGAAGTATGTCACGCGCTCAACCGTCCGTGGAGTGGAACTTCACGATTGATCTGAGCTTTTCTTGAGGTTCGGCGGCACGGGTACCGGCACCGGCTCGCCGTAGCCCTCAGGATCGGACGGATCGCCCATTTCGAGCATCGGCCTGGCCTGCGGAAGGACGAACGACGACGGCAGCGAGGGCACGTTCTCCCGGCCCGCGTTCGCGAACACCACCGCCACGTACGGCAGCAGCAGCCCGACCACGAGCATCCCCCAGGCCAGTACCCGCTCCACGTCCCAGAGCACCACGGTGAGGATCACCGAGAGAGTACGGATCGACATCGAGATGATGTACCTGCGCTGCCGTCCGGCCACGTCCTCGGTCAGACCGGTACGCGCTCCCGTGATCTGGAAGACCTCAGGCCCGCCCTGCTTCCGCATCGCGCTCCACCACCCGCTCGCTCCGCCGGACTCTCCTGAGCACGGGTCGGCGCCCGGCCCGGCCTCACCACGGTACGCCGCGTACCGCCCGCCTTCGATAGCGGGGGCACCATCCGTGCGGCGCCGCTGTCGGGCCGTACGGCGGACGGCCCACTCGACATGCGGCGTAGCCGGAGCGGGCACAGACTGGCCGGACGAGTTCCGGGCGTACGCCGTCCGGACGCGAGGAGGCGAGTGACATGGGTTGGTTGTGGGCGATCATCGTCGGTCTGGTGCTGGGTCTGATCGCCAAGGCGATCCTCCCCGGCAAGCAGTCCCTGCCGCTGTGGCTCACCGTGATCTGCGGTATGGGCGGCAGCATTCTCGGCAACGCCGTGTCGACCTGGATCGGCGTCAACGACACCAAGGGCATCGACTGGACCCGGCACGTGCTGCAACTCATCGGCGCCGTCGTCGTCGTGGCGATCGGCGACGCCCTGTGGTCGATGTTCAAGGGCACGCGCAAGACCGCCGCACCGCGGTGACGCCCGCACCGCGGTGACGCTCAGCCCGTGGGGTGCCGCCGCAGCCACCGCGGCGGCACCCGGTCGGTCAGCCACACGCCGTTGGCGCTGATCCGGAAGACATGGCCCTCGGCGGCCAGCCCCCTGGCGTCCAGCGCGAGCACCACAGGACGGCCGTGCCGTGATCCCACGCGCACGGCCGTCTCCACGTCCCGTCCACCCATCCGGCCTCGTCGAGAGTGAGGCCGACGCTCTCGGGCCGGTGCCGCAGCACCATCGACAGGAACCTGGAGATCCTGACCGTCTTCTTCTCGTCGGGCACGGGCGTCAGACCCCCTGGCTGACCGAACTCATGTTGAAGTCCGGAATCCGCAGGGCCGGGGCGGCGGCCCTGGTGAAGTAGTCGCTCCACTCGCGCGGCAGCGTCCGCTCGGTGCGGCCCGCCTCGGCGGCGCGGCCGAGCAGGTCCACCGGGGACTCGTTGAAACGGAAGTTGTTGACCTCGCCGGTCACCTCGCCGTTCTCCACCAGGTAGACGCCGTCGCGGGTGAGGCCGGTCAGCAGCAGCGTGGCCGGATCGACCTCGCGGATGTACCACAGGCAGGTCAGCAGCAGACCGCGCTCGGTGGCCGCGACCATCTCGTCCAGCGACCGCTCGCCGCCGCCGTCCAGCACCAGGTTGTCGGCGGCGGGCGCGACCGGCAGGCCGGTCAGCCCGGCGCTGTGCCGGGTGGTGGTGAGCCGGGCGAGCGAGCCCTCGTGGATCCAGTTCACCGGCTCCACCGGCAGCCCGTTGTCGAACACCGAGGTGTCGTCGCCCGAGGAGTGCGCGATCACGAACGGCGCCGCCTCCAGGCCGGGCTCCGCCGGGTCGCTGCGCAGGGTCAGCGGCAGCGGCGACAGCTTCTCGCCGACCCGGGTCCCGCCGCCGGGCTTGCTGAAGACCGTACGGCCCTCGGCGGCGTCCCGTGCCGCGGCCGACCAGAACTGGTAGATCATCAGGTCCGCGACGGCCGACGGCGGCAGCAGCGTCTCGTACCGGCCCGCGGGCAGGTCGATCCGGCGCTCGGCCCAGACCAGCCGGCGGGCCAGGTCGGCGTCCATCGCCAGCGGGTCCACGTCGGTGAAGTCGCGGGTGGCCGCGCCTGCCCACGCCGAGCGCCTGCGGTCGGGGGACTTCGCGTTCACCTCAAGGGTGCCGGTCGGCTGGTCGTGCCGCAGCCGCAGCCCGGCCGAGGTGCCCAGATACGTCGACGTCACCGAGTGGAAGGCGAAGCCGTACAGCTCACGGCCGCCCGCCCGCGCCGTCGCGAACGCCTCGCCGAGCGCGGGCGCGAAGGACGCGAAGACGTCGGAGTTGGTCTCGGCGGGCCCGTCGGTGAAGGCCGCCGAGTGCGGCACGCCCGTCACCAGCGGCTGCGCGTCCTCGGCGGGACCGGCCTCGCGGGCCGCCGCCTCGGCCGCCCGTACCAGCGGCTCCAGCTCGTCGGCGGTCACGGCCGAGCGGGACACCACACCGGACGCGGTGCCCTCGGCGCCGTCCACGGTGGCGATCACGGTGAGGGTACGGCCGCGCGTGACGCCGTTGGTGGTCAGGGAGTTGGCCGCCCAGCGCAGATTCGCGCTGGACTCCTCCTGGGCGATCACCACGCAGCCGTCCGCGTTCGACAGCTCAAGCGCCCGTTCGACGATCTCGTGCGGCTTGGTCGTCACGCTGCTCATCGTCCGGCCTCCTGGGTGGTGTTGAGAATGCTGACGCCCCGGAAGAGGGCGGCCGGGCAGCCGTGGCTGACGGCCGCGACCTGGCCCGGCTGGGCCTTGCCGCAGTTGAAGGCACCGCCGAGCACATACGTCTGCGGGCCGCCGACGGCGTCCATCGAGCCCCAGAAGTCGGTGGTGGTGGCCTGGTAGGCGACGTCCTTGAGCTGGCCCGCGAGCCGCCCGTTCTCGATCCGGAAGAACCGCTGCCCGGTGAACTGGAAGTTGTAGCGCTGCATGTCGATGGACCACGAGCGGTCGCCGACCACGTAGATGCCACGTTCGACGCCGCCGATCAGCTCTTCGGTCGAAGGGCCGTCGGGCGCGGGCCGCAGCGAGACGTTCGCCATCCGCTGCACCGGGACATGGCCGGGGGAGTCGGCGTACGCGCAGCCGTTGGACCGCTCGAAGCCGGTGAGCTTCGCGATCCGCCGGTCGAGCTGGTAGCCGACGAGCGTGCCGTCCTTGATCAGGTCCCAGGACTGTCCCGCCACGCCCTCGTCGTCGAAGCCGACGGTGGCCAGGCCGTGCTCCGCCGTACGGTCACCGGTCACATTCATCAGCGGCGAGCCGTACTTGAGCGTGCCGAGCTGGTCGAAGGTGGCGAAGGAGGTGCCCGCGTACGCCGCCTCGTACCCCAGCGCGCGGTCCAACTCCGTGGCGTGGCCGATCGATTCGTGGATCGTCAGCCACAGGTTGGACGGGTCGACAACTAGGTCGTACGCGCCCGCCTCGACCGAGGGCGCGCGCATCTTCTCGGCCAGCAGCTCCGGGATACGGGCCAGCTCCGCGTCCCAGTCCCAGCCGTGGTCCGCGCCGGTCAGATACTCCCAGCCGCGGCCGACCGGCGGCGCGAGCGTGCGCATCGAGTCGAAGTCGCCGCTGTCGCCGTCGACGGCGACCGCGGTGAGCTGCGAATGGAGGCGGACGCGCTGCTGCGTGGTCGTGGTGCCCGCGGTGTCCGCGTAGAACTTGTTCTCCTGCACGGTCATCAGCGAGGCGTCCGCGTGGTCGACCCCGTCGGCCGCCAGCAGCCGGGCGCTCCACTCCGCGAGCAGCGCCGTCTTCTCCGCGTCCGGCACGTCGAACGGGTTGATGTCGTACGCCGACACCCACACCCGGTCCGCGTGCACCGGCTCGTCGGCCAGCTCCACCCGCTCCCGCGACCCCGCCGCCGCGATCACCTTCGCGGACAGCTTGGCCATCGCGACCGCCTGCGAGGCGACCTTGGCCGCCGCGTCCATCGTCAGGTCGACCCCGGAGGCGAAGCCCCAGGCGCCGCCGTGCACCACCCGTACCGCGTACCCCAGATCGGTGGTGTCGGAGGTGCCCGACGGGCGCGCGTCGCGCAGCCGCCAGGTCGCGCCGCGCACCCGCTCCAGCCGGAAATCGGCGTGGTCCGCGCCCAGCGCGCGGGCGCGGGCCAGTGCGGCGTCGGCGAGTGCCCGCAGGGGCAGCGCCAGGAATGACTGATCGACCTCATGAGGCACGACGAACTTCCCCTTCGACCGTTCGACAGGTATCCGCAGTGAATCATGTCCCGCCGACCGCCAGCGCGTGCTTTTCCGCAGGACGCGGCGTGTGCCGGGGCGGGCGGCCGGCGAATCGTCAGATGCCAATCCGTGCCGAGACCTTGAGGTTGGTCCAGACCAATCTCTATGCTCATGACGCCGCCCTCACTCCTGTCCGCTGCACCACACTCCGCACGACGAGGAGCCCCCCACATGTCAGTACGCCGTAATGCCGCCGTGGTCGGCGCGGTCGGCGCCGCCGCCTTGACGATTGCCGCGCTCACGCCGGTGACCGCCAGCGCCCACGGCGCGCTCAGCGCACCGGTCAGCCGGATCTCCGGCTGCTTCGCCGAAGGCCCCGAACACCCCCAGTCGCAGGTCTGCAAGGACCTGGTCGCCGACAGCGGCACCCAGCCGCTGTACGACTGGAACGAGGTGAACATCGCCAACGCCAACGGCCAGAGCCGCACGATCATCCCCGACGGCCACCTCTGCTCGGCCAACCGCGACAAGTACCGGGCGCTGGACTGGGCCCGCACCGACTGGCCCGCCACCGCGGTCTCGGCGGGCACCACCACCGTCAACTTCCGTGTCACCGCGCCGCACAAGGGCACGATGACGCTCTACATCACCAAGGCCGGATACGACCCGACCAAGCCGCTCAAGTGGTCCGACCTGGACGCCACCCCGATCGCCGTCTACAACACCGTCGCCTCCGCGACGAACGGCTACTACACCTTCAACGCCACCCTGCCCAGCCGCACCGGCAGGCAGCTCATCTACCAGGTGTGGCAGCGCAGTGACAGCCCCGAGGCCTTCTACGGCTGCTCCGATGTCGTCTTCGGCCAGGGGGTACAAGCGGCGGCGGTCGCCGCGCCCCAGGCGCCGACCGACCGGCAGATCGCGGCCGGCGCGTCCAAGTCCACCGTCAGCCACCACGGTCACGGCGGCGACGTCGCCGTGACATCCACCACGGCGAAGCTCGCGACCAGCGACGTGACCGACAACCGCGCGGCCACCGGCACCCTGGAGACCGCCCTGTCCGGCAGCGCCGTTCTGGCGTCGGGCGCCGTGGGACTGCTGCTCTGGAGCCGCCGCAGGGCCGCCGCCCGCGCGAACGGCTGACCCATGGTTCTGTAGGAAACCCACAGGGACCACGGGAGCAGCCTGTCGGGGCCGATTCCCCGGATCGGTGCGAGGACCGATAGCTTTTCACGGAGAAACTCACGACTGAGGGAGTGATCCGTTGAGCCGCTCGGTTCTCGTCACCGGAGGCAACCGGGGCATCGGCCTCGCCATCGCGCGTGCCTTCGCCGACGCGGGCGACAAGGTCGCCATCACCTACCGCTCGGGTGAGCCGCCCGCCGAACTGGTGGCGCTCGGCTGCCTGGCCGTCCGCTGCGACATCACCGACCCCGAGCAGGTGGAACAGGCTTACAAGGAGATCGAGGAGAAGCACGGGAACGTGGAGGTGCTGGTCGCCAACGCCGGCATCACTAAGGACCAGCTCCTCATGCGGATGTCCGAGGAGGACTTCACGTCCGTCCTCGACACCAACCTCACCGGAACCTTCCGGGTCGTGAAGCGCGCGAACCGCGGCATGCTGCGGGCCAAGAAGGGCCGCGTCGTCCTGATCTCCTCCGTGGTCGGGCTGCTGGGCTCCGCGGGACAGGCCAACTACGCGGCCTCCAAGGCGGGGCTGGTCGGCTTCGCCCGCTCGCTCGCCCGTGAACTGGGCTCGCGCAACATCACCTTCAACGTCGTGGCGCCCGGTTTCGTCGACACCGACATGACCCAGGCGCTCACCGACGAGCAGCGCGAGGGCATCGTGGCGCAGGTGCCCCTCGGCCGCTACGCGAAGCCCGAGGAGATCGCCGCGACGGTGCGGTTCCTCACCTCGGACGACGCTTCGTACATCACTGGAGCCGTCATCCCCGTTGACGGCGGATTGGGCATGGGTCACTGAGAACATGAGCGGAATCCTCGACGGTAAGCGCATCCTCATCACGGGTGTGCTGATGGAGTCCTCCATCGCCTTCCACGCCGCCAAGCTGGCCCAGGAGCAGGGTGCCGAGATCATCCTGACCGCCTTCCCCCGGCCCACCCTCACCGAGCGCGTCGCCAAGAAGCTGCCCAAGCCGGTCAAGGTCATCGAGCTGGACGTGACCAACACCGAGCACCTGGAGCGTCTTGAGAAGGTGGTCCGCGAGGAGCTGGGCGGCCTCGACGGTGTCGTGCACTCCATCGGGTTCGCCCCCCAGGACGCCATGGGCGGCAACTTCCTCAACACGTCGTTCGAGTCCGTCGCGACGGCCATGCACGTCTCCGCGTTCTCGCTGAAGTCGCTCACCATGGCGTGCATGCCGCTCATGCCCGCGTACGACAGCGCCACCGGCGCGGGCGGCGGCTCGGTCGTCGGCCTCACCTTCGACGCGCAGTACACCTGGACCGGTTACGACTGGATGGGCCCGGCCAAGGCGGCACTCGAGGCCACCTCCCGCTACCTCGCCCGTGACCTCGGCCCGCGCAATGTGCGCTGCAATCTGGTCTCTGCCGGGCCGATCGGCTCGATGGCCGCCAAGTCCATCCCGAGCTTCGGCGAGCTGTCGGACACCTGGAACCACCTCTCCCCGCTGGAGTGGAACACCGCCGACCCCGAGCCCGCCGGGCGCGGTGTCGTGGCGCTGCTCTCCGACTGGTTCCCGAAGACGACCGGCGAGATCATCCACGTGGACGGCGGCCTGCACGCCGTCGGCGGCTGACCTCCCCGAGGACTGTGGCAGGGCCCCCGTACCGACCGGTGCGGGGGCTCCGCCGTGTACGGCCCCGCCAGGTCAGGCGGGTGAGGCGGGTCAGGAAGGCCATGCGGGTCAGGGCGGGTCAGGGCGGGTCAGGCCAGCGTCGTGCCGAAGCGGCAGTGGAAGGCGTGGTCGCGGGCCTCGGCCGCGGCGCGCTCCGGGTCGGCCGCGCGGATCGCGTCGACCAGCCGCGCGTGGTCGAGATGGTCCTCGGGCCGCAGGTCGGTGCCGACGTCGGCCCGCAGGAAGTCCCGCAGCACCTCGCCGAGGTCGGCGTAGAGCGCGGTGAGCACGTCGTTGTGCGAGGCGGCCACCACCGCCAGGTGCATGGTCGCGTCGGCCTCGACGAAGGACTCCGCGTCGCCCGACTCCCAGGCCCTCTCGCGCCGGTCGAGCGCCGCGTCGAGCTGCGCCAGGTCGGCGTCGGTACGGCGCTGCGCCGCCAGACCCGCGGCCGTCCCCTCCAGCGAGCCGCGCAGCTCGGCCACGTGCAGCGGGTCGGAGTCGGCGAAGCGCGCCCGCATCACCCCGGCCAGTTCGCTGGTGGCCACCACATAGGTGCCGGAGCCCTGCCGGATGTCGAGCAGACCGTTGTGGGCGAGCGCCCGCACCGCCTCGCGGACGGTGTTGCGCGCCACCCCCAGTTGCTCCACCAGCTCCGGTTCTGTGGGGATACGGGAGCCGACCGGCCAGGCGCCCGAGGTGATCTGGGCGCGGAGGCTGCCGATCGTACGGTCGGCGAGCGTGGTGTGCCTGGGCACTGGACCGAGATTCATCCCATCATTCTATGATGGGGAAATGCGTGACGACGAATCCCTCGCCCTCGACCCCGCCCGGACGCCGCCGACGGCCCCGCCGACGGCACGAACGAAGGCCCCCGTGACGGCCGCGGAACCCGTACAGGACACGGGCTCCGGCCCGGTCCCGGCCACCGGCCCGACCGCCGCCCCGGCCCGGGACCGTACCGGCACCGCACCCGCCGCCGCATCCGCCGCCGCGCCCGCCGCCGGTCTCGCCGGGAACCCCTGGCTGCGCCGCCTCGTCGTCGCCGGTCTCGTCCTGGCCGCGCTCAACCTCCGCCCCGGCATCACCAGCCTCGGCGCCCTGCTCAAGGAGGTCCGCGACGGCCTCGGCATGAGCGGCACCATGGCGGGCCTGCTCACCTCCGTACCCTCCGCGTGCTTCGCGCTCTTCGGCTTCGCCGCCCCGAGGCTGGCCCGCCGCCACGGCCCCGGCGCCGTCATCTGCGTCGGCATGGCCGCCATCACCGCCGGGCTCGCGCTGCGCCCGCTGGCCGGGAACACCGCGGTCTTCCTGGCCCTCAGCGCCCTCGCCCTCGGCGGCATCGCCGTCTCCAACGTGCTGATGCCGGTGATCGTCAAGCGCTACTTCCCCGACCGGGTCGGCGCGATGACCGGCCTGTACTCCATGGCCCTCTCCCTCGGCACCGCCCTCGCCGCCGCCGTCACCGTCCCCATGACCCACGCCATGGGCCACGGCTGGCGGCTCGGCCTCGGCGTGTGGGCCGCGCTGGCCGCCGTCGCCGTGGTGCCCTGGCTCGCGCTGGTCCGCGACCGTACGGGCGCGCCGCCCGCCACCGGCGCCCGGAAGGACGCCGCGGCCGTCAACACCGACGCGGCCCGGAAGAGTGACGCGGCGCGCACCGCGGACGGCGGCCACGGCCGTATCACCGGCAGCCGTACCGCCTGGGCGCTCGCCTGCTTCTTCGGACTCCAGGCCACCGCCGCGTACATCACCATGGGCTGGATGCCGCAGATCTTCCGGGACGCCGGACTGTCCGCGGGCAAGGCGGGGCTGCTGCTCGCGGTCACCATGGTGATGGGCGTGCCGCTGTCCTTCGTGCTGCCGCCGCTCGCCGCCCGGATGCGGGCGCAGGGCCCGCTGGTCGTCCTGCTCGGCGCCTTCGGACTGGTCGGTTACGCGGGACTGTGGGCCGCCCCGGCCGCCGCGCCGTGGGTGTGGGCGCTGCTGCTCGGCATCGCCAACTGCGCCTTCCCGCTGGCCCTGACGATGATCGGGATGCGGTCGCGGACCGGCGCGGGAGTCGTCCGGCTGTCCGCCTTCGCGCAGAGCACCGGCTATCTGATCTCGATCCCCGGACCGATCCTCGTCGGCACCCTCAACCAGGCCAGCGGCGGCTGGGGGCTGCCGATCGCCTTCATGATCGCGCTGATGGTGCCGCAGATCGTCTGCGGGGTGCTCGCCGGGCGGCGGCGACACATCGAGGACGAACTGTGACCCCGGTGCGGCGGCACCGCGGCCCGGTGCGAGACTGAACGCATGCCCGTACTCGAACCGAATCCCCCGCAGAGCCAGCGGCGCCTGCTGATCGTCTTCGGCCTCATGCTCGGCGTGCCCGCGCTGGTCGCCATCGTCGCCACGTTCGCCGCCCGGATGGGCTGACCGCCCCCGCCCACCGGCCCGTTCGGGCCACGACCCCGAGTCCGGAGGTGGGGACAACCCCACCTTCCCTAGGGGGCCAGGGTCAGGGTCAAGTGGGTGGACGGCCGGATGGGACCGCACGGCGCCCGCCCGTAGCGTCGAAGTGCAAGCAGACAACGGCACTTCGACGGTTTTCCACGGAGGCGGTCACCGTGACCACGCAGTCCCCGCACCTCTACTCCCGGCAGTCCCGGCAGGCCCGGCCCACCGTCGAGTCCGCCACGGCCGCGGGGTCCGCCGGGGCCGGGAAGCCCGGACGCGGAAACGCGTCGTCCGGGAACGCGTCGTCCGGAAACGCGTCGTCCGCGAACGCGTCGTCCGGGAACGTGCAGACGAGCCTGCCGTGGTGGGCCGTCGCCCTGCCCGCGCTCGCCTTCGCCGCACTGCTCGCCCTCCTCAGCGGCGGCACCGCGGACGCCTCGACCGCGGCCTCCTCCGGCGACCTGCTCGGCCACATCGCCTCCTCGCTGCCGGACCTCGTCCAGCGCTTGCTGTGAGCCTCACCCCTGACCTTCCGCCGCCCCCGCCCCGCCGCCCCCCGTACGGCCTCTGACCTGCGCCCCCGGCGGCCCCCGCGGCGGTGGAGATGCGCCATCCCGCGCCTGACAGCGGGTTTTCTGGAAAGCTGAAGGACATGACCGTCGATTCGACCCGCACGATCGTCCTTCTCCGCCACGCCAAGGCCGACTGGCCGTCGGTCGCCGACCACGAGCGGCCACTGGCCGACCGCGGCCGGCTGGACGCCGCTGCGGCGGGCCTCCGTTTCGCCGACGACGGCATCACCCCCGACGTGGCGCTGTGCTCCACCTCGGTCCGCACCCGCGAGACCTGGAAGCTCGCCGCCCACGAAATGCCGCACCGCCCCAAGACCGTCTACGAGGAGCGGCTCTACGAAGCCTCGCTCGGCGATCTGCTCGCGCTGCTCACCGAGACCTCGGACGAGGTCGGCTCGCTGCTGCTGATCGGCCACAACCCCGGCATGCACGCCCTCGCCGACGCGCTCGCGGGTACCGCCGAAGGCGACACCGCGGCCCGGATGACCCGCGGCTTCCCCACCGCCGCCTTCGCCGTCGTCACCTTCTCGGGCTCCTGGAAGTCCGTCGAACACGGCGTCGGCCGCCTGACCGCCTTCTGGGCGCCGCACGACTGACCGGTACGAGGCCCGCGCGGCCGGTACGAGCGCCGTAGCCGCTACGGGACGGCGCGAACCGGTGCGCGTGCGTACGGATACGTATCGGCGCCCGGCCCGGCGCGGGAATTGTCGCGGTCAGAGCGTCGGCACGCCGTCCAGCGCGTCGGCGGCCTCGATCTCCTCGCGGGTGATGCCCAGCAGATACAGCACGGTGTCGAGGAAAGGTACGGTCACGGCGGTGTCGGCCGCCTGGCGTACGACGGGCTTGGCGTTGAAGGCGACGCCGAGCCCGGCCGCGTTCAGCATGTCCAGGTCGTTCGCGCCGTCGCCGATCGCGACGGTCTGGCTGAGCGGCACCCCGGCCTGCTCGGCGAAGCTGCGCAGCAGGCGCGCCTTGCCCGCCCGGTCCACGATCGGGCCGACGACCTTGCCGGTGAAGCGGCCGTCCACCACTTCGAGGGTGTTGGCCGCCGCGAAGTCCAGGCCGAGCCGCACCTTCAGGTCGTCGGTGACCTGGGTGAAGCCGCCGGAGACCACGCCGACCTGGTAGCCGAGCCGCTTGAGTGTACGGATCAGGGTGCGCGCGCCGGGCGTGAGCCGCACCTCGGAGCGGACCTTGTCGACCACGGACGCGTCGAGACCGGCCAGCAGCGCCACCCGGGCGTGCAGCGACTGTTCGAAGTCCAGCTCGCCGCGCATCGCGGCGGCCGTCACCGCGGCGACCTCGGCCTCGCAGCCCGCGTGCGCGGCGAAGAGCTCGATCACCTCGTCCTGGATGACGGTGGAGTCCACGTCCATCACGACCAGCCGCTGCGCCCTGCGCTGGAGACCGGCGGGGACCACGGCCACGTCGATGCCGAGCGCCGCCGCCTCGACCGAGAGCACCGAGCGCAGCACACCGGGCTCGGCGCCGGAGACGGCGAACTCCACCGCCGTCACCGGGTACTTGGCCAGCCGGAAGATGCGGTCGATGTTGCCGCCCGCGTTGGTGATCAGGGCGGCGGTGGCCGCGGTCGACTCGGCGGTCAGCGGGCGGCCGAGCACGGTGACATGCGAACGGCCCTCGCCGCGCGGCCTGTTGTCGCCGGTGCCGGAGATGATCTCCGCCTCCATGCCGATGGACTCGGCCCAACTGTGCACGGTGGAGCGCAGTTCGCCTTCGAGGCCGGGGGAGGGCGCCGTCACCAGGGCGCACAGCACTATCCGGCCCCGCGTGACGACCTGCTCGATGTCCACCACGTCCACCCGGAAGGCGGCGAGCGTGTCGAAGAGCCCCGCGGTGATGCCGGGACGGTCCTTGCCGAAGATCTTGACCAGAATGGTGGGCGCGTCCGCCGGCGGAACGGCGGCGACAGGCGCGGTCTGCGAGACGTCGTTCATGGTGCTCCCACCGTAGCCGCCCCGCCCGGCCCGATGATCGGCCGTCTCGGTTGGCGGACCGCCCCCAAGACCGCGGGCCTCGCCTTCAGGATCGGAGGTGCGGCGCGGCGCGGCTGCGCGGGACCAGGTTTTCCGGGGGGCGCGGGCCTCGCCTTCAGGAGCGGAGGTGCGGCGCGGTGCGACTGCGCGGGACCAGGTTTTTCAGGGGCGCGGGGAACTGCGCGACCAGCGCTCGCGCTGGCGAGCTGTGAACACCGCCCTCATGGGGCAGACGATGTTCGCGTTCGGGCCGTGAGCCCGAGGCGTGCGGGGCCCCGCAGATCCCCGCACCCCCGGCGGACGCCGGCTCAGCGGGGCCCGCGCGGCGCGGCAGGCGGCGGGGGAGGCGGCGGCTCCGGCCACTTCTCCTCCGGCCGACCCGAAGCCCCGGCCCCGCCGGAGCCGCCTCGCGGCCGACGGAAACCGGGCGGCGGCGGCCCCGCGATGGTCGGCGCGGCGTCCACCCCGCCAGCCTGCGGGGCCTTGTACGGATTCGGCTCGTCACCGGGCCGCGGCCCGGCGTAAGGATTGGGCTCGCCGCCGCCCCCGGCGTACGGGTTGGGCTCCTCACCGTCCTCCGGACGGTAGACCGGGCTCGGCAGATACGGTCCCGCCCGATAGGCCAGCTCCGGATACGTACGGCCCGCGTCGTCGCCCCCGGCGGAGCCGGACACGTGCACGCCCTCCTCGGCGCCCGGCGCCGGACCGCCGCTGTCGTAGGCGCCGTCACCCGTATCGGGAAGCGCGCCCCCGCCCGGCCGGGCCAGCGCCGCGACCTGCTGTCCCGCCGCCCCGGTGGCCAGCGCGAGCAGCGCGCCCACCGCGCCCATGCCCGCGCCCCAGACGGCGCCGAGCAGCAGTCCCAGCGGGAGGCTGCCGTGCAGGTCGACTCCGGCGCCGACGGCGTCGAAGCCGAAGACCGACAGATTCGCGTTGACCTTCACCTTGCTCAGATGCGACAGCAGCGGCAGCGCCACGGCCGTGACCAGGCCGAGCCGCACCGCGCACCGTGCGACGAAACCGCCCTTGGCGGCACCGTCGAGCGGAGTGCGGGTGGCGGTGAGCGCGCCCGCGAGCAGCATCATCACCGCGATGGCGACCGGCAGCAGCCAGACCCGGCTGTCGAGTTCGGCCAGCGCGCCCGGTGTGATCGTCTTGCCGGACCCGCCCGCCAGCAGCTTGTCGACGGGATCGGGCAGGAACGACGTCAGCGGCCCCGACGCCTGTCCCTTCCACGGCACGAACAGGCCGAGCGGTACCGCGAGCCATACGCCGTTGGGCGCGCCGATCAGCGCCGCGCCCATGATCCGGCCCGGTTCGTCGCCGGTCAGCGCCGCGTAACAGGCCGCCGCGTCACCCGCGAGCACCGCGACCACCATGACGACGGTCAGCGCGGACACGGCGGGCCGCACCGCGCGGTGCACGCCCTCCCATCCGGCCGGCAGCGGTGTCCTGCGCGAGGCGAGCAGCGCGATCAGCAGCACGCCGAGCACCCACACCAGGCCGCCCGCCAGGGTCCGCCCGGTGGCGACCTCGAAGGTGATCGACGCCTTGGTCTGGATCAGCCCCTGCAACCCGTCGGTGAGGCCGCCGCTGATCTTGCCCACGCCGGGCAGCTTGCTCAGCAGGTCGTCCGTGGTGCCCTTGGACGGGCCGAGCGCGGCGCCGTCGATGGCCACCGTGTCCTGCCCCGCCCAGGCGAGACCGCCGAGGACCGCCAGGAACAGCACGGCGGTCGTCACGACCCGCGCCGCCAGTTCGCCGACACCGACCGTCGGACCCGCCCTGCGCAGCGAGCGCAGGAACACCCACGACAGCAGCAGCGCGCCGACCAGTGCCACACCCAGCGGCGCGATACCGATCGCGCCCTGGGTCTGCGATCCGCTCAGTCCGAACGCGCCGACGTCACCGCCCGGCCGCACCTTGCCGCCCACCGCCATCGCGACCACGGCTGCCGTCATCGGCCCCAGTGATCCGGCGGTGTCCGCGCCCAATAGATGTAAGGCGAGAGCGGCGGTGCCCGCCATCGCCAGGAACGCCCAACTCACCGACGCCACAGCGGCGAGCATGACGCTCGTCCAGGGCGTGGTCCGTGCACTCATCCCGACCCCCGAGGCCGTTCGTCCCCCCATGCACCCAATGCGCCCCACTCTCGGGCGCGGACGGGTGCCGCGTCAACGTCCGTTGCGGAACACGTACATCGGGCTTGTTTTCTGTTACGAGACAGGAGCCTGCAATAGTTCCTCCCGAACTTCGCTATCTCTAGACTCCCCCCATGGGGGACTACTCGGGGGACAACACATGGGGCTTGGGGTGCCTGAACTCGTACTCGAATTGAACGGACGGACCTGGACGCTGGACGCGTCCCGCTCGTACAGCCTGGGGCGCGATCCGTCGGGGGATCTGGTACTCGACGACGCCAGGGTGTCGTGGCGGCACGCCACCATCCGCCGTGCGGAACGCGGTTGGGTGATCGAGGACCTCGGCAGCACCAACGGCACCTATGTACAGGGGCAGCGGGTCCAGCAGACCGAGGTGGGGGCCGGTTCGACCGTCCACCTCGGCAACGCCACGGACGGACCCCGGCTGAACTTCACCGCGGGCGCGCAGGCCGGCGCCGATGTGTACAGCGCGGAGACCGCGCACGCGACGCCGCAGCAGCGCTACCCGCAGGCGCGGGCCGCGGCACCCGTCGGACAGGCCGGGGCCCCGCAGGCCCCGGCCCCGCAGCACGTCCAGCCGCCCGCCCAGGCCCAGCCGCAGGCGCAGATGCACGCGCAGGCGCCCGCCGCCCCGCCGCGTCAGCAGCAGCCCGGCGGCTGGGGACAGCCGCCCGCGCAGGTGCCGCCGCAGCAGTACGCGCGGCAGCCGCAGCCTCCCCAGCAGGGCCAGGGCGGCCAGGGCGGCTGGGGTCAGCCGCCGGTCCAGCAGCCGCCCGCCCCGCGCGCGCAGCCCCAGCAGCCCGTCGGCGGACACCCGCAGGGCGTCCGCAGCCCCACCACCTTCCACCAGCTCGCCCTCGGCCGGGTCATGAAGATCGGCCGCGCGCTGGAGAACGAACTGGTCGTCTCCGACCTCCAGGTCTCCCGGTACCACGCGGAGTTCCGCGCGCACCCCGACGGCCGCTACGAGATCGTCGACCTCGGCAGCCACAACGGCACGTATGTCAACGGCCAGCCGATCCAGCGCCATCTGCTCGGCCCCAACGACATCGTCGGCGTCGGCCACTCCACCTTCCGGCTGGTCGGCGACCGCCTCGAGGAGTTCGTCGACACCGGCGAGGTCTCCTTCTCCGCCCGCCGCCTGACCGTCACCGTGCCGCACGGCAAGGTGACCAAGCAGATCCTCAAGGACGTCTCCTTCGGCGTACCGGAGAAGTCGCTGATCGGCGTGATCGGCCCGTCCGGCTCCGGCAAGTCCACGCTGCTGCGCGCGCTCACCGGCTACCGCCCCGCCGACCAGGGCGAGGTGCTGTACGACAACCGCAATCTGTACAAGCAGTTCGCCGAGCTGCGGCAGCGCATCGGCCTGGTCCCGCAGGACGACATCCTGCACAAGGAACTCCAGGTCAGGACGGCACTGCGGTACGCGGCCAAGCTCCGCTTCCCCGGTGACACCGCGTCCGCGGAGCGCGAGGCGCGGATCAACGAGGTACTGCGCGAGCTGAAGCTCGACATCCACGCCGACAAGCGCATCACCTCGCTCTCCGGCGGCCAGCGCAAGCGCGTCTCGGTCGCCCTCGAACTGCTCACCAAACCCTCGCTGATATTCCTGGACGAGCCGACCTCCGGCCTCGACCCGGGCATGGACCGCGACGTCATGAAGCTGCTGCGCGGCCTGGCCGACGACGGCCGTACGGTACTGGTCGTCACCCACTCCGTCGCCGAACTGGCGCTCTGCGACAAGCTGCTGGTGATGGCCCCCGGCGGCTCGGTCGCCTACTTCGGCCCGCCGGACGAGGCGCTGAACTTCTTCGGCTACGAAACCTGGGCCGATGTCTTCTCCGCCTTCGAGAACTACCGCGACTACGACTGGTCGGGCCGCTGGCACGGCTCGCAGCACTACCAGATGTACGCCGCGGACCTGGACCAGGCGGCCCCGCAGCAGGCGCCGGTCATCCCGCACCAGGTGGCCAGGCCGCCCAAGCCGCAGGCGTGGCTGCCGCAGCTCGTCACCCTGATCCGCCGCTACATGTCGGTGATCGCCTCCGACCGGGGCTTCATCGCCCTGATGTTCATCCTGCCCGCGGTGCTCGGTGTGGTCAGCATCGTCATCCCGGCGGCCAGCGGCCTGGGCCCAGGACCGGCCAAGGCGCACGGCGTCAACAAGGACGCGGGCACGATCCTGCTGATCCTCGCGGTGGGCGCCTGCTTCTCCGGCGCCGCCAACTCCGTCCGCGAGCTGATCAAGGAACGGGTCATCTACGAACGGGAACGGGCCACCGGCCTGTCGCGTTCGGCGTATCTGATGTCCAAGGTCATCGTGCTCGGCCTGATCACCGCGGTGCAGGGCGCCGTCATCTGCGGCATCGGGTTCGCGCCGCGCGCGATGCCCACCGAGGGCGTCATCATGAAGAGTCAGCCCGCGGTCGAGATGACCCTGGCCATCATCGGCCTCGGCTTCACCTCGATGATGTTCGGCCTGATCATCTCCTCGCTGGTGAAGACCGCGGAGAAGACGATGCCGCTGCTGGTCATGTTCGCCATCGTCCAGGTGGTGTTCACCGGCGTGCTCTTCCAGCTCTACGACTCGCCCGGCATCGAGCAGTTCGCCTGGCTGATGCCCGCCAGGTGGGCGGTGGCCGCGCTCGGCACGACGGCGAATCTCAACGTGATCATGCCGTGGGACCCGGGCAACCCCGACGCGCTGTGGAAGCACACCGCGAGCCAGTGGACGATCGACATGGTCGTCCTGGTGCTGCTCGGCGTCGTGTGCGGCATCGTGGTCTCGCGGCTGCTGCGCCGCCACGAGCCGGAAGTCATGCGGAAGTAGTGAAACGGAAGTAGCGAATCCGAATACGCCGAAAGGGCGGCGGGCCCGAAAGGTCCCGCCGCCCTTTCACGCTGCGGCTGTGGGAGCCGAACGCGCGGATCAGTACGCGGAGTTCACGTTGTCCATGGAACCGTAGTTCGCCGCGGCGTAGTTGCAGGCGGCGGTGATGTTCGCGACCGGGTCGTAGATGTCCCACGAGGTTCCGTCGACGTGGTACGCCTGGAAGGTCGGGTCGATGACCTGGAGCAGGCCCTTGGACGGAATGCCGGCGGCGGCGTTGGAGTCGTACAGGTTGATCGCCTGCGGGTTGCCGCTCGACTCGCGCATGATGTTGCGGTAGATGCCGTCGTAGCTGCCGGGGATGCCCTTCTGGGCCATGATCGCCAGCGACTGCTTGATCCAGCCGTCCAGGTCGTTGGTGTACGTGGTCGTGGCGGCGGTGCTGGCCTGCGGGGCGGCCTGCACGGCGGTACGCGTCGTGGAGCGGTTCGCGGCGGCCGTGTCCTTGGCGCGCTGCGCGGCGGCGTCGGCCGCGGCCTTCTTCTTGGCGGCCGCGTCGGCGGCGGCCTTCTTGGCGGCGGCGTCCGCTGCCGCCTTCTTCCGCGCCGCGGCGTCGGCCGCGGCCTTCTTCTTCGCGGCGGCCTCGTCGGCCGCCTTCTTCTTGGCCGCCTCGTCCGCGGCCTTCTTCTTCGCCGCGGCCTCGGTGATCGCGCGCTCCGAGGCGATGCCGGCCTGCGCTTCGATGCTCTTGACCTGGTCGCCGGTGGAGACCTGGAAGCCGGTGGGGTCACCGACCGCGGCGGAGGCAGTCCCGCCGGTCCCCTGGAGACCGGTGACGGCCAGGACGACAGCGGTCGCGGCGACGGCGCCGGCCGCCGTGATCTTGTGGGTCTTGGTAAGCCGGCCGATCTTCGGGATCGTGGGGAGCTGCATAGGAATTAACCTCTTCCGTTTGCGGACCCGAGAATTCTTAGAGGGTCGGAAAACGGAGGTCAACGAGCCTTCCTACGAACTCCTTTCGTAGACGGTCGAGGGACAAATCGGAATCGGCATTCCCCCGGACAGTGGCGTGAGGCGCCCTTTCCACTAGGCGACTTAGTATGTGACGTACGTCCTATAGGTCACCTCACACGCCGTCGCCCCCTCCGTCGCCCAAGGTGACGGAGGGGGTGCTTTATGTGACGTTTATGGCAGCAGGAGATTGACGTCGCCGAATTCGTGCCAGAGGTAACCGCCGCGCAGCGCCTCGGCGTAGACCCGCTCCAGCAGCCGGTCGCCCGACAGCGCCCGCAGCATCAACAGGTGCGTGGCCTCCGGCTCGTGCAGTCCGGTCAGCAGCCCGTCCACCGCGCGCACCCCGCGCTCCGGGGTGACCACCAGCTCCGTCCAGCCGCCGCCCGGCCGCACCACACCGCGCTCGTCCGCCACCGACTCCAGCGCCCGTACCGCCGTCGTCCCCACCGCCACCACCCGGCCGCCCGCCGCGCGCGCCGCGTTCACCTGCCAGGCCGTCGCCGCCGACACGGTGTACGGCTCGGCGTACGGCGGCTCGTGCGCCTCGACCGACGCCACCCCGGTGTGCAGCGTGATCGGCGCGACCTGCACGCCCCGGCAGACCAGCTCCGTCACCAGCGCCGTGGTGAAGGGCCGCCCGGCGCTCGGCATCTCCGCGGAGCCGAGGCCGTCCGTCGACCGGGCGGAGAACACCGTCTGGTACGCCGCCAGCGGCTGGTCCCGGTCGGTGTAGCCGTACCGGATCGGCCGCCCGTACCGCCGCATGTACGCGACCGGGTCCGGCAGCGAGGGCGCGGCCACCCACAGCCGGTCCCCGGCCGGGTCGAGCGGCTCCTCCAGCACCAGCCGGGCCCCGGCGCGCAACTCGACCACCGCGCCCGCGGGACCGCCGGCCCTGCGGACCGTCGAGCCGTGCCCGTCCGGGTCGCGGACCTCCACCACCCAGCGGCCGTCGTCCCGGCGGGTGGACCAGTGCACCACCACCGGCTGTCCGTCGAGCCGCCCGTCCACGGCCGCGGGCAGCGTCCGCGAGGTGTTCACCACCAGGACGTCACCGGCCCGCAGCAGCTTCGGCAGGTCGCGGAAGCCGTGGTGGGTGACCGCGCCGGTGCGCTGCTCGCCGACCAGCAGCCGTACCGCGTCCCGGCGGGCGGCCGGGGCCGTCGCGAGCAGCGAGTCCGGGACGCGCAGCCCCGCCAGCCCGGCCCGCGGAGCCCCGGCCGGGCCCCTGCCCCGCCCGATGTCCTTATTGCCCGCTCCTGTCCTCTTTATATAGGGGTCCTTCGCGGCCCCCCGCCCGGAGTCCTTCGCGGGCCGCGCCGCCTGCGCGCCCTCCCGTACCGCACTCATCGCGCCTCCAGCAGGACCGGGGCGCTGTAGCGCCCGCTGGGCGCGGCCTCGTCGAGCAGCCGCAGGAAGGCCGGGACCACCGACTCCGGCAGCGGCCGGGCGGCGAAGTCCGCGTCGTCGGGCACGGCCGCCGCGTACAGCCCGGTCCGCAGATCGCCCGGGTCCACCCACCACACCCGCAGCCCCGGTTCCTCCTCGGCCAGCACCGCCGACAAGTGGTCGAGCGCCGCCTTGCTCGCCCCGTACCCGCCCCAGGTCGGATACGCCTCCACCGCCGCGTCCGAGCTGACGTTCAGCACCGCGCCGCCCACCGCCCGCAGCAGCGGCAGCGCCTCCCGCACCAGCGCGAAGGGAGCCGTCACATTCGTCTCCAGCGCCTCCCGCAGCCCCGCCACCGGCAGCTCGGCCAGCGGCACCAGCGGCTCAGCGCCCAGTGCGCTCGCGTTGTTCACCAGCAGATCCACCCCGCCCAGCTCGCGCGCCGCCGCCACCAGCTCCGCCCGGTGCCCCGCCGCGGTCACGTCGCCCGGCACCGCCCGCACCCGTGGCCGTACCGCCGCGCCCCCGGCGTGATCCGGGCCGTACCGTTCCAGGTCCGCCGCGGCCGACCGCAGCGCGTCCGCGTTCCGCCCGTCCAGTACGAGGTCCCAGCCGCGCCCCGCCAGCTCGGCGGCCAGCGCCCGCCCCAGTCCGCGCGACGCTCCCGTGATGATCGCTACCGGCATGATCCAGCCCTCCGCACCGGGGCCCGGCCGTCCGCCGGACCACCTCGTGCCCTCACCGTAGGAACGCCCCGGCCGCACACGCCTCGGCCGGCCGCCGCACGCCTCACGGTCACTTGGAACTAGGCCACACGACCGAGGACGGTCGGTCCGGCGGCGCATACGGACCGTCACCCGGCGCCGGTACGGTGGAGACATGCCCATCCGGCCGCCACGAGGCGGAATCGAAGCGGTCAGCGCCGCGGTCCTGGCGATGAGCCGCCAGGTGGAGGTGCGCGACGTCCTCCAGACGATCGTCGCGTCCGCCCGCGAGCTGCTCGACGCCGAATACGCGGCCCTGGGCGTGCCCGACGACCACGGCGGCTTCGCGCAGTTCGTGGTCGACGGCGTCAGCGACGAGGAGTGGAAGGCCATCGGCCCGCTGCCCCGGCAGCACGGCATCCTCGCCGCGATCCTGCACGAGGCGACCCCGCTGCGGCTCGCCGACGTCCGCACCTTCGAGGACTTCCAGGGCTGGCCCAAGCACCACCCCGACATGCGCGACTTCATCGGCATGCCGGTGGTTGACGGCGACGAGATCCTCGGCGCGCTCTTCCTCGCCAACAAGAAGTGCGGCCCCGGCGGGACCCGCGGCGCCGACGGCACCTGCGGCTTCACCGAGGACGACGAGGACCTGCTGCGGATTCTCGCCGACCACGCCGCGATCGCCCTGACCAACGCCCGGCTCTACGAGCGCAGCCGCGAGCTGACGCTGGCGGGGGAGCGGGCCAGGATCGCGCACGAACTGCACGACGCCGTCTCGCAGAAACTCTTCTCGCTGCGGCTGACCGCCCAGGCCGCCGCCGCGCTGGTCGACTGCGACCCGGCGCGCGCCAAGGGCGAGCTGAAGCAGGTCGCGGCGCTCGCCGCCGAGGCCGCCGACGAACTGCGCGCCGTCGTGGTGGAACTGCGCCCGGCCGCCCTGGACGAGGACGGCCTCGTCGCCACCCTGCGCACCCAGGCCGACGTCCTGGACCGTGTCCACTCCGCCGACGTCACCTTCCACGCCGTCCGGGTGCGGGCGCTGCCCGCCGCGCAGGAGGAGGCGCTGCTGCGGGTCGCCCAGGAAGCGATGCACAACGCCCTGCGGCACGCGCACGCCGACGCCGTGGACGTCATCCTGGAAGGCCACGGCAAGGGCGCGCTGCTGCGGATCCGCGACGACGGCCGCGGCTTCGACCCCACCGCGGTCCGCCGGGCCGGACGGCACCTCGGACTGGTCTCCATGCGGGACCGGGCCGGCGGCGTCGGCGGCCGGCTCACCGTGCAATCGGAGCCCGGCAAGGGCACCGTCATCGAGATGGAGGTGCCCGGTGGCTGAGAACACCATCCGCGTGCTGCTGGTCGACGACCACCAGGTCGTCCGCAGGGGGCTGCGCACCTTCCTCGAGGTGCAGGGCGACATCGAGGTGGTCGGCGAGGCGGGCGACGGCGAGGAAGGCGTGGCCCGCGCCCAGGAACTGCGGCCCGACGTGATCCTCATGGACGTCAAGATGCCCGGTGTCGACGGCATCGAGGCGCTGCGGCTGCTGCGCGACGCCGAGAACCCGGCACGGGTGCTGATCGTGACCAGCTTCACCGAACAGCGCACCGTCGTGCCCGCGCTGCGGGCGGGCGCCGCCGGATACGTCTACAAGGACGTGGACCCGGTCGCGCTCGCCGACGCCATCCGCTCCGTGCACGCCGGGCACGTCCTGCTCCAGCCCGAGGTCGCGGGCGCGCTGCTCTCCCAGGAGCAGGGCGGCACCGGCCAGGGCCGGGGCAACGCGCTGACCGAGCGGGAGCGCGAAGTCCTCGGCCTGATCGCCGACGGCCGCTCGAACCGGGAGATCGCCCGCGCGCTGGTGCTCTCCGAGAAGACGGTCAAGACCCACGTCTCCAACATCCTCATGAAGCTCGACCTCGCCGACCGCACCCAGGCCGCGCTGTGGGCGGTGCGCAACGGCGTGGGGAACTGACGGGACCGCTCGCGGCGCCACCGTGTCCACCTGTCCGTGCGGGCCGACCACCGCGTGCCCGTGCGGGCCGACCACCACGTGCCCGTGCGGGCCGCCGTCCACCTGTCCGTGCGGGCATCCGTTCGGCGGAGTGAGATTCATACTGTCGGGTGTATGTCGTCCGAACGGCGCAACCTGATCCACGGTGACCCGTTCTGCAGGGCGTACCGCGGCGGATTGCCGCGGTGCACCCCCGGCCACGGCTGGGAGGTGCCCCCAGCAAAGAGGAAGTTCGAAGTGATGAACCTCAAGAAGGCCGCGACCGTCACCCTCGTGGCGGGCGGCCTGGCCGTCGCCGGTACCGGTGTGGCCTCCGCCGCCAGCGGCGCCGACGCGTGCGGCACCGCCGTGAAGTCCCCGGGCGTGGGCTCCGGCAACCTGGTGCAGGTTCCGGTGCACATCCCGGTCAACCTCAGCGGCAACTCGGTGAACGTGATCGGCCTGCTGAACCCGGCGTTCGGCAACGTCGCCGTCAACAAGTAACCACGGACGACGCGGACTTCCGGCCCGCCTCGCCGAAGGCTCCGCGGCACGGGATCCCTCCCCGTAGCCGCGGGGCCTCCCCACGCGCCGCCGCGCCGCGCCGTGGGATGTAGGGTCCCGCGCCGCGCCCCGCGCGGGGACGTCAGGTCCTGCGCCGCGCCCCGCGCGGGGACGTCAGGTCCTGCGCCGCGCCCCGCGTGGGATGTCAGGTCCTGCGCCGCTCCGCCTCCTCGACATACGCGTTGTACGCCGCCACCTGCGCCCTGCGCGCCGTACGCTCCACCGGCCGCAGCAGCTCCGCCCGCGCCGCGATCTGCGAGGCGCTCACCGCCGCGCCGTGCCCGTCGGAGGCGATCTCCACCAGCGCCGCGACCCGCTGCGCCAGCGCCAGCACCCGTACCGCGCGCGGCGGATACCCCGGCGCGAGCACCTCGCCGCCGCGCTCGGCGCGCGCCCGGTACGCCTCGAGCGCCGCGTGCGCGGACGGACCCGCGCCCGCCACGTCCAGCCGCGCCAGCGCGTTCGTGGCGTCCCGCAGCGCCTCGGCCAGCTCCCGCTCGGCCTCGCTCAGCGACGGTACGTCGGCGGGCGGCGCGTCCCGTACCGGCAGGCACCGCCACTCGACCTCGACGTGCACATCGCCGGCCGGGCCCGCCTCGCGGACCTCGGGCACCAGACCGAGCGCCGCGCCGCCGACGGTGACCACCGCCTCGCCCGCGGCCAGCGCCCGCGCGTTGAACTCCGGCGGCCCGCTCAGCCCCAGCGGATGCCCGGCCACCGGCAGCGCGAGCCGCAGCCCCGTCACGCCCAGCGCGCGCAGCCTGCCGAGCCCCAGCGTCAGCCCCACCGGGACGTGCTCACCCGGCAGCCCCGAGATCCGGTGCACGGCGTCGTCCGCCGTGATCTCCTGTGCGACGTCATCGGGGGCGGCAAGTCCGGCAAGCAGGGCATTTCCCCACGCGGTCAGCCGCCCTGAGCGAGGTTCATCAAGCATGCCCCCAGCCTATGGAACGGACCCGTCGCGCGGTGGCGTAAGTTTTCCCCGGGGGATCCTTCTGCCGGTGCCTACCCGCGCACACGGCAGACAGCCGAGACTGCAATGGGAGACAACGCGCTCATGAGCGATGTGCTGGAGCTGGTGGACGTATCCGTGGTCCGCGACGGACGGGCTCTGGTGGACCACGTGTCGTGGTCGGTCGCCGAGGGGGAACGCTGGGTCATCCTCGGACCCAACGGGGCGGGCAAGACCACCCTGCTCAATGTCGCGTCCAGCTATCTCTTCCCCACCACCGGCACCGTCCAGATCCTCGGCGACAAGCTCGGCAACGTGGACGTGTTCGAACTCCGGCCGCGGATCGGCATGGCGGGCGCCGCCATGGCCGAGAAGATGCCGCGCAGGCAGACGGTCCTGGAGACCGTCCTCACCGCCGCGTACGGCATGACCGCAACCTGGAACGAGGGGTACGAGCAGGTCGACGAGGACCGCGCCCGCGCGTTCCTCGACCGGCTCGGGATGAGCGAGTACCTCGGCCGCAAGTTCGGCACCCTGTCCGAGGGCGAGCGCAAGCGCACCCTGATCGCCCGCGCGATGATGACCGACCCCGAGCTGCTGCTGCTCGACGAGCCCGCCGCCGGCCTCGACCTCGGCGGACGCGAGGACCTGGTCCGCCGCCTCGGCCGGCTGGCCCGCGACCCCATCGCCCCCTCGATGATCATGGTCACCCACCACGTCGAGGAGATCGCCCCCGGCTTCACCCACGTCCTGATGATCCAGCAGGGCAAGGTCGTCGCCGCGGGACCGATCGACCTCGAACTCACCTCCCGCAACCTGTCCCGCTGCTTCGGCCTCCCTCTGGTCGTCGAGCGCCGCGGCGACCGCTGGACGGCCGCCGGACTGCCGCTGTCCTGAAGGGTTTTCGTCCGGGTTTCCATTGCGTACTGCCGCAACTGCCCTCCGCACGCCTACGATTGGCGACGTGGACGCATGGGTGTGGTGGCTGATAGCGGCAGTGGGTCTCGGGATACCGCTGGTGATCACGGCGATGCCCGAATTCGGGATGTTCGCCGTCGGAGCGGTGGCCGGGTCGGTCACGGCCGGAATGGGCGGCGGGATCGTCGCCCAGGTGATCGTCTTCGTCGTCGTCTCGGTCGCGCTGCTGGTCTTCGTACGGCCCATCGCGTACCGCAACCGGCAACGCCCGGAACAGCGCAGCGGTGTCGACGCCCTCAAGGGCAAGCAGGCCGTCGTCCTGGAACGTGTCGACGGCGGTGCCAACGGACGGATCAAACTCGGCGGAGAGGTCTGGTCGGCCCGCGCCCTGGAGCACGGCCGGGTCTACGACCCGGGGCAGCAGGTGGACGTGGTGGAGATCGACGGAGCGACCGCCGTCGTCATCTGAACACCCGGCCTCCGGACACCTGAACACCCGACACCCGAACACCCGACACCTGAACACCCGACATCCGAACGTCGCCGACGAGGGCCGGGAAATCACCGAACCCGCCCGCGACAGGCGGCCGTTCTGCCAGAATTGATCATGCCGGAGTACGTCGTACTCCCGCAGCCGACCCGCGCGGGGAGTGGACATGCAGCCCATCATCATCGTCCTGATCATCCTGGTGGTGCTCGTCTTCATCGCGCTGATCAAGACGGTCCAGGTGATTCCGCAGGCCAGCGCCGCCATCGTCGAGCGCTTCGGCCGCTACACCCGGACCCTCAGCGCCGGCCTCAACATCGTGGTGCCGTTCATCGACACCATCCGCAACCGCATCGACCTGCGAGAGCAGGTCGTGCCGTTCCCGCCGCAGCCGGTGATCACCCAGGACAACCTGGTGGTCAACATCGACACCGTCATCTACTACCAGGTGACCGACGCCCGCGCCGCGACGTACGAGGTCGCCAGCTACATCCAGGCCATCGAGCAGCTCACCGTCACCACGCTCCGCAACATCATCGGCGGCATGGACCTGGAGCGGACCCTGACCTCCCGCGAGGAGATCAACGCGGCACTGCGCGGCGTCCTGGACGAGGCCACCGGCAAGTGGGGCATCCGCGTCAACCGCGTCGAGCTGAAGGCGATCGAACCGCCCACCTCCATCCAGGACTCGATGGAGAAGCAGATGCGCGCCGACCGTGACAAGCGCGCCGCGATCCTCACCGCGGAGGGCATCCGGCAGTCCCAGATCCTCACGGCGGAGGGCGAGAAGCAGTCCTCGATCCTGCGCGCGGAAGGTGACGCCAAGGCCGCCGCGCTGCGCGCCGAAGGTGAGGCCCAGGCGATCCGCACGGTCTTCGAGTCGATCCACGCGGGCGACCCGGACCAGAAGCTCCTCGCCTACCAGTACCTCCAGATGCTGCCGAAGATAGCCGAGGGCGACGCCAACAAGCTGTGGATCATCCCCAGCGAGCTGAACGACGCGCTCAAGGGCCTCGGCGGCATCGTCAACCTCCCGGGCGCCCCCGGCGCTCCCGGCAACGGCTCACGCGAGCCCGCCACCGCGCCCGCCCCGCGCCGCGAGTCCCCGCCCTTCGACAAGGACTGACCAGCGCTGACCAGCGCTGACCAGCGCTGACCAGCGCTGACCAGCGCTGACCAGCACTGACGAGGACCGCCCCGGCCCGGAAGCCCGCCGCAGCCCCCTATGACATGATCGCCGCGCACCCCTCGACCTCGACGGCGGGGAGGACGCGCGAAGATCATGGAGACGACGCATGACTCTGCCGGAAGCCCTCGCCGTGTTCGCGGCCGGAATCGGCGCGGGCACCATCAACACCATCGTCGGCTCGGGGACGCTGATCACCTTCCCCGTCCTGCTCGCCGTCGGACTGCCGCCCGTCACGGCCAACGTGTCCAACTCACTGGGCCTGGTGCCCGGTTCGATCACCGGCGCCATCGGCTACCGCGGTGAACTCCAGGGCCAGCGACCGCGCCTGCTGCGGCTCGGCGCCGTCGCCCTCGTCGGCGGACTCATCGGCGCCGTCCTGCTCGTGACCCTGCCGTCCACGGCGTTCAAGGCGATCGTCCCCGTCCTCATCGCCATCGCGCTCGTCCTGGTCGTGCTGCAACCCCGCCTGGCCCGCGCCGTCCAGGCCCGCCGCGACCGTACCGGCACCCAGGCCCCCGCCCACGGCGGCACCGCCCTCGTCGTCGGCATGCTGCTCGCCAGCATGTACGGCGGCTACTTCGGCGCCGCCCAGGGCGTGCTGTACCTCTCCCTGATGGGCCTGGTGCTCAACGAGTCCCTGCAACGCGTCAACGGCATGAAGAACGTCCTCGCCGCCGTCGTCAACGGCGTGGCGGCCCTGTTCTTCATCATCGTCGCCCACATGAACTGGACCGCCGTCGGCCTCATCGCGGGCGGCGCCGTCATCGGCGGCCTGATCGGCGCCCGCGTCGGCCGCCGCCTCCCGCCCGCCGCCCTGCGCGGACTCATCGTCGTCGTCGGCACCGCCGCGATCGTCCAACTCCTGCTGAAATAGGGCCCCTCCCCGAAGGGAAGGGCCCCGCCCCGTCGGGACCTCACGGCCCCACGACCTCGATTCCCCGCACGCGAAGGGGCGCTCAGGCCGTCGCCGGAACGGGCAGCCACTCCGGCAGCCCGAACCCGTCCCGCACCCCCAGCGCCAACAGCAGCGTGTCCGCCGGCGTCGGCTCGAACGGCCGGACCAGCAGCCGCATCCCCGCCTGCTCGGGAGTACGGTCCGCCTTGCGCTGATTGTCCTCGCCGCACGCGGCCACCGTGTTCAGCCAGGTGTCACCGCCCCCGCGCGACTTCGGCTGTACGTGGTCGACCGTGGTGGCCCTGCGCCCGCAGTACGCGCACCGGTGCCGGTCACGTACCAGCACACCGCGCCGCGACCACGGGGCCCGTTGTCGGAACGGCACCCGCACGTACCGGCAGAGCCTGATCACCTGCGGCACCGGAACCTCCACCGCGGCGGCACGGATGCGCAGCCCGGGATGCGCCTGCTCCACGACGGCCTTGTCCTGCATCACCAGCACGACAGCACGCCGCAGCGACACCGTCGACAGCGGCTCGAAGCTCGCATTCAGCACCAGCGTCTCACGCATCCCGCCCACCTCCCGGGCCCTGCCCCGCCCCCATGGCGAAGTGGATCCACTGTGACCCCGGGACACGGCCGCCGACAACGCAATTTCACGGCCGCAACCGGAAGATCGGCAGGTGGAAAGGTCCTGTTCATCCCGGATTCCGCGCCGGGGCACGTCCCCGCGTCCCTCCGGGCTCGGCCGGGGGCTCGTCCCGGGGAAAGGTCTGCGCTCCGGGTGCCGTCCCCCGTGTCGAACGGGCACCCGGAGCGCGTCCGTCGGCGTGGACGCCCGGCCCGCAGACCGAACTCCGGCAGACGGCGGACGCAGACGCCCGGCCGCCCCCGCCACCGCGGTGCCGACAGCCTGAGGACGGTGGTCACGTCGTCAGGCACGCACCACTGTGCGACGGGGAACGGCGGAGCGCAACGTAATATCCCGAGCGCTCAGCGCGACAGACCCGGCGGGCTCAGCCTCCGGCCCGCACCTCGTACTCACCGATCAACTGCGCCCTGCCCAGCGTGTGGAAGCGCAGATTGAACCCGACGAACGCGGGCGAGGCGTCCGCGTCCGGGCCCAGCTTCTCGGTGTCCACCGCGTAGACCGTGAACACATACCGGTGCGACCCGTCACCGGGCGGCGGCGCCGCGCCACCGAAATCCCGCGTCCCGTAGTCGTTCCGCGCGTGCGTCGCGCCCGCGGGCAGCCCCGGGAAAGCACTGGAACCCGCACCGCGCGGCAGCTCCGTCACCGACGCGGGGATGTCGAACAGCACCCAGTGCCAGAAACCGCTGCCGGTCGGCGCGTCCGGGTCGTAGCACGTGACGGCGAAGCTCTTCGTCCCGGCCGGGAACCCCTCCCACCGAAGCTGCGGCGAGACATTGCCCGCCGCGTACACCTGATCGTCCTTGAGTACCCCGCCCGGTACCACGTCGTCGCTCACCACGGTGAACTCCGGCACCTGCGGGTGGAAGTCATGGGGGAGCGGCCGTCGCGCTTGCTCGGTCACCTCGACACCTCCTGATCGCACACGATTGATTCCGCCCCGAGCCTAGGGCCCCGGTCAGAACCAGTTCCGCTTGCCGCCCACCTCGGCGAGCCACTGGTGCAGATAGGCCGCCCAGTCCGTCTCCTCGAAGGAGTGCATGCTCATCGTGAAGGAGCGGTACGTGTCACTGCCGCCGCCGAACAGCCCCGGCTTCTTGTCCATCTCCAGGACGACATCCATCTCGTCGCCGTCCGCGACGAACGTCAGCTCGACCTCCTTGAGCCCCCGGTACTGCTCCGGCGTACGGAACTCGATCTCCTGGTGGAACGGCAGCCGCTGCCGCGTGTTCCGCATCGTCCCCTTCTCCAGATCCGCGCTCTTGAAGGCGAACCCCAGCCGCCCGAACGCGTCGAGCAGCGCCTCCTGCGCGGGCAGCGGGTGGACGTTCACCGGGTCCAGATCCCCCTTGTCCACCGCGCGGGCGATCTGCAACTCCGTCGTCACCCCCACGTTCATCCCCGTGAGCTGCCGCCCCATGAACATCGTCACCGGCGTCTCCCACGGCACCTCCAACGAGAACGGCACATCGTGCACCGCCCCCGCCCGCACCATGAACTCGCCGGCGATCTGCTGCGTATGGAACTCGATGTTCTGCAAGGACTCCGTCTCATTGCCCTGCGCGTCCCTGCGCTCCACCTCGACGCGCGCCTGCAACCCGACCGTCAGCCCCTGTATCCGCTGCTCGACCGAACCGCCCTGCACCCGCACCGAACCCTCGACCACCCCGCCGGGCACCACATCGGCCTGGTGCAGCTCCGTCTCCACCGACGCCCCGCCGGCCCCGAGACTCGCCATCATCTTCCTGAACCCCATACGCACTCTCCCTGACCGCATCCACTGGCTCACGCTGTGCGAACTCTACGAACGCCGGGACGCCCCGTCCGGTTCCACTACGCTCCTGAACCGTGATCACGCCACCCGAACAGGTCCCGCTCGACCGGGCGTTCTTCGACCGGCCGGTCCTGGACATCGCCCCCGACCTGCTCGGCCGCACCCTGGTCCGCACCACCGACCAAGGACCGGTCACCCTGCGCCTCACCGAAGTCGAGGCGTACGACGGCCCCAACGACCCCGGCTCCCACGCCTACCGGGGCCGCACCGACCGCAACGCAGTGATGTTCGGCCCGCCCGGACACACCTACGTCTACTTCACCTACGGCATGTGGTTCTGCCTCAACCTGGTCTGCGGTCCCGAAGGCACCCCCAGCGGAGTCCTGCTGCGCGGCGGCGAGATCACCACCGGCGCCGACCTCGCCCGCGCCCACCGCCCCACCTCCCGCAAGGACAGCGACCTCGCCCAGGGCCCCGCCCGGCTCGCCACCGCACTGTCCGTCGACCGCTCGCTCAACGGAGCCGACGCCTGCGGCCCCGGCGGACCGCTGCGCGTCCTCACCGGGACCCCGCCCCCGCCCGCCCTCGTCCGCACCGGCCCGCGCACCGGCGTCGGCGGCGCGGGCGCCGACCACCCCTGGCGCTACTGGATCGACGGCGACCCCACCGTCAGCCCCTACCGCGCCCACGCCCCGCGCAAGCGTCGATAAACGACTGGCCGGAACCGCGTACCCTCGGACACGCTTCACGCACCGGGTACGCGAAGCCGTATCCGACCCCCAGCACCCACAAGAGGGAGACACGAGACCCGTGACGGACATCGTCGACGAGCTGCGGTGGCGAGGGCTGATCGCCGTTTCCACTGACGAGGACGCACTGCGCAAGGCGTTCGCGGACGGCCCTGTCACGGTCTATTGCGGCTTCGACCCGACCGCGCCCAGCCTGCACCTCGGCAACCTGGTCCAGATCCTGACCATCCGCCGCCTCCAGCTCGCCGGCCACCGCCCGCTCGGACTGGTCGGCGGCGCCACCGGTCTGATCGGCGACCCCAAGCCGTCGGCCGAGCGCACGCTGAACGCGCCCGAAGTCGTCGCGGAGTGGGTCGAGCGGGTACGCGCCCAGATCGAGCCCTACCTCTCCTTCGAGGGGCCCAACGCCGCGACCATGGTGAACAACCTGGACTGGACGTCGGGCCTGTCGGCCATCGAGTTCCTGCGCGACATCGGCAAGCACTTCCGGGTGAACAAGATGATCAGCAAGGAGGCCGTGGCCCGCCGCCTCAACTCCGACCAGGGCATCAGCTACACGGAGTTCAGCTACCAGATCCTCCAGGGCATGGACTTCCTGGAGCTGTACCGGCGGTACGGCTGCACGCTCCAGACCGGCGGCAGTGATCAGTGGGGCAACCTCACGGCGGGCATCGACCTCATCCACCGCGTCGAGGGCGCCTCGGTGCACGCGCTGGCCACCCCGCTGATCACCAAGGCGGACGGCACCAAGTTCGGCAAGACCGAGGGCGGCGCCATCTGGCTCGACGCGGAGATGACCACGCCGTACGCCTTCTACCAGTTCTGGCTGAACGCCGACGACCGTGACATCGCCACCTTCCTGCGCATCTTCAGCTTCGCCTCGCGGGCGGAGATCGAGGAGCTGGAGCGCTCGACCGAGGAACGCCCGCAGGCCCGCGCGGCCCAGCGCGCCCTCGCCGAGGAGCTGACGACGCTGGTGCACGGCGCCGACCAGTGCGCCGCCGTGATCGCCGCTTCCAAGGCACTTTTCGGCCAGGGCGAACTCGCCGACCTGGACGAGGCCACCCTGGCCGCCGCGCTCAGCGAACTCCCGAAGGCGCAGGTCAGCGAACTGGCCCCGGTGGCCGACCTGTTGGCCCTGATCGAGCTGGTCCCGAGCAAGTCCGCCGCCCGCCGCACCATCAAGGAGGGCGGCGCGTACCTCAACAACACCAAGGTGACCAGCGAGGACGCGGTTCCCGCCGACTCCGATCTGATCCACGGGCGTTGGCTGGTGCTGCGCCGGGGCAAGAAGAACCTCGGAGCGGTCGAACTCGCTTGACACGGCTGGAAATCTACGTTTGAGCGGCGGCCGAGCTTGACTCGGTCGCCGCTCGTGCGTAACGTAGTCCAAGCCGCCAAAACGGTGGGGATGGTTCACATCAGCCCCTACCGCACCGGGCGGCCACCCACTACCTACGTCTTCCCGATCATCGGGCTGTATTTTGGTGCGCCAAAATCCAATTCGATGGACTCGATTATGAGTCGCCCGGGAAATGGGCTAACGTAGTGGACACGCCGAAAGGCGGGAAACAAACCCCGATCTAATCAGGGGCCGGAAACGCACAGCGGATCTGGTAGGGTTGGAAACACGAAGGGAAAGCCCGGAGGGCCGGTGAAACGGTCTGAAGGAAGCTTCCGTTCCTTGAGAACTCAACAGCGTGCCAAAAGTCAACGCCAGATATGTTGATACCCCGTCTTCGCGGACCGATTGTGGTTCGTGGGGCGTGGTTCCTTTGAAGAACAAAACACAGCGAGGACGCTGTGCGCGACGGGGATTATTCCTCCCGGTCGCGCCGCTCTTGCGTGTTGTTCCGGGATATCCCGGTGACATTCACGGAGAGTTTGATCCTGGCTCAGGACGAACGC
>NZ_JBIBIC010000003.1:0-485973 GCF_042957385.1 Streptomyces sp. NPDC008079
GCCGGGGGGGGGGCGTGTTGGGGGTGGTCAACACCCGCGCCCCCCATACCCCTGTGAAATAATCCTGTGTTCGGGTTCGACCGGGGGGGGGGCCCGGGGCCCCCCCCCCGGGGCCCCTCCGCCGTCCCGTCATGTCCCGTTGTTCCAGATGCCCTTGACGGTATCGAAACTGTGACGGACCCATGACCTGCCCATGAGAGAGCCGGGGGGCGAAGGAGGTAGCGTCAGGGGCTCCCGTGCGGAGTGATCCGTACGGAGCAGGGACATTTCACTGAGGGGGACCACTACGTGAAAACGCAGAAAAACCGGCGGACCGGACGGGGAATGAAGGCCAGGGCCGCCGCGGTGACGGCGGGCACGCTCGCCATGGTGCTGGGCGCCTCCGTCGCCGCCAGCGCCGAGGGCGGCTCGCCCGCGCTCACCACCGTCAAGGACGCGCAGAGCCACACCGCCGCACCCGGCGTCTCGACGTTCTCCACGAACGCCGCGCAGGACGACAAGATCTGGTCGTTCGGCATCGACGGCCGCGACTCCAGCGGCCGGATCTGGAGCTACCCGCCGAAGGCGAACGGCTTCGGCTCCCGCACCCAGACCGGCTACGGGATGGGCAGCGCCAACGCGTTCTTCAAGAACAACTCGGGCAACGACACGCACGTGAACGTCTACGCGCGGTTCGGCGGCACGCTCCGGATCTTCTCGGCGGCCTCGCCCGACGAGGGCACCGTGATCGGCACCGGCTGGAACGTCTACAACGCCTTCGTGACGCCGGGCAACGTCGGCGGCGCCGCCAACCCGGACCTGCTCGCCCGTGACAGCAGCGGCGTGCTGTGGCTCTACCTGTCCTACGCGGACGGCACGTTCGCCAAGAAGCGCAAGGTCGGCGGTGGGTGGAACACCTACAACCAGATCGCCGGCCGCGGTGACCTCACCGGTGACGGCAAGCCCGACATCGTGGCCCGCGACAGCAGCGGTGCGCTCTGGCTCTACAAGGGCACCGGCAACATCGACGCGCCGTTCGCCGCGCGGACGAAGATCGGCGGTGGGTGGAACACCTACAACAAGATCCTCAGCCTGGGCGACACCAGCGGTGACGGTCGCAACGACCTGATCGCCCGCGACACGTCGGGTGTCCTGTGGCTGTACAAGGGCACCGGCAACGCCGGCGCCCCGTTCGCGGCCCGCGTGAAGATCGGCGGCGGCTGGAACACGTACAACTACCTGTTCTAAGCCGCGCCGTCCTCCGGATCGCGCCGTTCGAACCGTGAAACGAGGCCCGCCGCCCGGAACTCCTCCGGGCGGCGGGCCTCTCACATGGTCCGGTTCAGCGGTTGACGGTCTGGATCTCCTGGACCGTGACCGGGTGGTCCTGGGTGATCACACCGTTCGGCAGCGGCGGGTTGTCGGCCGCGCCGTCCGAACCGCGCCAGGAGACCTTCCAGGTGGCCGTCACGTTCAGGTCGTACGCGCCGGTGCTCTGCGTGGAGCGCCGATACGTCACACCGCACGGCGGGTTGCCGGTGGCGCCCTCGGTGTACGGGGCGCCGACCTGGCCGCCCTTGCCGATGGGGCACTCGGCGGAGGACGGGTACACGGTGGCGTCCGACGTCCCCGGATCGATGTGGACGCTGGTCGGCGTGGCCGTCGTCTCGGCCCACATGGCCTGCGCGCCGGGGATGTTGAGTTCGGCCCTGACGGTGACCGGCGCGTAGTTCTCGTTCAGCGTCACCCAGGTGGGCAGATTGACGGTCTGGGTGCCCACCGGATTCGTCCGGATGTCCACGCCCGGCACCTTGGTGTGCGCGAAGGCGAGCCTGGCCAGCATCTCCGTGGTGATCACATTCGGCGTACCGGCGGGCGGGCGCTGGCCGTTGGGGACCCAGAAGGGCAGCGTGCCGTTGCAGTCGAAGCGGTCGGGGCTGTCGGAGTTGGGATTCGTCACCGGACCCCAGAATGCGCCCTTGCCCTGCTGGTCGAGGTTGAAGTTCTTGTACGCCTTCTCGCCGTTGCCGCTCCAGGTCCTGCCCTCCGAGTAGTGCTTCTTGTACTCGTCCATGGCCTGCATGGCGTAATTGGCCTGGCCCGGATACTCGTTGGTCTCCTTGACCTGCTTCTCGACCATCTTCTTGAATTCGGCGGGGCCGGCGACGGGGCCGATCCAGCACGGCGGCGGCGTCCACGTCACATTGTCGGCGGCGCCGAGCGAATGGCCTCCCGAGCCCTTCGTGCTGGTGTCCGTGGGATAGGTGACCTGGACGCCCGCGCTCAGATTGCCCTTGTCGTCACCCGAGCCGCTGGTCTTGCCGCCGGGCACGTCGGCGAAGGCCGGGGCGGCGACGGTGGCCGTGGCGGCCGTCACGAGGATCGCGGTGGCCGCGCCAAGAGCCGCACGGCGCAGGCCCGTTGCCGGGCCCGATGTGGTGGTCACTCCTTGCATTGCGTTGCCTTCGCTTTCGCATCGACGGACACGGCTTGCCACAGGTCGGCCCCCGCGGGGAACTTGGCCATGACGATCGTGAAGTACACGTAACTGCTGTCGGTGACCGCGGTGCCGAGGAGCTTGCCCGACCTGACGTCCTTGCCGTAGACCTTGCCCTGGAAGTCGCAGAAGCCGACCGTGGCGGCGGTCTTCGCCGAGGTCACCTTCACCGTGGGCCGGTAGAAGCGGTCGGTGCCGGTCTCGGTCCAGCCGCCGTCCACCGCCTGCCCGATCTGCGTACGGGCATACGCGGCGGCGCTGCCGCCCGGCTGCGCGTACCGCGCCACCAGCGGCTCGTTGACATTCCGCTTCACGATGCCGTGGGCGATGCTGCGCATGAAGTTGGCGGCGTTGCCCAACGCGGCGGCCTCGGCGTGACCGGTCGGCGCGGGCCAGTCGAAGACCAGCTTCAGATCGCCCGGCAGCGCCAGGTTCGGATCCTGCGTCACCGGCGGCGCGGTCGGCTCGGCGGACGCCGACGCCGTGGGAGAGGCGGCCGTCGCGGTGGGGGAGGCGGTGTTCGCCGAATCCCCGTCGATCGTGTCGGAGCCGCCACCTCCACCGCCGCCGCAGGCGGACAGCGCCAGGACGGCGGTCGCCGTCAACGCGGCGGCCGTGGCGCCGCAGTGGACTCGCATGGTCAACGCTCCCGATCGGTGCTCACCGGGCACCGACGGGCACCGGCCGAACAACACATCGAACGCCGAACACCCCTTGGCCCCGTATCCAAGTGGAATCCAACGTACCCAAGGCGGCGGCCCGTGTTGAGAGGGGAAGTGTGCTGGTTCGGTCACGTGCGGGTCACCGCGACGGCACAGCCGCCGATTCCACCCGGATGCCGCGCAACCCGGCAAGGACACAACCCCTCCTAACGGATAGTCGGCGACCTATTGGATACAAGTGGTGGGTCCCGAACAAACGCCGTAAAAGCAGCGAATGGGCTCGAACGCGTCGAACACCGCGGAGAACACGACGACTTCGCGTGGCGCGGAGCACCCGAGCCCTCGAAGAACCTTCGAAAGGCAAGGCACGTCATGCAGCAGAGCCGCACCACCGGTACCCGCACCCGTACCGTCCGCCGTATCGCCCTCACCACGGCCGCGGTGGCGCTCGCGGTCGCCGTACCCGCCGCCGCGGCGCAGGCGCAGTCCCAGCCGCGGACCGCGTCCCGCACGACCGGGCAGTCCCACACGACTGGGCACGGGCACGCGGTCGCGCACCAGGCGCCCACGGCGCACAAGGCCCACAAGGGCGCCAAGGCCGAGCCGGTGATCGGCTCCGGCAGCCCGCAGTCCACGACGGGACGCGTCGCCGACTTCTACGGGTCCTACATCGACGCCGTCTGGGACACCGACAGCGGCCACCTCGGCGCCGACCTGCGGTCGCACTTCCTGACCAAGGGCCTCCAGAAGAAGCTCGCCGCGTGGGAGAAGAAGAACCACGCGGACGGCGTGCTGCGCGCCCAGGACGTACCGACGGCGTGGCGCGTGACGTACGCGGGCAGCGGCGCGGGACACGCCTTCACCAATGTGCGCCTGACGTTCGGCGGGAAGGGCCACGAGACGTACCAGACGCTCAAGGTGCGGTCGGACCTGGCGACGAAGAAGATCTCCGACATCAAGTAGCGCGCGGGGCCCGCTGATTCGGTCCTTCGGACCGGTCGGCGGGGTCGGCCGGCCGGTTCCCGGCGTCGTACGGCGCCGGGGTCCGGCCGGCCGCGGAGTACGTCAACCCGCCCGCTACAGCTCGCCCTTGCGGGTGAGGTGGTGGAAGGAGACCCAGCCCGGCAGCACCGGCAGCCAGAAGGTCAGCAGCCGGAAGAAGAGCACGGCCGGAGTGGCGACCTCCTTCGGCAGCCCGGCGGCGATCAGACCACCGGTGAGGGCGAGTTCGACGGCCCCGACGCCACCGGGGGTGGGCGCGGCGGACCCCAGCGCGTTGCCCGCGAGGAAGACGACGGCGATGGCCGCGTAACTGAGGTGGCCGCCGAAGGCCCGTACGCAGCCGTCCAGGCAGATCACGAAGGTGACCGTCAGCATCAGCGTGCCGCCGATGCCGGTGATCAGCTTCGCGGGCCGCTGGAGCACGTCCAGCATGCGCGGCACGACCCCGGCGAACAGCGCGCGTACCCGCGTCGAGACGAACTTCCGCAGCGCGGGCACCGCCGTGACGACCAGCACCAGCACGCCCGCGGTCAGCAGCCCGGCCATGACCGTACGGGACGGCGACAGCGACGGCGTCTTCTCCGTACCGGTGATGAAGCCGAACGCCATCAGCAGCACCACGTGCGAGCCGAGGCCGACGAGCTGGGAGGCGCCGACGCTCGCCACCGCCAGGCCGGGCCGTACGCCCGCCTTCTGCAAGTAACGGGTGTTGAGCGCGACACCGCCGACCGCGGCCGGGGCGACCAGCTTCACGAACGACCCGGCGACCTGCGCGAGCACCGTCTTCACCAGCGACAGCCGCTCCGGTACGAACCCGGAGAGCGCGCACGCGGCGGCGACGTAACTGGCCGCGGAGCCGAGGACCGCGATCACCGCCCACCGCCAGTCGGCGTTGGCGATGGCGTCGCCGATCGGCACGGAACTGAGCTGGGAGAGCAGGAAATACGCGGCGAAGGCGCCCGCGATCACCGTGATCAGCGTGCGCGGCTTGATGCGTTCGAGACGGACCGGCTCGACCGGCGCCTGCGGACGGATCAGCAGCACCTGCTGGCGGATGAGGGAGAGCAGGTCGTCCTCGCGGGCCTCCTCCAGCGCGTCCTCTATGGCCCGCTTCTCCGCCTTGCTCTCGGCCTTGCGCTCGGCCTTCCGGCCCGCCTTGAGCTTGCCCGCCTTGAGGTCTCCGGCCTTGAGGTCCCCGGCTCTGAGATCCCCGGTTCTGAGATCCCCGGTCTTGAGGTCCCCGGCTCTGAGGTCCCCTGGCGGCACCGCCGCCGTCGCGCCGCCGTGCGCCACCTCCGCGCCGTGCGCGCGCTCCGCGGCCCGTGCCTCCTTCTCCGCCGCCGACGCCGCGAGCACCGCGTCCCGCTCGCGCTGCGCGCGGGCCCGCCCGAGCACCTTCAGCCGCGCCCGGGTCTCCCGGCTCAGCGCGATCGGCTGGAGCAGCGGCAGCGAGTTGGCGACCCGGTCGGGACCGAGCACCGCGAGCCCCGAGGCCACCGCGCGCTCGGGCCCCACCCGCAGCGCGAGCGTCGTCAGCATCTGCGCGATGTCCATCCGCAGCACGATGTCCCCGGCCGCGATCTCACCGCCGCGCAGCTCGGTCAGCACGACCTTGCCGGAACGATCCACCAGCAGCGACTCACCGACCAGCCGCCGGTGCGCGATCCGCCGCGACTGGAGCGCCCGCACCTGCGTCCACGCCTCGCGCAGCAGGTCGTCGGTGATCTCGTCGTCCGCGAGCGAGTCGAACCGCCGGCCGCCGATGTGCTCGTAGACCAGCATCACCGCGTCGGGGCCCAGCTCGGAGGTGGCGATCAGCTTCGGCGCGTTGGCCCCGGCGGCGATGGCCGCGTACGCCAGCAGCGCCTCCTGCTCCAGCGCCTGCCGCAGCGACAGCAGACTGCGCCGCTGCGTGATCCCGCCGACCAGGGCGAGCCGCCGCCACAGCCGGTAGAAGAAACCGTGCGCCTGCTGCTCCCGGTCGACCACCGTGACGTCCAGCGGCGGGCCGTCCTCCAGCGTCACCAGATACGCCCGGCCGCGGTCGGAGTCCGCGGTCTCCGGGCCGTCCAGCTCGACCCGGCGCGCGGTCTGCGGCGCGAAGCCGACCCGGCGCAGGCCCGCGAGCAGGTGCTGCCCGGTCGGCCGGACGTTCGGCGAGCCGACCGCGTAGACCGTGCCGTAGGCGACCGTCCAGCCGATCAGCACGGTCACGGCGATCGAGAACGGTGTCGTGTAGCCGCCGACCAGCACCGCGAAGGCGTCCAGCAGCAGCACGAACCACAGCGCGACCCGCCAGCGCGGTCTGCGCGCCATCCCGACCGCCGTCACATAGGCGATGACGGGCGCGAGATAGCCGTGCACGGGGTCGGTGAGGCCGGTGCCGCCGGGCGCGCTGTGGGTCAGCGCCTCCTGGATCGGATTCGGCGCGGAACTGGTCACCCACAAGTCGGTGGCGAGCGCGGCGCCGTGCGCGAGGACGGCCGCCAGGACGCCGTCGGCGATCCGCAGCCCGTCCCGCTTGACCAGCCGCTCGATCGCGAAGGCGACCGGCACGATCAGTACGGCGATGCTCGCGGTCAGGCCCGCGAAGGACGACAGGGCGTCGGGCGCGTGGTCCGCGCCCTTGGAGATGTCCGTCTCCAGGCCGGTGGTCGTCGCGTGCGCGAAGCCCGCGATGGCCAGCACGACCGCGATGCCCAGCAGCCCGAACAGGAAGCGCATCAGGTCGGCGGGGCGGTGCACGCGGGCGGCGAGCAGCGGTTCGTCGACCAGGACGGTGCCGGGTCCCGGCCCGGGGGTCAGGGTGGGAGCGGGGCCGGGGGCGGTGCCGGACGCGGTGTCCGGGGTCTTCTCGGGCGTGGCGCCGGACGCGGTGCCGGACGCGGTGCCGGACGCGGTGTCGGGTGTGGCCTCGGGCGTCGTGTCGTCTGCGGTGGCCCGGTCGGCGTCCGGGCCGGTGTCCGTCGCGGGTTCGGCCACGGCGTCACGCGTGGTGTCGGGCACGGGCAGGTCGGACAGGCGCGCCCTGTGGGCCCCGTTCGCGGCTGGCGCGGCGGGGTGCGCGGGCAGCGCGTCGGGGGCGCGGTCGGCCGGTCCGGCCTGCTCCGCGCCCGGCTGCTGCTCCCCAGCCGTCTCTTCTTCTTGATCTCGTATCACCAGTCACCGCCCGGACGATGGTGGCATGAGAGGTCTGCGAATGGGACCGGAACCCCCCGTTGTCGGTGGTCTGGGGCAGGATTGTTCGGATGAGCGAGGAGTACGACCCCGGTGCCCCCACGGAGTACGCGGAGCGGGTGCTGGACACCGTAGAACTGATCCCGCCCGGCCGCGTGATGACATACGGCGATGTCGCGGAATACCTGGGCGAAGGCGGTCCGCGACAGGTCGGCCGGGTCATGGCGCTGTACGGCGGCGGCGTGACCTGGTGGCGTGTCGTGCGCTCCGACGGGACGCTGCTGCCCGGCCACGAGCTGAGCGCGCTGGACGCGTACCGCGCCGAGGGCACCCCGCTGCGTGAGCGCGGCCCGGCCGCCGAGGGGCACATACCGCGCGTCGACATGCGCAGGGCCCGCTGGGACGGGGGCGCCGCCGACCTCGCGGGGGGCGGCAGCGGCTGACGGCCGGGGACTCATGTCCTCCAGCTTCCGTCATCGGCGCCGCCGCGATGGCATCGGCCGTCCGTACGGAGTACATCCCGCGCGTGGCGTAGCGTCGACAGCTCCCGTCCGGGAACGCGATCCCGGCGGCGTACGTGACCCGGTACGCGGTCCCGTACGCGTCCCCGTACGACCGCCAGAGCCCATGACCGACCCCATGACCGACTACGTGACCGATCCCGCACCCGAATCCGTACGCGCATCTGATCCTGGCCCCGACAGAACCGGCGAACCACGTGACATCCTCCTCGGTCTCCTCCGCCTCCTCCGCCACCTCGGCAGTGCCGCACCAGGCGCACCGGGGTGCGGGCGGCGGCGGGTACCGGTTGGTGCGGACGCCGCCGGTGGCCGCGACGCCTCCTGTGCTGGACGCGGCACAGCGCGCGGTGGTTGAGCACGGGCAGGGGCCGCTGCTGGTGCTTGCGGGGCCCGGCACCGGCAAGACGACCACGCTCGTCGAGGCGGTCACGGCGCGGGTGCGGGCCGGGACGGATCCCGACCGGATTCTCGTGCTCACCTTCAGCCGCAAGGCCGCCGTCGAGCTGCGCGACCGGCTGGCGGCGCGGGCGGCGGCGGAACCCGACGGTCCGGGCGGCGCGACCGGCGGAGTGGTGGCACCGCACGCCACCACCTTCCACTCCTTCTGCTACGCCCTGGTCCGCGAGCACCAGGCGCCCGAGCTGTTCGCCGACCCGATCAGGCTGCTGTCGGGCCCCGAGCAGGACCTGCTGGTCCGCGAGCTGCTGGCCGGAGAGGCCATGCTCGAACGCGACGGGCGCGGCAAATTCCGCTGGCCGGACGACCTGCGGGCCGCGCGCACCACGCGCGGATTCGCCGACGAGGTGCGCGCGGTGGTCGCGCGCAGCCGCGAACTGGGGCTCGGCCCGCGCGCCCTCGCGGACTTCGCCCGCCGCATCGGGCGGCCCGACTGGACCGCGGCGGCGGCCTTCCTGGACGAATACCTGGAGGTCAGCGACCTTCAGGGGGTCATCGACTACACCGAACTCGTCCACCGGGCCGCGCTGCTCGCCGAACGCCCCGAGACGCACCGGGAGCTGGCCGGGCGGTACGACGCCGTCTTCGTCGACGAGTACCAGGACACCGACCCGGCGCAGGTACGGCTCCTCCAGGCGCTGGCGGGGCAGGGCCGCACGCTGGTCGCCTTCGGCGACCCCGACCAGTCGATCTACGCCTTCCGCGGCGCCGACATCAACGGCATCCTCGACTTCCCCACCGACTTCCCGCCCCGCGACGCCAAGGCCGCCGCCGTCCGCGTCCTCACCGTCTCCCGCCGCGCCGGGGCCGAACTCCTGGACGCCACCCGGCGGCTCACCACCCGCATGCCGCTGCCCAAGCTGCCCGCCGCGGCCGTACGGCAGCACCGCGCGCTGCACGCCGTACGGTCCGACGGCGCGGTCGCCGTCCGCACGTATCCGACCTCCGGCGCGGAACTCGACGGTATCGCCGACACCCTGCGCCGCGCGCATCTCGAAGACGGCATCCCCTGGCACGACATGGCCGTCCTCCTGCGCTCCGCCTCGCCCCTCCCGGCCCTGCGCCGCGCCCTCACCACCTCCGGCGTCCCCGTCCACCTCGACGCCCCCGACATCCCCCTCCACGCCGAGCCCGCCGTCGCCCCCCTCCTCCTCGCCCTCCGCCTCGCAGCCGAGTCGGCTGCCCCTGAGCCCCCCACCCTGCCCGGCGCCCCGGGAACGCCCGACGGGGGCGTGGACTCCGTTCGGCCTGGCGGCTTGGGAGCGTCCGGCGGGGACGCGGACGCCGCTCTGCCGGGTGGGCTGGGAGCGCCCGGCGGGGACGTGGACTCCGTTCGGCCTGGCGGCTTGGGAACGCCCGGCGAGGACGCGGACGCCGCTCGGCCGGGTGGGCTGGGAGCGTCCGGCGAGGACGCGGACGGGCGGTCTGCCGACCCCGCTCTGCCCGGTGGGCCGGGAGGGCCCGGCGCGTACTCGGAGTCGACGGCCGGCCCCGCCGAGCCCGGCCGATCGTCGGCCCCCCTTTCCGGGCCTGCGCCGTTCGGCGGCCCGCAGGGGCGGGTTGAGGTCGCTGCTTCGTCGGCGGCACCCGACGGGTCTTCGCGGGGCGACGGGCGGGGGGTGGGGCGGGTGGTTGTTGGGGTGGAGGACGCCGTCGCGCTGCTGACGTCGCCGTTGGGGGGGATGGACGCCGCGGATCTGCGGCGGTTGGGGCGGGCGTTGCGGGAGGAGGAGCGGGCCGCGGGCCACGCGGTACCGCGGGGGTCGGACGAGCTGATCGCGGAGGCGGTGGGGGAGCCGGAGCGGCTGGTGGCGCACGACCCGGCGTATGCGCGGGGGGCGCTGCGGGTGGGCGGGCTGCTGAGGGCCGCGCGGGACACGCTGGCAGGCGGTGGCACGGCGGAAGAGGCGCTGTGGGGCCTGTGGGACGGCTCGCCCTGGCCGGGGAGGCTGGAGCGGGCGGCGTTGCGGGGCGGGGCGGGCGGACGCCACGCCGACCGTGACCTGGACGCGGTGTGCGCGCTGTTCGAGACGGCGGCGCGGGCCGAGGAGCGTACCGGCGGCCGGGGCGCGCTGAACCTCATCGAGGAGCTGTCGGCGCACGACATCGTCGCCGACACGCTCGGCGGCCCGGCCGTACGCCCCGACGCCGTACGCCTGATGACCGCGCACCGGTCGAAGGGCCTGGAGTGGCGGCTCGTCGTGGTGGCCGGGGTGCAGGACGGCGTCTGGCCCGACCTGCGGCGGCGCGGCTCGCTGCTGGAGGCGGACCGGATCGGCACCGACGGCCTCGCGCCGCCGCTCAGCCAGGGCGCGCTCCTCGCGGAGGAACGGCGGCTGTTCTACGTGGCGGCCACCCGCGCCCGCGAGCGCCTGCTGGTCACGGCCGTGAAGTCGGCCAACGACGACGGCGACCAGCCCTCCCGCTTCCTGGCCGAGCTGGGCGTGCCCCCGCAGGACGTCACCCACCGATCGCGCCGCCCGCTGGCCGTCGCGGCGCTCGTCGCCGAGCTGCGGGCCACCACCGTCGACCCCGCCGCGTCCCCGGCCCTGCGCGACGCCGCCGCGCGCCGGCTGGCCAAGCTCGCGGCGCTCAACGACGACGGGTACGCGCTCGTGCCCGCCGCGCACCCCGACCGCTGGTGGGGCCTGTACGAGCCGACCCGCTCGACGGTCCCGCTGCGCGACCGCGACCAGCCCGTCGTCCTGTCCGGCAGCGCGCTCGACCAGCTCGCCAACACCTGCGCGCTCCAGTGGTTCCTCGGCCGCGAGGTCAAGGCGGAACCGCCGTCCACCGCCGCCCAGGGCTTCGGCAACGTCGTCCACGTCCTGGCCGACGAGGTCGCCTCCGGACGCGCCCCCGCCGACCTCGACGTCCTGATGGAACGGCTGGACTCGGTCTGGGACGCCCTCGCCTTCGACGCGCCGTGGAAGTCCCGGCAGGAGAAGGAGAACGCCCGCGCGGCCCTGGAGCGCTTCCTGCGCTGGCACGTCATGGAGCGCGGCCGTACCCCCGTCGCCACCGAGCACGGCTTCGACGTCACCTTGGAGGCGGGCGACGCCCGGGTACGGATCCGCGGCAGCATGGACCGCGTCGAGACCGACGCCGAGGGCAACGCGTACGTCGTCGACTTCAAGACCGGCCGCTCCAAGCCCACCGCGGCCGAGGTCACCCACCACCCGCAGCTCGCCGTCTACCAGCTCGCCGTGCGCGAAGGCGCCGTCGACCCGCTCTTCAACGACACCCGCCCGCCGTCCGGCGGCGCCGAACTCGTCCAGCTCAGGCTCGGCGCGACGCGCAAGGAGGGCGGCGAGACCGTACCGGCCGTGCAGCGCCAGGAACCGCTGGCGGGGGAGTGGGCGCAGGAGCTGCTGGCCGAGGCCGCGGGCCGCGTCCTGGACGAGCGCTTCACCCCGTCCACCGGCCAGCACTGCGCCAACTGCGCCTTCCGGGCGGCCTGTACGGCGCGACCGGAGGGACGCCAGGTGGTGGAGTGAACGACGGCCGTGCCCCGGTGTGAGCGACGGCCGTGCCCCAGAGTCAGCGAAGGCCGCCCCCGGTACGAGTGACGGCCGCGCCCCGGTGGGAGCGACGGCCGCCGTACGGGCCGCCCAGCGTGCGGACGGCGGTGTCGTACGGATCGCGGAATGAAGGGTTCCGCCGCCACGGCTGTCGGCGGAGCCGGATAGCCTCACCCGAGTGGCAACCCCCCTCACCGACCCCGAGCAGCTCAAGGAGCTGCTGGGCATCCCGTTCACCCCGGAGCAGATGGCGTGCGTCACCGCACCCCTCGCGCCGGGCGTGATCGTGGCCGGGGCCGGGTCGGGGAAGACGACGGTGATGGCCGCGCGGGTGGTGTGGCTGACCGGCACCGGACAGGTGGCGCCCGAGCAGGTGCTGGGCCTGACCTTCACCAACAAGGCGGCGGGCGAGCTGTCCGAGCGGGTCCGCAGAGCCCTCGCGCGGGCCGGGATCACCGACCCCGACCCGGACCCGGCGGCGGAGGGCGACCCCGAACACCCGCCGGGCGACCCGCAGATCGCCACGTACCACTCCTTCGCCGGGCAGCTCCTGAAGGACCACGGGATGCGGATCGGCCTGGAGCCCGGCGCGCGGCTGCTCGCCGACGCCACCCGCTACCAGCTCGCCGCGAAGGTGCTGCGCCGCGCGCCGGGACCGTATCCGGCGCTCACCAAGGGCCTGCCCGCACTCGTCGGCGACCTGCTGGCGCTGGAAGGCGAACTGGCCGAGCACCTGGTGCCGGTCGAGCGGCTGACGGCGTACGACACGCGCCTGGCCGAGGAACTGGCCGACATCGACCCGGCCACGCGCGGCTACGCCTGGGCGCGCGAGGTGAAACAGGCGGTACGCGCCCGGCTCGACCTCGCCGGGCTCGCCGCCGACTACCGGGCCGAGAAGCGCTCCCGCGACCTGCTGGACTTCGGCGACCAGATCGCGCTGTCCGCGACGCTCGCGCAGGACAGGGCCGAGGTCGGCGCGATCCTGCGCGACCAGTACCGGGTGGTGCTGCTCGACGAGTACCAGGACACCTCCGTCGCCCAGCGGCTGCTGCTCGCCGGGCTGTTCGGCGGCGGCACCGGGCACGCCGTCACCGCAGTCGGCGACCCCTGCCAGGCCATCTACGGCTGGCGCGGCGCCTCCGTGGCCAACCTCGACGACTTCCCCCGGCACTTCGCCCACGCCGACGGCCGCCCCGCCGACCGCTACTCGCTCAGCGAGAACCGCCGCTCCGGCGGGCGCCTGCTCGACCTCGCCAACACCCTCGCCGTCGAACTGCGCGCCCGCCACGAAGGCGTCGAGGCCCTGCGGCCCGCCCCCGGCGCCGAACGCGACGGGCTGGTGCGCTGCGCCCTGCTGCCCACCCAGGACGACGAGACGGCCTGGCTCGCCGACTCCATCGCCCACCTGGTGCGCACCGGCACCCCCGCGGGCGAGATCGCCGTCCTGTGCCGTACGGCCGCGCACTTCGCCGACTTCCACGCCGCGCTCGTCGCCCGCGACATCCCCGTCGAGGTCGTCGGCCTGTCGGGGCTGCTGCACCTGCCCGAGGTCGCCGACCTCGTCGCCGTCTGCGAAGTCCTGCACGACCCCACCGCGAACGCCGCCCTCGTCCGCCTCCTCACCGGCCCCCGCTGGCGGATCGGCCCCCGCGACCTGGCCCTCCTCGGCCGCCGCGCCCGGCAGCTCGTGCGGTACGGGGCCGCGGGGGACGGGCGCGATCCGCTGGCGGCGGCCGTCGAGGGCGTCGACCCGGCGGAGGTGATCTCGCTGGCGGACGCGCTGGAGACATTCCTCGCATCGGCGTCCCCGGGGTCCGACGGGAGCGACGGCCCGGACGACGACCTGCCGTTCTCGCCCGAGGCACGGGTCCGCTTCGCCCGGATCGCCGCGGAGATAAGGGATCTGCGGCGCGCGCTCGCCGACCCGCTGATGGACGTGCTCCACCGGGTCCTGGCCGTCACCGGCCTCGAAGTCGAGCTGTCCGCGTCCCCGCACGCGCTCGCCGCCCGCCGCCGCGAGACCCTGCACGCCTTCCTCGACATCGCCGCGGGCTTCGCCGCCCTCGACGGCGAGGCCACGCTGCTGGCCTTCCTCGGCTTCCTGCACACCGCCATCCAGTACGAGAAGGGCCTCGACAGCTCGCTGCCCGGCGGCGAGAACACCGTCAAGGTGCTCACCGCCCACAAGTCCAAGGGCCTGGAGTGGGACGTCGTGGCCGTGCCGGGCCTGGTCGCCAAGGGCTTCCCGAGCGAACGCGGACGCGAGCTGTGGCCCGCCAACGCGAAAGTGCTGCCGCACGGGCTGCGCGGCGACGCGGCCACCCTCCCGGACGTGGCCGAATGGAGCCGCGCCGGGCTCGACGGCTTCCGCGCGGCCATGAAGGAACACCAGCGCGTGGAGGAGCTGCGCCTCGGCTACGTCACCTTCACCCGCCCGCGCTCCCTGCTGCTGGGCTCCGGCCACCGCTGGGGCCCCACCCAGAAGAAGCCGTTCGAGCCGTCCGCCTTCCTCGACGCCCTGCGCACCCACTGCGAGGCGGGCCACGGCGAGATCGAGCACTGGGCGGAGCCCCCGGCCGAGGACGAGCAGAATCCGGCCCTCGCCGCCCCCGTCGAGCCCCCCTGGCCGCTGCCCCTCGACCCGACCGCCCTGGAACGGCGGCGCCGGGCGGCGAAGACCGTCCTCACCTACCTGGAGTCCGGCGCGGGCCCCGACCCCGGCGCGGATTCCCCGGCGCCGCTGCCGTACGAGCCGTCGTACGAGCCGGACGATCAGCCGGACGAGGAGCCGGACGACCAGCCGGACGACGAGCCGCCGTACGACGACGTGGGTGACATGGACGACGTGGGTGACATGGACGACGTGGGTGACTTGGACGACGTGGGTGACTTGGACGACATCGCGGACTGGGACGCGCTCCCCACCCAGCGCCCGCCGGTACGGGAGCCGGACGGCGTACGCGAGGACGTACCGGCGCGGGGCCCCGGGGCGCAGGACGCACCCGTACGTGAACCGGCACGAGACGGTGAACCCGCACGGGACGGTGAACCCGGTCTCGTAGCGGAAGAGGCGCGGCTGGTGGCGTCCTGGGACCGGGACCTCGACGCGCTCGCCGACGAGCTGCGGCGGGCGCGGGCGGGCGTACGGGACGTGCCGCTGCCCGCCGCGCTCACCGCGACGCAGCTGCTGCGGCTGGCCGCCGACCCCGACGGTCTCGCCCGCGACCTGGCCCGGCCCATGCCGCGCCCCCCGGCGCCCGCCGCCCGGCGCGGCACCCGCTTCCACGCGTGGGTCGAGTCGCGGTTCGACGCCCGCCCGCTCTTCGGGCCCGAAGACCTCCCCGGCATCGAGGGCGACGACGACATCGCCGACGAACGCGACCTCGCCGCGCTCAAGGACGCCTTCCTGCGCGGCCCGTACGCCGACCGCACCCCGTACCGGGTCGAATTCCCCTTCCACCTGGTCCTGGCGGGCCGCGTGATCCGCGGCCGGATGGACGCGGTGTACCGGGACGGCGACCGCTACGAGATCCTCGACTGGAAGACCGGCCGCGCCACCGACGCCGACCCCCTCCAGCTCGCCGTCTACCGCCTGGCCTGGTCGGAGCACCAGGGCGTCCCGCTCGACCGCGTCACCGCCGCCTTCCTCCACATCCGCACGGCGACGGTCATCCGGCCGCCGGACCTGCCGGACCGTGAGGGTCTTGAGCGGCTGCTGGGCCCGACCGCGGGAAAGCGGGGCCCGACCGCGTAAATCGGGACCACCCCCGCCAAGCTAGGCTGCACGTATGTGCACGACCACCGGGAGTTGAAAGCAGCCTTGACCGGATTCGACGCTATGTCGCAACCGCTCGCCCTCACCCACGAGGGCGTCGACCGAGCCGCGCACCACCGCCTGGACGAGGCGTGGCTGGCCGCTGCCTGGAGCCACCCGACAACCCGCGTCTTCGTCGTCTCCGGCGGCCAGGTGCTGGTCGAGGACGGGCCCGACGGGCGTACGGCCCTGGTGATGACCCCCGCCTTCGACGCCCCGGAAACCGAGACGCACCGCTACTTCCTGGGCACGGCCCCGGACGGCGTGCGCTACTTCGCGCTCCAGAAGGACACCCTTCCCGGCCGGATGGACGAGGAGGCGCGTCCCGCGGGGCTGCGCGAGGTCGGCGGGCTGCTGTCGCCGCTGGAAGCCGGACTCATGGTGCACGCGGTGGCGCTGGAGAACTGGCAGCGGATGCACCGCTTCTGCTCCCGCTGCGGCGAGCGCACCGTCATCGCCGCCGCGGGCCACATCCGCCGCTGCCCCGCCTGCGGCGCCGAGCACTACCCGCGTACGGACCCGGCCGTGATCATGCTGGTCACCGACGAGGAGGACCGGGCCCTGCTCGGCCGCCAGGTCCACTGGCCCGAAGGCCGCTTCTCGACCCTCGCGGGCTTCGTGGAGCCCGGTGAGTCCATCGAGCAGTCCGTACGCCGCGAGGTCTTCGAGGAGGCGGGCGTCGTCGTCGGCGACGTCGAGTACGTCGCCAGCCAGCCCTGGCCCTTCCCCTCCAGCCTCATGCTGGGCTTCAACGCCCACGCCACCTCGTCGAAGATCACCGTCGACGGCGAGGAGATCCACGAGGCCCGCTGGTTCTCCCGCGAGGACCTGCGCGCCGCCTTCGAGTCCGGCGAAGTGCTGCCGCCCTTCGGCATCTCCATCGCCGCCCGGCTCATCGAGCTCTGGTACGGCAAGCCCCTGCCCCGCCCCGGCACCAACGCCTGAGCCTGCTGCTGCGCCAACGCCTGAGCCCCCAGCGGCAGCAACGCCTGAGCCCGCCGCGCCTCACGGCGACGACGGGCTCGTACGTACGGTGCGGGTCAGGCGCCGATCTTCTGCTTCACCTGCGCCAGCGACGGGTTGGTGAGGGTGGAGCCGTCGGGGAACAGCACGGTCGGCACCGTCTGGTTGCCGCCGTTCGCCTTCTCCACGAACTTCGCCGACTCCGCGTCCTCCTCGATGTTCACCTCGGTGTACGCGATGCCCTCGCGGTCCATCTGGCTCTTCAGCCGACGGCAGTAGCCACACCAGGTGGTGCTGTACATGGTCACGGTGCCCGACATCGCTTCTCGCTCCTCGTCGCCTGCGTTGGTGAAGGGGGTTCTGCGCCAGTAGAACACCATGGCGGGAGTGGGCATTCCGGGGGGCGGCCGGTCGGCCGCGAGGGGGTTACGGGGCGGGGTGCGCGGCGGGTTTCGCGGGCGGCTGTGGATAACTTCGCCGGGGTGTCGGTCGGACCTGGCAGAGTGGCGGGGTGACTGCGACAACCCACGAATCGCTCTTTCCCGCGCAACCCGACTCCGCGGACGCGGTGCTCGCCGGACTCGACCCCGAGCAGCGCGCCGTCGCGACGGCGCTGCACGGGCCGGTGTGCGTGCTGGCGGGGGCCGGTACGGGCAAGACCCGGGCGATCACGCACCGGATCGCGTACGGGGTGCGGGCCGGAATCCTGCAACCCGCGAGCGTGCTCGCGGTGACCTTCACCGCGCGGGCGGCGGGGGAGATGCGGGGGCGGCTGCGGCAGCTCGGCGCGGGCGGTGTGCAGGCACGGACGTTCCACTCCGCGGCGCTGCGGCAGCTCCAGTACTTCTGGCCGCGGGCGATCGGCGGGGAGATCCCGCGGCTGGTGGAGCGCAAGGTGCAACTGGTGGCGGAGGCGGGAGCCCGCTGCCGGATCAGGCTGGACCGCAACGAACTGCGCGATGTCACCGGCGAGATCGAGTGGTGCAAGGTCACGCAGACGGTGCCGGAGGAGTACGCGGCCGCGGCGGCCAAGACCGGCCGTGACGTGCCGCGCGACCCGGCCGAGGTGGCGAAGATCTACACCACGTACGAACAGCTCAAGCGGGACCGCGGGGTGATCGACTTCGAGGACGTGCTGCTGCTGACCGTCGGGGTGCTCCAGGACCGGCCGGACGTGGCGGACACCGTGCGGTCGCAGTACCAGCACTTCGTGGTGGACGAGTACCAGGACGTCAGCCCGCTCCAGCAGCGGCTGCTGGAGCTGTGGCTCGGCGGCCGGGACGACCTGTGCGTGGTCGGCGACGCCTCGCAGACCATCTACTCCTTCACCGGCGCCACCCCGGACTTCCTGCTCGGCTTCCGCTCCCGGCACCCCGACGCGACCGTGGTCAAGCTGGTCCGCGACTACCGCTCCACCCCCCAGGTCGTCGGCCTCGCCAACGGCCTGCTCGGCAAGGCCCGCGGCCAGGCCGCCGCCCACCGGCTGGAACTCATCTCGCAGCGCGAGGCCGGACCCGAGCCGGTGTACTCCGAGTACGCGGACGAACCCGCGGAGGCCGAGGGCGCCGCGCGCCGGATCAAGGAGCTGATCGCCTCCGGCGTACGCCCCAGCGAGATCGCCGTCCTCTACCGGATCAACGCCCAGTCCGAGGTCTACGAGCAGGCGCTGGCCGACGCCGGGGTGCCGTACCAGCTCCGCGGCGCGGAACGCTTCTTCGAACGGCCGGAGGTGCGCGAGGCCGGGCTGCTGCTGCGCGGCGCCGCCCGCGCGTCCACCGACCCGGAAGAGGCCGACAACACCGTGCCGCAGCAGGTGCGCGCGGTGCTCAGCTCCCGCGGCTGGGCCTCAGAGCCGCCGGCCGGCTCCGGGGCGGTACGGGACCGCTGGGAGTCGCTGGCCGCGCTGGTCCGGCTGTCGGAGGACTTCGCGGCGGCCCGGCGGGACGCCACCCTCTCGGACTTCGTCGCGGAGCTGGACGAGCGGGCCAACGCGCAGCACGCCCCGACCGTCGAGGGCGTCACGCTCGGCTCGCTGCACGCCGCCAAGGGCCTGGAGTGGGACGCGGTCTTCCTGGTCGGCCTCACCGAGGGCACGCTGCCGATCACCTACGCCAAGACCGACGAGCAGGTCGAGGAGGAGCGGCGGCTGCTGTACGTCGGGGTGACCAGGGCCCGGCTGCACCTGTCGCTGTCCTGGGCGCTGTCCCGCTCACCCGGCGGGCGCGGCGGGCGCAGGCCCTCGCGCTTCCTGGACGGGCTGCGCCCCGGCTCCGCGCCGCGCGGCGCACGCGGCGCGGGCGCGGGCGGCAGCGGCGGCGCGGAGCGCGGCTCAGGCGGTCGCAAGCGGCGCGGCCCGGTGCTGTGCCGGGTCTGCGGCCGGACGCTGTCCGAGGCGGGCGAGATCAAACTGATGCGCTGCGAGGACTGCCCCTCGGATCTCGACGAGGCGCTGTACGAACGGCTGCGCGAGTGGCGGATGGAACAGGCCAAGGCGCTCGGCCAGCCCGCGTACTGCGTCTTCACCGACAAGACGTTGCTGGCCATCGCCGAGGTCAGGCCGGGCGGCGAGGCGGAGTTGTCGCAGATCGCGGGGGTCGGCGCGCGGAAACTCGACAAGTTCGGCGCGGACGTTCTGGCGCTGTGCGCGGGGGAGGAACCGGGCGGAAACGAGGCCGCCGAAGGATCTTCCGAAGAAACTGAAGAAGAGGCGGAAAAATAGTTTGCGCATCCCGAGGAAGTCCCCATAGCCTTCGGGAGCACGGTCGAGAGCGGCTCTTCCAAGAGCGGGTCTGATCGTGATGTACTAGCAGTCCGTTCCATCCGCACTACGACGCCGAGAGGAGGCGAGCCCAATGATCAGCATCATGACCACCGTGAAAATGACCGATCGTTCGGTCGTCGCCACCTGCCCCCTCGGCGTTTCGCCGCGTGCCACCCGTCTGTCCTCCGCCCTGCTCCCGGTTCTGCCGATCCGTGAGCGGAACGAGCGACCGATGCAGGCGCCCGCGGCAGCGGTAGCGGCGAAGGTTCTGGCGCATGCCTCTGCCTTCGCGGCGGCGGCCAACGGCGCCGGCGCTGGTACCGCCAAGGCTGCGATTGAGGCCAAGGGCGCTATCGACGGCTTCGCCAGCGGCGGCTTCGCCAATGGCAATGGACAGCAGAAGACGCAGCAGTACGGCAAGTGGGCCTTCCGCGGGCTCGAACCCTGGAGTGATCCAGCCTGATAACGCATCAGGTCGGCGCCTCAGGGCCGCGGAATCCCAGACCGGGATCCGCGGCCCTTCTGTTTTCTCTCCAGACAGAAAGCCTGTTCCGCAGGACAGGCAGAAACAGAAAACCGGCCCACCGGCCGGACCGACAGACGAGGAACGAACCAACCGTGCCTACCGCCCAGCACGCCCCGTCCGGACCCCAGCCCGACCTGAACCGCTCGCCCGCAGAAGCACACCACGACCCGGAGACTCCCTTGCTGCCCCTCACCGAGCTCGACGACGAGATCGAGCGACTCGGCGTGCCCGTCCCGTGCCGCACCTACGACCCGGAGGTCTTCTTCGCCGAGTCGCCGGCGGACGTCGAGTACGCGAAGTCCCTGTGCCAGACCTGTCCCGTCCGTGAGGCCTGCCTCGCCGGGGCCAAGGACCGCCGCGAGCCCTGGGGTGTCTGGGGCGGCGAGCTGTTCATCCAGGGTGTAGTCGTGCCCCGCAAGCGGCCCCGTGGCCGTCCGCGCAAGGACGCGGTCGCGGTATGACCGCCAGGAGGACCCGGCCGACCCGGAACGTCAGGAAGGCCCGCACCACCCGAAGCGCCACCACGGCGCATCTGCCCGGAACGATTGACCGCCCACTCACGCTCGACCCGAAGAATCAGGCCCCGATGAACCCCACACTCACCGAGATCCCCGCAGCCCGTACTTCCGACGCCCCCGCGTCGTACCAGAACAGGAACCTCGAAATGCAACTCATGCCAGAAGCACTGGCGCGTGCCCATATGCAACAGCGCCTGTACGAGGCCGAACACGAACGAAGGTCCGTGCGGCTGCTCGCCGCCCGCCGACTCCAGCGCCGTGCCGAACGCGCCTCGCTCCGTGCCCGCCGGGCACTGGCGATGGCCGTCATGCAGTAACCAGTCAGGCAGTTACCAACATTTGACGCGGGGCCGGTCCGAAAGGACCGGCCCCGCGGTGCGTTACGGCGACAAACGCGGCGCATGCGGAGGTATCGTCAACCAGTGGATCAGAAGAACTCTCAGACCACGACCACGACCACGTGCGCCCGCTGCGGCGAGACCCACGATGGCCTGCCGCTGACGTGGACCTGCTCCGTCGAGAACGGACACCGCGTGTACTTCTGCGTCACGTGCGCGCGCCAGCACCTCCGCAGCATCGAGAGCCGCCTCGACTCCGCGTGGTGGTAGCGCGGCTCCCAGCCGCCCGGCCGCCCCAGCACCCAGCCTTCAGCGCCAGCCGTCCGCCGCCGCCCGGCGTCCGTGCCCGCTCAGGCCGACTCCGCCGTGCCCTCGGGGTCGAAGCCGGGGAGCCACGCGTTGAGCTCGTCGCGGAGCCGGACCGTCGCGCCGAGCTGGCACAGCACCCCGACGGTGCTGAGGGTGACGCGGTGGATCAGCAGATAGGAGGGCGGCAGATTGAGCTGCTTGCCGAGCTGGTGCGCGGGTGAGCGCGGGTCGGCGATCCGGGCCGCCTGGGCGCGCATCCACGCCCGGTCGAAGGTGAACTCCTCGCGCCCGGCCGGCTCGATGATCGGCCGCAGATAGTCCAGCACGGCCTCGGCGTCCAGCTTGATCGTCGGCTTCACGAAACCCTCCTGGCGGAGCATCGCGTAGACCTCGTCGGCGTCGCTCTCCAGGGCCAGCCGCAGGGCGGTGCCGATCGGCAGCGGCAGCCCCTCCGGCAGCCGGTCGACGGTGCCGAAGTCCAGCACGCCCAGCCGCCAGCCCTCGGCGGGCCCGTCGTCGACCAGCAGCCGGAAATTCCCCGGATGCGGATCGGCGTGCAGCAGCCCGGTGCGGGCGGGCCCGGCGAACAGGAAGTGCGCCAGGAGCTGCCCCGCGCGGTCCCGCATCTCCTGACTGCCCCCGGAGATCACCTCCGACATCGGCACGCCGTCCATCCACTCGGTGACCAGCACCTCGTCGGCCTGGTGCACCACATCCGGCACGTGGACGTCCGGGTCCTCGGCGAACTCCTCCGCGTGCGCGTGCTGCGCCCTGGCCTCCAGGGCGTAGTCCAGCTCCTCCTCGACCCGCTCGCGCAACTCCACCAGCAGCGGCTTCACGTCCACCCCCGGCACCAGCGGCCCGAACAGCCGTGCCACCCGGCCCAGTTGCGTCAAGTCGGACAGCAGCGCGTCGCCCGCCCCCGGATACTGGACCTTCACCGCCACCTTGCGCCCGTCGCTCCACACCGCCCGGTGCACCTGGCCGATCGACGCGGCGGCGGCCGGGGTGTCCTCGAACTCGCTGAACAGTGAGCGCCAGTCCTTGCCCAGCCGCTCCGCCAGCACCTTGTGCACGGTGCGGGCGGGCATCGGCGGGGCGGCCTCCTGGAGCTTGGTGAGCGCCGCCCGGTAGGGCCCGGCGATGTCCTCCGGCAGCGCCGACTCGAAGACCGACAGGGCCTGGCCGAACTTCATGGCCCCGCCCTTCAGCTCGCCGAGCACCTTGAAGAGCTGTTCCGCGGTCCGCTCCTGCAACTCGGTCGCGACCTCGTCGGCCGGTCTGCCCCCCAGCCGCTTTCCCAGTCCGAGCGTGGCCCGTCCGGCGAACCCGAGAGGGAGCGCCGCCAGCTTCGCGGTACGGGTCACAGCCTTGCGCGGAAGATCAGACATGCGCCCCTCATTTCCCGTCGGTCACATGGCCATTGTGCCCCCCGCCACCGGCGCCCCGTCCCAGCGAGCACCGGTTGTCGTCGGCTCCGCCGCTTTGCCCCCGTCTGCGCCGCCCCAGGTGTCCCGGCCGTCCCGCGCCCCGCGGGCGGTCCCGGCACCGCACCCGCAGCGGCTGTCACCGGGCAGCGCCCTGACCTTGGTGGTGAGCCGGGACAGCGACATCTCCACCCGGCCGCCTACCCCCGGCGCCACCCGTCCATCCAGGTGCGCCAGCACGTGTCCGGCCGCCAGCCCGGCCACCGAGGTGGCCAGCGCGATGTCGCAGGCGGGCACCGCGGGCTGCCGCCCCGACCTGAGCTGGGCCAGCATCCGGGGCCAGGCCGGGTCCTCGTCGGCCAGCCGCAGCCCCAGGCACTCCCCGCACGCCGTCCGACCCGGCAGCACCAGCGGACCGACCACGCCCGTCCCCTCGACCACACCCGTGTAGAGATGCGGCACCCCGGAGGCGACCAGCCGCCGGGACTCGCCCGGATCCGGTGCCCAGGCGTCCAGCCCGTCCCTCGGCGCGATCACCACCACCGTGGCGCCGGGTCTGCCGCGCTCGCCCGGCGTCGTACGCGGGCCCGGCGCCGCCCGCCGTACCGCGCCACGGGCCGCCGCGTCCCGCCGGTCCCCGATGTGGTCGGCCGGGATGCCGCAGGGGCCGGTGTCCCACGGCTCGACGCGCCCGCTGTCCAGCACGTCCACCGAGCCCACCCCGGCCGCCGACAGCACCGAGGCCACGGCGGCGCCGACCCGCCCGGCCCCGTGCACCCGCACCCGTGCCGCCCTGCGGTGCCGTATCCGGCCCGCCGCCCCGCCGGGACCCGGGTGGACCACCGAGAGTGCTGCCAGATCGGGTCTGAGCCGGTCCAGGGCCGCCGTCCGGTGCCGTACCGCCTCCGCCAGCGCGCTGTGCGCCGCCGCGTCGTCCAGCACGCCGCCCTCGGCGAGCAGCCCGAGCAGCCGTCTGACCTGCGCGGGCCCGAGGCCCAGCGCACCCGCGTCACGGGTCAGCGTGTCGGCGCCGCGCGTGCCGTCGAGCAGGTCGAGAAAACCGGCCGCCGCGCCGTCGACCGGCTCCAGCACCACCGCGTGCGCCGGGTCCACCCCGAACTGCACGCTCTCCCTGTCCCGCCAACTGCGGCGCAGCGCGCTCTTGAGCATGGGACGCATGACCGTCACCCCCGTCCATCCGTTCACTCGATCCACCGGGAGGTCCACCGGGACGTCCGCAAGGACGTCCGCAAGAAGGTCCACCGGGAGAGCCGCCCACCGGCCAGCCCGTCCCGTCCATCCGGCCCGCCCGGCGAAATTCCCCATTCCGACTTCCCTCGTCACTCTCCGTAAGCGACAGAACTCAGCATGCCATTTCCCGGCGAAACTCCCGGAGAGTTATCCACAGGTTGTGGGGGATAGTCGTTCAATATGCGTATGAAGCGAGGTGATTCCCATGCGAACCGGCCGGGAGACGGGACTTCCCGGACACGCAGCGGGTAACGTCGAAGGCGTGTCCGCCGATCCAGCGCGTAGCCTCTCCAGCCAGCCCGCAAGCGGCCTACGGACCAATGCGGTGGAAGTGCGCCGCAGTGCCCGCAGGCGCCGAACGGTTTCGGCATATCGCGACGGCGACCGAACTGTCGTGCTGATTCCGGCCCGAATGTCGGCGGCCGAGGAGCAGCGCTGGGTGACCACGATGCTGGAGAAGCTGGCGGCGCAGGAGAGCCGCCGGATGCCCGGCGACGACGAGCTGGCCGCCCGCGCGGAACGGCTGTCCGAGCAGTATCTGCTCGGCCGGGCCGTGCCCGACACGGTCCGCTGGGTCACCAACCAGAATTCCCGCTGGGGCTCGTGCACGCCCTCCGAGGGCAGCATCCGCCTGTCGCACCGCCTCCAGGGGATGCCCGAGTACGTCATCGACTACGTGCTGCTGCACGAGCTGGCGCACCTGCTCGTGCCGGGACACGGCCCGAGCTTCTGGCGACTGCTGGAGAGCTATCCGCGCACCGAGCGCGCCCGCGGCTTCCTGGAGGGCGTCGTGGCGGCCGACCGGCTGCCGCATCCGCCCGGTTCCCGCGAGGAATAGCCGCTGTCGGCACGACCGGTTAGCCTGTCGCCACGTCGGCGCGGCAGCACAAGCGCCGCATCGCGAGCGCAGCAATGAGGGGATGGGGGACGGTCGTATCCATGGCCAGGGAATTCCAGCGTGGCCACAAGGCCAAGATCAGTGATCTGACGGCGGGGACGGATCTGTATGTCGGTGTACAGATCTCCGGCCCCGGCCTGACCTTCGACATCAGTTGTTTCGGGCTCGACGACAAGGAACAACTGTCGGACGACCGTTACTTCATCTTCTTCAACCAGCCCAAGTCGCCCGAGGAGTCGATCCAGCTCCTCGGCGCCCAGTCCGGCGACACCGAGTCCTTCCGTGTCACTCTCGACCGCATACCGGCGAACGTGCACAAGCTGGCGTTCACCGCGACGATCGACGGCAACGGGCAGATGTCGCAGGTCGCCCCCGGTTATCTGCGGCTCGTCGCGGGCGGTGAGGAAGTCGCGCGGTACGCCTTCACCGGCGCGGAATTCACCACCGAACGCGCCGTGATGGTCGCGGACATCTATCTCAAGGACGTGTGGCGTTTCGCCGCCGTCGGCCAGGGCTTCGACGGCGGGCTCGACGCGCTGCTGCGGAATTTCGGCGGCGAGGTCGCCGAGGACGAGCCCGCCGCGCCCGAGCAGGCCGCGGCCCCCGGTTTCGCGCCGCCCGGCGCCGTACCCGGCTTCGCACCTCCGCCCGGCCCCGCGGCGGCCCCCGCTCCGGCCTTCGGAACACCCGCGCCGGCCGCCCCCGTACCGCCCCCGGCTCCCGCGCCCGCCTTCGGCGCGCCTCCCGGCCCGCCCGCCGCGCCCGCGCCGCAGGGCTTCGCGCCGCCGCCCGGCAACCCCGGCCTCCACCAGGCGCCCACCATGGTCGCGCCCCTGACCGCGCCGCCCGGCCAGGCCCCGCCGGGACAGCCGCCCTTCGGCCAGGTCCCGCCGCCCGGCGCGCCCCCCGCCGCCCCCGGATTCGGCGGTCAGCCGCCCTTCGGCCAGGTGCCGGGCCAGCCGGGTCCCCCCGGCCCGCCCGGCGGCGGCTACGCGGCCCCCGCCGTCCCCGCGCAGAACGCGGGCCTCGCCGCCGCCATGCAGAAGTACCGCGAGACGCCCACCGGCCAGCGCTGGACGCAGCAGAATCCGAAGATGATGCGCGCCGACCTCGGCCAGGGCGGCGGCCAGCCGGTCCTCGCCCGGCAGGGCAGCATGGTGCTCTACCAGGGCAAAGTCGATTTCGGCTACAAGGGTGCCGGTTTCACCGGCCGCATCGTCGGCAACGCCACGGGCCAGGAGATGCAGCTCATGCGCTGCACCGGGGGCGGCCAGGTCTTCTTCGCGGAGAACGCCGCCTATCTGCACCCCATCGAGCTCCAGGGCGACGCCATCTGCGTCTCGGCGGAGAATGTGCTGGCCTTCGACGAATCCCTCCAGCACGAGGTGCGCAGGATCGAGGGCCACGGCATCCCCGGCGGCGCCCTGTTCACCATGCAGTTCCAGGGCACCGGCACGGTCATCGTGAAGACGCACGGCACCCCCGTGGTGCTGCCCGTCACCCCGACCACCTACGCGGACAGCAACGCGATCGTCGCCTGGTCGGCCGCCTCACAGGTGATCGTCTCCAGCCAGGTGAGGCTGCGCAGGACCGCGTATCCCGGCCACAGCGGCGAGACCGTGAACCTCCAGTTCCGCGGCGCCCCCGGTAATTTCATCGTCGTCCAGCCCTACGAGGTGTGACCCGCCATGGACCAGCAGATGATCGCGGGCTACGCACCGGCACCGGTGGCCGCCCGGATGGAGAACCACGGCTCGTCGATGCTCAAGGTCGCCATGGTGACCGGCCAGGACCTCTTCGCGCGCACCGGCTCGATGGTCGCCTACGAGGGCTTCGTGCAATACGAGCCCAACCCGCCCGCCGTACGGCAGATGGCCTCGGCCTGGCTGACCGGCGAGAGCGCCCCGCTGATGAAGTGCAGCGGTGACGGCCTGCTCTACCTCGCCGACTACGGCGCCGACGTGGTCTGTCTCAATCTCAACAACGAGTCGGTCTCCGTCAACGGCACGAATCTGCTCGCCTTCGACGCGCACCTCACCTGGGGTGTCGAGCGGGTCAAGGGGCTGGCCAAATTCGCCGGTCAGGGCCTGTTCAACGTCGGGGTCAGCGGTCAGGGCTGGGTCGCGGTGACCTCGCGCGGCACGCCGATCGTGGTCGACTGCGGCAGCGGCGCCGACGAGACCTACGTCGACCCGGACGCGCTCGTCGCCTGGTCGTCGGGGCTGAAGATGAAGGCCAAGCGCAGCTTCAGGGCCGGGGCGCTGATCGGCCGCGGCAGCGGGGAGGCCTTCCAGATCGCCTTCTCCGGCCAGGGCTTCGTGGTCGTCCAGCCCAGCGAGGACAGCACTGACCGTCTCCGGATCCGGGGCTGAGGGGGAGCGACACCATCATGCAGAGCCCGCTTTTCGCATTCACCGAGGTCCAGAACCAGGACCACTACACCCTGCAGAATTCCTACCTCCTGCGGGTCCGCCTCGACGGCAACACCGGCCCCGACTGCCTGGCCCGCAAGGGCTCGATGGTCGCCTACCAGGGCATGATCGAATTCGACGGCGAGTACCAGTCGCAGGGCCAGCGCGGCGCCCGCCGCCACACCGGCGAGGGCCTCGACCTGATGCGCTGCTCCGGGCAGGGCACCGTCTACCTCGCCAACCTCGCCCAGCAGATCCACATCCTGGACGTCGACCACGAGGGCCTGACCGTCGACAGCGCGTACGTCCTCGCGCTCGACTCCGGGCTGCACTGGGACGTGATCGCGGTGGACAGCCAGTTCGGCCTGTCCGGCACGGGCGCGTACAACCTCAACATCTCGGGGCAGGGCAAGGTCGCCCTGATGACGTCGGGCAAGCCGCTGCTGATGCCGGTCACGCCCGACAAGTACGTGTCCTGCGACGCGGACGCCGTCGTCGCCTGGTCGACCAGCCTGCGCGTCCAGATGCAGGCGCAGACCAGCAGCTCCTCCGTCTTCCGCCGCCGCGGCAACACCGGCGAGGGCTGGGAGCTGAACTTCGTCGGCCAGGGATACGTCCTGGTCCAGCCCAGCGAGCTGATGCCGCCGCAGAACGCGGTGATCGGCCAGGGCGTACGCGCCCAGTACGGCATGGGTCCGCAGGGCCACGGTCAGAACCAGGGCAACATCTGGTCCAACTGACCTCGCCGCACGAAGGCCGCCGACCTCGTCGTACGAAGGCCGTGAAAAGCCGCACAAAAGAGGTGGCCGTCCAGGACCCGGGTCCTGAACGGCCACCTCTTTCCGGCCCGTGTCAGGCGCTCCGCGTCAGCGCGCGTATCCGGCCCAGCAGCGCCTGTACGGAGCTGTCGGCGACCGCCGCGACCTCGTCGTAGCCGAACCAGCGCAGATCCAGCGACTCGTCGCTGATCGCCTCGACGGCGCCCTCGGGGGCGACGACCGCGTACTGCACGTCCAGATGCCACGCGCAGGGCGTACGGTGCCGGTCCAGAGCCACCGGCTCGGGCCGCAGCAGGCCGAGACCGGCGATCCCGGACTCCTCCGCGCTCTCCCGCAGCGCCGCCCCGGCCAGGGTGGTGTCCTGCGGCTCGCAGTGGCCGCCGGTCTGGAGCCACATGCGCAGCTTGGCGTGCAGCGTCAGCAGGGCGCGCTCGCGCGGTGGGTCGACCACCAGCGCGCTCGCCGTGATGTGCCCGTCGGCGCACGCCTTCCACATGCCGTCGGGATACGCCGCCAGGTGCGCCAGATACTCCTCGCGCAGCCGCTCCTGCCCCTCGTCGGGCGCACTCCACCGCTCCAGGACGCCGACCGCGTCCGCGTGCAGAAGGCTCACTTGCCGGAGTCGCCGTCCTCGTCGGGGTTCTCGCCCTTGTCGGCCGCGTCGCCGGGCGCCTCGGGCTTGCGGTCGCCGCCGCTCGCGGCCTCGCCGAGCATCTTGTCCAGCTCGGAGAAGTCGACGCCCTCGCTGTGCACGAAGCCGTCCGGGTCGTCCAGGTCGGCGGCGGTCGGCAGCATGTCGGGGTGCGCCCACAGGCCGTCGCGGCCGTCGACACCGCGGGCGTCGGTCAGCGAGGCCCACAGCCGGGAGGCGTCCCGCAGCCTGCGGGGCCGCAGCTCAAGACCGATCAGGGTGGCGAAGGTCTGCTCGGCGGGACCGCCGGTGGCGCGGCGGCGGCGCAGCGTCTCGCGCAGCGCGCCCGCGGACGGCAGGTGCGGGGCGGCGGCCTCGTGCACGACCGCGTCCACCCAGCCCTCGACGAGCGCGAGGGCCGTCTCCAGCCGGGCCAGCGCCGCCTTCTGCGCCGGGGTGTCCTCGGGCTGGAACATGCCCTGCTGAAGCGCTTCCTGAAGCTGCTCGGGCTGCGAGGGGTCGAGCTGCCCCACCGCCTCCTCCAGCCGCGCGGTGTCGACCTTGATCCCGCGCGCGTAACCCTCCACGGCGCCGAACAGATGCGCGCGCAGCCACGGCACGTGCGCGAAGAGCCGCTGGTGGGCGCTCTCGCGCAGCGCCAGGTAGAGCCGCACCTCCTCCTGCGGGACGCCCAGGCCCTCGCCGAAGGCGGTCACATTCGCGGGGAGCAGCGCGGCCTTGCCCGCCGGGCCCAGGGGCAGGCCGACATCGGTGGAGCCGACGACCTCACCGGCCAGGGTGCCGAGCGCCTGCCCGATCTGGGAGCCGAACATCGCGCCGCCCATCGAGCGCATCATCCCGATCAGCGGGCCGGACATGGCCTGCATCTCCTCGGGCAGCACATCGCCCATCGCCCCGGCGACGCGCTCGGCGACCGGGTCGACCAGCTCCTTCCACACCGGAAGCGTCGCCTCGACCCACTCCGCGCGGCTCCAGGCCACCGCGGAGCCGGACCCGGACGGCAGCGAGGTGGCGCTGTCCAGCCACAGATCCGCCAGCCGTACGGCCTCCTCGACCCACGAGCGGTCGGCGCGGCCGACGGTCGCGTCCTTGACGCCGTCCTGGGTGCCCTGGGCGACCGTCTGGCGGGCGATGTCCTTGGCCATGTCCCAGTTCACCGGGCCGCCGTCGTAGGACAGCATCTGGCCGAGCTGCTGGAAGGCGGCCCCCAGGTCGTTGGGGTTGAGCGAGCCGAACATCGCCGCGAACGGGTTGTCGCCGGCGGCGCCGCCGCCGACGCCACCGAAGCCGAACGGGTTCGGCGCTCCGCCCTGGCCCCCTTCGCCCTTGTTCTTCCGGCCGTCGTCCCCGTCCTCGGGCTCCTCGGGAGGGACGCCGAATCCGAATGGGTTGTCACTCACGGGATTCCTCGGCTCTGTGTTGTGATGGGCTGGGGTTGTGTCGGGCTCGGTGTACGGGCAGTACCTCCAGCCTAGACACGTGTCAGGCAGGATGGCTGCGTACCGACGTCACGCCGATGGCGTGCGCCAGCCGCACCCGTACTTGAAACAACCGTGGGAGACACCCGGTGAGTTCCCCAGAAGGACACGTTCGCCCAGAGCGGAGCGCGGGCAGGGCCGCGTCCGGACCGGTGGTCGCGATCACCGGCGCCGCGTCCGGCGTGGGCCGCCAGCTGGCGCTCAGGCTCGTGGAATCCGACCAGGTCAAGAAGGTCGTGGCGATCGACGAACGGCGCGGTGACGTGCCCGGTGCGACCTGGCGGGTGCTCGACGTGCGGGACCCGGTCATCGCCGACAAATTGCGCGGCGCGGACGTCGTCGTCCACCTCGCGCTCGACCTGGACCTGGAATCCGACGCCAAGGCGCGGTCCGCGTTCAATGTGCGCGGCACGCAGACCGTACTGACCGCCGCCGCTGCCGCGGGCGTGCACCGTGTGGTGCTGTGCACCTCGGCGATGGTCTACGGCGCCCAGGCCGACAACGACGTGCCGCTCGCCGAGGACGCCCCGCTGCGGGCCACCTCGGAGGCCAGCTTCGTGGACGACCTGCTGGAGATCGAACGGCTCGGCCGCCGTGCCCCGCGCGCCCACCCCGGCCTCAATGTGACGGTTCTGCGCCCTGCCGTCCTGGTCGGCGGCACGGACACCGCGCTGACCCGCTACTTCGAGTCGCCGCGGCTGCTGGTGGTGGCGGGCAGCAGGCCGTGCTGGCAGTTCTGCCACGTCGAGGACCTGGTGTCGGCGCTGGAGTACGCCGTCCTGGAGAAGGTCGACGGCGAGATGGCGGTGGGCTGCGACGGCTGGCTGGAGCAGGAGGAGATCGAGGAGCTGACCGGGATCAGGCGCATGGAGCTGCCCGCGGCCATCGCCTTCGGCGCCGCCGCCCGGCTGCACCGCCTCGGCCTGACCCCGTCGCCCGCGGGGGACCTCGCGTACACGATGCACCCGTGGGTGGTCAGCGGCAGCCGCCTGCACGAGGCGGGCTGGCGCCCGCAGTGGTCCAACGAGGAGGTGCTGGCCGAGCTGCTCGCCGAGGTCGAGGGCCGCAATTCGCTCGCGGGCCGCAGGCTCGGCCGCAAGGACGCCACGACGCTGGGCGCGGCGGGCGCCACGGTCGCGCTTGTCGGTACGGCGGCGCTGGTGCGCAGGGCCCGCAAGCGGCGCGGCCTCTAGATCCGATAGATCCGAAGGCGTGTCCGTCGCCCCGCGGCGGTGGAAGCCGCTTTCCGTATCGCGGGCATATGAGGCAGCATGTGCCGCATGGCATCCACGCACGGCGAACACGCCGCCCCCGCCGACCGCGCCCGGGCCGCCGACGGTCCGATCCGGCTGCTCGCGATCCGCGACACCCCGCTGTCGCTGGACGAGGTCTTCGCCTCGGTCGGCGACGACGCGGCCGGCGGCACGGCGCTGTTCGTCGGGACGGTACGCGACCACGACGGCGGTTCGGCCGCCGAGGTCACCGGTCTGGCGTACTCGGCGCACCCCAGCGCGGAGGCCGAACTGCGCGGGATCGCCGAGAAGATCGCCGCCGACTACCCGGTACGCGCGCTGGCCGCCGTCCACCGGGTGGGTGAACTGCGGGTCGGCGACATCGCGGTGATCGTCGCCGTCTCCTGCCCGCACCGCGGCGAGGCGTTCGAGGCCAGCCGCCGCTTCATCGACGACCTCAAGAGCGAGGTCCCGATCTGGAAGCACCAGACGTTCACCGACGGCACCGAGGAATGGGTCGGCGTCTAGGGCCTGTCCGGCGGATCGTGAGCGACGCGCGGGGGCGTAACCCCGTACCCCACCGGGCCGTTGGTGCACAGAGCGGTTAATCTGCTCATACGTCCGTTTTGGTGTACATGGGGTCGGGAGTTCGACGTGGCAGCACTCGCTTGGTTGCTCATTCCGTTGGTCGCCGCGGTGTTCGCCGCGGTCTGGGCACGCTGGGCGTCGCACACCCGCACCACCGGGGACGGCGCGTCGCTCGCCGGGTACGAGCGGTTCCGGCAGGCCATGCAGGCCGAGTCGGCGGAGAAGCCGGACACCGAGACGGTCTGAGGACCGGGCACCGGGACGGTCTGAGGACCGGGCACCGGGACGGCAGAACAGGCGCCGCACGGCCGCGTACCCGTCCGGACTCACCCCGCGGGCCGGTTGTCCGGCGGTTCCCGTAGGGTCGTGCCATGCCACGCCGCACCGCGACGCTGCTCGCCTCGACACTGACGCTGATAGCGCTGCTGTGCATCGCGCTGCTGGCTCCCGCACCGTACTCGGAGATGTCGCCGGGACCGACGGTGAACACGCTCGGGAGCTACGACGGCGAAATGGTCATCCAGATCGGCGGCCACAAGACGTACGCGACGTCGGGTCACCTCAACATGACCACCGTGCGGGTCACCGGCGCCGACTACTCCATGAACCTGGTGGAGTCGCTGCTCGGCTGGGCGCGGCGGGACGACAAGGTCGTGGAGCACGACACGCTGTACCCGAAGGGGCAGACGGCCCAGGAGGCCGACCAGCAGAACGCCGAGGAGTTCAGCCAGTCACAGGACAGCGCCAAGTACGCGGCGCTGACCTCGCTGAAGATCCCCGTGCCCTCACGGGTGATCGTGGCGGCCGTCGTCAGCGGCGGGGCGTCCGAGGGCGAACTGCACGCGGGCGATGTGATCAAGGCCGTCGACGGCACCGCGATCACCAAGGCCGACCAGGTCGCGGGCCTGGTCACCAAGCACAAGCCGGGCGAGAAGGTGGTCTTCACGATCATCCCGGCCGCCGACGCGAAGAAGAAGCTGGACACCACGCGGAAGGTGACCATCACCACCCGCGCCTCGGACGACGGCGGCCCGTCGCGCGCCGTGGTCGGCATCCAGGCGGGCGTCGAGCACCTGTACCCGTTCACCATCGACATCAAGCTCGCCGACGTCGGCGGACCCAGCGCGGGCATGATGTTCGCGCTCGGCATCATCGACAAGCTGACGCCCGACGACCTGACCGGCGGCAAATTCGTCGCGGGCACCGGCACGATCGACGACAACGGCAAGGTCGGACCGATCGGCGGCATCAGCCTGAAGACGATCGGCGCGCGCAACAAGGGCGCGCAGTTCTTCCTCACCCCGGCCGACAACTGCGAAGAGGCCGCCAAGAGCATCCCCTCGGGCCTCACCCTGGTGAAGGTGAAGACCCTCGACGACGCCTTGGCGGCGCTGAAGGACATCAAGTCGGGCAACGACGCGGCGCTGCCGAGCTGCAAGAGCTGAGACCGGCTCAGTCCCGGTCAGCTCAGGTCGGTTCAGCCCGGCGGCGCCACACCGGGCGCTCAGACCTCGAAGGTCGCCGACAGCGCCTCCGCCAGACCCGGCACCAGATCGGAACCGGTCAGCACCTCGGTCGGCGTGTCCTTGGCCCGCAGCCGTACGGCCGACTCCCGCGCGCCGTCCCGCAGCACCGCGACCGTCATCCGCACCTCCTGGCGCTGCGGATGCGCCGCCACCCACGTGGCCAGCGACGCGTCGTCCAGGCCCTCGGGAATGGCCGCCTCGGCGGCGGGCGGCAGCATCAGCCGCTCCACGGTCAGCGCGCAGCCCGCGATCACCTCGGGCCACGCGATCGTCGCCAGGAACTCGTCGAGCGCCGTGCCGGACGGCAGCTCGTCCTGCTCGATCGGGGTCAGCGACCCCGTCTCGTTCGTCTCGGTCAGGCCGAGTTGATCGGCGAGGCCGGGTTCCTGCGTACGGAGCTGCGCGGTGTCGACAAGGGCGAACAGCCGTGCGGGCCGGTCCCAGCCGAGGCCGGACGCGTACTCGTCGATTTCCAGTACGGCACGGGTCAGCGGGCTCGCCGCGAGCGGTGCACCATCGGTCGCATTGTTGGACATGGTCAGTATCCTGCCTCTTCCCTTGCCGGAATCGGGAACCGGCCAAAGCGTAGGTAAGTTGCACCAGTGGGAGTCCGACCCGGGACACCCCAGAAATACGGACAATTCGAGGTGCGCACCTTGGTATTCGAGATGCCGGACCGCGGCGGAGGATCGTCGGGGCCACGGATCAGAGTCGGCCGCCCATCCCGGCGGACCCGGACGTTGCTCATCACGATCGGCGTGCTCGCCGGTCTGATGATCGCGTTCGTGATCTTCGCGGGATTCTGGACCGACTGGCTCTGGTACCGATCGGTTCACTACTCGTCGGTCTTCACCACCACGCTCTGGACCAAGGTCGGTCTGTTCTTCGTCTTCGGCCTGCTGATGGCCGGAGCGGTCGGCGTGAACATCTATCTGGCACACCGGCTCCGCCCGCCGCTCAGCGCGATGTCGCTGGAGCAGCAGAGCCTCGACCGCTACCGGATGGGTCTCGCGCCGTACAAGAAGTGGGTGCTCCTCGGGGTCTGCGCGGTGGTCGGGCTCATCGCCGGCGGATCGGCCTCGGGGCAGTGGCGGCTGTGGCTGCTGTGGACGAACGCCACGAAGTTCAACGTCAAGGACCCGCAGTTCCACAAGGACGTGTCCTTCTACGCCTTCGACCTGCCCTGGTACCGCTTCCTGCTGAGCTTCGGCTTCGCGGCCGTGGTGCTCTCGCTGGTCGCCGCCGCCCTGGTGCACTACCTGTACGGCGGGCTGCGGATCACCTCGCCCGGCGGCCGGGCCACGGCCGCCGCCACCGGGCATCTGTCGGTCCTGCTGGGCATCTTCATCTCGCTCAAGGCGGTCGCCTACTGGCTGGACCGCTACGGCCTCGCGGTGAAGTCCAGCGGCTTCAAGGCCACCGACAACTGGACCGGTCTGCGGTACGTGGACGCGAACGCGTATCTGCCCGCCAAAACGATCCTGTTCTGCATCGCGGTGATCTGCGCGCTGCTGTTCTTCGCGACCCTCTGGCGCCGCACCTGGTCGCTGCCGATGATCGGCTTCGGCCTGATGGTGCTCTCGGCGATCCTGATCGGCGGCCTCTACCCGGCCATCGTGCAGAAGTTCCAGGTGCAGCCGAACGAGGCGGCCAAGGAAGCGCCGTACATCCAGAAGAACATCGATGCCACGCGGGCCGCGTACGGCATCAAGGACAGCCAGGTGAAGCCGTACAGCGGCACCAGCGAGTCCAGTACGGAAAAGCTGCGGGCCGACGCGGACACCACGGCGAGCGTGCGCGTGCTGGACCCGAACGTGGTCTCGCCCACGTACCAGCAGTTGCAGCAGACGCGCGGCTACTACGCCTTCCCCTCCACGCTCGACGTCGACCGCTACAGCGACGCCAAGGGCAAGGAGCAGGACACGGTCGTCGGCCTGCGCGAGCTGAACATCAACGGCATCCCCGAGAACAACTGGATCAACGACCACTTCAAGTACACCCACGGCTACGGCATCGTCGCCGCCAAGGGCACCGACGTGTCCAGTGACGGCTCACCGGCCTTCACCGAGAAGGACCTGCCGACCACCGGCCAGCTCGGCACGTACGAGCAGCGGGTCTACTACGGCGAGCGGACGACGCAGTACTCGATCGTCGGCGGTCCGACCCAGGAGATCGACTACACCGACGCGGGCGGCGAGAAGCCGTTCACGTACACCGGCAAGAGCGGCGTGGACCTGTCCAACCCGCTGACGCGGGCGGCGTACGCGGTGCAGTTCGGCGAGCCGCAGATCCTGTACTCGGGGGCGATCGGCAAGGGCTCGAAGATCCTCTACAACCGCACTCCCAAGGAGCGGGTGGAGTCGGTCGCGCCCTGGCTGACCATCGACGGCGACCCGTACCCGGCCGTGGTCAACGGCCAGGTGGAGTGGATCGTCGACGCCTACACCACCACCAACGGCTATCCGTACGCGTCGCGCACCACGCTCGGCGACACCACGACCGACTCGCTCACCGACGACCAGCGGTCCGTCATCGCGCAGCAGAATCAGGTCAACTACATCCGCAACTCGGTCAAGGCGACCGTGAACGCGTACACCGGTGAGGTCACGCTCTACCAGTGGGACACCCAGGACCCGGTGCTCAAGACGTGGATGAAGGCGTTCCCGCACACGGTGCAGCCGAAGGACAAGATCAGCGCCGAGCTGATGGACCACCTGCGCTACCCGCAGGACCTGTTCAAGGTGCAGCGGCAACTGCTCACCAAGTACCACGTCACCAAGGCGTCCACCTTCTACACCGGCAGTGAGGTGTGGGAGGTCCCGGACGACCCGGCCGCCCAGACGGGCAAGGCGGTGCCGCCGTACTACCTGAGTCTGAAGATGCCCGACCAGTCGGAGCAGGCGTTCTCGCTGACGTCCACCTTCACGCCGAACGACCGCTCCAACCTGAGCGCGTTCATGGCGGTGAACGCCGACGCGTCCAGCAAGGACTACGGCACGATCAGAGTGCTGCAACTGCCGCCGAACACCACGGTCGACGGGCCCAAACAGGTGCAGGCCAAGCTCAACTCCGACAACAAGGTCGCGCCGCAGATCAACCAGCTCAAACGGGCGGGCGCGGACACCACCGTGGAGTACGGCAATCTGCTCACCGTGCCGATGGACGGCGGGCTGATGTACGTGGAGCCGGTGTACGTACGCGGCGCGGGCAACAACTACCCGCTGATGAAGAGCGTGGTGGTGCTCTTCGGCGACCGGATCGGCTTCCAGCCCACGCTGAAGGCCGCGCTGGACGAGGTGTTCGGCCCCGACGGCGAGTCGACGACGAAGCCGCCGCCGGACGACACCACGCAGCCGCCGACGACGACCAGCCCGCCGACCACCAGCCCACCGGGCGACGCGACGCTGGAGCAGGCCCTGACGGACGCTCAGAAGGCGTACGACGACGGTCAGGCGGCGCTGAAGAAGGGCGACTGGCAGGCGTACGGCGAGGCGCAGAAGAAGCTCTCCGAGGCGCTGAAGCAGGCGCGGGAGGCGGAGAAGGCGGCCAAGGGGACATAAGACGGGGCCGATCGACCTGATGGGTCGACAAGCGGGCTGATCGGGTGACACTCCGCGTCGTGGTACGGTGAGGACACAACGACGCGGGGTGGAGCAGCTCGGTAGCTCGCTGGGCTCATAACCCAGAGGTCGCAGGTTCAAATCCTGTCCCCGCTACTGTACGAAGAGGGCCAAAGTCAACTGACTTTGGCCCTCTTCACTTATATGGGGGATGTTCGGTGAACGGGGTTTCGCAAGCCGCCTTGTCGGGAAGTCGACAAACCGCTGAAGTGACCAATCGGGTTGCGGTATACCAGGTGTACGGCGGTAGTGGACGGTGCGACGATGGACCTCATGGGGGATGGTGCAAGACTGCTGAACACTCGTCAGATCCACGAACGGCGTGGTTCTACGGGCGATGTCGACATGTCGACCGAAAGGTTGGCCCAGGAGTCGGCTTCGACGCCCGTGACCGCGTCCGCGACCGTGCCCGTCACCGCGACCGCGCTGCTGCCCGCACCGCGCCCGTCGGCTGAGCAGCCCGCGTCCGCCGAACTCACCGCGTCCACCGGGACGGTGGCCACCCGGTCCCTGGGGCCCGTCGCCGCCCCGGCCGCCGGGCTCAACGACCTGCCCGGGCTTCCCGAACCGACCGACGAGGACGGCCTCGCGCTCCGCGAGGAGGCCGAGATCGAGGCGCGCCATCGGCACGCCGCCGACCTCGGCGACCCGTATGCCATGAGCGCGCTCGGCACGCTGCTGCTGCGCCGCGGCGACCTCGACGGCGCGGAGCCGTACCTGCGCGCCGCCGTCACGCACGGGGACCGCGCCGCCGCCAACAACCTGGCCCTGCTGCTGCACCAGCGCGGTTACGCCGACGAGGCGGCCGACTGGTGGCGGACCGCCGCCGTGGCGGGCTCCGCGCCCGCCGCGCACGCGCTGGGCCGGCACTACCGCGAGCGCGGCGACGAGCCCGCGGCCGAGTACTGGCTGCGGCAGGCCGCCGAGTCCGGCCACACGCTGGGCGCGTACGCGCTGGCCGACCTGCTCGACCACCGGCGCGAGAGCGGCGCCGAGCGCTGGTTCCGCGCCGCGGCCGAGCACGGCCACCGCGAGGCCGCGTACCGCCTCGCCCGGATATGCGCCGCGCGCGGCCAGAACCACGAGGCCGAGCAGTGGTACCGGCAGGCCGCCGCGCGCCGCCACCGGCGGGCCGCGCTGCGCCTGGGCACGCTCCTGGAGGAGCGCGGCGAGCAGGCGGAGGCGGGCCGCTGGTATCTGACCGCCGCCAGGGACGGCGAGGCGCGGGCCGCCTGCGCGCTGGCGTTCCTGCTGCGCGACGCGGGCGACATCGACCAGGCCGCCACCTGGTGGCGGCGCGCCGCCCAGGCGGGCGACGGCCAGGCCGCCAACGCGCTCGGCGCGCTGCACGCCCAGGAGGGCGAGACGCAGACCGCCGAGCGCTGGTACCGCACGGCCCTGGACGCGGGCGACATCAACGGCGCCTACAACCTCGGCCTGCTCTGTGCGGGCCAGAGCCGCAACGCGCAGGCCGAGCAGTGGTACCGCAAGGCCGCGTACGCCGGGCACCGCGAGGCCGCCAACGCGCTGGCGGTGCTGCTGCTCCAGCGCGGCGACGCGATGGGCGCCGAGCCGTGGTTCTCCAAGGCCGCGGAGGCGGGCAGCATCGACGCCGCCTTCAACCTCGGCATCCTGCACGCCGGGCGCGAGGAGGCCGACACCGCGCGCGCCTGGTACGAGCGGGCCGCCGCCGCCGGACACGCCGAGGCCGCCCTCCAGGTGGCCATCGCGCTCCAGCGCGACGGCGACCACCACGCCGCCGAGCGGCACCTGCGGTGCGCCGCGGGCGGCGGCAGCCCGGAGGCCGCCTTCCGGCTCGGCGCGCTCCTGGAGCGCAGGCAGCGCGAGCGGGACGAGGGCGACGCGGGCGCGGAGGCCACGGGCAGCGTCGAGGCCGAGGAGTGGTACGAGCGGGCCGCCCGGCAGGGGCACCGCCGCGCCCAGGTACGGCTCGGCATGTGCGCCGCCAAGCGCGGGGACGTGGTGGACGCGGCGCACTGGTACCGGCAGGCCGCCGAGGCCGGTTCCCGCAACGGGGCCTTCAACCTCGGGCTGCTGCTGGCCCGCGAGGGCGCCGAGCCCGAGGCCGCCATGTGGTGGACGCGGGCCGCGGACGCCGGGCACGGCCGCGCCGCCCTGCGGATGGCGCTGCTCTCCGCCCGGCGCGGCGAGCTGGCCGAGGCGCAGCACTGGTGCTCCCGCGCGGTTACCTACGGGCCCGCCGAGGTCGCCGAGCGCGCGGCCCGGCTGACCGCCGCGGTCAAGCACGAGCTGACCGCGTGAGCCGACGGTCGTCAGCGGCGGTTGACCAGGTCATCCGTACGGTTCCTGACCGTTTCCGGCTGAGGGGCGCCCCGCGCGGGGCACCCCTCAGCCGGAATGGCCACCCGCTGCGACGGCCGCCCGCCTATGGATTTGCGCTGGTCAGGAACGCTGGTCTACAGTGAGGGCACAACGACGCGGGGTGGAGCAGCTCGGTAGCTCGCTGGGCTCATAACCCAGAGGTCGCAGGTTCAAATCCTGTCCCCGCTACGGAAAGAGAAGGCCCGGAAGCCATTGGCTTCCGGGCCTTCTTCCTGTGCGACACCGGTCGTCGGCCGGGCTGCGGGGCCGGTTCGCTGGGCGCTGCGCGCGCGGCGGCACCGCGCGCTTTCTCTTAGTCTCCTTGTGCGGGCTTCTTATTCGGGCAAAGACCCGCCGAACCGTCTTGGGCGCGGCACCTTCGCGCGCGATCCTGGTCGGGTACGACGGGCGAGGAGGCGGGATTGCTGCGCAGGCGGCGAGGGCGATCCGAGGCGGGTGTCACCGTGGTGGACACGGGACGCTGGCAGCGCTGGTGCGAGGCCGCGCTCGGCGGGCGTCGCGAGGACGCGGTGACCTTGCTCGCGGGCCTGCGCGCGGTCGTCGAGGACGGACCGCCGTACGACAGGGCCGCGGCGCTCGCCGCGCTCGGCGACGCTCCCGCGGACCTCCTGCTGCTGCTCGACCGGCACGCCAGGCCCTGGCACGGCGGCGGCGCCCACCGCTGGGCCGCCGGCGGCCACGCCGGTGTCGATCCGCTGCGTCTGCTGCTGGCCTCGCTCGACGAGGACGGCCGGGTGCGGGCCGGGGCCGTCGAGAGCCTGGCCGGATGCGGCGGGCCGCTGGCCGTGGCCGCGCTCGCCCTGCGGACGGTCGACTGGGTGCCGGAGGTGAGCGAGCGCGCCACCGCCGCCCTGGTGGCCCGCAACGCGCCGGACGAGGTGGCGGCGGCCGTCCGCGTGCTGCTCAGGCTCGGCGGCAGGCGCCGGGCGGGCGGGCTGCTCGCCTCGTACCGCGCGGTGCTGAGCGAGCCTCCGCACCGCCGCGCCGTGCGGGCGCTGGCCGCCGACTCCGACCCGCTGGCCCGCCGCTTCGGCGTCGAACTCGCCCTGGACCTCGGCAGTTACGTCCGCGGCGACCTGCTGCGGACCGCGCTGCACGACCGCGACCAGGTCTGCCGCAGGCTCTGCGCGCAGCGGCTGCTGGAGCTGGACCCCGACCAGGCGGGCCGGTTGATGTGGGCGCGCGGCGCGGGCGTACGGGAGCTGGCGGTGGCCGCGCTGCCCGGCGACGTGCCCGCCACGCGGCTGGTCGCGCCGCTGGCCGACCGGGCCAGGATGGTACGGGCGCAGGCCCGTTGGCAGTTGTACCGGCGCGGGGAGCCGCCCGCCGACGTCTACCGCAGGCAGCTCCGCAAGGTCGGCAGGACGACCGCGCCCCGGCTCGTCGCGGGACTGGCGGCCGGTCTCGGGGAGTGCGGGGACGCCTCCGACGCGGCGCTGCTGACGCGGCTGCTCGGACCCCGCGAGCGCGATCAGGCCGAGAACTGGCCGCCGATGGTGCGCAGGGCCGCCGCCCGCGCGATCGGACGGCTGGCCAAGCCCGCCGAACTGGTCGGCCTGCTCGGCCCGTTGGCGACCGATCCCGATCCGGGCGTGGCGCGCGAGGTGTTCGAGGCGCTGGCCCGGGTGCCGGCCGATGTCCCGGTGGAGACCCTGTGGGTCGGCAGGACCCGTACGGAACCGGCCGTACGCAGGGCCGCAGAGCGGATCGGCGGCAGGGCCTGCGAGCGGACCGTGCCTACGAGCAGTCCGGGCACAGTCCCCGGTAGGTGACCTCGGCCGCCTGGACCGCGAAGCCGAAGCGTTCGGTCGGGGGGAGGGCCGCGAGCGGGTCGCCGTGCGGGTGGACGTCGCGGATGGTGCCGCAGCGGGAGCAGACCAGGTGCTGGTGCGGCCGGTGCGCGTTGGGGTCGTAGCGCTTGGCGCGGCCGTCGGTGGCGACCTCGATGATCTCGCCGATGCTCACCATCTCGCCCAGCGTGTTGTACACGGTGGCGCGGGAGATCTCCGGCAGCCGTGCGATGGCACGCGCGTGCACCTCGTCGGCGGTGAGATGGACATGGTCGCCGTCGAGGACCTCCGCCACCACGCGCCGCTGGGCGGTCAGCCGCCAGCCGCGTTCGCGCAGTCGTTCCAGCAGGTCGCTCATGCGAGCCAGGGTAACAGCGGGGCAACCTGGATCGAAAGGGTCTGTTCCTGACCCGCATCCTCTATTGGCTCTCTTCTTGACTTAGACATTGTCCAGAGTAGGATCGGCTCCGGCGCGAGCCGATGGGCATGCCGGGGGGCCGGACGATCTGGAGGAGAAGCACGTGACGGTTCAGGAGACGGGTCCGCTGACCACGAGTGCGCTGACCACGGAGGCCGGAGCGCCGGTCGCGGACAACCAGAACAGCGAGACGGCGGGCCTCGGCGGCCCGGTGCTCGTCCAGAGCCAGCACCTGCTGGAGAAGCTCGCGCACTTCAACCGCGAGCGCATCCCGGAGCGGGTCGTGCACGCGCGCGGCGCCGGTGCGTACGGCACCTTCACACTGACCCGTGACGTCTCGCGCTGGACGCGGGCGAAGTTCCTGTCCGAGGTCGGCAAGCGGACCGAGACGTTCCTGCGCTTCTCCACCGTCGCGGGCAACCTCGGCTCGGCCGACGCCGTCCGCGACCCGCGCGGCTTCGCGCTGAAGTTCTACACCGAGGAGGGCAACTACGACCTCGTCGGCAACAACACCCCGGTGTTCTTCATCAAGGACGCCCTGAAGTTCCCCGACTTCATCCACACCCAGAAGCGCGACCCGTACACCGGCTCCCAGGAGGCGGACAACGTCTGGGACTTCTGGGGGCTCAGCCCGGAGTCCACACACCAGGTGACCTGGCTCTTCGGCGACCGCGGCATCCCGGCCAGCTACCGGCACATGAACGGCTACGGCTCGCACACCTACCAGTGGAACAACGAGGCCGGAGAGGTCTTCTGGGTCAAGTACCACTTCAAGACCGACCAGGGGATCAGGAACCTCGCCACCGGGGAGGCCGTGCGCGTCTCGGGCATGGACCCCGACTCCCACCAGCGCGACCTGCGGGAGGCGATCGAGCGCGGCGCGTTCCCGTCCTGGACCGTGCAGGTGCAGATCATGCCCGCGGCGGACGCGGCCACGTACCGCTTCAACCCGTTCGACCTCACCAAGGTGTGGCCGCACGCGGACTACCCGCCGGTCGAGATCGGCAGGCTGGAGCTGAACCGCAACCCGGAGAACGTCTTCGCCGAGGTCGAGCAGTCGGTCTTCAGCCCCGCGCACTTCGTGCCCGGCATCGGCCCGTCCCCGGACAAGATGCTCCAGGGCCGCCTGTTCGCGTACGGCGACGCGCACCGCTACCGGGTCGGCGTCAACGCCGACCACCTGCCGGTCAACCGTCCGCACGCCACCGAGGCGCGGACGCACAGCAGGGACGGCGCCCTCTACGACGGCCGCCACCAGGGTGCCAAGAACTACGAGCCGAACAGCTTCGGCGGCCCGGCCGAGACCGGCCGCCCGCTGTGGGAGCCCGTCGAGGTGTCCGGCGCGACCCGGTACTCCGCCGCGCCCGCGCACGCCGAGGACGACGACTTCGGGCAGGCGGGCACCCTGTACCGGCTCATGTCCGAGGACGAGAAGACCCGGCTGATCGACAACCTGGCGGGCTTCATCGCCAAGGTCTCCCGCGAGGACGTCGTCGAGCGCGCCGTCGACAACTTCCGCCGCGCGGACCCCGACTACGGCAAGCGACTGGAGGCAGCGGTCCAGGCCCTCCGCACCTGACCCGTCGCTCGCCGTTGGCCGAAGAGGCCGGACGCCAAAGGGCTCCGGCCTCTTCTGCGCGTCCGCGTGCGGAACCGAAGGCGCGTGTGTGCCGTTCCGAAGCCGAGCGTGCCGGCCGTTCCGAAAAGCGGTTACGCGCTGGTCAGGGCGGTCGCGGCCGGTGTCCCGGCCGGTGTCGCGGGCCGCTGCCCGGACCAGCAGCGGATGATGTCGCGGACGGAGACCACGCCGATCGGATCGCGGCCCTCAAGGACGACCAGGTGACGGAAACCGCCGTGCAGCATGGCGGCGGCGGCCTCGTCGAGGGTCCACTGCGGGGCGGCGAAGACGACATCGGTCGTGGTGTGGGCGTGGGCGAGTTCGCGGTCGGGGCTGAGACCGTCCCCGATCGCGTCGAGGACGTCGCGCTCGGTGAGGATGCCGAGACCGCAGGTGTCGGTGTCGAGGACTATGGCCGCGCCGACTCGGCGGGCGGACATCAACTGGGCGGCCTGGCGGAGGGTGTGGGCGGGGCCGATGGTGAGTACCACCGTACTCATCGCGTCGCGGACCAGCATGGGACGGGCACCTCCTTGTGTGAAGCCCTCACACGGGACCGCCGTCCGGCGAGCCGGGAGACGCTCGCGTGAACGGTTTCACAAGTTCACAAGCGGGGGCACCTTCATAGTCACACGCCCCCGGAGGACCGGCAAGGGGGCGCGCGAAGCTCCCGCCGCGAGGTGACCCGCCGCCGCGCGCGGCTCGCGCCGCGCCGCTCCGACCTGCTAGGCGACGCCGTCCGAACCGCCCACGTACCCCAGCAGCTCCTCGTGCAGCAGGCCGTTGGAGGCCGCCGCGTTCCCGCCGAAGGGGCCCGGCTCGCCGTCGAGCGAGGTGAAGCGGCCACCGGCCTCGCGCACGATCACGTCGTTGGCCGCCATGTCCCACGTGCTCAGCTCGGGCTCCGCGCAGATGTCCACCGAACCCTCGGCGACCATCATGTACGGCCAGAAGTCGCCGTAGCCGCGGGTGCGCCAGACGTCGCGCGACAGGCGCAGGAAGCCGTCGAGCCGCCCCCGCTCCTCCCAGCCGCTCAGCGAGGAGTACGCGAACGACGCGTCCTCCAGCCGGCTCACGCCCGAGACGTGCAGCCGGGTCGCCGACGACAGGCTGCGGCCGGTGTACGCGCCGTCGCCCTTCGCCGCCCACCAGCGGCGGCCGAGCGCGGGCGCGGAGACCACGCCGACCACGCTCTCGTCGCCCTGCTCGCCGCGGACCATCAGCGCGATCAGGGTCGCCCACACCGGAACGCCGCGCACGTAGTTCTTGGTGCCGTCGATCGGGTCGATCACCCAGCGGCGCGGCCCCGCGCCCTGGCTGCCGTACTCCTCGCCGAGCACCGCGTCCCGCGGGCGCGCCCGTGCCAACTGGCCCCGGATCAGCTCCTCGGCCGCCTTGTCCGCCTCGCTCACCGGCGTCAGGTCGGGCTTGGTCTCGACCTTGAGGTCGAGCGCCTTGAAGCGGGCCATGGTCGCGGCGTCGGCGGCATCGGCCAGCACGTGGGCCAGGCGCAGATCGTCGTTGAATTCGGGCATAAGCCGAACAGTAGCGATCTCGCCTGGTCCCGGTCATCTCCGCCCTGCGCGCAACCTTGACAGACCAGGACAGCGCGTCAATTCTTTCCGCACGGCCGCTGTCCGCGCCATCGCGCGGACACCTCGTGGCGCCTTGGAGGCAATGATGCCTACAGCGCGGGAATCGCTCCTGGACGCGGCGTTCGCCGCGCTCGGCGACCGGCCCTGGGAAGCCGTACGGATGGTCGAGGTCGCGGCGGCGGCCGGGGTGTCGCGGCAGACCCTCTACAACGAGTTCAGCAGCAAGGAAGGGCTCGCGCGCGCCCTCGCCCGGCGCGAGACCGAGGGCTATCTGGCCGGTGTCGACCGCGAGTTGGCCGCCGCGGGCCGGGTCGGCGCCGACGCGGGGGAGTGCTTCGCGGGCGCCGCGGGCTGGACCCTGCGGTCCGCCCGGCGCAGTCCGGTGGTCGCCGCCGCCCTCACCGGCGCCGAGGGCGGCCTGGTCGAATCCCTCAAGGCCCGTACGGTCGACGCGCTCGTCCGCGGCTACCCGCGGCTGCGGCCCCAGGACATCGGATGGGCCTGCGAGGCGGCGATCCGGCTCACCCTGTCGTACGTGATCGCGCCCGCCGCCAGTGACGAGGAGGCGTGTCTGCGGGTGGCGCAGCTCGTCCGCAGCCTGCTGTCGTGGCCCGCGACGGGGGAGGAGCCGTAGCGGCGCACGGTCCGCGCGGGCGCCGCCCGTGAACCGTCAGTGCGCCGAGCCGGAGATCTGGAGGCCGATGACGCCCGCGATCACCAACGAGATGGACACGATCTTCAGCGTGGAGACGACGTCGCCGAGGAAGATCATGCCGTAGATCGCGGTGCCCGCCGCGCCGATGCCGGTCCAGACGGCGTACGCCGGGCCGACGTCCAGCTTCTTCAGCGACAGCGTCAGCAGACCGAAGGAGCCCAGCGCGAACAGGGCGAAGGCGATGGTCGGCCAGATACGGGTGAAGCCGTGCGACAGCTTGAGGCAGACCGCGAACCCCGTCTCAAGGATGCCTGCGACCACCACGAGCAGCCAGGCCATCGGGTGCCTCCCGTTCCCACTCCGTCTCCGAAACCTGTGTGCGCTGTCGATCATCACACAGCCTGCCCGGAAACCGCCCCTCCGGTCGCCGAAAGCGCGTCAGTCTCCCTCGCGCCGCTCGCGGGTGGCCAGCAGCCGCCGCAGCGAGTCCAGCCGGGCGGGCTCGGCGTGCCCCGCCGCGACCCACGCGTCCAGCGCGCACTCCGGCTCGTCGTGCGAGCAGCCGCGCGGGCACTCCTCGGTGCCCGGCTCCAGGTCGGGGAAGGCGTGGATGACCCGCGACGGATCGATGTGGTGCAGGCCGAACGACCGTACGCCCGGCGTGTCGATCACCCATCCCGTGTCGCCCGGCAGCGGCAGCGCGAGCGCCGAGGTGGTGGTGTGCCGGCCGCGCCCGGTCACCGCGTTCACCGAGCCGGTGGTGCGCTGACGCTCCACCAGCGCGTTGACCAGCGTGGTCTTTCCGACGCCGCTGTGGCCGACGAAGGCCGTCACATGCCCGGCCAGCCGCTCGCGGATCTGGTCGACCCCGCCGGTCAGGAAGTCGTCCCTGTTGGTCACCACATACGCCAGGTCCAGCGCGCCGTACGTCTCCAACAGCGGCGCGGCCGGGGCCAGATCGGACTTGGTGAGCACCAGCAGCGGCTTCAGGCCCGCGTCGAAGGCCGCGACCAGGCAGCGGTCGATCATCCGGGGGCGCGGCTCGGGGTCGGCCAGCGCCGTGACGATCGCGAGCTGGTCGGCGTTGGCGACCACCACCCGCTCGAACGGGTCGTCGTCGTCGGCCGTCCGCCGCAGCACCGACTTGCGCGGCTCGATCCGTACGATCCGGGCCAGGGTGTCCTTCGCGCCCGACAGGTCGCCGACGACCGCGACCCGGTCGCCGACCACCATCGACTTGCGGCCCAGTTCGCGGGCCTTCATCGCGACCACCTCGCGGTCGTCGACCAGCACGGTCAGCCGCCCGCGGTCCACGGTCAGCACCATGCCCTCGGTGGCGTCCTCGTGCTTGGGCCTGATCGTGCTGCGCGGCCGGTTGCCCTTGGCGTTGGGGCGGACTCTGACGTCGTCCTCGTCGGGGTTCTTTCCGTAGCGGCGCACGGCGGTCCTCAGCCCCGGCCCGGCGCGGTGGTGTCCGCTGTGTCTGCCGTGTCCGTCGCGTCCGCCGTATCCGTCGGGTCCGCTGTGCCGGTTGTCTCCGCTGTCTCGGTCGTCTCCGGTGCGGCGGCGCCCGGGGTGACGGCGCCCGGCGTGGAGATCCCCGGCGCGGGCGCGCGGCCCGCGAGCATCGCCGTCCACAGCTCGGGGAATTCGGGCAGGGTCTTCGCGGTCGTCGCCACGTTCTCCACCTGGACGCCGTCCACGGTCAGGCCCAGGACGGCCGCGGCGGTCGCCAGCCGGTGGTCCTCGTAGGTGTGGAAGACCCCGCCGTGCAGCGTGGTCGGCCGGATGCGCAGGCCGTCCTCGGTCTCGGTGACGTCACCGCCCAGCTCGTTGATCTCCTTGGCCAGCGCGGCCAGCCGGTCGGTCTCGTGCAGCCGCAGATGCGCGATGCCGGTCAGCACGCTCTCGCCCTCGGCCAGCGCCGCGACCGCCGCGATCACCGGGGTCAGCTCGCCGACCTCGTGCAGATCGGCGGTGATGCCGAGCACCCGGCCGGTGCCGCTGAGCGTCAGCCCCTGCTCGGTCAGCTCGTACGAGCCGCCCATCGCGGTGAACAGCGTGCGCAGCGCGTCACCCGGCTGGGTGGTGCGGCGCGGCCAGTCCGGGATGGTCACCCGGCCGCCGGTGATCAGCGCGGCGGCCAGGAACGGCGCCGCGTTGGACAGGTCGGGCTCCACCGTCAGGTCCCGGCCGAGCAGCGCGCTCGGCGCCACCCGCCACACATTGCGCGCGCCGCCGTCCTGCGGGGCGTCCACCTTGGCGCCGGCCTTCCGCAGCATGTCCACGGTCATCCGGATGTGCGGCTGGGACGGCAGGCTGCGGCCGGTGTGCCGCAGTTCGAGGCCCCGGTTGAAGCGCGGCGCGGACAGCAGCAGCGCGCTGACGAACTGCGAGGACGACGACGCGTCCACGGACACGCTCCCGCCGGACAGCGAGCCCGCGCCGTTCACGGTCAGCGGCAGGGAGCCGCGGCCCTCGTCGTCGATCCTGGCCCCCAGCGCGCGCAGCGCGTCGATCACGCCGTGCAGCGGACGCTCGTACGCCCGCGCGTCGCCCTCGAAGCGGACCGGGCCGTCGGCGAGCGCGGCGACCGGCGGCAGGAAGCGCATCACGGTGCCCGCGTTGCCGACGTCGATCCGGGCGGGGCCGTGCAGCCCGGCGGGGATGATCCGCCACGCCTCGCCGCCGGACGGGTTGACCGTCTCGTCGATCTGCACGCCCATGGCGCGCAGCGCGTCGGCCATCAGGACCGTGTCGCGGCTGCGCAGCGGACGGCGCACCCATCCGGGTTCCGTGGAGTGCGCGGCGAGCACCAGAGCGCGGTTGGTCACCGACTTCGAGCCGGGCACCGTGACGGTCGCGTCCACGGCGCGGGGCGCGGTCGGGGCCGGCCAGAGGGCGGTCTGCGCGGTGCTGTCGCTCATGGGGCCCAAGCGTAGTGGCTCAGGCACAGGGAGATAGGACGCCGAATGCGGCGAAATCTGCCGGAAACAGGTGCTGTCACTCTCGGCCACATGCGCCGGGGTCGTGCGCCGGGCTCATGCGCGGGGCCAGTGCCGTGGGTCTGTGCGCCGGTCTGCCCCCGTTGCCCCGGCCGTTCTCTCCGCCGGGGCCGCCACGGCCGTCACGGTGGGTGTTCCCCGTCACTCCCGTCACCGCGGTCATCGCGTTATTGGAGGAGCAGCCACCGGGCGCCGCCCACCAGCGAGCAGATCGCGACCGCGTAGAACAGGAGCAGCCACAGGGCCGCCGGAGTGTGCGTGAGCCGGGCGAGCTGGTCCGCGTCCGAGGTGCCGGAGCGCTCACGGCGCCGCGTACGTTGCAGCTCAGCGACCGGCCGCGCGCCGCCGACCAGCAGGAACCACACCACCAGATACGCGAACGCCGCCTGTACCTGCGCCTTGGTCAGCCAGGACACCAGCAGGAAGATCGCCCCGGTGACCACCACGGTCAGCGCCCCGTACGCGTTGCGGATCATCACGAGCATGACCAGCAGCAGCGCCGTCGCGCCCCACAGCAGCGCGGTGATGTGGCCGGATGCCAGCAGCCCCGCGCCCGCAAGGCCCAGCAGCGGCGGCGCGGTGTACCCGGCGGCGGCCGTCAGCACCATGCCCACCCCGTGCGGCTTGCCGCGCGAGACGGTCAGGCCCGAGGTGTCCGAGTGCAGGCGTATGCCCTCCAGGCGCCGCCCGGTCAGCAGCGCGAGCAGCCCGTGACCGCCCTCGTGCGCGATCGTCACCGCGTTGCGCGTGACGTGCCACACCCGCCGCAGCAGTACGGCCGCCAGCGCGAGCAGCGCCGTCGCGCCGATCAGCCAGCGCGAGGGATCGGGCTGTGTCCCCGTCAGCCGGTCCCACATCTCGGTGACGCTCGCGACGTTCATGACGTGGCCAGTCCTTGCTACTAGGGGGCTGCGGAGGGGAGTGCCGGGGGCTTGCGAAAGGGCGGACTGTGGGCCGTTCGGGTCCACGGTCGTGGCAGTCTGGCACCTATGTGCGGTCGATATGCGGCGAGCCGGAAACCAGAGGATCTCGCAGGACTCTTCGAAGTCCGTAAGTGGGACCCCACCGAGACCATCGCCCCCGATTGGAACGTCGCGCCGACGAAGGACGTCTACGCGGTGCTTGACCGTCCCGTGCGCGACTCCGGTTCCCCGGAACCGGTCAGACAGTTGCGCGTGCTGCGCTGGGGCCTGGTCCCGTCGTGGGCCAAGTCGCCGGAAGGAGCGGCCAAGCTGATCAACGCGCGGGCCGAGACGGTGCACGAGAAGCCGTCCTTCCGCCGCGCGCTCACCGCCCGGCGCTGCCTGATACCCGCCGACGGCTATTACGAGTGGGTGACGGCGCCCGAGGAGCGCGCGCTGGAGGAGCAGGGCAGGAAGAAGCGGTCCCGCAAACAGCCGTATTTCGTGACGCCCGCCGACGGCTCGGTGATGGCGATGGCCGGGCTGTACGAGTTCTGGCGCGACCGGACGCTGCCCGACGACCACCCGATGGCCTGGTGGGCCACCTGCACGGTGATCACCACGGCGGCCGAGACCGACACCCTGGCCGGATACGCGGGCGAGGGCCCGCGCTCGCTCACCGACATCCACCCCCGGATGCCGCTGATGATGACCCCCGACCGCTGGAACGCCTGGCTCGACCCGGCCACCACCGACCCCGACGCGCTCGGCGCCCTGCTCGCCCCGCCGCCCGGCGGCCTGATGCGCGCCTATCCGGTCGGCACCGGTGTGAGCAGTGTGAAGAACAACGGACCGGAGCTGCTGACGGAGCTGGAGGCACCCGAGGAGGAGACGCTGTTCTGATGACAGCACGCGCAGCACACACAGCGTCCCCGTCCCCCGAGCGGTCGGTGGAAACGGTCGGCACCCCCGCGGGCGAGGCCCGCGTCACCTGGCACCGCGCCCGCGCCGCCCGCGCGGTCCTCGCGCTCGGCCACGGCGCGGGCGGCGGCATCGAGGCCCGCGACCTGGCCGCGCTCGCGGCGGCGCTGCCCACGCACGGCGTGACCGTGGCACTGGTCGAGCAGCCCTGGCGGGTGGCGGGCAAGAAGCTGGCGCCCGCGCCCAAGACGCTGGACACCGGGTGGACGGCGGTATGGCCCGCGCTGGCGGAGCCGGGGCTGCCGGTGGTCGCGGGCGGACGCAGCGCCGGCGCCCGGGTGGCCTGCCGTACGGCGAAGGAGCTGGGCGCCGCGGCCGTCCTCGCGCTGTCCTTCCCGCTGCACCCGCCGGGGAAGCCGGAGAAGTCCCGCGCGGCCGAGCTGGACCTGGGCGCCGCGGCCGGGCCGCTGCTGATCGTGCAGGGCGGCAACGACACCTTCGGGCGGCCCGCGGAGTTCCCCGCCGGGTACGAACCGGTCGAGGTGCCGTACGGCGATCACTCGTTCGCCGTACCCAAGCGCGCGGAGTTGACGCAGGACGCGGCGCTGGCCGTGCTGACCGGGGCCGTCAGCGACTGGCTGGCCGGGCTCGGACATGCATCCGCTCGCCCTGGCGGCCGAAAAGGCTGAGCACCTCGACGGTCTCGTCCCCCGCGGGCCCGAACCAGTGCGGCAGCCGGGTGTCGAACTCGGCTGCCTCGCCCGCCCGCAGCTCCAGATCCTTGTCGGCGAGCAGCAGCCGCAGCCGCCCGGAGAGCACGTAGATCCACTCGTAGCCCTCGTGGGTGCGCTGCTCACAGGGCTTGTTCGGCTCGATGATCATCTTGTACGCCTGGAGCGCGCCGGGGTGCCGAGTCAGCGGCAGCACCGTCATGTGGTCCATCTTGCGCGGCACCGTGCGCACCCGCGGGTCGCCGACCTCGGGCGCGCCCACCAGTTCGTCCAGCGGCATCTGGTGCGCGCGGGCCAGCGGCAGCAGCAGTTCGAGCGTGGCGCGCCGCTGCCCCGACTCCAGCCGCGACAAGGTGCTCACCGAGATCCCGGTCGCCTCCGCCAGCGCGGCCAGCGTCACCCCGCGCTCCAGCCGCGCCGCCCGCAACCGCGGCCCGACCTCGGCCAGAGTGCGCTCGACGCCGTCGTCCGTGCCCTTGGGTGCTTTCTCCGCCATGCGCCGATTTTGCCATACCGGCAAGCACGTTTGCCGTACGACCCCGGCGCGGACTCCGGACCACCGCCGTGCGACTTCCGCGCGATCCGCCCGCGCGCCCCCTGTGCCACCGGGAATGAGCCGCGCGATACCGGTGTTGTGCGAATCGGCAGAACGATTCGATCCCGCATTGACGAAGCAATCCGTGAGATCTGTGAGAGAGGCAGCCGCATGGTTTCAGCCGCTTGCCGGTCCCGCGCAGAGGCCGCACAGGCCACCGCGCGACCGGACGCAGCCGCGCCCTACCTGAACTGGGCCGAATGGCCGGTCAAGGACGACGGCAAGGGCGCATCCGGCACGTCGATCTCCAGCGGGATATCCTCCGGAACAGGCGTGGCCGCTTTTGGGCGCGCTGACGTTTCTGAGGAGGTGGGTGCGGTCACCGGCACCGACGACAGCACGGCGGAAAACGCGAGTGCGTCCGGTGAGGCAGCACAGGAGAGCAGCGCGGAGCGCACCGAGCGCTTCGAGCGGGACGCCCTTGGCTTCCTCGACCAGATGTACTCGGCCGCGCTGCGGATGACCCGCAATCCGGCCGACGCGGAAGACCTCGTCCAGGAGACGTACGCGAAGGCGTACGCCTCCTTCCACCAGTTCCGTGAGGGCACCAACCTCAAGGCGTGGCTCTACCGCATTCTCACCAACAGCTTCATCAACTCCTACCGCAAGAAGCAGCGCGAACCGCTGCGCAGCGGCTCGGAGGAGATCGAGGACTGGCAGCTCGCACGAGCCGAATCCCATATGTCGACCGGCCTGCGCTCCGCGGAGTCCCAGGCGCTCGACCACCTGCCCGACTCCGACGTGAAGGCGGCGTTGCAGACGATCCCCGAGGAGTTCCGCATCGCGGTCTACCTCGCGGACGTCGAGGGCTTTGCCTACAAGGAGATCGCGGACATCATGGGAACACCCATCGGCACAGTGATGTCCCGGCTGCACCGCGGGCGTCGCCAGTTGCGTGAGCTGCTGGAGGACTATGCGCGGGACCGCGGTCTTGTACCCGCGGGCGCGGCGGATGAGAAGGGCGCGGATTCATGAGTTGCGGCGACGCACATGAGACGGACTGCTCGGAGGTGCTCGGCCACCTCTACGAGTACCTCGACAACGAGATGCCCGACGAGAGCTGCGCCAAGTTCAAGGAGCACTTCGACGAGTGCCACCCGTGCCTGGAGAAGTACGGCCTCGAACAGGCCGTCAAGAAGCTCGTCAAGCGGTGCTGCGGCTCCGACGACGTGCCGACCGACCTCCGTTCGAAGGTCATGATGCGGATCGAGCTGATCCGCTCCGGTGAGGTCGCCCCGGTCCCGGACCAGGCGCCCGACATCCTCGCCACCCCGACCGAGGCCGAGGCCCGCTAGCTCCTGTCTCCACCGCCGGGCGCGCCAGGGCTTCCCCGCCGCCGTCGGCCAACGCCGGGACACCCCCCGGCACCCCTTCGTCCCGGCTCGTACCCCGTTGCGCTTGTGGACGGGGTTCGGGCGTTCGGACGAGGGCGCATACGCCTCACGTCACCCGTGCGGGTGAGCGTCGGGTCCCACGGACGGCCCAACCCCGGCAAACGCCTCTTCCACGACGGGCGCGGCCCTATCCTCCTGACTCTCAACGGGCCGGGAGCCGATCGGGCCGCGCCCGCCGCGCGTTCGCGCACGTTCGCGTACGGAGGAGGCCGCCTCTCGTGTCCGCCATGCCGACACCCGCACGGGTCACCGTGGCCGCCGTGTGCGCCGCCGGGACGCTGTGCGCCGCGCCCGCCCTGCGGCCCGCCACCGCGTGGGGGACCGTCGCCGTACTCGCCGCCCTGTACGCGCTGTGCGAGCCCGGCGTGCTCCCCGACCGCGCCGCGGGCCGCCACCCGCCCGCCGCCGTCGGCCCGTTCCTGCCCGTCCTGCTGGCCGCCGCCCTGCTGCTGCCCCCGGCCGCCGCCGCGCTGGTGGCCGTCCCCGGCTCGCTCGCGGGCCGCGTGGAGCAGGAGCCGCGCCGCGTACGGCGGCTGTGGCGCGCCGCCCACCTGGCCGTCGCCGTCTGGGCCGCCGCGCTCGCCGCCCGGCTGCTCGACGGCCCCCGCGCGCTGGCCGCCGCCGACCTGCCGTACGCGCTGCTGCCCGCGACCGTCGCCGCGCTCGTCCTCTGCGTCACCGCCACCGCGCTCACCGGCGCCGTCCTGGTCACCGCCGAGGGCCGCACACCGCGCGCGGCCTGGGGCGCCCCGCTGCTCGGCGCCCTCGCCCCGCACCTGACCTACGGCCTCGTCGCCCTCATGACCGCCGTTCTGTGGCAGGCCCGCTACGGCGCCTTCGCCGCGGTGCTCGTACCGCTGCCGATGTACGCGGCCTGCTGGGGATTCGCCCGCGCCCGCCGGGAGCGCGACGCCCACCGGGCGACCGTGCGCGCGCTCGTCCAGGCCGTCGAAATCAAGGACCACTACACGCGCGGGCACAGTGAACGCGTGGGCCGCGCCTCGGTGTTCATCGCCCGCGAGCTGGGCATGCCCGAACCCCGCGTCGACGCCCTGCGGTTCGCCGGAATCCTGCACGACATCGGCAAACTCGGCGTCCCCACCCGCCTGTTGCGCAAGAACGGGCCGCTGACCCCGGCCGAGCGGCGGGTGGTCGAGCTGCACCCGGAGTACGGGCACGAGATGGTCCGCGGCATCGCCTTCCTCGGCGAGGCGCGGGACGCGATCCTGCACCACCACGAACGCCTCGACGGCAGCGGCTACCCGCACGGGCTCGCGGGCGACCAGATCCCGGAATTCGCCCGCGTGGTCGCCGTCGCGGACGCCTTCGACGCCATGACGTCCACCCGCTCCTACCGGCGCGCCCGGCCGGTTCGCGCCGCGCTCGACGAACTCCACGCCTGCGCCGGTACGCACTTCGACCCGGCGATGGTCGCCGCCCTGACGCGTGCGCTGGCGCACCACTCCTGGCCGGTGGCCGCCTCGGGGCCGGTCGGCGCCACCACCGCCGGGCGGGGCCCGCTGCTTCTTCCGGCCGCCGTCTCCGCGCCGGTGCCGCGATGAGTGCCCGGCTCGTCCGGGGCGTGTACGGCGCCGCCCTCACCCTGACGGCCGCGGCCGTCGCCCGCACCGCCCTCACCGGCCTCTCCGCGCCCGGCACCGCCCTCGCCTTCGCCGCCGTCATCGCCGTGGGCGTCACCTTCCGCCTTCCCGCCCCCCTCGCCCCTCTCGCCCCTCTCGCCTTCGGCGTCGACCGCGACACCGCGCCTCTCGCCACGGCGACGGCTCTCGCCTACGCCCTCCTGGCACCGGGCCGCCACGGCCTCGCCCAAACCGTGGCCGTCTCCGCCCTCGCGGCCGCCGTCCCGCTGACCCTGAGCCGCCCCCGCCCCCGCCACGCAGCCGCCCCCGCCCCGCCCCCCTCACCCAGGTGGGCACCCCCCAGGACCGCGGCGAACGCGGGTCCCTTGCGCAGGTGGCTGCCCCCCAGGGCCGCGGCGGGTGAGGGCCCTTTGCGCAGGTGGGTGCCCTCCAGGGCCGCGGCGGCCGCGGGTCCCTTGCGCAGGTGGCTGCCCCGTAGGGGCGCGGGGCTGCGTCTGATGTGCGGCTGCCGCCGCGTGGGCGCGGCCGGCCGCGATGGGGCTGTGCCCTCCAGGGCCGCGGCGGGTGAGGGCCCTTTGCGCAGGTGGGTGCCCCGTAGGGGCGCGGGGAACTGCGCGCTCAGCCACGACGCTCCCGCAGGTCACCACCCGCCCCGGCGGGGCAGTTCGGTGGTCTCCGGACCACCGGCCGGTGGGGGCGGGCCGCGCAGTTCCCCGCGCCCCTACGGGGCGGACCCTCCTGGGGAGGGGCGCCCGGGTTCGGGGCGGTATGGGGGGCCGGGGGCCAAGGGGGACGGTGAGGTGCGGCGGCTCGCGGCAGCGACCTTCGCCGGGGTGTGCGCCCAACCCTTCGCGGGAGGCGAAGGCCCCGCGTACGCCGCCGCACTCCTGGCGGTCCTCGGCCTGACGGCGCTGTGCGACGCGGCGCTGGCGGCGGCCCTGGGCGCGGCCAGGACCGGCCACCCGTACGCCCCGGCGCTGCGCGACGAGGTGCGGGCACTGGCGGGAATGGCCAGCGCGGTGTGCGCGGGCGGTGTGGTGATGGCGCTGGCGGTCGCGACGGCCGGGCTGTGGGCGCTGCCGATGGCCGCGGCGCCGCTGCTGCTGGCGCAGATGTCGCTGCGGGGCCAGGCGGCGGTGCGGGCCACGTACCGGCAGACGATCGGGTCGCTGGCGCGGGCCACCGAGGTGGCCGGGTACACACCGGAGGGGCACGCGCGGCGGGTGAGCGAGCTGGCGACGGCGGTCGGCAGGGAGCTGGGCCTGCCCGCCCGCCACCTGATGCTGCTGGAGTACGCGGCGCTGATGCACGACATCGGCCAGCTCTCGCTGGTCGACCCGGTGCCGCGCGGGGCGACGGAGCCGCTGGACGGCGAGCGGCGGCGCGCCATCGCCGCGCTCGGCGGCGAGGTGGTGCGGCAGACCGGCGCCCCGGCCGAGGTGGCGCTGATCGTGGAGCGGCAGGCGCACCCGTACCGGGAGCAGCCGTTGGCGGGCCGGATCGTCCGGGCCGTCAACGCCTACGAGGACCTGACGGGGGAGCCGGGCGCGGCCCTCGACCACCGGCTCGCGGCGGTCGAGCGGCTGCGGTTGGCGACCGCACGTGAGTACGATCCGCAGGTGGTGGCGGCACTCACCAGGGTGCTCGCACGGCGCCCCACCTGGGCATGGTTGGATGCCCACGGGAGTGGCAAGGGTGTCGAGTGAGGAAGCGCGCTCACCGGGGAGCCGCGGACCGCACGGACCGGGTCGCCGGCCCCGGGGGACGGGGGCGACGGCCGGGCTGAGACAACGGCCAAAATGTGCAAGGTTGGAGTCGTACGGGGGGACGCGATCGTAGTGGTGCGGGAAGGCGACGTCCTGGCAGTGATCGGCTGAGCGGGCAGGCGGGTAACGACGTTGAACATCTTCGGAAGAGTGCGGCACCGGCCGTCGCCCACGTGGCGGCAGGCCACTGACCGGGCGTTCTCGCTGATCGGCGACGGCCGTTACGAGGACGCCGGAGCGCTGCTGACCCGAGCCGCCGATCTGGAGCCGTGGCTGTCGGAGTCCTGGTACAACCTCGCGCTGCTGCACAAGTTCCGGCACGACTGGGCGCAGGCCCGGATCGCCGGGCTGCGCGCGGTGGCGCTGCTCGACCGCCCGGTCGGCTCCCCCGACTGGTGGAACCTGGGCATCGCCGCCACCGCCGTGCAGGACTGGCCGCTGGCCCGCCGCGCCTGGCAGGCGTACGGCCTGCGGATGCCCGCGGGCACCGCGAGTCACAACGGCGAGGAGTCGGTACGGCTGCCGCTGGGCAGCGCCGCCGTACGGCTGTCGCCCGAGGGCGAGGCCGAGGTCGTGTGGGGCCGCAGGCTCGACCCGGCGCGGGTCGAGGTGCTCTCCATCCCGCTGCCGTCGTCCGGGCGCCGCTGGGGCGAGGTCGTGCTGCACGACGGCGTCCCGCACGGCGAGCGCGCCACCGCCGACACCGCGGGCGGCGCGGTCTACCCCGTCTTCGACGAGATCGAGCTGTGGGCGCCGTCCCCGGTGCCGACCTGGCTGGTGCTCCTCGAAGCGGACACGGCCGCCGACCGCGACGCGCTGGAGCGGCTGGCGGCGGAGGCCGGATACGCGGCCGAGGACTGGTCGTCGTCCGTCCGGCTGCTGTGCCGCACCTGTTCGGAGAGCCGGATGCCCACCGACGACGGCTCGATGGCCACGCGCGACCCGCACGACCACGGTGAGCCCGGTCACCCCGGCCACCTCAGCCACCACAGCGCGGGTGTGCGCTGGTCGCCGGAGCGCGAGTGCGGGATCGCCGCCCCCGCGTCCCTGGTCCGCGGCCTGCTCGACGGCTGGGTCGCCGACAGCCCGGACACCCGGGACTGGCGGGACCTCGAAGAGGTCTGCTGAACCGCACGCCCTGAACCCCGTGCCCCGAACGGCGAGGTGCGACGAACCACGAGGTGTGGGGAACACCGTCGTGCGCGGGCCCGTACCCTAGGGGGGTTCGTTTACGGGTTCGCGGAAGGCGTACGGCGCAGATGTCCCAGCAGCACACCGAGCACGGCCACGGTCACCAGCACCACCACGGGCATGACCACGACCACGCGCACAGCCACGACGCGGCCACCGAAGGCTTCCTCGACGACGTGACCGACGCGCAGGCGCGCGAACTGGCGTACCGCGAGCGCGGCACCGTCCGCCCGATCACCGTGGTCGGCAACCCGGTGCTGCACCGGGAGTGCAAGGACGTCACGTCCTTCGACGACGACCTGGACGCGCTGATCGCCGACATGTTCGCCAGCCAGCGCGCCGCCGAGGGCGTGGGCCTGGCCGCCAACCAGATCGGCGTCGACCTCAAGGTCTTCGTCTACGACTGCCCGGACGACGACGACAACCGGCACGTCGGCGTCGTCTGCAACCCCGTCCTGGACGAACTGCCCGCCGACCGGCGCCGCCTGGACGACTCCAACGAGGGCTGCCTGTCCGTCCCCGGCGCCTACATGGAACTGGCCCGCCCCGACTACGCGGTGGTGCGCGGCCAGAACGCCAAGGGCGAGCCGATCGTCGTCCACGGCAGCGGCTACTTCGCCCGCTGCCTCCAGCACGAGACCGACCACCTCTACGGCCGCCTCTACATCGACCGTCTCTCCAAGCGCGACCGCAAAGACGTCATGAAGCAAATGGCCGAGGCCACCCCGAAGTTCGAGACGGTCCCCAACGACTGACCCGCCCCGCGCGCCCGCCCGACGGGAAAGGGGCGGCGGAAGGCTCATCGCCTTCCGCCGCCCCTTTCGCCGTTGACCGTTCCAACCCGGGGTCTAGAAGTCCTCGTCCAGGGCGAAGCTGCCCTCCACCGCGACCTGGTAGGCGGACGGGCGGCGCTCGAAGAAGTTCGTCAGCTCCTGGACGCCCTGCAACTCCATGAAGGAGAAGGGGTTCTCCGAGCCGTAGACCGGGGGGAAGCCGAGGCGGGCGAGGCGCTGGTCGGCGACGCACTCCAGGTAGGCGCGCATGGACTCGGTGTTCATGCCGGGCAGGCCGTCGCCGCACAGGTCGCGGCCGAACTGGAGCTCGGCCTCGACGGCTTCGCGCAGCATGTCGGTGACCTGCTGCCGCAACTGCTCGTCGAAGAGGTCCGGCTCCTCCTTGCGGACGGTGTCGACCACGTCGAAGGCGAAGCTCATGTGCATGGTCTCGTCGCGGAACACCCAGTTGGTGCCGGTCGCGAGCCCGTGCAGCAGGCCGCGCGAGCGGAACCAGTAGACGTACGCGAAGGCGCCGTAGAAGAACAGGCCCTCGATGCACGCGGCGAAGCAGATCAGGTTGAGCAGGAAGCGCCGGCGGTCGGCCTTGGACTCCAGGCGGTCGATCTTCTCGACCGAGTCCATCCAGCGGAAGCAGAACTGCGCCTTCTCGCGGATCGAGGGGATCTCCTCGACCGCGTCGAAGGCCGCCGCCCGGTCCTCGGGATCGGGCAGGTAGGTGTCGAGCAGCGTCAGATAGAACTGGACGTGCACGGCCTCCTCGAAGAGCTGGCGGGACAGGTACAGCCGCGCCTCGGGGGAGTTGATGTGCTTGTAGAGCGTGAGCACCAGGTTGTTGGAGACGATCGAGTCACCGGTCGCGAAGAACGCGACCAGACGGCCGATCATGTGCTGCTCGGCGGGGCTGAGCTTGGCGAGGTCGGACACGTCGGAGTGGAGGTCGACCTCCTCCACGGTCCAGGTGTTCTTGATCGCGTCGCGGTAGCGCTCGTAGAAATCCGGGTAGCGCATCGGACGCAGGGTCAGCTCGAAGCCCGGGTCGAGCAGATTCTTGTCGGTGGACGTCATTACTGGCAGGCCTCGCAGGACTCGGGGTTCTCAAGGGAGCAGGCGATCGCGTCGGCGTCGGCGATCACCGGTACGGGGACGGGGGTGGCGGCCGTCTGCTGCTGGGCGCGGGCCGCGCGGGCGATCCGGGTCGCGGGCCGGGACCGCAGGTAGTACGTCGTCTTCAGGCCCTGCTTCCAGGCGTACGCGTACATCGAGCTGAGCTTGCCGATGGTGGGCGTCTCCAGGAACAGGTTCAGCGACTGGCTCTGGTCGAGGAACGGCGTACGCGCCGCCGCCATGTCGATCAGGCCGCGCTGCGGGATCTCCCACGCCGTGCGGTACAGCTCGCGGATCTCGGCCGGAATCCAACTGAAGCCGTTCACCGAGCCGTTGGCCTCGCGCAGCGCCTCGCGGGACTGCGCGTCCCACACGCCGAGCCGCTTGAGGTCGGCGACCAGGTACGAGTTGACCTGGAGGAACTCACCCGACAGCGTCTCGCGCTTGAAGAGGTTGGAGACCTGCGGCTCGATGCACTCGTAGACACCGGCGATGGACGCGATGGTCGCGGTCGGCGCGATGGCCAGCAGCAGCGAATTGCGCATGCCGGTGGCCGCGATCCGGGCGCGCAGCGCCGTCCAGCGCTCCGGCCAGTTCAGCTCGGTCGCGTAGTGGTCGGGGTGCAGCACACCGCGGGCGGTACGGGTCTTGTCCCAGGCGGGCAGCGGGCCCTGCCGCTCGGCGAGGTCGCAGGACGCCTCGTACGCGGCGAGCATGATCCGCTCGGCGATCCGGGTGGACAGCTCGCGCGCCGCGGCCGAGTCGAAGGGCAGCCGCAACTTGAAGAAGACATCCTGAAGACCCATCACGCCCAGGCCCACCGGGCGCCACTTGGCGTTGGAGCGGCCCGCCTGCTCGGTCGGGTAGAAGTTGATGTCCACGACCCGGTCGAGGAAGGTCACCGCGGTCCTGACGGTCTCGTCGAGCCGCTCCCAGTCCATCTCGCCGCCCGCGCCGCCCCCCGGGGTGGCGAAGGCGCCCAGGTTCACCGAACCCAGGTTGCACACCGCGGTCTCGCCGTCGTCGGTGACCTCAAGGATCTCGGTGCACAGATTCGAGGAGTGCACCGTACGGCCGGGCTCCGCCGTCTGGTTGGCCGTACGGTTCGAGGCGTCCTTGAAGGTGATCCAGCCGTTGCCGGTCTGCGCGAGGGTCCGCATCATCCGGCCGTACAGCTCGCGCGCCGGGATCGTGCGCTGTGCCAGGCCCTTGGCCTCGGCCCTGCGGTACGCGGCGTCGAAGTCGTCGCCCCACAGGTCGACCAGCTCCGGCACGTCGGACGGCGAGAACAGCGACCAGTCGGCGTCGGTCTCCACGCGGCGCATGAACTCGTCCGGGATCCAGTGCGCCAGGTTCAGATTGTGGGTGCGGCGCGCGTCCTCACCGGTGTTGTCGCGCAGTTCGAGGAACTCCTCGATGTCGGAGTGCCAGGTCTCCAGGTAGACCGCCGCGGCGCCCTTGCGACGGCCGCCCTGGTTGACCGCGGCCACCGACGCGTCCAGCGTCTTCAGGAACGGCACGATGCCGTTGGAGTGGCCGTTGGTGCCGCGGATCAGCGAACCGCGCGAGCGGATCCGGGAGTAGGACAGGCCGATCCCGCCCGCGTGCTTCGACAGCCGCGCCACCTGGTGGTAGCGGTCGTAGATCGAGTCCAGCTCGTCCAGCGGCGAGTCCAGCAGGTAGCAGGAGGACATCTGCGGGTGCCGGGTGCCGGAGTTGAACAGGGTGGGGGAGCTGGGCAGGTAGTCCAGCGCGCTCATCAGCCGGTAGAGCGAGGCGACTTCCTCGGCGGCGCGCACCGAGTCGTCCTCGGCGAGACCGCAGGCCACGCGGAGCATGAAGTGCTGCGGGGTCTCGATCACCTGACGGGTGATGGGGTGCCGCAGCAGGTAGCGGCTGTGCAGGGTGCGCAGGCCGAAGTAGCCGAAGCGGTCGTCCGCGCCGGCGGCCAGCGCCTCGTCCACCAGCGCGTCGAGCCGGGGCTTGTGCAGGGCCACGAAGGCGGCCGTGCGGTCGGCGATCAGGCCCTCGCGGTGCCCGACCGAGACGGACGCGGAGAACGACACCGCACCCTGGCCCGCGGCCTCTTCGGCGATGGTCGAGGTCAGCAGCCGGGCGGCCAGCCGCGAGTACGCCGGGTCCTCGGAGATCAGCCCGGCCGCCGCCTCGGTGGCCAGGCTGTGCATCTCGGCCGCGTCGGAGGCGGCGTTACGGCCGCGCAGCGCGGCGGCGGCGACCCGGCCGGGGTCGGTGTCGGTCAGGTCGGCGGTGAGCCGCACCAGCGTACGCAGCAGGTCCGCGCCCGGGCCCTCGTCGGGACCGGCGGGAGGTCCGGGGAGAGGTCCGGAGGGGGGAGCCGAGGGAATCCGGGGGGCGACGGTGCGGAGTTCGGCTGAAGCGGGGTCTGCGGGCGCGATGGTCACGGTGGTGCTCTCTCCCTCGAACGCGGCGACGGCCAGGCGGGAGGAGCGGGTACGCGTGCGGAGGCGCACCCCTGCTCAGGCATGGGCGTGCCGCGACGCGTCCGCCGGCCCAATCCGCGAGGCCCGGACACAACTGCGCCCGTCGCTTGTGGGCGCTACGGGCGCGCTGGCGGCAGGTCCTCGGGCTGTGCGGGCGTACGCCCGCTCACCGTTGCGGGGCAGCGCCGGATTCGCACCGGCTTCCCCTGCTCGACAGCGAAGTTGAGCATACATGTAGTGCCGCGGTTCGCGTGGAAGCCCAGATGTTGTGTCGTGAGGGCGGGTCGCCGAGGTCGGCGCGCAAGCGCCGGAGGGGATTTTATTCCCTCCGGCGCCCTCAGATCCGCGGGGCCGCGACCGCTGTGAGGGCCGGTTCGCGGCCTGGTTCGCGGTCCGCGCGCGCGGCGCGTCTCGCGTGCGCCCGGCGTGTCGCCTCGGCCTCGCGGGCGGCGTCGGCCGCGCGGATCTGGCGGGTGATCCTGGCCTCGGCGCGCAGGCCCAGGACGGGGACGAAGGAGAGGATGAGGAGGAGAGCGGAGAGGGCTGCGATGTCCAGGAGAACGGTCATGGGTCAATCGTGCTCGCGCCGCTTACCCGCGAACAGTGGCAGGACCGCCGTACTACCGCGACATCCTGCCACGTGGCATCCTCGGGAGCATGCTGAAGAACGTGGCCGCGGTACTGCTCGACGGTGTCCACCCCTTCGAACTCGGGGTGATCTGCGAGGTGTTCGGCCTCGACCGCAGCGAGGACGGGCTGCCCGTGTACGACTTCGCGGTGATCTCCGGCGAGGGCCCGACGCTGCGCACGCACGCCGGGTTCGAGCTGTCGGCCTCCTGCGACATGGACCGGCTGGACGAGGCGGACCTGATCGCCGTACCGGCCGGGGACTCGTACATCGACCGGGACTTCCCGCCGCAGGTGCTCACGGCGCTCAACCGGGCCGTGGAGCGCGGCGCGACGGTGCTCAGCGTGTGCTCGGGCGTCTTCGTGCTGGCCGCCTCCGGCATGCTCGACGACCGGCGCTGCGCCACGCACTGGCGGCACGCGGAACGCCTCGCGAGCCGGTACCCGCAGATCAAGGTCGAGTCCGACGTGCTGTACGTGGACGACGCGGGGGTGATCACCTCGGCCGGTACGGCCTCCGGCATCGACGCCTGCCTGCACCTGGTGCGCAAGGAGCAGGGCAGCGCCGTCGCCAACGGCATCGCCCGCCGCATGGTGGTGCCGCCGCACCGCGAGGGCGGCCAGGCGCAGTACGTGGACCGGCCGCTGCCGCGCGGGCAGAGCGACACCGTGGCCGGGGTGCTGTCCTGGATGGAACGGCACCTGGACCGCGAGGTGACCGTCGAGGAGCTGGCCGCCCGCGCCCACATGTCGCCGCGCACCTTCGCCCGCCGTTTCCAGCAGGAGACCGGCACCACCCCGTACCGCTGGCTGCTGGGTCAACGGGTGCTGCTGGCACGGGAGTTGCTGGAGGCCACCGACCACACCATGGACGCCGTCGCGCTCCGCGCGGGGTTCGGGAACGCGGCGACCATGCGGCATCACTTCGCCCGCTGGACGGGGACCACGCCGCAGGGGTACCGGCGCACTTTCGCCTCGCGCTGAGGCGCGGGTCCCCAAGGCGCGGGCCGCGCACCACAACGCGGCCTCGCGCCCCCGGGACCCGCCCCCTCGCGCTCTACGCCGGTGCGGGAACCGCCTCCTTCGCCGCCTCCTCCGCCTCCACCACGTAGTCGCCCTTCGCCGTCTCGTCCACGCCGTCGGGGGCCTTGAGGGCGCGCAGGAACAGGGTGAGGATGACCGCGACCGCCGCGTTCAGGACGAAGGCGGTGAGGCCGATGTAGCCGAGCTCGCCGATGCCGGGGATCTTCGCGGAGTTGCCGCCGAAGTGCGACTGGCTGGCGCTGGTCTGCTCGTACGCCTTCCACGTGCCGTACGCCATGCCCGCCGCCCAGCCGGCCAGCAGCGCCCAGCGGTGGAACCAGCGGGTGAACAGGCCGCCGACGATGGCCGGGACGGTCTGGAGAATCCAGATGCCGCCCAGGAGCTGGAAGTTGATCGCGACCGTCTTGTCCATCGACAGCACGAAGACGAGCGCGCCGACCTTGACCACCAGGGACGCGGCCTTGGAGACCTTGGTCTCCTGCGCGGGGGTGGCGTCCGGTTTGAACAGGTCCTTGTAGATGTTGCGGGTGAACAGGTTGGCCGCCGCGATCGACATGATCGCCGCCGGGACCAGCGCGCCGATGGCGATGGCGGCGAAGGCCACCCCGGCGAACCAGGAGGGGAACATGTCCTCGAAGAGCTGGGGGATGGCCAGTTGGGCGTTGTACCCCTTGACGCCCTTTCCGACGCCCGCCGCCAGCGCCATGAAGCCGAGCATCGCCAGCAGGCCGAGCATCAGCGAATACAGCGGCAGGATCGTGGTGTTGCGGCGGATGGTGTTGCGGCTCTTGCCGGAGAGCACGGCCGTCACCGAGTGCGGGTACAGGAAGAGCGCCATCGCCGAGCCCATCGCGAGCGTGGCGTACGCCCATTGGGCCTGCGGCGCGGACACCAGTGAGCCGCGCGGCTTGCCGGTGGCGGGGTTGGTCACCTTGTAGACCGCGTCCGCCTTGTCGAAGATGTCGCCGAACCCGCCCAGTTTGTACGGGATGTAGATGATCGCGACCACGATGACGATGTAGATCAGCGCGTCCTTGACGAAGGCGATCAGCGCGGGCGCGCGCAGCCCCGAGGAGTACGTGTACGCGGCCAGCACACCGAAGGCGATCAGCAGCGGCAGGTCCTTGACGAACCAGTTGGTGGAGTCGCCGCCGCCCACGCCCATCACGTCCAGCACGGCCTGGATGCCGACGAGTTGGAGCGCGATGTACGGCATGGTCGCGACGATCCCGGTGAGCGCCATCGCGACCGACAGGCTCTTCGACCCGAACCGGCCGCGGATGAAGTCCGACGAGGTCACGTACCCGTGCTTGTGCGAGACCGACCACAGCCGCGGCAGGAAGAGGAACACCAGCGGGTAGGTGATGATCGTGTACGGGACCGCGAAGAATCCGGCGGCGCCCGCGGAGTAGATCGCGGCGGGCACGGCGACGAAGGTGTACGCGGTGTAGAGGTCGCCGCCGAGCAGGAACCAGGTCACCCAGGTGCCGAAACTCCGGCCGCCCAGGCCCCATTCGTCCAGGTGCAGGGCGTTCTCCGCGCGTCGCCAGCGGGCGGCGAGGAAGCCCATCACCGTGACCAGGAGGAAGAAGAAGACGCAGACGCCGAGCGCCACGCCGTTCACGTCGTTCGTCACTTGCCCGCACCCCCCTTGCGCGCCCGCTCCTCGCGGCGCACCAGGACGTACGCGGTGTACGTCAGCAGCGCCGCCGCCGGCACCCACGCCATCTGGTACCAGTAGAAGAACGGGATGCCGATGAACCTCGGGGTGAGCCGCGAGTACGAGCCGACCCAGAGCAGCGCCACGAAGGGCGCGACCAGGCATATCCCGGCGATCACGCGCGACGCGGTGACCACCGGCCGCCGCGGCGGCGCGGGGTGTTCCTCAAGTGATAGGTCGTCGGGCATACGTGCGGCTCCCGTCCCCTAGAGCTACGAGTGTGACTCGCGGGAATCTAGGGGAGGGGAGTAGCGCACGTCACCATGTGTGCGGCGATCTCACTCGTGAGAAGTCAAACCGGCGGTCTCAGTCGGTGGGGCGGCTCAGTCGTGCCACGAACTTGTAGCGGTCGCCGCGGTAGACCGAGCGCACCCACTCGACCGGTTCGCCGACGGTGTCGATCGAGTGCCGGGAGAGCATCAGCATCGGCAGGCCGACGTCGGTGCCGAGCAGTCCGGCCTCGCGCGGGGTGGCCAGCGAGGTCTCGATGGTCTCCTCCGCCTCGGCCAGCCGCACGTCGTAGACCTCGGCCAACGCCGTGTAAAGGGACGTGTACTTGGCGAGGCTGCGGCGCAGCGCGGGGAAGCGCTTGGCCGACAGGTGCGTCGTCTCGATCGCCATCGGCTCGCTGTTGGCCAGCCGCAGCCGCTCGATCCGCAACACCCGGCCGCCGGCCTTCATGTCGAGCAGCCCGGCGAGCCGGTCGTCGGCGGTGATGTAGCCGATGTCCAGGAGCTGGGACGTGGGTTCGAGACCCTGGGCGCGCATGTCCTCGGTGTACGAGGTCAGTTGGAGCGCCTGGGAGACCTTCGGCTTGGCGACGAAGGTGCCTTTGCCCTGGATGCGTTCGAGCCGGCCCTCGACCACGAGTTCCTGGAGCGCCTGGCGGACCGTGGTGCGCGAGGTGTCGAACTCGGTGGCCAGCGTGCGCTCCGGCGGTACGGGCGTGCCGGGGGGCATGGTCTGGGTGATGTCCAGAAGATGCCGCTTGAGCCGGTAGTACTTGGGCACGCGTGCGGTACGGCCCGCGGTGCTCGCGGTCCCCGCCGTACTCTCCGCGCCACTGCCCGCGTCGCTGTCCATGACGTCTACTCCCGACTGCTGTCGTGCTGCCGTCACCGGCTCCTCCGTTATATGCGGCTCACATCGTGGCACGGCCTGACCTGGAGCGGGGAGGCGGTAGTGGTCGCTTCCCGCTCAGGTGTCGGTCCGATAACAGAGCCGACATGGGTTCTTATACACCCTTGACACCCCCAAAGGTCTAGGCCAAGCTCCGGGTACTGGTCTAAACCATTAACGACCAAATCCCAGACCCACGAGCAGGACGCGGCTGCACACGTGTCTCGCGGTAGCCGACATTTCGGGTGGTGGGGGGAGTTTCGGGCATCCTGAGGAGGGTGGCGTGAAGCGCAAGCTCATCGCGGCGATCGGCGTCGCGACCATGATTGCTGGTATTGCGGCCTGTGGGTCGGACAAGAAGGACGACAAGGCCGCTGAGAAGCCGGCCGACCAGACCGGCACGGTGACCGTCTGGCTGATGGCCGAGGCGCAGACCGCCTGGCCCGAGCTGGTACAGAACACCACCGCCCAGTTCAAGGCGAAGTACCCGAAGGTCAACGTCAAGATCCAGTACCAGCAGTGGAGCGACAAGGTCCAGAAGCTGGACGCCGCGCTCTCCGGTTCCAGCGCCCCCGACGTGGTCGAGCTGGGCAACACCGAGACCCAGACGTACATCCTCAACGGCGCTCTCGCCGAGCTGGACAAGAAGACCTTCCAGAACTCGGACACCTGGATCAAGGGCCTCGAGGACACCTGCACCTACCAGGGCAAGCTCTACTGCGCGCCCTACTACGCCGGTGCCCGCGTCGCGATCTACAACACCGCCGACTTCAAGGCCGGTACGGGCTCCGACGCCTTCCCCGCCACCGAGGACGAGCTGACCGCCGCCCTGGACAAGATCGAGGCGAAGAAGGGCGGCGACAAGACGTACTCGCCGCTCTACCTCCCCGGCCAGTACTGGTACGCGGCCATGTCGTACGTGAAGGCGTACGGCGGCCAGATCGCCAAGACCGACGGCAGCAAGTGGACCGCCGACCTGGAGAGCCCGCAGGCGCAGCAGGGCATCCAGCACTTCATCGACCTGGTGAAGAAGTACAACCACGGCGACCAGACCAAGGACGAGGCGGACCACGCCAACGTCATGGCCCACGAGAAGGCCGGCGTCATCTACGGCAACGGCTGGGAGTCCGGCTCGGTCATCACGCCGCCGAACGGCAACGCCAAGCTCAAGGACGTCATCAAGACGGCCACGATGCCCGGCCCGAACGGCAAGGCGCTGCCCTCCTTCATCGGCGGCTCCGACCTCGCCGTGGTCAACAAGTCCAAGGTGAAGGACCTCGCCAAGGAGTGGATCGCGGACTTCACCGACGAGAAGAACGAAGCCGCGCTGGTCACCAAGGCGACGCTGCCGAACAACACCAAGCAGCTCGAGCCGATGAAGGCCGACCCGGCCACCGCCGCCGCGGCCAACGCCGTGCCGGACGCCTGGTTCACGCCGATCGCACCGGGCTGGGCCGCGATCGAGAAGCAGGGCATCCTCAAGTCGATGCTGCTCGACATCCTCAAGGGCAAGTCCGTCGCCGACGCCACCAAGGCCGCCGACGACAAGATCAACTCGCTGATCAACACCGCCTCCTGACACGGCGGTCGTCACCAGGGGAGGGCGGTCCGCGGTCGCGGGCCGCCCGCCCCGGTATCCCGGCATGGACACCGAAGAAAGGTCAGAGCGGATGAGTGCCGCCGACACGCATGCCACCGAGCCGGTGACGGGGGGCCGCCCGCAGATCCCGCCGCCGCGCTCGACCGGTCCGGTCGCCACGACAGCGGGCCGCGCCGCCGGGCGCAACCGGCAGAGCAGATCGCTGCCGTATCTGCTGATCGCTCCGGCGCTGCTGATCATGATCGGCGTGCTGGGCTACCCGCTCGTCGACACCATCGTGCTGTCCTTCCAGGACGAGCGCCGCAACAACCTCTGGAACGGCGTCGCGGCGCCCTGGGTCGGCTTCGACCAGTACAGCTCGATCCTCGGCGACAGCGAGTTCTGGGCCGTGGTGCTGCGCACCGTGGTCTTCGTCGTCGTCTGCGTCGTCGCCACCATGTCGCTCGGCCTGCTGATCGCGCTGCTGATGCAACGGGTCTCCAACTGGGTCCGGGTCACCATGAGCAGCGTGATGATCGCCGTGTGGGCGATGCCGCTGCTGGTCGCCACCTCGGTCTTCAAGTTCATGTTCGACTCCGACTACGGCCTGGTGAACCAGCTCCTCACCCGGCTGCCCGGCGTCGACTACACCCGGCACAACTGGTTCCTCAACCCGACCACCGGCATGGCGATCATCGCCGTCCTGGTCGTCTGGGGCGCCATCCCCTTCATCGCCATCAGCCTGCACGCGGCGCTCACCCAGGTCCCCAAGGAACTGGAGGAGGCCGCGCGGATCGACGGCGCCAAGGGCTTCGGCATCTTCCGCTACGTCACCTTCCCGATCATCAAGCCGGTCTTCGTGATGACCAGCACCCTGTCGGTGATCTGGGACTTCGGCGTGCTCGGCCAGATCCTGCTGATGCGCGGCGGCCAGCCCGAGCAGGACTACCAGACGCTCGGCCTGTACGCGTACACCCAGGCGTTCATCTCCAACTCCTTCAGCCGGGGCGCGGCCATCTCCGTGGTCTCCGTCCTGCTGCTGTCGGGTGTCGCCGTCTACTACCTGCGCCAGCTTCTGAAGATCGGAGAGGTCGAGTGAGCACCGCTGTCAAGAGCGGCCCCGCGACCCAGGGCCCCACGGCCGGAGTCGTCTACCGCACTCCGAAGAAGAAGCGCAACGGCTGGAACGTGCTCGGCCTGATCGTCACCGTCATCATGGGCTTCCCGGTGTACTGGATGGTCATCACCGCGCTCCGCCCGAGCCAGGAGATCCTCAGCTACCACCAGAAGCTCTATCCCAGCTCCGTCACGTTCAACCAGTTCAAGCGCGCGATGGACATGCCCAACTTCTGGGACAACGTCAAGAGCAGCGTGATCATCTCGGCGTGCAGCGTCGTGATCGCCATCGGCATCGGCCTGCTCGCGGCGTACGCCATCGGCCGGTTCAAGTTCTGGGGCCGCCGCGGCCTGGTCATCGCGCTGCTGGTGATCCAGCTCATCCCGGCCACCTCGATGCTGATCCCGATCTACATCCAGCTCAACAAGATGGGCGGCCTCAACCAGTACTGGGGCGTCATCGTCGTCTACGCGGCGAGCACCCTGCCCTTCGCCGTATGGATGCTGCGCGGCTTCATCGTCAACATCCCCAAGGAGCTCGAGGAGTCGGCGATGGTCGACGGGTGCAGCCAGATGGAGGCGTTCCGCCGCGTCGTCCTCCCGCTGCTCGCGCCCGGCCTGGTCGCCGCGTCGATCTACGCGCTGATGACCGCCTGGAACGAGTACCTGTTCGCCTACGTACTTCTCCAGGACAATGACAAGTACACGTTGAGCATCTGGCTGCTGAAGTTCACCGGACAGCGCGGTACGGACTACGGGGCCCTCATGGCGGGCTCGATCCTGATCGCCCTGCCCGTCGTGATCTTCTTCCTGTTCGTCCAGCGCAAGGTGGCCTCCGGCCTGACCGCAGGCGCGGTGAAGGGATGACCGTCATTACCGTCGACACGCCCGCGGACGTCCTGGCCCGCGACGCCCTCACCGTCCTCCAGCCCGGCTTCCGCGGCACCGAGGCCCCCGACTGGGTGCTGCGGCTGCTCGCCGAAGGGCTCGGCGCGGTCGCGCTGTTCTCCCGCAACATCGAGTCGCCCGAGCAAGTCGCCCGGCTCACCGCCCAGTTGCGCGCGGTACGGCCCGACGTGCTCGTGGCCGCCGACGAGGAGGGCGGCGACGTCACCCGCCTCGAAGCGCGCGGCGGCTCCTCCTTCCCCGGCAACCTCGCGCTCGGCGCCGTCGACGACGTCAAGCTCACCCGGGCCGTCGCCGCCGAACTCGGCCGCAGGCTCGCCGCGTGCGGCGTCAACCTCAACTGGGCGCCGTCCGCCGACGTCAACTCCGACCCCGGCAACCCGGTCATCGGCGTCCGCTCCTTCGGCGCCGAGCCCGAACTGGTCGCGCGCAACACCGCCGCCTACGTGGAGGGAATGCAGTCGGCGGGCGTCGCGACCAGCGTCAAGCACTTCCCCGGCCACGGCGACACCGGCGTCGACTCGCACCACGCGATGCCGCGCATCGACGTCGACCTCGACACCCTGCGCGACCGCGAACTCGTGCCGTTCAAGGCGGCCGTCGCCGCCGGCACCAAGGCCGTGATGAGCGCTCACATCCTCGTCCCGGCCCTCGACCCCGACCTGCCGGGCACGCTCAGCTCCGCCGTCCTCACCGGCCTGCTGCGCGCCCCGCGCGAGCAGGGCGGCCTCGGCTACGACGGCCTCATCGTCACCGACGGCATCGAGATGCAGGCCATCTCCGCCGCGTACGGCATCGAACGCGGCACCGTCATGGCGCTGGCCGCCGGGGCCGACGCGATCTGCGTCGGCGGCGGCCTGTCCGACGAGCAGACCGTGCTCGGCCTCCGCGACGCCATCGTGCGCGCGGTGCGCGAGGGCGACCTCCCCGCCGAGCGGCTGGCCGACGCCGCCGCCCGGGTGCGCGACCTCCAGGTGTGGGCCGCCGAGCGGGCGGCCGCAGCGGAGGGGACCGCGTCCGCCGCCCCGGCAGGGGAGTCCGACATCGGCCTGGAGGCGGCCCGCCGCGCCCTGCGGATCACCCGCCGCGCCGAGTTCACCCCGCTCACCGAGGCGCCCTACGTCGCCGCCCTCACGCCGGTCGCCAACATCGCGGTCGGCGACGTGACCCCCTGGGGCATCGCCGCCGACCTCGCCAGGCTCCTGCCGGGCACGGTCACGGGCACCTACCCCGGCCGCGAGGTGGAGGAGCTGGGCGCCGAGGCGTTCGCCGCCGGACTCCTCGACGAGGCCGGCGACCGTACGATCGTCGTCGTCGTCCGCGACGCCCACCGGCACCGCTGGATGTCCGAGGCGCTCGCGGCGGTCGTCTCCCGCCGCCCAAGCACGGTCGTCGTGGAGATGGGCGTGCCCCAGGCGCCCGCCACCGGCGCTCTCCACATCGCCACCCACGGCGCGGCGCGCGTCTGCGGCACGGCCGCCGCCGAGGCCATCGTGGGCTCCGTCTGACGCGGGCTCCGTCTGACACGACAGAGCGCCGGACGGACTGCGATCAGTCCGTCCGGCGCTCTTTCGCGTTCCGCCGGGCAGGCCCTAGACGCCCTGCCAGGCGGGCTTGGCCGCGAAGGTGGCGCGGAAGTACGGGGCCAGCTTCAGCTTGGAGGCGGCGGCCTCGTCCACGACCACGGTGGCGTGCGGGTGGAGCTGGAGCGCCGAGGCGGGAACGACGGCGGCGACGGGCCCCTCGACGGTCTGCGCGACGGCCTCCGCCTTGCCCTCGCCGGTGGCGAGCAGCACCAGGTGCCGGGCCTCCAGGATGGTGCCGATGCCCTGCGTGATCACGTGGTGCGGCACCTGCTCGATGTCGCCGTCGAAGAAGCGGGCGTTGTCGACCCTAGTCTGCTCGGTGAGCGTCTTGATCCGGGTCCTGGAGGCGAGCGACGAACAGGGCTCGTTGAAGCCGATGTGCCCGTCGGTGCCGATCCCCAGGAGCTGGAGGTCGACGCCGCCGGCCGCGGCCAGCGCCGCGTCGTACGCCTCGCAGGCGGCCTGCACGTCGTCGGCGGCCCCGTCGGGCCCCATGAAGGACTTCTCCGACAGCCCCAGCGGCTCCACGACCTCCCGCAGCACGACCGAGCGGTACGACTCCGGGTGGCCGGTGGGCAGGCCGACGTACTCGTCGAGCTGGCAGACGCGGGCACGGGCCGCGTCGACGGCGCCCGAGCGGACCTTCGCCGCCAGCGCCTCGTAGATGGGCAGCGGGGTGGATCCGGTGGCCACGCCGAGCAGAGCGTCCGGCTTGCGGCGCAGCAGCGCGGCCATGGCCTCCGCGATCAGCTCGCCGCCTGCCGCGGCGTCCGGGACGATGACAACTTCCACGCTGGGCCTGCCGTTCTGGAGGGGACTTGTGTGGTATAGACCAATCTAGCAGAGCAGGGCCCCGTCGGCGCTGCGCCGGGGCACCTCTGCCCGCCACCGCTCGGGTGCGGCTGCGCGTGGCGCTGAGCCCCTGGGCCACGTGTGCGCGAGGTGGGTGCGCCGGTAGCCAGCGAGCCGAAGGGCGCGCCGGTGTTGAAAGGGAGAACGCGCACAGAGAGCGAGGAACGAGCGAACGAGCACGATCGACTGTCGACACCGGGCTTAAGCGCCCGGAGGCGAGAGGGCGGCAATAAAAAGGGAATTACGGCGCCCCCACAAAAGACGGCTCCCACCCCACGGCGCCCCCACAAAAGAGCCCCCCGCCCACAAAAGAGCCCCCCGAAAAACCCACGGGCCGCGGTGCGCAGCGGGGACCCTCAACCCCGCCGGCACCGCAGCCCGGAGCAGCCGTCGGCGCCTGGCCGGCGGGGTGTGCGGTTCCCCCCGGCGCGATGGGCCGACCTTGAGGTCAGGGCGTAGTCAGGGCAGAGAACGCCTTGCCTCGGTCCGTCCTCCTGTGCGGGGAGGACGGAGGTCTGATGCCACGCGTGTACGCGACACACGAGGTGTCACGTTCGACGCGCGGTACGCGCCACGCGTGGTGTCACGCTTCATTGTGGACTAGACCATTCGGCCTTGTCTACGGTTCCCGGCGACGCTTCCTCGCCAGGCCCCCGGCGGGTCGATGCACCCTCCAGCGAAATCATCTCCGAAAACGGCTCGTCCCGCACCCCCCTCCCCGGCCGGTACGCTCACAGGCGTGCCCTCCATGAACGACCTCGTACGCGAGCACACTGCCCTCGACGACTCCGACCTCGAATGGCTTCATCTGCTCGTCTCGGAGTGGCAGCTGCTCTCCGACCTGTCCTTCGCCGATCTCGTGCTGTGGGTCCCCACCCGCGACGGCACCCGGTATGTGTCCGTCGCGCAGATGCGGCCGAACACCGGGCCGACCTCGTACCAGGACGACATGGTCGGCCACCTGGTGCCGCGCGGGCGGCGTCCGCTGCTGGACATGGCGCTCGACGAGGGCCGTATCGTCCGCGAGGGCGACCCGGAGTGGCGCGAGGAGGTGCCGGTACGGGTCGAGTCGATCCCGGTCCGCCGCGACGGCCGGGTCCTCGGGGTGATCGCGCGCAACACCAACCTGCTGACCGTACGCACCCCCAGTCGCCTCGAACTCACCTACTTGCAGAGCGCCAGCGACCTGGCCCAGATGATCGCCCAGGGCGCCTTCCCGTTCCCGGCCGAGCAGGTCGACATGGACGCCTCACCGCGCGCCGGTGACGGCCTGATCAGGCTGGACGCGGACGGGCTCGTGCAGTACGCCAGCCCCAACGCCCTGTCGGCGTACCACCGGCTGGGCCTGGCGGCCGACCTGGTCGGCCACCACCTGGGCAAGGCCACCGCGGAACTGGCCCCGGCCCGCGGCCCGGTGGACGAGGCGCTGGTGAAGCTCGCCAGCGGCTGGGCGCCGCGCGAATTCGAGGTCGAGGGCGGCGACGGCGTCATCCAGCTGCGCGCGATCCCGCTCAAGCCCAAGGGCGTCCACACCGGTTCGCTGGTGCTGCTGCGGGACGTGACGGAACTGCGCCGCCGCGAGCGCGAGTTGATGACCAAGGACGCCACCATCCGGGAGATCCACCACCGGGTGAAGAACAACCTCCAGACGGTCGCCGCGCTGCTGCGCCTCCAGGCCCGCCGGATGGACTCCGACAACGCCCGTGAGGCGCTGGAGGAGGCGGTCCGCCGGGTCGGGTCGATCGCCATCGTGCACGAGACGCTCTCCCAGACTCTGGACGAGCGGGTCGAGTTCGACGAGATCGCCGACCGCGTGCTGTCGATGGTCGCGGAGATCTCACCCGGCCGGGTCACCCCGCGCCGCACCGGCCGGTTCGGCATCCTGACCGCCGAGATCGCCACTCCGCTGTCCATGGTCCTGACCGAACTGCTCCAGAACGCGCTCGAACACGGCTTCGGGCCGGGGGAGTCGGGCACGGTGGACGTCACCGCCACCCGCGGCCGGGAGCGGATCACCATCTCGGTGCAGGACGACGGCCGGGGCCTGCCCGACGGCTTCGACGCCCAGGAAGCGGGCAACCTCGGCCTCCAGATCGTCCGCACCCTCGTGGTCGGCGAACTGGGCGGCACCTTCGACATGGTCCCCGCCGAGCCGCGCGGCACCCGCGTCGTCCTCGAACTGCCCCTGGAGAGCTGAGAGTTCGCCCTTCCTCCGCGAGGGCACAGCAAAGGACCCCGACCTGGAAGGTCGGGGTCCTTCATGATGCTGTGTGCTGCGCGTGTTGGTGGGTGCTGCGCGCTGCGGCTCGGGGGGAAGCGGTAAGTGCGCGTCAGGCGCTGGCGTTGCGGGCCCGGTTGCGAGCGGCGCGGCGCTTCATCGCGCGGCGCTCGTCCTCGCTGAGGCCACCCCAGACACCGGCGTCCTGGCCACTCTCCAGCGCCCACTGCAGGCACTGCTCCATGACGGGGCAGCGGCGGCAGACGGCCTTGGCTTCCTCGATCTGCAGCAGCGCAGGACCGGTGTTGCCGATGGGGAAGAAGAGCTCGGGGTCTTCCTCGCGGCAAACGGCGCGGTGACGCCAGTCCATGGCTGCTCCAACTCCTTGTGTGACAAGCACGTTGCTTGTGAATGTGAACGCTTTCACGAATCCCTACGCAGGCAACGGGACGCCGCCCAGTCTTCACTGGTGCTGGTCCCGCTGAGTGAGGTAGAAGATTCGGGCTCTCAAGGGGGTCGTTGTCAGACCGTCCCGAGCGCCACCTAGAGACTCGCAAACCTCGGCTGGAGATACAACCCCTTCAGAGAAGTTTTTTTGGATTCCTCGGTGTCGCCTCGGTCACAGCCGTACTTCCATGGGGTGCAGGGCAGTCTAAACGTTCGAGTAAAAGGACTTTAGGCTCTTCGACTTACACAATCACACGCAGTGCACGGCGTACGCCTGTGAAGGTCGCGCTCGTTCGCAGCCCCAGGTGGTCACCGTCCACCTGGAAGGGCAATGCCGCCTGCGATTGCAAGGTGAAGTCGGTCAGGTCGTGGAGCGCCAGCGCGTTCTTCCCGCGCGGTCCCCGCTCCGGAGTGGAACGGAGCAATTGCGCCGAGTAACGCGTGGCAGAGGCCATGGACATCTTTGTCACGCCCAGCAGATCGAGGGCGGTGTCGAAGGACGCGCCGGGGGAGGCGTACACCGGTCTGTTCCCGAGATAGGTCCACGGCGAGGTGTTGCAGATTATCGCCATCGCGAGCCCCGACACCGGTTCGCCGTCCGGGCGTTGCAACGAGATCGTGCCGTGCCTGCGGTGCGGATCGGCCAGAAACTGACGTGCGACCTGGCGCAAATACAGCGCGTGCGTGGAGCGCTTGCCCAACTCCCGCTGCTGTTCGACCCGTCCGACCACCCCGGCGTCGAACCCCAGACCCGCGCAGAAGGTGAACCAGCGCGGCGGCACCCCTTCGTCCTCGGTGCCCGGCGTCCCGCTCACCAGACCGAGCCCCACCGTCCGCGAGGACCCCTCGCGCATCGCGTCCAGCAGCGCGCCGGTCGCCTCCACCGCGTCGTTGGGCAGCCCGAGCGCCCGCGCGAAGACATTGGTGGACCCGCCGGGCACCACCGCGAGCTGCGGCAGCGCCTCCGGGTCGGGGCCGTGGTGCAGCAGCCCGTTCACCACCTCGTTGACCGTGCCGTCGCCGCCGAGGGCGACCACCAGGCCCACCTCGCCGCCTTCCGCGGCCCGCCGCGCGAGGTCCCGCGCGTGCCCGCGGTACTCGGTCGTCGCGACGTCCAGCTTGAGGTCGCTCGCCAGTGCGGTACTGATCACATCACGCACCCGCGCGCTGGTGGTGGTGGCGGCAGGATTGACCACGAGGAGAGCGCGCATGGTCGACAGCGTACCTACCGTCTGGTACAGCGGGCTACGCTGGCCGGTGTGAGCCAGCCCTCGAAGAAGACGCGGAAGCCGCCTCAGCGGGTGGCGGAGAAGATGCAGAAGTTCGTGCCGCCGATGCGCGAACAGCCCACCGAGCGCGAGCGGGAGGCAGCCGCCGCCGCGAAGGCCGCCGCCGACGCGGACGCGGGACCGCCGCCGCTGCGGCTGACCGCCGCTGCCGCCGTCGCCGCCGTGGAGGGCCTGGCCGTGGTCGCCTGGGGCGTCACGATGTTCTTCGGCGGCTCGGGCAAGGCCGTGCTCGCCGGGCTGCTCGTCCTCGTCCTCGCGGGCTTTCCGCTCGGCGCCGCGTACGGGCTGCGCAAGGCCCGCCGGTGGAGCCGCGGGCCCGCGCTGATCATCCAGCTCCTGTCGCTGCCGATCGCCTGGACGCTGCTGCACAGCGACGGCGGCGGCTTCGTCGCGGGCGGCGCGGTCCTGGGCGCCCTCGCCCTGACCTGCCTCGTCCTCCTGGCCCACCCCGCCACCACGGACGCCCTGGGAATGAGCCGGACGTCGTCCTGACAGCCTGACGTCGTCCTGACGGACCGCGCGTCCTGACGGACCGCGCGCCCCGGCGGTCCGCGGCCGGTCTCTCGCGGGCGTGCGGGTCCCGGTCGCCCCGGGCGGGCCTGATGGCCGGCCGCCCGCCCGGCGAGGGCTACTCCTCGATCAGCAGCTTGTCCCGGAGCTGGGCCAGCGTGCGGGCCAGCAGACGCGAGACGTGCATCTGCGAGATGCCGACCTCCTGGGCGATCTGCGACTGGGTCATGTTGCCGAAGAAGCGCAGCAGCAGAATCGTCTTCTCACGCGGCGGGAGCTGTTCCAGCAGCGGCTTGAGGGACTCGCGGTACTCCACGCCCTCCAGCGCCTCGTCCTCGGAGCCGAGGGTGTCGGCGACGGCCGGCGACTCGTCGTCGGTGTCCGGGACGTCCAGGGAGAGCGTGCTGTAGGCGTTGGCGGACTCCAGGCCCTCCAGCACCTCCTCCTCGGAGATCTTCAGGTGCTCGGCCAGCTCGTGCACCGTCGGCGCCCGCCCGTGCCGCTGGGACAGCTCACCGGTCGCGGTGGTCAGCGCCAGCCGCAGCTCCTGGAGGCGGCGCGGCACCCGTACCGCCCAGCCCTTGTCCCTGAAGTGACGTTTGATCTCGCCGACCACGGTGGGGGTCGCGTACGTCGAGAACTCCACGCCGCGGTCCACGTCGAACCGGTCGACGGACTTGATCAGCCCGATCGTGGCCACCTGCGTCAGGTCGTCCAGCGGCTCACCGCGGTTGCGGAACCGCCGGGCCAGGTGCTCGACCAGCGGCAGATGCATCCGTACGAGCTGATTGCGCAGCTCCGCGCGCTCGTTGGAGCCCTCGGGCAGCTTGCTCAGCTCGACGAAGAGGGCGCGGGCGCCCGCCCGGTCGTGCGGGTCGTGCGCCTCCCGCTGCTCCTCGCGGTCGGATTCCCGGTCGGACTCGCGGTCGGAGCCCCGGTCGGGCTCCTGGTCGGCTTCCCCGTCGGACCGGGGCTCCGCCTCCTGGCGCGCGGACGGGGGCCCGGCCGGCTCCGCCTGCTGCTCCGGCGGCGCGTCCCGTCGCTCGGGCGGCTCGGGCTGTCCGGGCCGCTCCGGCTGCTCGCGCTGGTCCTGCTGCTCCATGGGGTCCGCCTGCTCCGCCTGCTGCGCCGCGTCCATTCCGTCCATACGGTCGTCCGTGCGGGTCTCCCCGCCGGGTTCGGGGTGCTGCCTGGCCGTGTGCCGCCGCCCGGCCGGCCCCGCGGGATCGGGTTGGGCCGGTACGGAGGCGCGGCCGTGCACCGCGGGCGACTGACGCGCGTCGTGCGCCTCGTCGTGGCCCGCGGGCGTGCCGGGGTCTTCACCCCGGGATAGCTCAGCGCTCATGGCGATTCCCCGTCTTCCCGCACGCGAGAGTCACGACAGCCCTGGACCGGCGCCGCGCTTCTTGTGGAGGCTGATGCTGACGGTCTTGTCCTCGGCGACGGTGGAGTCCACCTCGCCGGCCAGTGCCGACAGCACCGTCCACGCGAAGGTGTCCCGCTCCGGCGCCCTGCCGTCGGTGGTGGGCGCGGAGACGGTCACCCACAACGAGTCCCCGACGAGCCGGAAGACACAGCTCAGCACGGACCCGGGGACGGCTTGCTGCAACAGGATCGCGCACGCCTCGTCCACGGCGATCCGCAGATCCTCGATCTCGTCGAGGGTGAAGTCCAGCCGTGCCGCGAGTCCGGCCGTGGCCGTCCGCAGCACTGACAGATAGGCTCCCGCCGCGGGCAGCCGGACCTCGACGAAGTCCTTCGACCCGGGCTCGCCTGCGATCTGGGACACCCTCACCTCCACGGTGGCACACAGTGATTGCTCTGGTTCGCAGCGACGCTATCGCGATCCGTACCCCGCTGTCGCCCGGACGGCGCACGGTAGGGGAACGGTACGGTATCCGTATCTCTGTCACCCATGGTAAGCGCACGAGCACGGACCGTGGGTAGTGGTCTGCCGACTCAATTCGCATGAGAATCCGCCCGGTTCACCGAGCGTGCGCCAGCGCGGCCAGTTCGGCCAGCGCCGGGCCGGAAAGCCGCTGTACGGTCCACTCGTCCTGCGGGCGGGCGCCGATGGAGCGGTAGACGCCCAGCGCCTTCTCGTTCCAGTCGAGGACCGCCCACTCGAAGCGCTCGTAGCCGCGCTCCACGCAGACCGCCGCGAGCGCGGCCAGCAGCGCCTTGCCGTGCCCGCCGCCGCGCGCCTGCGGGCGTACGTACAGATCCTCCAGGTAGAGGCCGGGGGTGCCGGTCCAGGTGGAGAAGTTCCGGAACCACAGCGCGAAGCCGACCACGGTGCCCGCGCCCGCGCCCGCGCCCTCGCCCTCGCTCGAGCCGTCGTCCGCACCGTCCGCCGCGGGCTTCGCGGGCTCCTCGGCGATCAGCGCGTGCGCCACCGCGTCGGGGCCGAACAGGGCCGCGTGCAACTGCTCCTCCGTGGCCCGCGCCTCCTCCAGCGCCCGCTCGTACTCGGCGAGTTCGCGGATCAGCGCGTGGATCACGGGGACGTCGTCCGGGGTCGCGGTGCGGATCATGCCACCAGGTTACGGCTCGATGATGTGACGCAGGTAAGCGCGGGGGTCGGCCAGATAGCGACGCCAGTGGTCGACGATCGCCAGGTCCTCCCAGGCCGTCTCGCGCACACCGCGCTCGCCCACCTCCAGGATGGCCGCGTCGGGGGTCGCGGTGAGCAGCGGGGAGTGGGTGGCGCAGATGATCTGCGCGCCGGAGCGGCCCAGCTCGTGCATGAGGCCCACCAGGTGCAGACAGGCCGTGAACGACAGCGCGGACTCCGGCTCGTCCAGCACGTACAGGCCCACCGGGTGGCTGAAGCGCTCCCGGAAGGCGAGCAGGAAGCCCTCGCCGTGGCTCATGGACTCCACCGGCAGGAATTCGCGGCCGAGCGCGTCCATCGCGGTCTCGGCGCGCAGGAAGAAGCCGCGGCGGCCGGTACGCGGCCCGCCGAGCATCCGGCCGCCCGCCGCCGTGGTGTCGAAGCGGATGCGCTCGCCGAGCGGGGAGCGGGGGCGGTCCGAGACGTAGCGGTAGCCCGCCCGCCCGCCGTGCGGGTCCAGGCCGAAGCCCTCGGCGATGGCCTCGACCAGCGTGGACTTGCCCGAGCCGTTCTCACCGACCAGGAAGGTGACGGGCGCGGTGAAGCGCAGCCCGTCGCGCAGCAGCCCGGCGACGGCCGGGACCGACCACGGCCAGCGGTCCCCGCGGAACTCGTCGTCGCCCTCGGCGGCGGGGATGTGCGCGTACGCCCTCTCGATGATCATCCGGTCCCTCCGGGGTCGGTGCCCGTGATCACCGCGGCCACCCGGGTGCCCGGCGGGAAGACGCCCTCCTCGGCCAGGGAGTGGACGCCGTGCAGCATCTTCGCCACGTAGACCGGCTCGGGGCGCAGTCCGTGCCGGGCGGCGAAGTCGGCGGCGAAGGCGTCGAGTTCGGGGGTGGTACGGGCGTAGCCGCCGTGGTGGAAGCGGTCGTCGAGGCGCCACCGGCCGCGTCGGCCGCCGAACGCCTCCTCCTGGAGCCGCAGCACCTCGGCGGCCAGGAAGCCGCCGCCGCGCAGGACGGGGAAGCCGATCGCCTCCGCCCGGCCGAGCCCGGCCGCGAGCCCGGCCAGGGTGCCGCCGGTGCCGACGGCGACCGCCACCACGTCGGCCTCGCCGTCCAGCTCGCGCCCCAGCTCGGCGGCGCCGACGGCCGCCAGCGCGTTGCTGCCGCCCTCGGGCAGCACATAGGCGGGCCCGAACCGGTCGGTGAGCGCGGCCAGCGTCTCGGGCTCGGCCTTGCGGCGGTACGTGGCCCGGTCGACGAATTCCAGTCGCATCCCGTCGGCCGCGGCCCGTGCCAGCGAGGGGTTGAGCGGCCGGTCGGCCAGTTCGTCGCCCCGCACGACGCCGACGGTGCGGAAACCGAGCAGGCGACCGGCCGCCGCCGTCGCCCGCAGGTGGTTGGAGTAGGCGCCGCCGAAGGTGAGCAGCGTGGTGTGCCCGGCCTCGGCCGCCGCGGCCAGATTCAGCCGCAGCTTGCGGTATTTGTTGCCCGGCAGGTCGGGGTGGATCAGGTCGTCCCGCTTGAGCGCGAGCCGCACCCCGCGGGCGGCCAGGCGCTCGTCCGCCACCTCGACGAGCGGCGACGGCAGCCGGGCGTCCAGCGGGTCGGCGGCACCGGAACCGGTGGATTCCGGGGCGGCGGGCGGCGGTAGGGTCACGCCGACATTGTCACCCGGACGTGTGACATTCGCCGGGGGCGGCCGGGTGCCGCGACGATCCCCTGGCGGCACAAGAGAATCCTCCCGGCAGGTCCCACGCGGAGGATTCACGGTGCATTCTTTCCCCGTGCACGAAAAAGTCCCGGGACGACCGGCCACCAGAGCAGCCAGCGTCACTGCGGCCAGTGACGCCGGTGACGCGCTCACCGCCACGGTGCGGGGGCTGCTGCCCTCGCTCACCCCGGCCGCCGCCAGGATCGCCTCGCTGATCGTGGAGGATCCGGCGCAGGTCGCGCGCAGCACGATCTCCGAGCTGAGCGCCCTGGCGGGCACCAGTGAGTCGTCGATCGTCCGCACCGCGCGGGCGCTGGGCTTCGCCGGGTACCCCGAGCTGCGGCTGGCGCTGGCCGCGTCCGCCGCGCGGCAGGCGCCGCGCTCGACGCTGACCTCCGGGATCACCGAGGACGACTCGCCCGCCGAGGTGATCGCCAAGCTCGTGCACACCGAGTCGCAGGCGGTGCTGGAGACCGCCACGCAGCTCGATCCCGAGCAGCTCGCGGGCGCCGTGAAGGCCGTCTGCGGCGGCGGGCAACTGCACATAGCCGGGGTCGGGGCGTCCGGTCTCGTCGCCCAGGACCTCCAGCAGAAGCTCGCGCGTATCGGGCGGCCCTGTCACGCCCACGGCGACTCCCAGTCGGCGCTCACCAGCGCCGTGCTCCTGGGGGCGGGGGACGTCTTCCTCGCTGTCTCGCACTCCGGCGAGAGCCGTGACGTCCTCGCGCCGCTGCGGCGCGCCGCCGCCGAGGGCGCGACGACCGTGGTGATCACCAACCACCCGCTGTCCACCGCCGCCCGGCTCGCCGATTTCATTCTCGTCTCGGCGGGCCGGGAGACGACGTTCCGTCCCGGTGCCATGGCCAGCCGCATCAGCCAACTGGTCGTCGTCGACTGCTTCTTCGTCTGCGTCGCCCAGCGCACCTTCGACACATCCAGCCGCGCCCTGCGCGTCACACACGCCGCCCTGGAGGGCGACCGCACCGGCTGACCCCGGTGGTGCCACCCGCCCCGCCGGGCCAGTCCGGTGGTCGCCGGTCCACCCGCCGGTGGTGGGTTGCTCGCGCAGTTCCCCGCGCCCCTGAAAAGCCCGGCTTGCCCGGACGGGGAAGCTTGCGCCCCGGCGGGGCAGTTCGGTGGTGGCCGGACCACCGGCCCGGTGGGGGCTGGTGGCGCAGTTCCCCGCGCCCCTGGCGGGGCGCACCGTCTTTCGTCTGGGGGGCGAGCCGATCTTTTGAGGGGCGCGGGGAACTGCGCGCTCAGCCACGACGCTTCCGCAGGTCACCGCCCGCCCCGGTGGGGCAGTTCGGTGGTGGCCGGGCCACCGGCCCGGTGTGGGTTGCTCGCGCAGTTCCCCGCGCCCCTGACGGGGCACCGTCTTTCGTCCGGGGGCGAGCCGATCTTTTGAGGGGCGCGGGGAACTGCGCGCTCAGCCACGACGCTTCCGCAGGTCACCGCCCGCCCCGGCGGGGCAGTTCGGTGGTGGCCGGACCACCGGCCGGTGGGGGCGGGTGGCGCAGTTCTCCGCGCGCCGGAAGAAGCCGGCCTGCCCGGGCGGGGAACTGCGCGCTCGGACATGGCGGGCTGCAAGCCAAGCTAGTGGGCCGGGATGACGTCGACGTCGGCCGCGTTCACGAAGGCGACGCGGTGGTTGTAGACGATCTCGTACACCTTGGTCGTGCCGACGAAATCGTGCTGGTCGTACGGGGCGGAGCCGTCGTAGTAGATGGCGAAGTAGGAGTCGGTGTACTCGGCGGGGCCGGCGGAGACGTAGGACTGGCCGGCCGGGATGGTGTATTTGGCGCGGGCGAGCTGGGCGCGGGGGGCGACGCCGCCCTCGAAGGCCACGAAGTCCGGCGGGTAGACGGAGGCTTCGGGGTAGGCCGTGGTGTAGACGGGGATCGAGGTCTTCCCTGCCTTGGGGACGATGCGGGACGCCTTCACCGGGACGGTGGCCGGGTGTTGCGCGGAGTCCTGGAGCCACGCCTCGGTGCCGCCCCACCAGATCGCGGTCCAGCCGGGCCTGCGCTCGGCGACGACGTACTGCTCACCGGCCGGTGCCTTGTCGCCCCAGTCGTTCATCGCGGTGGTGCCCGCGCTGCCGTCCGGGTGCAGATACGGGTCGGCGACCAGCGGCGCGCTCGTGCTGGGCGCGGTGTGGAGCGGTACGAAGCTCGACGGCGTGTCGGTGGACGTCACCGGGCAGTCGAAGGCGCGGTACGGGCCGGGGAACTGCTTGTAGCCCTGCACGTCGTCGCAGTATGTGGTGGTCTGCTTGTTGCGCGCGTAGCCCGGCTTGATGGCGACGACGGCGCTGCCCGGCTTGGCGGTCGCGCGGATCGGCGCGCCGAGCAGGTCGAAGAAGTGCTCCCAGTCCCAGCCGGGTCCGGGGTCCCAGTGCTGGGTGGCGACGCCGCCCTCGGTGCCGCCGGGGATGTTGTCGTGGCCGAGGATGTGCGCGCGGTCCAGCGGGATGTCGTACTTCGCCGCGAGGTAGCGCACGAGCCGGGCGGTGGAGCGGTACAGGTTCTCGCTGTACCAGCTCGCGCCGTGCGTCGCCCAGCCCTCCTGCTCGATGCCGATCGAGTGCTGGTAGAAGGAGCGGTTCGCGCTGTCCCACGCGATGTCCTTGGTGGGGATCATCTGCGTGACGTGGCCGTCCTGCGAGCGGACGACGTAGTGCGCGCCCGCCGCGTAGGTCGGGTCGCGGAAGAGGTCGAGCGTGCCGTCGTACGTCTCGTCGGTGCTGTGCAGCGTGATGTAGCGGACGTCGAGGTTGCCGTTGGGGCGGTCGGCGAGGTCGTGGCTGCCGTAGTCCGCCAGGTCCGACGGGTCGAGCAGGGTGTACGCGCCGGGTATGAAGTCGCAGTTCAGCGACGTGGGGCACTCCGGCTTCCGAGAGCTCTTGGGCGGAGTGACCTCCTTCAGGCCCAGCTTGCGCACGTCGTCGCGGTTCGGGCGCAGGTGCCCGGTCGGCGCGAGGGTGATGTGCTGGCCGTCCTGCGTGGTGCGGGTCGCGCCGCCGCGCATCGTGTCCCACACGCCGTCGGCGAAGGTCTGCGCGACCTTGTTCTCGGTCGACTGGCTGTAGCGGGCGGCGGCGGCGTACCAGCCGTCGATGTCACGCGGCAGCCTGCCGTGGCCGTAGCCCTTGGCGTACGAGGCGAGCAGCGCGGCGCCGCCGCGGATGTTCAGCGTCTCGTCGCTCTGCACGGCGGCGGTGTCGGTGCCGAGGAGTCCGGCCGCGACGGCGGCGGTGTGCTCGGCCGGGGCCTTCAACAGGTCGGCGTAGCGCGGCGACTGGGTGGTCAGGCCGTCCGCGTCGAGTTCCCCGGCGGTGAGGTTCGTCAGGTTCATCGGGCCGTATCCGGCCTCGGCGTTGGACTGCCCGGCGTGTGCCTCCCACCGGGTCTCGTAGAACGACACGGCTTCCAGTACGGGCAGCGGTACGCCGAACTCGTGGGCCGCCGCGGTGAATTCCGCCTGCCGGGCGGTCCGCGGGTCGTCCGCCGTGGCGGAGGTCGTGGTGACGGCGGTCACCGAGAGGCCGGCCAGCAGGGAGAGCGCGGCGGCCACGGTGAGGGTTCTGCGGCTGCGCGGTTGTCTGAGCGGGCGGTGCATCCGTGCTCCTCGCGTGTGCGTGGGTCTGCGTGGTGGGGCTGTCGTCCGGGGGTGTTCGGGGGCGTGTGCGGGGGTGTGCGGGGGTGTGCGGGGCAAAACTGTCGGGGGTACGTCAAGAAACTGCTCCGCGCAGCCTGTCGAGCCGGACTGGCAGTAAGCAACCACCTGGACGTAAATCTTGGAACTTTTTGCCAGCGCGGCCGGAAATCGTCCTGGCCTTGACGCGTACGTCAAGGTCTAACGTCGTCCGTATGCGCATCGGCGAACTCGCGGAACGGGCGGGCACCACCACCCGGACCCTCCGCTACTACGAGTCCCTGGGCCTGCTGCCGCCGGCCGACCGGTCGGGCAACGGGTACCGGTCGTACGACGAGGAGCATCTGCGGCTGCTGGAGCAGATCCGGGTGCTCCAGGACTTCGGCTTCGGCCTGGAGGAGACCCGGCCGTTCGTGGACTGCCTGCGCGCCGGGCACCCGGCGGGGGACACCTGCGCCGCCTCGCTGGAGGTCTACCGGCGCAAGCTCGCCGAGCTGGACGCGGTCGTCGACCGGCTCCAGGAGGTACGGGCCCAGGTCGCCGCCCAGCTCGCCCGCGCGGAGCTGGAGGCCGGGCCGGGCGGGGTGGGGAACGCCGCCGAGCCGATGTGCGAACTGTCCGTCAGTGAAAGGGATTCACCATGACCAGTACCGCCACATCCGTCCCCGCCGTCACCGACGCGACCTTCGCCGCCGAGGTGCTCGGCTCCGACCTGCCCGTCCTGGTCGACTTCACCGCCGACTGGTGCCCGCCGTGCCGGATGATCGCCCCGGTGCTGGCCGAGATCGCCGCCGAGGAGTCGCACCGGCTGCGGATCGTCCAGCTCGACGTCGACACCAACCCGGGGACCCAGGCCGCGTACGGCGTGATGTCGATGCCCACGCTGCTGCTGTTCCGCGCGGGCGAGCCGGTCAAGGTGCTGGTCGGCGCGCGCCCCAAGCGGCGGCTGCTCCAGGAGCTGGCCGACGTCCTGTGAGCGGGCGCCCCGAGACAAAAAGCCCCCGTCCGCCGGTACGGGGGACCTGACGGACGGGGACGTTCTGTGATCGTGCCGGTTTCCTCCGGCGCTACATAAGAGTGCGCCGGACGGCACGATGTGACAGCACATCGCTGTGGCGCACGCCACATTCTTGAATGATGACGGGGACTAGAAAAACGCCCGCGCTCGGCCGTATGGGTGACGGCCGGGCGCGGGCGGTTGACGCTCCGGGGTGAACCGGGGGGTCAGGCCTGCTTGGTCTCCCAGAAGATCTTGTCGATCTGGGCGATGTAGTCCAGGGCCTTCTGCCCGGTCGCCGGGTCGTTCGACGCCTTCGCCGCGCTGAGCGCCTTGAGGGTGTCGTTGACGAGCTGGTGCAGCTCCGGGTACTTCTCGAAGTGCGGGGGCTTGAAGTAGTCGCTCCAGAGCACCGAGACGTGGTGCTTGGCCAGCTCCGCGCGCTGCTCCTTGATCAGAACGGCACGGGTGCGGAAGTCCGCGTCCTCGTTGGCCTGGTACTTCTCCTGGACCGCCTTGACGGACTCGGCCTCGATGCGGGCCTGGGCAGGGTCGTATACGCCGCAGGGCAGGTCGCAGTGGGCGCTGACCTTGACCTTGGGCGCGAACAGGCGAGTGAACATGGCTGTCCTTCCTCGTGATCGTCTTTCCACGTGGGAGATTACTCCCTGGGAGAGTCGTTTTCTCGGGTGCCCCAGGTGGCTTAGGACAAAAGTCTGGTGCCACTCTGGGGTCGGTGGAGGAACGAACCAGGAGGCGCAGGATGCGGGAGCAGGGGGCCAGGCTGTCGTGGCAGTTGGTCGAGGTCACTGGTCCGTCGATGGCACCCACGCTGCTGCACGGGGACTGGCTGCTGATCCAGCGGATCGCCAGTGGCGCCGAGCAGGTGCGTGAGGGCGACGTGGTGGTGCTGCGGCACCCGTTGCAGCAGGACCTGCTGATCGTCAAGCGTGCCGTGGAGCGGCGCGAGGGCGGCTGGTGGGTGCTGGGCGACAACACGTTCGTCGAGAACGACAGCCGGGAGTTCGGCGCGGTGCCCGACGAGCTGGTCATGGCGCGTGCGCGGGGCCGGTTCCGGCCACCGGGCGAGGTTCAGCGGTCGGTGGCGGGGGCGGCCTCCTGGGCGGCGTCCTGCGTGCGGCTGCTGCGGCCCGACCGGTCGTTCTCCAGGCGCTTGCGGGCCCGGTAGGCCGCGACGTTGGCGCGGGTGGCGCACCGGTCGGAGCAGTAGCGCCGGGAGCGGTTGGTCGACGTGTCCACGTACGCGTTGCGGCACGGCGCGGCCTCGCAGATGCCGAGCCGGTCGACGCCGAGCGTGGTGAGCTGGACGGCCAGGCCCATGCAGGCGGTGGCCGAGTACGACGCGCCGGCGTTCGCCGCGTGGTCGGCGAGGTGCATGTGCCAGTCGGGGCGTCCCGTGGCGTCGTCCGGATAGTCGTGCCCGGAGATCTGCGGGCTGACCGGGAACTCCAGCATCAGCGCGTTGAGCAGGTCCACCGCCCGGACCTCGTCGCCCTCGTCGGCGGCCTCGAAGATCCCGCGCAGCCGGACGCGTACCGCCCGCAGCCGGGCCACATCGGCGTCGACCGCCCGCGCGGCGGCCTGCGTACCGGCGCCGATCAACTCCCGTACGGCCTCGACCGAGGTCAGCGCGTCCGTGCCGCGCTTGGGCTCCTCGGTGTTCACGAGGCGCACGGCGTATTCCGAGTAATAAGCCAGTTCCACTTGTGGTCCTTACTGGGGGCGGTCTAGTCTCGGTAATGGCTGAACGGGCTATCAGGGTATTACGAAACGGAGGCTGGTGTGGCTGTGGCGACGGAGAGTGTCTGGCAGGACTGGCAGCGGAGCTGGGACCGCCAGCAGGAGTGGTACATGCCCGACCGCGAGGAACGCTTTCGGGTGATGCTGGACATGGTCGAGGCACTGGTCGGCACCGCGCCCAGGGTGCTGGACCTCGCGTGCGGTACCGGAAGTATCACGGACCGGCTGCTCCGGAGGTTCCCGGCGGCCAGGAGCACCGGCGTCGACCTGGACCCCGCGCTGCTCGCCATCGCGGCCGGTTCCTTCGCCGGGGACGACAGGGTCACCCTTGTGACCGCCGACCTCAAGGACCCGCGCTGGACCGAGAAGCTGCCGCACGACTCGTACGACGCCGTGCTCACCGCGACCGCGCTGCACTGGCTGCACAGCGACGCGCTCCGGACGCTGTACGGGCAGCTCGCCGGACTCGTGCGCGAGGGCGGGGTCTTCCTCAACGCCGACCACATGCCGGACCCGGCGACCCCCGTCCTCAACGCGGCCGACCGCGCGCAGCGGCACGCCCGGATGGACCGGGCCAAGGCCGAGGGCGCCCTGGACTGGAGCCAGTGGTGGCAGCTCGCCGCCGCCGACCCGGTGCTCGCCGAGCCCACCGCCAGGCGGTTCGAGATCTACGGCGAGCACGCCGACGGCGACACCCCGCCGCTCGAATGGCACGCGCGCACACTGCGCGAGGCGGGCTTCTCCGAGGCCCGGGGTGTGTGGAGTTCGCCCAGCGACGCCCTCGTGCTCGGCCTCAAGTAGCCCTGATCGCGCGGGAGTTGACGCCGGGCGTACGACGGAGGGGGTACGGGCCCGAGGCCCGTACCCCCTTGTGGTCCCGCGTCGCGTCACAGTACCTTTGATAGAAAGGCCCTCGTGCGCTCGTGCTGCGGATTGCCCAGCACCTCCCGGGGATGACCCGACTCGACGACGACACCGTCGTCCATGAAGACCAGAGCGTCGCCCACCTCACGGGCGAACCCCATCTCGTGCGTGACCACGATCATCGTCATGCCGTCCTCGGCCAGCCCCCGCATCACGTCGAGGACGTCGCCGACCAGCTCCGGGTCGAGCGCCGACGTCGGCTCGTCGAACAGCATCAGCTTCGGCTCCATGGCCAGCGCCCGCGCGATGGCCACCCGCTGCTGCTGCCCGCCGGAGAGCTGCGACGGGTAGTTCGCCGCCTTGTCGCCGAGGCCGACCCGGTCGAGCAGCCGTACGGCGCGCTCCCGCGCCACCGCCTTGGGCTCCCGCTTGACCTGGACCGGACCCTCCATGACGTTCTCGATCGCCGTCATGTGCGGGAAGAGATTGAACCGCTGGAAGACCATCCCGATGTCCCGGCGCTTGGCCGCGACCTCGCGGTCCCGCAACTCGTGCAGCCGGTCGCCCTGCTGCCGGTAGCCGACCAGCTCGCCGTCGACCCACAGCCGCCCGGCGTTGATCTGTTCCAGGTGGTTGATGCACCGCAGGAAGGTGGACTTGCCGGAACCGGAGGGACCGATCAGACAGAACACCTCGCGGGGCGCGACCTCCAGGTCGATGCCCTTGAGAATGTGCGCGGCGCCGAACGACTTGTGGACGGCCTCCGACTTCACCATCGGCTGGACGCTCATCAGGCCACCTTCGGTCGGCGCAGGGTGGACAGGTTGGACATGACCTTCTGCCACGGCGTGAGCGGCAGACTCCGCAGCGAGCCACGCGCGTAACGCCGTTCCAGATAGAACTGGCCGACGCTGAACACGCTGGTCAGCACCAGGTACCAGACGGAGGCCACGAACAGCATCTCCATCACGGCGCCGGAGTCGGACCCGATGTCGGAGGTGGCGCGCAGCACTTCGGTGTACTGCACCACCGACACCAGCGAGGAGGTCTTCAGCATGTTGATGAACTCGTTGCCGGTCGGCGGGATGATCACGCGCATCGCCTGCGGCAGCACGATCCGCCGCATGGTCCTGCCGCCGGTCATGCCGAGCGCGTGCGCCGCCTCGGTCTGGCCCTCGTCCACCGACTGGATGCCGGCCCGCACGATCTCCGCCATGTACGCGCCCTCGTTGAGGCCGAGGCCCAGCAGGGCGGCCACGAAGGGGGTCATGACGGCGACGGTGTCGTTCTTGTAGATCGGCCCGAGGTTGATCACCGGGAAGATCAGCGACAGGTTGAACCACATCAGGAGCTGCACGTACACCGGGGTGCCCCGGAAGAACCAGATGTACAGCCAGGACACCGCCCCCGTCACCGGGTTCTTCGACAGCCGCATGACCGCGAAGAGCACGCCCAGCACCAGGCCGAGCGCCATCGAGCACACACTGATCAGGACGGTGTGCCACAGACCCTTGAGCACCTGCTGGTCGAAGACCTTGTCCCCGACCGTGCCCCAGATGACATCACCCTGCGAGAACGCGTAGACCAGCCACCCCAGCAGCACGACCACCACGACGGCGCTGACCCAGCGCCCGTAGTGCCGTACCGGGACCGCGCGGATGGCCTCGTACGGCGTGGCCGGCCGTGTGTCCTTCCGCAGCGGGTCCTGCGGCGGGGTGTCCCGGGGCGGGGCGTCCTGCGGCGGGGTGTCGCCCGACGGTTTCTCGAAGGGGGTCGGTGTGCCCGATGCCACGTCAGGAACCGCCGTTGATCGCGGCCGACGCGATGGCGCCGCTGCTCGCGTTCCACTTCTGCAACACCTGCGCGTAGGTGCCGTCCGCGATGATCGCGTCCATGGCCGCCTTCAGCGCGTCCCTGAGCTGCGTGTTGTCCTTGCTGACCGCGATGCCGAACGGACCGGCGTCGGCGGGGGAGCCCGCGACCTCGAAGTCGTTGCCGTTGCCGGACTTCTGCGCGATGTACGCGGCCACCGGCGTGTCGTTGAGGTCGGCGACCGCGCCGCCCGCCTTCACCCGGGTCTGCGCCTCGGAGTCGGTGTCGAACTTCTGGATCGTCAGACCCTTGGAGCCGCACTCCTTCTTCTGGGCCTCGAACGCGTCGTCGTAGATCGTGCCGCGCTGGACGGCCACGGTCTGCCCGCACACGTCGGCCAGGGACTTGACGCCCTTCGGGTTGCCCTTCTTCACCAGCAGGGAGGAACCGGAGGTGTAGTAGTCGACGAAGTCGACGCCCTTGCCGATCTTCTTGCCCTTGTCGTCCAGACCGCCCTGGCGGGCCTTCGTGTCGCTCATAGCGGACATCACGATGTCCGAGCGGCCGGTGTAGATGGAGGTGATCAGGCCGTCGAACTTGCCGTTGGTGAACGTGAAGGTGACGCCGAGCTGCTTGGCCAGCGCGTCCGCGATGTCCGGGTCGATGCCGACGATCTTGCCGTTCTCGGTCTGCTCCATCGGCGCGTACGAGGCGTCCGTGCCGACCTTGATGGTCTTGGAGTCCTGGTACTTCTGGGGGAGCTTCGAGAAGAGCGGGGCGACCGCCGAGGTCGCCGAGGACCCCGTCCCACTAGGGGTGACGGTGTTCGCGGGCTTGTCCTTCTTGGTCTGGTCGCCGCATCCGGTCAGTACCAGAGTGCCGGCGACCGCTATGGCGGCGACCGCGGTGAGACGAGTGAGAGCGGCCGAACGCCGGGTCGTACATGCGGTCATCGCTGTGTCCTCCTGCGGAAGTGAGGGGGTCGTGCAGTGGACATGGCACACGCCATCGAGTACCGCCACCGTGTGTGATCTGTGCATCTTGCCATCCGGACACCCCCGGGCAGGGTTCCCGTTGTGTCAAAATCGGATAACGGGCGATCCCCGGGCCTCCACCAGGCCGGCACACCAAGGCCGGACCACGCGGAGGCCATGCCGATCAATTCCCACTCGTCGCCGGAACCGACTTCCGGTAGAACGGGTCCTCACCCCTCATCCGGGGCCCATGGCGTGCGTGCGGCGCGCCTGGCGTCGGCCGTCACCTTGCTCACTCGTACCTGGTGACGCGGACGCCGAGCCCACCTCCACCCCCTTCGGGCGGAGTACCCTCATTCATCATTCAGACAAAGGGGTCAAAAAGTGGCAGCGGAGATCGTCAATCCCCGGACCGATGCGGACAGTACGGACAGCGCCGACAGTGCGGACGGCGCCGACCGTGCGGACGGCATGAGCGGTACGGACGACGCGTTCCCCATCGATCCGGTCTTCGCCCTGCACCGCGGCGGCAAGATGGAGGTCACCTCGACCGTGCCGGTCCGCGACGCCGACGACTTGTCGCTCGCGTACACACCCGGTGTCGCCGAGGTCTGCACCGCCATCGCGAACAAGCCGGAGCTGGTGCACGACTACACCTGGAAGTCCCAGGTCGTCGCGGTCGTCACCGACGGCACCGCGGTGCTGGGCCTGGGCGACATCGGGCCCGAGGCGTCCCTGCCGGTCATGGAGGGCAAGGCCATCCTCTTCAAGCAGTTCGGCGGCGTCGACGCCGTGCCGATCGCGCTGGCCTGCACCGGCGTGGACGAGATCGTGGAGACCGTGGTCCGGCTCGCCCCGTCCTTCGGCGGCGTCAACCTGGAGGACATCTCCGCCCCCCGCTGCTTCGAGATCGAGCGCAAGCTCCAGGAGCGGCTGGACATCCCGGTCTTCCACGACGACCAGCACGGCACCGCCGTCGTCACCCTCGCCGCGCTGCGCAACTCCTGCACGCTCACCGGCCGTACCCTCGGCGACCTGCGCGCGGTCATCTCCGGCGCGGGCGCGGCCGGGGTCGCCATCGCCAAGATCCTCGTCGAGGCGGGCATCGGCGACGTCGCCGTCACCGACCGTAAGGGCATCGTGCACGCCGGACGCGACGACCTGAACCCGGTCAAGCGCGAGCTGGCCTCGTATACGAACAAGGCGGGTCTCACCGGGCCGTTGGAGGCCGCGCTGGACGGCGCCGACGTCTTCATCGGGGTCTCCGGCGGTACGGTCCCGGAGTCCGCGGTCGCCACGATGGCCCGTGGCGCGTTCGTCTTCGCGATGGCCAACCCCACGCCGGAGATCCACCCGGACGTCGCGCACAAGTACGCGGCGGTCGTGGCGACCGGGCGCAGCGACTTCCCGAACCAGATCAACAATGTGCTCGCCTTCCCCGGGATCTTCGCGGGCGCCCTCCAGGTGCGCGCCTCGGCCATCACCGAGGGGATGAAGATCGCCGCCGCCGAGGCGCTGGCCGCCGTCGTCGCCGACGAGCTCTCGCCGCAGTGCGTCATCCCGTCGCCCTTCGACCCGCGGGTCGCCCCCGCCGTGACCGCGGCCGTCGCCGCCGCCGCGCGGGCGGAAGGGGTGGCGCGCCGCTGACCGCGGCCCGGGGTGCGCGGAGCGTCACATGCCGTGGCGGTTCCTCGGGCGCCGGGACCGACCGTAGGGTCGACGGCATGTATGCCGCATACGCCGCACGTATTGACGCCGACAAGCCGTTGAGCGGGTTGGAGTTGGGGGAGCGGCCGGAGCCGTCGGAGCGCCCCGGCTGGACCACCGTCACGGTCAAGGCCGCCTCGCTCAACCACCACGACCTGTGGTCGCTGCGCGGGGTGGGCCTCGGCCGGGAGAGCCTGCCGATGATCCTCGGCTGCGACGCCGCCGGGATCGACGAGGACGGCAACGAGGTGGTGCTGCACTCCGTGATCGGCCAGACCGGTCACGGGGTCGGCCCCACCGAGCGCCGCTCCATCCTCACCGAGCACTACCAGGGCACCTTCGCCGAACGGGTCTCCGTACCGGCCTGGAATGTGCTGCCCAAGCCGAAGGAACTCTCCTTCGAGGAGGCGGCCTGCCTGCCGACCGCGTGGCTGACCGCGTACCGCATGCTCTTCACCAACGCCGGGGTACGGCCGGGCGACGCGGTCCTCGTGCAGGGCGCGGGCGGCGGTGTCGCCACCGCCGCGATCGTGCTGGCCCGCGCCGCCGGACTGCGGGTGCACGCCACCAGCCGGGACGCGGCCAAGCGGGAGCGCGCGCTCGAACTGGGCGCGCACGCGGTGTACGAATCGGGCGCGCGGCTGCCGGAGCGGGTGGACGCCGTCATCGAGACCGTCGGGGCGGCGACCTGGTCGCACTCGGTCAAGTCGCTGCGGCCCGGCGGCACGCTCGTCATCTCCGGCGCCACCAGCGGGCAGAATCCGGCCGCCGCCGAGCTGAACCGGATCTTCTTCCTGGAGCTGAAGGTGGTCGGTTCGACCATGGGCTCCAAGGAGGAGCTGCGGGACCTGCTGGCCTTCTGCGCGGCCAGCGGCATTCGGCCGGTGATCGACTCCGTACTGCCGCTGGACCGCGCCCGCGAGGGCTTCGAACGGCTCGCCGCCGGGGAGCTGTTCGGGAAGGTCGTGCTGACCGTGTAAGCGGTCCGCGTTACGTGGGCGGGAGGTGCAGGGCCGCCGCGATGTGCGCCGCCGCGGCGGACAAGTGGCGCCTCACCTCGCGCAGTTGGGTGTCGTCGACGCCCAGGTCGCGGGCCGAGTCGCGGATGTCGTCGCGGAAGCGGTCCAGCAGGCGTTCGAGGTCGCGGAAGGGGTCGGCGGACGGCGGGGTGTCGTCGTCCGCGGGCTCGGGCGCTTCCGTGTCCGCGTCCGACGTCGCCGACGTGTCCCCTTCCCTCTCCGTCTCCTCCTCCGTCTCCTTCTCCGTCTCCTGGGCGGGCTCGGCCGTGGCGTCGGCCCAGACCGGGGGCGTACCGGGCGCGCCCCAGGGCGTGGTCGGTACGTCCATGCCCTTGCCGAACCGGCCCAGCTCCTTGGTGAGTTCGGCGAGACCGTCGCGCAGCCCCGCCTGCCAGTCGCCGGAGCGTACGTGCGACTGCACCTGCTCCTGGACCTGGCGGGCGATCCGCTCGACCTCCTCGCGCGCGGCCTTGGCCTGGCGGCGGGCGTCGCGCGCCTCCTCCTTGGCCCGGCGGCTCTCCTCCTTGGCGCGCGCGGCCTGCTCGCGCCACTCGTGCTTGGGCGACGGGGGCGTACGCGCCTCCTGCGCGGCGGCGCGCACCTCGCGGCGCAGATCACCGGCGGCGCCCCGGACGTCCTCGCGGATCTCGGCGGCCAGCGTGGAGACGGACTCGCGGATCTCCGCCTCCAGGCCCGCGATCTCGTCGGCGCGGTCGGACAGCTCGCCGCGGCCCGCGTCGGTGAGGGCGTAGACCTTGCGGCCGCCCTCGGTGGAGTGCGTGACCAGGCCCTCCTTCTCCAGTTTCGCCAGCCGCGGGTAGACGGTGCCCGCGGAGGGCGCGTACAGCCCCTGGAAACGCTCTTCCAGCAGCCGGATCACCTCGTAGCCGTGCCGGGGCGACTCGTCCAGCAGCTTGAGCAGGTAGAGCCGGAGTCGGCCGTGGGCGAAGACGGGCGCCATGTCAGATGTCCTTCCGGAACGAGGGCGCGTCCTCCAGCGGCGGCCTGCGCAGCAGGGCGATGGCGCCGGAGACGGTGGTGGCTCTCAGGCGCGCCCCGCCGGAACCGATCCGGCCGGTGATGCGCTTGGCCCCCCACTGCCCGGTGACGCGCAATTCGTCGAAGGCGCAGGAGACATGGCCGCTGGTGGTGTTGGCGTCGACCTCCGCGTCGCCCGGTTCCGGGATACGGATGGCGATCTCGCCGGAGACGCTGGTGAGCCGGACGTCCGCCCCCGCGGACGGATCGAGGTCGAGCACCATGTTGCCGCTCACGGAATCCGCTTTCACCTCGGCGCCGCTGCCCTCGACCACGGTGAGGTCACCGGAGACGGTGTTGATCCGCAGGCTGCCGGAGACGGACTGGGCCTCGACGCTGCCCGCGACCGTGTTGGCCCGCACCGGGCCGCTGAGGCCGACGAGGGTCGTGTCCCCGTTGACCCCCTGGACGCTGGTCTCCCCGGCGATCCCGGAGATCACGGCGCCGGCGCCGACGACTCCCACTTCGACCTTGGTGTGCTGCGGGACGGCGAGCGTCACGACCGCGTGACGCTGCCAGCCCTTGGGGTCGAGCCACTTCAGGAAGCCCTTCCACGGCAGGTCGTCGTAGGTCACGGTGAGGGTGCCGCCGCGGTGGTACACCTTCAGCGGCGGGCCGTCGATCTCGGTGACCTCGACCCGTGCGGGGCCGTCCTCGGTGCCGACGACGTTCACGGCGCCGTTGACGATGCGCACGCAGAGGGTGTCGACGGGCTCCTCGAACACGAACTTTTCCGGCTCCGCCACGGTCCGGTCCGACGACATGCCGCTCATCGTGCCCCTCCTCGGGTGCGCCTTGGGACGCAACATATCGCGTCTCGTGCATTCACGATATATCGCGTGGCTCACAAGTCAAGTGGTGTCTTTTTTGCCCGCCCGCCCACCCGTGCGGGTGCTTTCTTCGTCTGCGGGTGCCGCTTGTGCCTGGTCGGTGCCGGTCCGGGGTACCTCCTCGAAATGCGGCTACCTGGTCTCCTGTATCCGGTGCCCTTCTTGTCACCGCATTTCTGCGGGGGCACCCCGGCCCGTCCCCTCCCGGTACGTCGGCGTCCGGCGGTCCGGTGGGGGTGGCCGGGAGGGGGGTGGGTGGGCTTGGGTACGTCGGCGTCCGCCTGCCGGTGGGCGTTGCGGAGGGGGGTGGGTGGGGTCGGGTACGTCGGCGGCTGACGGTCCGCTGTGGTGGTGGTGGAGGGGGTGGGTGGGAGTCCGGCCCCTGCGCCCCCGACCTTCCGGCGGGGTGGGCGAAGGGGGGTGGGTGAGAGCCCGGGCCCTGTGCGCCCCGACCTTCCGGCGGGGTGGGCAGGGGCTTTGTTGGGCTCTTGGAGGAAGGGCCCGAGCATTCCGACTCACCGGGAGGGGGACCGGCGCAGGGCGGCACGCCGAAAGAACCCCCCTCCCCGGCAACCCCCACCGGACAGGCGGACGCCGACGTACCGGGAGGGGACGGGCCGGGGTGCCCCCGCAGAAATGCGGTGACAAGAAGGGCACCGGATACAGGAGACCAGGTAGCCGCATTTCGAGGAGGTGCCCCGGACCGGCACCGACCAGGCACAAGCGGCACCCGCAGACGAAGAAAGCACCCGCACGGGTGGGCGGGCGGGCAAAGACAAAGACCAAGGACCGAGCCGGAGGCTAGTCCTCGTCGTCGAGCCGCGCCAGCCACGTCGCCAACCGCTCGGTCGGAATCTCGAACTCAGGGTTGAGGTCCACGAATTCGCGCAAGCGCTCGGCCAGCCAGTCGAAAGAGACTTCCTCCTCGCCGCGCCGGGTGGCGAGCTCCTCGATGCCGCGGTCGGTGAAGTACAAGATCTGCTCCGGAACGGGGTGGGACGGTGGTGGACGGGGAAGAACGGGAGGGACGAGACGGGACGTACACCGCAAGGATAGGGAGTATGTCCGAAGGTCCTCGCGCCGGTCCTGGCCGCGGGCTAGCCTTCGGAGACGATCAGTCACTGGGGGTGGGATGGGGGCGCAGACGGCTGCCGCCGCGGCACCGCGATTAGGGCGGGGCGCGCGATGACGGCGTTCGGCGGTCCCGGCGGGCTCGACGAGCCCGCCGACCCCGCCGAGATCCTGACCCCGCTGGTCAGCGAGGCGACCGTACGCGTTCACGGCCGGGAACCCGGCTACCCGCTGCGGGGCAGCGGCTTCTTCGTGGCGCCGAACTGGGTGCTCACCTGCGCGCACGTCGCGCTCGCCCAGAGCGGCGAAGGCGGTGACGGCGGCGGCGGTGACGGCGGCGGCCCGGCCGGCCGCAAGGTCTCCGTCGGATACGGCGACCGCATGCTCAGCGGCGTCGTGGAGTGGGCGGAACCGGCGGGCCACACCGGCACCGGCCGCTGGCCGTCCCCCGACCTCGCGCTGATCCGGCTGCTGGACAGCGTCGACCACCCCTGCGTCTGGCTCACCGAGCGCACCGCCAAGGGCTACACCACCAACCAGGTCGCGTACTTCGGCCACATCCCGATGGACGGCGAGGTCGTCGCGTACAACGGCCGCTGCTCCATCAGCGGCCAGCTCGGCAGCGGCGGACTGCTCAAGCTCGGCAATGAGGACGAGATGCCCAACGGCGTCTCGGGCGGCCCGGTCGTGGACCTCGTGCGCGGCGAGGTGATCGGGGTGCTGAAGGCGCGCCGTACCGGCCAGGACGGCGGACTCGCCATCGGCGTGCAGGAGTTGCGCAGGCTGCCCGCCACCGGCACCGCCGCCGACCTGTACCACCGCGTGATGACGGCGCACGACCTCTACCACGCCGACCGTTACGCCTTCGTCGGCGGCCAGGAGGTCACCTGGACCGACGCGCACGGCGAGATCGGCGCCGCCGCGGGCCGCGCCCTGACCCCGGGCCAGCGCACCGCACTGCTCGGGATGCTCGCCCAACTCCCGCCGCCCGCCAGCGCGAAGAGCCTCCAGGACATCGTCGGAGCGGTCCGCGGCAGCCCCGCGCAGGGCCTGCCGACCGCGCCGCGCGCCTGGCGGGACGGCCTGGGCCTGCTGTACGACCTGCGGCGCGGCACCAGCGAGTTGGAGGCGGTGCTGCGGTTCGCGGTGCAGGCCGCGACCGCCGACAGGACCCGCGCCGCGGACGAGGCGGCCGAACGCGTCCTGTGGCACTGGGCGCAGGACACCGCCGCCGACGCGATCGGTCTGACCCGGCTGTTCCGCAACACCCTGGTCACCGAGCGCAAGGCCCGGCTGCGCGCCCGCGGCACCCTGGTCACCGGCCTGACCGGCGACCTCGGCGCCGGACTCGGCGCGGACCCGGACGTCGGCCTCGGCGCCGACTTCGGCACCGGCTTCGGCGGCCCGGGCACGGACCTCGACGATCAGGGAGCGGACAGCGGTACGGCCGCGGCCACCGCCACCGCGACCGCGACCGCGGCCGACGCGGGCCCCGGCGGCCGGCCGGACCGCCGTATCCGCCCAGAGGCCCTGCTGGAGATCATCCCGCGCGGCTGGGAGCCGGGCCGCCTCGACTGGCGGGTCTGCGTCGTGCCGGAGAACGGCGAAGTGGAGTGCGTCGAGGAGGACTTCCGCGGCACCGCGCTCGACGACCTGCCGGTCCGGCTGCGCGAGCCGCTGGACGAGGCGTTCCGCCGCTGCGACCAGCCCGGCTACCCGGCGCCGCTGCAACTGGCCGTCCCCGGCGCCCTGGTGGGCTTCCCCGTCGAGACCTGGCCGCTCGGCCCCGGCGGGCGCGCGCTCGGCGCCGTACGCCCGGTCGTGGTGCGCCGCACCGACGCGCCGCCCGACGACGACCCGGCGGTGACCGAGGCCAGGCACGGCCGTTGGCACACCCTGCACCAACAGCGGCCGCGCGCCGACCTGTTCGACTGCGACGACGGTACGCCGGGCCCGCTCCCGGCCGACGACGAACTGCGCGACCGCGCGCGCGACACGCTGCCGGCGCTCTGCCGCAGCGCCGCGACCGCCCCCGAGGAGCTGCACCGCCTGGTGACCTCCGGCTACCCGGTCGCGGTGTGGCGCAGGGAGCCGGTCGCCCCCGAGACGGCCTGCGGCGACTTCCACCGCGGCGTGAACCGTACGGTGCGCGCCGCGCGCACGGCCGCACGGCTGCCCCGCGCCCTCGCCGTCCTGCGCGCGGCGGTGGACGCGGGCGTGCCCGAGGCGTTCTGGTCGGTGGGAATCACCCTGCTCTACGACGATCCGACTCGCCCCCTACCGGGGACCGACGAGCTGTTGGAGACTCCATGAGGACGAGGTATCGAGGTGAGTGAGATGACCGACGCCAGCCCCGCCGGCGAGTGGCTCATCTACCGGGGCACGGGAGAACCGCACACCGGCATCGACGGACTGCCAGAACCGCCGCCCTGGCGGGACTTCGACGGCGGCCCACTGGTCCAGCAGGGTCCTGGGCCCGACAGTTCCTCCGCCCGCAGGCTCGGCGCGTACCGGCACATGGCCGAGATGCACCGGCCCAGCCCGGAGGAGCTGGAAATGGTCAACGCGGCGCTGTACCTGCGCCGTCCGCTGCTGGTCACCGGCAGCCCCGGCACCGGCAAGAGCACCCTCGCGCACGCGGTGGCGTACGAACTGGGCCTCGGCCGCGTGCTGCACTGGCCGATCGTCAGCCGCAGCGCGCTCCAGGACGGGCTGTACCGCTACGACGCGATCGCCCGCCTCCAGGACACCCAGATCGCGGCGAATTCCGGCACCGCCCCGCCCGGCGGCATCGGCAGCTACATCCGGCTCGGCCCGCTGGGCACCGCCCTGCTGCCGACCGCCAAGCCGCGGGTGCTGCTCATCGACGAGCTGGACAAGAGCGACATCGACCTGCCCAACGACCTGCTGAACGTGATGGAGGAGGGCGAGTTCGGCATCCCCGAGCTGGAGCGGCTGGCCGAACGCGAGCCGCAGGTCGAGGTGTTGACCGACGACGGCGCCAAGGTCTCGCTCCGTGAGGGCCGCATCCGCTGCCGGGCCTTCCCGTTCGTGATCCTCACCAGCAACGGCGAGCGCGACTTCCCGCCGCCGCTGCTGCGCCGCTGCATCCACCTGGAGCTGGGCCGTCCCGACCACAAGCGGCTGTCCACCGTGGTCCGCGCCCACCTCGGCGACGAGGCGGCGACTGTCGGCGACGACCTGGTGACCCGCTTCCTGGAACGGTCGCGCAGCGAACTCCTCGCCACCGACCAGTTGTTGAACGCGATCTTCCTCACCCATCACGCCGCGCCCCCCACCCGCAGCCGGTTGGCGGACATGCTCATCCAACGGCTCGACCGGCCCAGGTGAACCGGCCATGGCCACCCGGAGACCCGACCCGCAGGCCCCCGACCCGAGGACGCCCGACCCGAGGACACCACCCTCCGCAGACACCGACACCGACACCGCCACCGAGCGGCCCGACCCGCTCGCGTCCGTCGTCGGCGCCCTGACCGAGGCCGGACTCGACCCGGGACCCACCGAGTTGGCCGACGCGCTGTGGCTGGCCCGCTGGTCCCGCCCGACCTCCCCCGCGAGTACGGCGGGGGAGGCCCGCGACCCCGGCGGCGCCGGTACGGGCAGCGGCGCGCACCACCCGGGACTGTCCGGCGTCACCGACCCCACTCCGCCCGGCGGCACCGTACTGCCGCGCAGCCTCACCGACCCGGACGACGACCGCCTCGTCCAGCTCTATCCGGGCGTCAGCGCCCCCGGCCGGGCGCGTACGGGACCGGCCGCCGCCGCGCTGTCGGTCGCCGTGCCCGAGGCGGCGACGCTGCCCCGGCTGCTCGAACTCCAGTCGGCGCTGCGGCCGTTGCAGCGCTACCGCAGCCCCGCGCGGCCGTTGCGCGAAGTGCTCGACGAGTCGGCCACGGCGGAGAACAGCGCGCGCGCCGCCGGACTGCTGCTGCCGGTCTTCCGGCCGGTGCTGCGCGGCGACGCCTCGATGCAACTGCTCATGGACGCCTCGTCCTCGATGTACGTGTGGGAGCGGATGCTCCGCGAGCTGAGCCAGGTCTTCGAACGGCTCGGCGCCTTCCACGAGGTGCAGGTCCGCTATCTGCACGCCACCCCGGACGGCGACCCCGCGGTCAGCGGGCGCTTCGACCCCGAGGCGGTCGGGATGCGCTCCGCCGAGCAGTTGAGCGACCCCACGGGCCGCCGGGTGACCCTGCTGGTCAGCGACTGCGCGGGGCCGCTGTGGCGGTCGGGGCAGGCGCACCGGCTGCTGCACCGGCTGGCCAGACACGGCCCGGTCGCCGTACTCCAGCCGCTCCCGGCCCGGTTGTGGGCCAGGACCCGGCTGCCCGTCTCGTACGGCGTGCTGCACCGCGGCGAAGGGCTGCTGCCCGCCTCGCCGCCGCGCTTCTCCTCGGGCACCGGCGGCTCCTCCTACTACGTGCCGGCCGCACCCGCGGGCGACGCGCTGCCGGTGCCCGTACTGCCGCCCACCGCCGAGGCGTTGGGCGCGTGGGCGCGGCTGCTGGCGGGCACCGGCGCGGCCCGCGTGCCCGCCGCCGTCGGCTGGGTGCGCTCCGACCAGCCCCCGACCCCGGCGCCCGTACGGCAGTCCCCGGTGCCGCCGGTCGCGCTGGTCGGCCGGTTCCGCTCGGCCGCCTCGCCCGCCGCCGCCCAACTCGCCGTCTACCTCGCCGCCGCCCCGCTCTTCCTGCCCGTCATGCAGCTCGTCCAGCGCACGATGCTGCCCGACTCGGGGCCCGCCGAATTGTCCGAGGTGCTGCTCAGCGGCCTGCTCAAGCGCATATCGGGCGACGACGCGCGCGACCACCGCTGGTACGAATTCGCCGACGGCGTACGAGACGTGCTGCTCGGCCCGCTCGGCAGGGACGAGGCGCTGCTGGTGCTCAAGCACTGCTCGGAGTACGTCGAGCAGCGTTTCGGCAAGAGCGGCCCCAACTTCCCCGCGCTGGCCATCACGCAGCTCACCGAGGGGCCGGGGGACCGGCTCGCGGACGCCGCCGTCGCCACCGCGGCCCGCGCCACCGCGCTCGCCGAGCAGGCGTCGACCGTCGTCGCCGAGTCCCCGCAGCCCTTCGCGGAGGTCGCCGCCCGGGTGCTGGAGCGCTTCATGCCGCTGCCGGGGAACACCGGCCACGACCGGCTGGCCGTGGGAGCCGGTACGGGGCAGCCGTCGTCCGCGGTGCAGCGGGCCCGGCAGTTGGTGGCGCGCTTCACCGAGGAGGGTATGGTCCAGAATCTGCTGGACGCGGTGCAGTTGCTGCGCCGCGCGGCGGACGAGGAGCGGGTGCGCGGCTCGGACCCCGACCTGTGGAGCGAGCTGGCGCAGAATCTCATCACGCTGTGGCGGCTGCGCGGCGGGGCCGCGCTGCTGCGCGAGGCCCAGGACGCGGCGGCGACGGCCGCGGCGCACCCGGGCTCGGTACCGGCCCGCGCGGTGCGCGCTCGCGTGTTCCAGGCCGCCGCGGACGAGCGGGCGGCGAACGGGGACACGCGGGGCGCGTTGGAGCTTCTGCGGCGCGCGGACCGGGAGTTCAGCGCGGTCTGCGCCGCCCCGGGACTCGACCCGCAGGACGTGCTCGGCGCCACCCTGGAGCGGGTCAGGGTGCTGGAGGACCAGTGGCAGCTCAGCGGCGACGCCGGGCTGCTCCAGGAGACCGTGGGGATGCTGGAGGCGTTCGCGGACTCCTGGCCGCTGTCCGACGCCCGCCCCAGCGCGCTGTCGCTCGCCCACGGCCGCGCCCTGCTGCGGCTGGCGGGCACGGCGGGGGAGCGGGAGCGCGAGCAGGTCTACGCGCTCCAGGCCGCCGAGTACTTCGCCGCGGGACTGGACGCGCTGGAGCGCGAGGAGGCGGCCCTCGAAGCGCGGACCGCCGCGCTGCTGTCGCTGGTCGACGCCCATCTGCTGGTCGGCGGACGGCTGCCGGAGGCGCAGCGGCTGGTCGACCGGGCGCTCGGCGAGACCCGCGACCGGCTGGCGCGGGCCTCGATCCTGCTGCGTGCGGGCCGGATCAGGGTCGCCCGGCACACCGAGGGCGGCCCGGCCGGTGAACTGGAGGCGGCGGCCGGGCGGTTCGCCGAGGCGTGCCGTCTGACCCCGCGCGACCGCCCCGAGTACAGCGAGATCGTCGCCGAATGGGGCGACGCGCTGCTCGGCCGCTCCGCGCTCCCCGGCGGCGAACTCTTCGTCAACCGGGCCGTGCAGGTCCTGCGGGACTGCCGGATGGAGACCCCCGAGAGCGACCCGCGGCTGTCCGGCAGGCTGCTGATGCTCGGCCGGGCCCTGGTGCTGCGCTACCGGGCGGAACAGGACCTGGTGGACCTGCGCGAGGCCGAGCACGTCCTGGGCCTGGCCGTGCAGCCCGCCGTGGACCCGGCGCAAGTGGCGCGGATCTGGTACGAGTTGGGCGAGTCGCACCGGCTGGGCTACGCGCACACCCAGCGCGGTGAGCGCCTCGACCAGGCGGCCGACGCCTACCGCCGCGCCGCGGAGGCCGCGGGAACGGCGGCCGACCGGTCGGCGGAACCCGGCCCCATGGTGCGGCTGTCGGCGCTGGCGCATCATTGGCGTGGCGTGGTCTACGAATTCGCCCGGCGCCCGCGGGCCGCCGCCGACGCCTACCGGGCCGCGCAGGCCGAATGGCGGCGGCTGCCGGACGACGGAGGGGACGGCGCCGCGGACGAGGAGGCACGGCAGCGGACCGCCGAACGGCTGGCGGCGCTGACACGGACGAACTGAGCCCGGGGCGACCGGCCCCGGTCCGGCCGCCTCGGACCGACCGGCCAGGACCCCGCGCGAATCCGGGCCGCGACAACTGCATCCCCCCACGAGCCACCACGGGACGAGAGCTGAGGCCGACGATGGACGACCGAGCGTACGGCGGGGCCGAGCGGCCCCCGGACGAACCCGCTCACCACGACGAGGCGTTACCCGAACGCGCCGTTCACGAAAGGGCTGTTGACGAAAGGGCGGTCGCCGAGCGGGCGGTCCCCGAGCGGCCAGTCCCCGAGCGGGCACCTTCCGGCCGGGCGGTCCCCGAGCGGGCACCTTCCGACCGGGACCTTCCCGAGGCGGCGTCGCCCGAGCACGCCCCCGCCTACCGGATTCCGGCGGACGCCGACATCGACCTGCTCGGCCTCGACCTGGAATCGCTGCGCACCGTCGAACACCCGGTGCTGTCCGCCCTGGTGAGCGATCTGCGGGCGCGCGCGGCCGGTCCCGGCGGCGAGGCGCTGTGGGGCTTCGAGAGCGACCCCAGCGCGCCGGAGGCCACCGGCTGACGCCGCCCGGCGCACCGGGCACCGGCGCGCGCGACCACCGCCCACGTACCCCCGTATCGCGTGAACTCCTGACGGAACGCCGCTTTTGGCCGTGCTCCAGGGCGAATACGGCCAATTCCTTGCCGAGGTGTTTACTTCCGGCCGCCCAGCGGGAACAACCGCTGGGGCCGACGGGGCGGCCTGAGGTACACGGGGGAGGTGATGTGGTGCGTCATCCGGCCGACGACAGGCCGCGGACCGGCAGTACGGCGGCCGAAGGGGCCTTCCCCCTGCGGCAGTTCATCCTCAAGACGCACAGCCGCTGCAATCTGGCCTGCACCTACTGCTACCTCTACGCGGGCCCCGACCACGGCTGGCGGGACCGCCCCCGCGCCGCCCCCGACGCGGTGACCCGGCGCACCGCAGAACGCATCGCGGAACACGCCGCGACCCACCGTCTGCGCGATGTCGCCGTGGTGCTGCACGGCGGCGAACCGCTGCTCAACGGCGCCGACGCGCTCGCCGCCGACGTCGACCTGATCCGCCGCACCGTCCCCGCCGACTGCGCCGTGCACGCCAGCGTGCAGACCAACGGCACCCTGCTCACCGCCGACCGGCTGCGCGTCCTGCGTGACGCGCGTATACGCGTCGGCGTCAGCCTCGACGGCGGCCTGCCCGCCCACAACGCCGCGCGCGTCGACCACGCCGGCCGCCCGTCCTGGGCCGCCGCCTCCGCCGGGGTGCGGCTGCTCGCCGAGACCGCGCCCGAGGCGTACGGCGGACTGCTGTGCGTCGTCGACCTCGCCCACGACCCGGTCGAGGTCTACGAGTCGCTGCTGGCCTTCCGGCCGCCGCGGATGGACCTGCTGCTGCCGCACGGCAACTGGACCGCGCCGCCGCCGGGACTGCCCGCGTCCGCCGACGACCCCGCGCCGTACGGGAGTTGGCTCTCCGCCGTCTTCGACCGCTGGTGGGGCGCGGAGCGCCGGGAGACCAGGATTCGGCTGTTCGAGGAGTGCGTGGCGCTGCTGCTCGGCCTCCGGTCGCCCGTAGAACGGCTCGGGCTCCAGCCCTTCACCGCCGTCGTGATCGAGACCGACGGCAGCATCGAGCAGGTCGACTCGCTCAAGTCCGCGTACGAGGGGGCCGCCGCCACCGGGCTCGACGTCTTCCGCAACAGCTTCGACGACGCGCTCGCCCACCCCGGCGTCGCCGCCCGCCAGGCCGGACTCGCCGCCCTCGCCGCCACCTGCCGCGCCTGCCCGCTGGTCACCGTCTGCGGCGGCGGCCACTACGTCCACCGCTACCGGGAGGGCTCCGGCTTCCGCAACCCGTCGGTCTACTGCGCCGACATGGCGCTGCTCATCCGGCACATCGCGCGCCGCCTCGCCGAGGCGGCGGCCCCGGCGCCCGCCGCGTCCCGCGTACGGCGGGAGACGCCGTGACCACCGCCGCTGCGCCCGTGCTCGACGCGGTGCTGCCGGTGCTCGGCAGCACCGGCAGCGGGCCGGACTCGCTGGAACTGCTGGTCAGCCACCAGCGCGGGCGGCGGCTGCTGGTGCTGCGCGCGCTGCTCGACGCCGTGCGGACCGCGCCCGCCGGGTCGCTGCCCGAGGGGACCGCCGAGCGCGTGCTCGGCGACTGGCGGCTGCTGGAGCGGGCCGAGCGCGCGGACCCGGCCGCCGCCCGCCGCGTCGTGCACTACCCGCTGACCGGCGCGTGGGCCGAGCGCAGCCTGCGGGCGCTCACCGTGGCGGGCCAGGCGCCGCGGGCCGCGGAGGCGCTGCCGCACCTGGGCGCGCTCGCCGCGTCCGCCGCCGCCCGCGCGGGCCTGCGCTTCAGCGCCGACGTACCGGTACGCGACGGCCTGTTGACGCTGCCGACGCTCGGCGGCTACCGGCTGCCGGCCGCGGGCCCCCCGCGCAAGCCCGGCGCCGCCGCGCCCCGGATGCGGGTGGACGGCGACGGCAACCGGCTCTGGCTGCGCCCCGAGGAGCGCACCCGCCACGCGGTCGAGGTGCGCAGGGGAACCGACGGCGTGTGGCGCTCGGCCGCCCCCGGCTGGCGCCCGATCCAGGCGCTGTGGCCGCAGGAGGACCGCCCCGACGGTCACCCGGTGCTGATCGACGACGCCGACCCGTACCGCGCGGAGGGCCGCCGCGCCAACCCGTACGGGCTGTCCGCCGCCGACCGGCTCGCCGACGAGGACCGGGCCAGATGGCGTACCGCCTGGCGCGAGGCCCAGCCCTGGCTGCGGCTCGGCGACGGCACCCGGGCCCGCGAAGTGGCCGCGCTGCTCGACTGCTTCGTGCCGCTGGACGGCGCCGCGTCCGCGCAGTACAGCGCCACCTTGGGCGACGCCTTCGGCGCGCTGCTCAGCAGTACGCCGATGGGCGGCCTGAAGATGGCCGCCGCGCTCGTCCACGAGTTGCAGCACACCAAGCTCCTCGCCCTGGCCGGCGTCACCGCGCTGCACACCGCGGACGACACCGCCCGCTACTGGGCCCCCTGGCGGCAGGACCCGCGCCCCTTCGACGGCGTCTTCCAGGGCGCGTACGCCCACCTCGCGCTCGCCGACTTCCACCTCGGCGTCGCGCTGGCCGCCGCGGACCCCGCACAGCGCGACGCCGCGTGGGCCGCGCACTGCCGCTGCCGCCTCCAGGTCGAGGCCGTCCTGCCGCAGCTGCTCGGCTCCAACCGGCTGACCCCGCAGGGCCGCACCCTGGTCAACTCCATGGCGGCGTACCACACTCGGCTGGGACGGCACACGCCGCCGGAAGGCCACCTGGCGCGCGCCACGGCGTACGTCGAGACGGCCCGGGTCATCTGGCGGCGAAAGCGGGTCTGAACGGGCGTCTTTGGGCGCGCGAAACGGCATGACCGTACGTCAACGGGGGAGTAAAGCAGTGTAGTTTCTGGCGAAAGTCACCTGTGCCGTCGGGCGCACCTGGCTCACTGTCGATCCACTGACCCGCCAGAGCACTACGCGCGTATCACGAGGGAGTCGCACGCATGGCCGGAGGGCGTAACGCCGCCTCAGCAGCACGGGGGCCGGGAATCGTCACGATCAGTTACGCGGGCTACAACAGGGCCTGGGCGGCGTGGATCGCGAGCAGACTCGAACGGCACGGCCAGCAGGTGGCGCTGCAACGCTGGGACGCCGACCCCACGGACTCCATCGAGCGGATGTTACGTGACCTGCTGCTGTCCGAGGGCCGCGTGCTGATCGTGCTCAGCGAGTGGTACTTCCGGCTCGGCCCGCGCACCCACGAGGAGTGGAACGTCGCGCTGCGCGCGGTCGTCCCCGACCACAGCGAGCGCTTCGCCGCGGTCTCCGTCACCCCGGCCGCGCTGCCCAGCGCCGTCGCCTCCCTCGGCGCCGCCGACCTGTGGGGCCTGGGCGCGGCCGAGGCCGAGCGGCGACTGCTCGGCAGGCTCGGCATCACCCCCTCCCGCGCCTCCTCCAGCGACACCCTCAGCGGCTCCGGCGGCCCGCGCTTCCCGCTGGAACAGCCCGACGTCTGGGGCGGTGTCCCGCGCCGCAACACCCGCTTCACCGGTCGCGAGGAGCTCCTCGGCGACCTGCACAACCACTTCACCCAGGCCGAGCCCGGCGCGGGCGTCGCCACCCTGCACGGCCTGTCCGGGGTCGGCAAGACCCACATCGCGACCGAGTACGTCTACCGCTTCGGCCCGGAGTACGACGTCGTGTGGTGGGTGCGCGCCAGCGAGCGCGGCACCCTGCGCGAGAAGCTGGCGGGCCTGGCGCCCGCGCTCGGCCTGGTCACCGGCCGCGAGTACGGCGAACGGCTGCGCGCGGTACGCGACGCGCTGCGCCGGGGCGAGCCCTACTTCCGCTGGCTGGTGGTCCTCGACGGCGCCGACCAGCCCGAGGACATCCACGACCTGGTGCCCACCGGGCCCGGCCACGTACTGATCACCTCGCAGAACCGCGAGTGGGCCGAGCACAACAGCGCCCTGATCGAAGTGCCCGTCTACAGCAGGGCGGAGAGCGTCGCCTTCGTACGGCGGCGCGCGCCGCGGCTGGACGACGCCGACGCCGACAAGCTGGCCGACGCCCTCGGCGACCTCGCACTGGCCCTGGACCAGAACGCGGGCGCGCTCAACGACTCGTCCATGCCGGTGGACGACTACATCGAGCTGCTGCGGCACGGCGCGGACGTCGAACCCGGCCTCAAGGTCGCCGCCGACTTCCAGATGACGTACTACACCGCCTTCTCGATACTGCTCAACCGGCTCCGCGAGGACAAGCCGGAGGCCGTCGACCTGCTGCGGCTGTGCGTCTTCTTCGCGCCGGGGCCGATCCCGGTCCGGCTGCTGCGCGACCTGCCCGTGCGCGACCTGCCGGAACAGCTCACCGGGCTGATGGAAGACCCGCTGCTGTGGAACTCGGCGATCAGCAAGCTCGCCCAGTGGGCCGTCGTGCAGTCCGACCCGCCGGAGGCCGAGGACGACGAGGCCGCGGGCAGCGCCGAGGTCGTCCAGATGCACCGGCTGGTCTACCAGGCGGTGCGGGCCGACATGCCTGCCGCCGAGCAGAACCTGTACTCCCAGGTGGTCCGCAAGATCCTGGCCGCCGCCGACCCCGGCCGCCCCACCGACACCCGGCTGTGGCCGCGCTACGCCGAGATCGTCCCGCACCTGGAGGCGTCCGGCGCGCTGCGCAGCACCAACCCCGACATCCAGCTCATGATCGTCAACTGCCTGCGCTACCTGCACCTGTCGGGCGAGTACCGGGCCGGACTGCGGCTCGCCGAGGCCACGGCCAAGCACTGGCCCGAGCTGCTGGAACCCGGTCACCCGCGGCTGTGGGACCTGGTGAACAACCGGGCCAACATGATGCGCGCCATGGGCGACTACGTCGCCACCGAGGCCCTGGACCGCGACGCCTTCGAGACCCTGCGCGCCGACCGCGGCGAACAGGACCTGCTGACCCTGCGCGCCGCCAACGGTCTCGCCGCGGACCTGCGCAACCTCGGCCGCTACGACGAGGGCCTGGAGACGGCCCGGTTCGTCGAGCGCGGCTACGCCCGACTCGTCGGGGAGCAGGACCCCCGCACCCTGCTCGCCAAGAACAACCTGGCCGTCACCTACCGGCTGCTCGGCCGCTACCAGGAAGCCCTCGACCTCGACGGCGAGATCCTGGAGGCGCGCCGCGAACTGCTGCGCGCCCGCAACATCGTCACGCTCTCCTCGGAGAACTCCTACGCGTACGACCTGCGGCTGCTCGGCCGCTACGACCAGGCCACCTCGGTGCAGGAGCGCAACGCCGAGACCCACCGCACCGTGCTGGGCGCCGACAACCCCCAGACGCTGCGCGCCGAGCACAATCTGGCGCAGTGCTACTACCGGGCGGGCGACCGGCCGCGTGCCGCCCATCTGATGGGCCGGCTGCTGGAGCGCTGCGAGCGGGTGCTGGGCAGCACCGACCCGCTGTCGCTGCGGGTCGCGGTCACGTACTCCAGTTTCGAGCGGGAGCACGGCGACCTCGACCGGGCCAGGGAGCTGTCGGAGTTCGTACTGCGGCACTACCGCTGGCAGTTCAACGCCCGGCACGCGTTCGTCGCCGGCGCGCTCGCCAACCACGGCCTGCTGCTGCGGGCGGCCGGAGAGCGGCAGCAGTCGCAGATCGAGATCGAGGACGCGCTGACCGGCATGTCCCGCGCGGTCGGCGACGACCACCCGTGGACGCTGGGCTGCGCGCTCAACGCCAGCGGCGCCCGCAACTTCGCGGGCGACCCGGAGAGCGCGGCCGAACTCTCCCGCGCCACCGCCGAGCGGGCCACCGCCCGGCTCGGCAAGGACCACCCGCTGACGCTGTCCTGCCGGATCGCGCTCGCCACCGACCTGCGCAACATGCGCAAGCGGCAGGAGGCCGACAAGATCGAGGAGGAGGCGCTGGCCGCGCTCTCGGCCACCCTCGGCCCGCAGCACCCGCACACGGTGACCGCCCGCTCCCGCACCCGCCCCTACTGGGACTTCGAGCCCATCAGCTCCTAGGGCGTGTCCGTAAAGTCTCGTCTGGCTGGCGGCGCCTGGCACGCGCCCCGCGCGAACGGCCGCCGGCCCCGCACCCCTTGAGAGGGTGCGGGGCCGGCGGCCGTTCGCGACGGGCGGGAGGTCAGATCGAGAAGACCTCTTCGATCAACTGCTGCTGCTGCTCCTGGTGCCGCTTGGCGGAGCCCACCGCGGGCGAGGACGACGCCGGGCGGGACACCCGGCGGAGCCGGTCCGCGTTGTCCGGGGCCGCGCCGAGCAGCAGGTCCAGGTGGTCGATCAGATTGAGCGCGATGAACGGCCACGCGCCCTGGTTCGCGGGCTCGTCCTGCGCCCACACGAACTTCTGCGCCTTGGTGTACGGCGCGATGGCCGCCTGGATCTCCACACCCGGCAGCGGGTACAGCCGCTCGATGCGGATGAAGGCCACGTCGGTCGCCCCGCGCCGCTCCCGCTCGGCGATCAGGTCGTAGTAGACCTTGCCGGAGCAGAAGACGACCTTGCGGACCGCCTCGGGCTGCACCGAGGTGTCGCCCATCACCGGCTGGAACTGCCCGGTGGTGAAGTCCTCGGCCTTCGACGCCGCCGCCTTCAGCCGGAGCATCGACTTCGGGGTGAAGACGATCAGCGGCTTGTGGTGCGGGTTGTGCACCTGCCAGCGCAGCAGGTGGAAGTAGTTGGCCGGGGTGGTCGGGGTGGCGACCGTCATGTTGTTCTGCGCGCAGAGCTGGAGGAAGCGCTCGATCCGGGCCGAGGAGTGGTCCGGGCCCTGGCCCTCGTAGCCGTGCGGCAGCAGCAGGGTGACGCCGGACGTCTGGCCCCACTTCTGCTCGGCCGCGGTGATGTACTCGTCCACCACGGTCTGGGCGCCGTTGACGAAGTCGCCGAACTGCGCCTCCCACAGCACCAGCGCCTCGGGCCTGGCCAGCGAGTAGCCGTACTCGAAGCCCATCGCCGCGTACTCGCTGAGCAGCGAGTCGTAGACGTTGTAACGGGCCTGGTCCTCGGACAGGTACAGCAGCGGGGTGAAGTCCTCGCCGGTCTCCCGGTCGATCAGCACCGCGTGCCGCTGGCCGAAGGTGCCGCGCCGCGAGTCCTGGCCCGCGAGCCGGACCGGCGTGCCCTCCAGGAGCAGCGAACCGATCGCCAGCGTCTCGCCCATGCCCCAGTCGATCGTGCCGTCCTCGACCATCGCCGCGCGGCGCTGGAGCTGCGGCAGCAGCCGCGGGTGGACGGTGACGTGCTCGGGGATGTTGACCTGCGACTCGGCGATCCGCTTGACGACCTCGGCGGAGACCGCCGTGGGCATCGCGACCGGGAACTCCGGCTGCACGGGCGTCTCGTGGCTCGCGGGCGGCGCGGACGCCGCCTCGCGGACCTCGGTGAAGACCTTCTCCAACTGCCCCTGGTAGTCCTGGAGCGCCTGCTCCGCCTCTTCCAGGGTGATGTCGCCGCGGCCGATCAGCGACTCGGTGTAGAGCTTGCGCACCGAGCGCTTCTTGTCGATCAGGTCGTACATCAGCGGCTGGGTGAACGCCGGGTTGTCCGACTCGTTGTGCCCGCGGCGGCGGTAGCAGATCAGGTCGATCACGACGTCCTTGTTGAACGCCTGCCGGAACTCGAACGCCAGCCGCGCCACGCGGACCACGGCCTCCGGGTCGTCGCCGTTGACGTGGAAGATCGGCGCCTCGATCATCCGGGCCACGTCGGTGCAGTACATCGACGAGCGCGCGGACTCCGGGGCGGCGGTGAAGCCGACCTGGTTGTTGATCACCACGTGCACGGTGCCGCCGGTGCGGTAGCCGCGCAGTTGCGACATGTTGAGCGTCTCCGCGACGACGCCCTGGCCCGCGAAGGCCGCGTCGCCGTGCAGCGCGATCGGCAGCACCGTGAAGTCGGTGCCCGCCTTGTTGATGATGTCCTGCTTGGCGCGGGCGATGCCCTCGATGACCGGGTCGACCGTCTCCAGGTGCGAGGGGTTCGCGGCCAGTGAGACGGTGATCTGCTCGCCGTCGAGACCGGTGAAGGTGCCCTCGGCGCCCAGGTGGTACTTCACGTCGCCGGAGCCGTGCATCGACTTCGGGTCGAGGTTGCCCTCGAACTCGCGGAAGATCTGCGCGTACGACTTGCCGACGATGTTCGCTAGCACATTGAGCCGCCCGCGGTGGGCCATGCCGATCACGGCCTCGTCCAGCCGCGACTCGGCCGCCGCGTCGATGACCGCGTCGAGCAGCGGGATGACGGACTCGCCGCCCTCCAGCGAGAAGCGCTTCTGGCCGACGTACTTCGTCTGGAGGAAGGTCTCGAACGCCTCGGCCGCGTTGAGCCTGCGCAGGATGCGGAGCTGCTCCTCGCGCTCGGGCTTGGCGTGCGGGCGCTCGATCCGGTCCTGGATCCACTTGCGCTGCTTGGGGTCCTGGATGTGCATGAACTCGACGCCGACGGTGCGGCAGTACGAGTCGCGCAGCACTCCGAGGATGTCGCGCAGCTTCATCAGCGACTTCCCCGCGAAGCCACCGACCGCGAACTCGCGCTCCAGGTCCCACAGGGTCAGTCCGTGCTCCAGCACGTCCAGGTCGGGGTGCTTGCGCTGGCGGTACTCCAGCGGGTCGGTGTCGGCCATGACGTGGCCGCGGACCCGGTAGGAGTGGATCAGCTCGAAGACCCGCGCGGCCTTGGTGACGTCGTCGTCGTGCGCGGTGTCGATGTCGGTGCGCCAGCGGACCGGCTCGTACGGGATGCGCAGCGCGGCGAAGATGTCGTCGAAGAAGTCGTTCTCGCCGAGCAGGAGCTGGTTCATGATCCGCAGGAACTCGCCGGAGGCGGCGCCTTGGATCACCCGGTGGTCGTACGTGCTGGTCAGCGTCATGACCTTGGAGATGCCCAGCTTGTTCAGGGTGTCCTGCGAGGTGCCCTGGAACTCGGCCGGGTAGTCCATCGAGCCGACGCCGAGGATCATGCTCTGGCCGGGCATCAGCCGGGGCACGGAGTGCACGGTGCCCAGGCCGCCGGGGTTGGTCAGCGAGGCGGTGACGCCGGTGAAGTCGTCCATCGTCAGCTTGCCGTTGCGGGCGCGGCGGACGATGTCCTCGTAGGCCTGCCAGAACTCGAAGAAGTTCAGCGTCTCGGCCTTCTTGATGGCCGCGACGACGAGCTGGCGGTCGCCGTTGGGCTTCACCAGGTCGATGGCCAGACCCAGGTTGACGTGGTCGGGCTTGACCAGCGTCGGCTTGCCGTCCTTCTCCGCGAAGGAGTGGTTCATCGCCGGCATCGCCTTGAGCGCCTGCACCATCGCGTACCCGATCAGGTGCGTGAAGGAGACCTTGCCGCCGCGGGCGCGCTTGAGGTGGTTGTTGATGACGATGCGGTTGTCGAACAGCAGCTTCACCGGGATGGCGCGGACCGAGGTGGCGGTCGGCAGCTCCAGCGAGGCGTTCATGTTCTTGGCGACCGCGGCGGCCGGGCCGCGCAGCGTCACGTACTCGGTGCCCTGGGGCTCCGGCGCGGGGGCGGCCTGCCGGGGCGCCGCCTGCTTCGGGGCGGGCGCGGGCGCGGGAGCGGCCGGAGCCGCCGGTGCCTGGGCCGCGGGCGCCGGGACGGGCGCGGGGGCCGCCGCGGGCGCCACGGGGGCGGCAGGCGCGGCGGGGGAGGCCACGGGGGTGCCGTTGGCGACCGGCTGCGCGGGAGCGGGAGGGGCGGCGGGCGCCGGGGCGTCCGTCGCGCCCGCGGGGACCGGCTGCGCGGCGCCTACGGCGCTGCCCTCGTCGGGGGACGTCGCGCGAGCGGCGGCGCCGGAGGCGCCGCCCTGGCCGGGGGCGGCCGCCGAATCGGCGGAGCCGTCCGGCTTGTAGTCGGCGAAGAAGTCCCACCAGGCTCGGTCTACCGAGTCCCGATCCTGGAGGTACTGCTGGTAGATCTCATCGACCAGCCACTCATTGGGGCCGAAGCCCGCTGCGGGGCCTTCGCCCTGCGCTTCGTGGTCGGTCGAGACACTAGAGCTATTGGGGGACTGTGACGACACGGCGGCAACCGCCCTCTTCCGCTTCACAAGATGGTGGACAGCGGAAATAAAGGCTACGCCTACTGGAGGGGTCGATGCAGGCCCGGGGCCCTTACGTCGCGCATGTCACACCCGAAGACTGGTTTCAGTGCTGTTCCTGGCGGGAAATTGATCTCTCTTGGGGGTCGTTCGATCAGCCGCGCTCGCACCGCGTCGGTGCGGCGGAGGGCGGCTGGGGGCGGCCGCGAGCGGCTCGCCCCAACTTTAGGTCAAGGTTGCGCCGTGGAAACACCCGGAAGGGTGACGTGGATCCGGCAGCCGCGAGGGGATTCGGCCACTTCTATCCGCCCGCCGTGCAGGTCCACCGCCCAGCGCGCGATGGCCAGACCGAGCCCCGTCCCGCCGTCGCCGCCCGGATGCGCGCCGCGGTGGAAGCGGTCGAAGACGCGGGTGCGATCGGCCTCGGGGATGCCGGGCCCCTCGTCGCGCACGTCCAGGTCGAGGCTGCCGGGCGCGCCGCCGCGCCTGGCCCGTACCGTCACCCGACCGCCCGGCGGGCTGTGCTTGACCGCGTTGTCGACCAGGTTGGCCACCACCTGGTGCAGCCGCTCGCCGTCGGCGTAGGCCGTCAGTTCCGGGGGTGACACGTCCAGGTGCAGGTGGACGTCGGCGCGCGGCCGGGAGCGGGAGCCGGTCGCGGAGGAGCCCTCCATGCCCAGGCTCGCGGTGCGCAGCACCGCCGACAGGTACGGCCACACCTCGAAGCGCTTGGCCTCCAGCCGGACCGCGCCGCTGTCCAGCCGCGAGAGGTCCAGCAGCTGGGTGACCAGCTTGCCGAGCCGTTCGGTCTGCTGGAGCGCCAGCCGCATCGTCTCGGGGTCGGCGGCCGACACCCCGTCCACCACGTTCTCCAGCACGGCCCGCAGCGCGGCGATGGGGGTGCGCAGCTCGTGCGAGACATTCGCCACGAGTTCCTTGCGGTGCCGGTCGACGGCGGCCAGGTCGGCCGCCATCTGGTTGAAGGTCTCGGCCAGCTCGCCGACCTCGTCCCTGCGCACCCGCGCCACCCGGCGGCTGTAGTCGCCGCCCGCCATCGCCTTGGCGACGGCCGTCATCTCGCGCAGCGGCGCGGTCAGGCCGTTGGCGACGATCTGGGTCAGCAGCAGCGAGGCGATGATCGAGAAGATCGTGATGACCCGCAGCTCGGTCGCCGAGTGGATGGCGACGATCACCAGCAGGGTGGTGATCAGCACCGAGATGATCACCAGGAGCTGGAGCGCGGCCTTGATGGAGCGGTACGGGTCCCAGGGCCGCAGCGCGTCCCACACGCGCCGCCACAGCCGGCGCCACCACCGGGTCATGGCGCCGGGGTCTCCAGCGCGTACCCGACGCCGTGCACGGTACGGATGCGCTCGGCGCCGATCTTGCGGCGCAGCGCCTTGACGTGGCTGTCGACGGTCCTGGTGCCCGACGCGTCGGCCCAGTCCCACACCTCGGCGAGCAACTGCTCGCGGGAGAGCACGGCGCGCGGCTGCTGCGCCAGGCAGACCAGCAGCTCGAACTCGGTCGGGGTCAGGTGGACGTCGGCGCCCCTGACCCGGACCCGGCGCTGCGCGTGGTCGATCTCCAGGTCGCCGAGCTGCATGCTGGCGCCGCGCGGGTCGTGCGCGGCGATCGAGGCCCGCTCGACCCGGCGCAGCAGGACGTGCACGCGGGCGGCCAGCTCGCGCATCGAGAACGGCTTGGTCATGTAGTCGTCGGCGCCGACGCCGAGCCCGACCAGCATGTCCGTCTCGTCGTCGCGCGCGGTGAGCATCAGCACCGGCACCGGCCGGTCGGCCTGCACCCGGCGGCAGACCTCGAGGCCGTCGTAGCCGGGCAGCATGACATCGAGAACCAGCAGGTCGGGCTGCCAGGTGTGCGCGGACTCCACCGCGGAGGGACCGTCCCCCGCCGTCCGCACCTGGAATCCCTCGGCCTGCAGCCTGGCCGCGATGGCCTCCGTGATGGTCTGGTCGTCCTCGACCACCAGCACCCGGCGCTGCGTGCCCGTCGTCTGCGCGCTGTCCAATTCCGCCCCACAAGGTCGTCCTGGTTACGGGGGAGCCTACGGGGCAGGTGGGCGCCCTGACTACGCGGCGTTGATCGCCAGGTGCACGACATCCGGAACCCCACGCGTCACTTCCACCTCCAGAGTGCGTACTCCGGAGAAGCCCGCGGCCCGCAGCGCGTCCTCGAAACCGGCCGACGGGCTCGCCGACCACACGGCAAGGACGCCGCCGGCCGTCAGCCGGTTCCGGCAGGCCGCGAGGCCCGCGGGGCCGTACAGACCGCCGTTGTCGTCGGTGACCGTCCAGTCCGGGCCGTTGTCGATGTCCAGGCAGAGCGCGTCGTACCGCTCGCCGGGCTCCGCCACGTACGCCACCAGGTCGCGCTCGACCACGGTCACCCGCGGGTCGTCCAGCGCGCCCGCGGAGAACGGCGCGAGCCGCCCGTCGCGGTGCCAGCCGACGACCGCGGACTCGCGTTCGACGACGGTGATCCGGGACCAGCCCGGCCGCGCGGCGGCGCGCGCGAGGGAGAAGCCGACGCCGAGACCGCCGATGAGCACCGAGCGGCCGGGCCGGTCCGCGCTGTCCGCCGGTTCTTCGTCCAGGTATTCCAATGCCGCGTCGACCAGAAGGCGTTCGGACCGCCCGTCGGAGGTGTCCATGAGGAAACACCCGTTCGCGATGATCTGGAGCAGGTCGCCGTGCCGTCGCAGCACCACCTCCCCGTACGGGCCTTCCTGCCGGTCGAGCACCACGGGAGCGGTGTGGTCGAAGGCGCGGGTTCCGCTGTAGGAGGATGGGTGTTGGAGGGTCATACGGCCAGTTTGGCGTATGCCGCACGAGGTCATGACCTTATGTCGGCCACCTTTCCATCGGGCGTTAACTGCTCGGTCGTGAGAACTTCATTTCCTCTGCATCGGGGCATGACCTGGGCGGCGAACCGGCGGCGTAAATTCCGCGCATGTCCTCCCTACTGAAGAATCGACTGACCAGGCGGGTGCTCGCCCCCGCTGCCGCACTGGTCGACCGTCGCGTGCAGAGCTCCGCCTCCAAGCTCCGCAAGGAGATCGAGAGCGACCGCAGGTCGCAGGTCGCCGATCTCGACTCGATGCGCAAGAAGGTCGCGGAGCTGGGCGACCAGCAGTTCGCGATCGGTCTGCTCTTCGACAAGACCGGGCGCAGCGGTCCCCGGCTGCCCACCCCGGACCGGATCGACACCCTGGTGCGGGAGATGGTCGCCGTCTCGGGCCGCGACGAGGCCGACGCGCGGCGCAATGTGACGATCGCCTTCCGCAACGTGATCGCGCTCGAAGCCCTGGCCGTCGGCCGCCTGGCCGGTTCCACCTACAACATCTGCGGCAAGCTGGCCACGGTCCCGCTGCTCGACCCGCCCAACGAGGACGTGCTGGAGATCGGCACGTTGCACGGCCTGTTCTCCGCCGCGCTGATGCGGATGCTGCACCGGGCCGGTGTCGAGGCGCGGCTGACCATCGTCGACCCGCTGGCCGGGACGCAGCTCCAGCCCGGCGCCCGGCCGGTCGGCGAGCCCACCGGCACGCCGGTGCGGATGGACGTGGTGCGCGCGAATCTGGCGCTCGGCGGCAAGGCCGGGGAGCGGGCCAGGATCGAGCAGGGCTTCTCCGGCGACCCGGACACCCAGGCCGCGGTCTCCGACCGGAAGTACGGCGTGATCATCGTCGACGGCGACCACTCGGCCGAGGGCGTCATGGCCGACCTGGAGTGGGCAGAGAAGATCGCGGCGCCCGGCGGCATCGTGGTGCTCGACGACTACGGGGACGCCGCATGGACCGGTGTCCAGGAGGCGGCGGACAAGTACCTGGAGACCGGGGAGTCCCGGTTCGAGATGCTGGGCCGGGTCTCCACCTCGGCCTTCCTGCGCGCCAGGAGCTGACCGGGGGAGCTGCGGGGGACCGCCGGGAGCGGGACCGCCGAGGTCGGGCCGCCCAGGTCGGGGATCGCCGAGGTCGGGGTCGCCCCAGGTCGGGGTCGCCCAGGTCAGGGACCGCCGAGGTCGGGGTCGCCCGGGTCGGGGATCGCCGGGAGTTGGATCGCGCAGGTCAGGACCGCCGAGGCCGGGGATCGCTGAGAGCGAACGCGCCCCGGGGAACATTCGAAGTGCCCCAGGCATTGAGTCGACATAGCTCAACTTGATTGCCGAAGGGGAGATCATGGCTTCGACGCCCACAACGCTCACTCTGCCCGTGCTGCCCCTGTCCGACGAGGTCGTCCTGCCCGGCATGGTCGTGCCGGTCGACCTGTCGGACACGGAGGCGCGGGCCGCGGTGGAAGCCGCGCACGCCGCCGCCGGATCCGGCGGCCTCGCCGGTGACAGCGGCGACAACAAGCCGAAGGTGCTGCTCGTTCCCCGCGTGGACGGGACCTACGCGGGGATCGGGGTGCTCGGCACCGTCGAGCAGGTCGGCCGGCTGTCCGACGGCGACCCCGGCGCCGTGATCCGGGGCCGCTCACGCGTGCGGATCGGGGCCGGTACGACCGGGCCCGGCGCCGCTTTGTGGGTGGAGGGCACGCCGGTGGAGGAACCGGCGCCCGCGGAGTCGCCCGGCACGGTCGCCGAGCTGATGAAGGAGTACAAGGCGCTGGCCACGAGCTGGCTGCGCAAGCGCGGCGCCTGGCAGGTGGTGGACCGGGTCCAGCAGATCGACGACCTGTCCCAGCTCGCCGACAATTCCGGCTACTCCCCTTACCTCACCACCGAGCAGCGCGTGGAGCTGCTGGAGACCCTCGACCCGATGGCCCGGCTCAAGCTGGCCGTCCAGTGGCTGCGCGACCACCTCGCCGAGCAGGACGTGGCCGAGAGCCTGCGCAAGGATGTGCAGGAGGGCATGGAGAAGCAGCAGCGCGAGTTCCTGCTGCGCCAGCAGCTCGAAGCGGTCCGCAAGGAACTGGCGGAGCTGAACGGCGACCCGGAGAACGAGAGCGAGGACTACCGCGCCCGCGTCGAGGCCGCCGAACTGCCGGAGAAGGTCCGCGAGGCCGCCCTGAAGGAGGTCGAGAAGCTGGAGCGCTCCTCGGACGCCTCCCCCGAGGGCTCCTGGATCCGCACCTGGCTGGACACCGTCCTGGAACTGCCGTGGAACACCACGACCGAGGACACCTACGACGTCCCGGGCGCCCGCGCGGTGCTGGACGCCGACCACTCGGGCCTGGACGACGTCAAGGAACGCATCACCGAGTACCTGGCGGTGCGCAAGCGGCGCGCGGACCGCGGTCTCGGTGTCGTCGGCGGCCAGGCGGACGGCGCTTCCGGCAAGAGCGGCGGCGGGCGGCGGGCGGGCGGCGCGGTGCTGGCCCTGGTCGGGCCGCCCGGAGTCGGCAAGACCTCGCTCGGCGAATCCGTCGCGCGCGCCATGGGCCGTACCTTCGTCCGGGTGTCGCTGGGCGGCGTCCGCGACGAGGCGGAGATCCGCGGCCACCGGCGTACGTACGTCGGCGCGCTGCCCGGCCGGATCGTGCGGGCCATCAAGGAGGCCGGGTCGATGAACCCGGTGGTGCTGCTCGACGAGATCGACAAGGTCGGCTCCGACTACCGGGGCGACCCGGCGGCGGCGCTGCTCGAAGTCCTCGACCCGGCGCAGAACCACACGTTCAGGGACCACTACCTGGAGGTCGAACTCGACCTGTCCGACGTGGTGTTCCTGGCGACCGCCAACGTCCTGGAGACCATCCCCGAGCCGCTGCTCGACCGGATGGAGCTGGTCAGGCTCGACGGCTACACCGAGGACGAGAAGGTCGTCATCGCCCGCGACCACCTGCTCCCGCGCCAGTTGGAGCGGGCGGGCCTGGCCGAGGACGAGGTGGCGCTGGAGGAGGAGACGCTGCGCAGGCTGGCGGGCGAGTACACCCGCGAGGCGGGCGTCCGCAATCTGGAGCGCACCGTCGCCCGGATATTGCGCAAGATCGCGGCGCGGCACGAACTGGGCGACCAGGAACTGCCGTTCACCGTCGGCCCCGACGACCTGCGGGCGCTGATCGGACGGCCGCACCACGTACCGGAGTCCGCGCAGGACCCGGAGGAGCGGCGCACGGCGGTGCCGGGCGTGGCCACCGGGCTCGCGGTGACCGGCGCGGGCGGTGACGTCCTCTACATCGAGGCGTCGCTGGCCGACCCGGAGACCGGCGGATCGGGACTCCAGCTCACCGGCCAACTGGGCGACGTCATGAAGGAGTCGGCGCAGATCGCGCTGTCCTTCCTGCGCTCGCACGGCGCGGAGCTGGAACTGCCGGTCGGCGACCTCAAGGAGCGCGGCGTCCACCTGCACGTGCCCGCGGGCGCGGTGCCGAAGGACGGGCCGAGCGCCGGTGTCACCATGACCACCGCGCTGGCGTCGCTGCTCAGCGGGCGCCGGGTCCGTACCGACGTCGCCATGACCGGCGAGGTGTCCCTGACCGGACGGGTGCTGCCGATCGGCGGCGTCAAGCAGAAGCTGCTCGCCGCGCACCGCGCCGGGATCACGACCATCGTCATCCCGAAGCGGAACGAGGCGGACCTGGACGACGTCCCGGCCGAGATCCTGTCGGCCCTCGACGTCCACCCGGTCAGCGACGTCCGCCAAGTCCTGGCGCTGGCGCTGGAGTCGGCCTCCGCCGAGGCCGCCGAGGCGGAGGTGCCGCTGGCCGCCTGACGGCCTCCGGCCGCGGGTCCGGTCGAAGGCCGCGGTCCGGCCGTGAAGGCCGTGGCCCGGCCGTGAAGGCCGTGGTCCGGTCCTGAACACGCGAGTTCCCCGCACCCTTGGGACGAGGGTGCGGGGAACTCGTGCGTGCGGGAGCCGCCGCGAAGTGACTAGCCCAGGGCGAGGGCCTGGAGACGGGACAGGTCTCCGTTGAAGCGGTCCTGGTCACCGGGGAAGGTGCCGGAATCGCCGTACTGCCAGAAGGTGTAGAAGCCGTAGCCCGCGGGCAGGGTGCCGACCGTGCTGGTGTACTTCGCGATCCAGATCGGGCTGGTGGTGGCGAAGCCGCTGTTGTTCCCGGTGCAGGTGTTCCACCAGTCGAAGGTGGTGTAGATGACCGGGTAGACACCCTCGCGCGCGTGGTACTGGTTGGCGAAGGCGTGGATCCAGCTCACCATGCTGGCCTGGCTCAGGCCGTAGCAGGTCGCGCCGTAGGGGTTGTACTCGATGTCCAGCGCGCCCGGCAGCGTCTTGCCGTCGCCGGACCAGCCGCCGCCGTGGGCGATGAAGTAGTCGGCCTGCGCGGCGCCGCCGGAGGTGTCGGGGGTGGCGAAGTGGTACGAGCCGCGGATCATGCCCACGTTGTACGACCCGTTGTACTGCTGCGTGAAGTACGGGTTGGCGTACGACGTGCTCTCGGTCGCCTTGACGTAGGCGAACTTGCCGCCGTTCGCCCACGCGGTGGCCCAGTTGACGTTCCCCTGGTAGCCGGAGACGTCCATGCCGAGCGTCTGCGTCGCCATCGGGGTGACGGTCCCGGCGGACGACGACGAGGAGGCGCTGGAGCCCTCGTGCGCCTTGATGGTGGAGCCCATCCAGTCGAGTTCGGGGTGCGTGAGGTGCCCCGTGCCGCTCGCCGCGCTGGCGGAGCCGGGCACGACGAACACCATCGCGAGCATGGTGACGAACAGACCGGCCAGCAGGCCGAGCCTCTTCCGGACCGAGCCGGGGCCGTGCACGACGGAGAGATCTCCGTGGGACATTCGTGCCTCCATGGTGGGGACTCGGCATGGCCTTGCAGTGGCCATGACAGATTTGAAGGTAGAGGCGCGACTCCGGGCGTGAAAGGGGGTCAGGAAACCGCCGATGGTCTACTCCTGCGAAATACTTGACGTGCTGCGGAAACAACCGTGAGTGAAGGAAACTTTCAGGCGTTGAAAGCGGGAACGGTGTGAACGAGGCGAGACAGGCGGCGGAAGCGGCCGGATCCGACGACAGCGACATGGACGCGCTGGAGCGCGAACTGACCGTGCTGTTCCGGCGCGCCCGCGCCACCTCGGGCGACCTCGCCCGCGCCGTCCACCCGGAACTGGAACCCGCCGCGTACGGCCTGCTGGTCCGGCTGGAGGAGACGGAACCCGAGCGCGCCACCGAACTCGCGGCGTACTTCGGGGTCGGAAAGGCCACCATGAGCCGCCAGTTGCGGGCCATGGAGGAACTGGGCCTGGTCACCCGCGAGCCCGACCCCGCCGACGGCCGCGCCTTCCTGATGCGCCTGACCGCCGAGGGCCGCGAGCGCTTCTCCCGCGTCCGCACCGCCCGCCGCGAGCGCTACCTGCGCCAGCTCATGGCCTGGGACCGCACGGACGTCGCGGAGCTGGCCCGCCTGCTCCAGCGCCTGAACAACGAGGAGTAGCGCGCCCCCGCGCGGCTACAGCTCCACCAGGACCGCTGTCGCGTCGTCGTGGCGCTTTCCGCCGGGGGACTCCTCGGCGGCCTCGCGGGCGCGCACGCGGGCGATCAGGGCCTCGGGGCCCGCCTTGCGGAGCAGGGTGAGGACATCGGACCAGGCGTCGTCGCCGAAGACCTCGACGGTACGGGCGGCGCCGTCGGTGAGCGCGGCCAGCGCGCGGACCCGGGAGCGCGGGGTGCGGCCGGTGACGGCCCGCGAGACGACCGCGGGATCGGCGGCGGCGGTGAAGAAACCGCCCTCCAGATTGCGCAGCGGCCCGACCCGTACGCCCGCGGCGCGCAGCCGGTCGATCCGGTCGTCCAGCACCGCGGTCACCTCGCCGTCCGGCGACTCCAGCAGCAGCGCCGAGTCCGACAGCACCAGGTGCTCGACGTACTCCTCGTCCCAGCGGACGGCGACCACCGTGGCCTGCGGGGTGAGTGGGTGAGAAAGATCACAGGTGTCACGGTGTGCCGCGGCCGTCCTGCCGATCGCGGCGGACAGAGCGTCGGGAAGCGTCATCTCCGGCCGGGAAACGGACAGTTCGAGCAGCGCGCCGCCGACCCGGGCGGTGAACCACGGCACCGAGTGCACGCAATCTCCGTTGTCCGGCGGCGGCGTCACCCCGTCCAGCAGGACCACGGCGCCGCCCTGCCCGGAAGCGGGCAGGGCCACGGAGACGAAGTCCTCGTTCGGACGGTCGGGGGTGCCGGGCGCGGTGGCCGTCTCGATGCGCATGGGACCAGTGTGCGGGACCCGCGGGTACGGACGGCGGCCCGCGGGTGTCCCGGCGGTGGCCGGACGGCGGCTCCCCGGCACCCCGCGCGGCGGCCCGGCGTTCGAAACCGCGCCCCCCGCGGACGGCCCCATTGGTACGGACCGGGGCGCATGGGCATATGCGCGCGGGCATCCTGCCAAAGGTCGCAGCACCGCGCCAGTGCCGTCCACGCCGGGCGAAGTGTCCCCGCGCACGCCGGACTTGTCGGTCAACTCCTCGTTGCGATTCACTCGTTCGAGTGTCCGGGGGAGCGACGCGTGGCACCTCTCCGGGCGGGGCTGCAAGGGTCGGAGGGACTTCTGCATATTCCCCGGGGACACTCCCGGGCCCGCCGGCGATACGTGATTGCGAGCACCGAAGTTGCGTGAACGACGTCAACCGCGAGAGCGGAGGGTCCGGCAGCGTCTGCTCGCCGCCCTGCTCGTCTGCGCCGTGACCGTCCTGGCCGCCGCCGCTCCAGGCGTCGCCCTCGCGGTCCGCGACCTGTCGCGGGCCCAGGACCGGGCGGACGCGGCCCAGCTCACCACCCGCGCCACCGTGCTCGCCCACTCCCTCGCCGACGAGCGCGACGACCTCGCCGCCTTCGCCGCCGACGGCCGTGACGCGGCCAACGGCGACGGCCTGCCGGAGGACAGCCGCTCCCGCGTCGACCGCCAGGTCCAGGACGTCGCCGCCGACGCCCCCGCCGGCCTGCGGACCGCGCTCGCCGCGCTGCCCCGCGTCCGGCAGGGCGCCCTCGGCGGCGACGGCGGCCCGCAGAGCGTCATCAGCGCCTACCAGCCGCTGCTCGACGCCCTCGGCAGGACCGCGGGCCCGGTCACCGCGCCGCTGACCCGCGCCGTCACCGCCGCCGCCGTCCAGCGCGGCCTGCTGGTCGCCGCGCTCACCGCGGGCGGCACCCAGCCGGAGCTGACCGCCGCGGCCCAGGTCGCCCACGTCCAGGAACAGGCCGCGCTCGCCGAATTCCGCGCCACGGCCCCCGCCGACCTGCGCGGCCAGTACGACCAGACCGTCACCGGCGCCGACACCGCGCAGGCCGACCGCGACCTCGCCCAGCTCCTCGACGGCGGGCAACTCACCCGCTCCGACCGGGCGCTGGGCGCGAAACCGGTCAACGCGGCGCTGACCGCCAGGATCGGCCTGATGCGTACGGTCGAGGCGTCCGCCGCCACCGACGAGGCCCGCGCCGCCGCCCACGACCGCGACGACGACGTCACCGCGCTGGAGCTGCGGGCCGCGCTCGCCGCGCTCTGCCTGCTGCTCGTGGTGGGCGTCCTCGTCACCGTCTTCCGCAGCCTCACCCGCCCGCTGGCCGCGCTGCACCGCTGGTCCCGCGCCGACGCCGAGAGCGGCCAGGGCGCCGAGGTGACCGGCACCGACGAATTCGCCGCCGTCGCCCGCCGGGCCAACGCGCTGACGCAGGAGGCCCAGGCACTGCGCTCGCGCTCCGCCGACCTGGCCGCCGACCGCATCCGCGCGCTCGGCGTGCACGGCGCGCTCTCCGCCGAGCGGGACACGCTGCTGCGCCGCCAGGACGAGCTGACCCGGCAGCTCGCCGCCGCCACCACGCAGGGCGCCGCGCAGCTCACCTACGTCAACCTCAGCCTGCGCACCCTCGGCCTGGTGGAGCGTCAACTCACCCTGATCGAGGGCCTGGAGGACCAGGAGCAGGAGCCGGACCGGCTGGAGACCCTGTTCAAGCTGGACCACCTCGCCACCCGCATGCGGCGCAACAGCGAGAATCTGCTGGTCCTCACCGGCACCGAGCACAGCCACGGCGCCGCCGCCCGCCCGGTCCCGCTGGTCGACGTGGCACGCGCCGCGATCTCCGAGATCGAGCGGTACGACCGGGTACGCATCCAGGCGCTCGCCGTCGCCCGGATCGCGGGTCGCGCCGCCGACGACATCAGCCACCTGCTGGCCGAACTCCTCGACAACGCCACCTCCTTCTCCGCCCCGCACGCCGAAGTGCACCTGTCCGGCTGGCTGCTGGAGAGCGGCGAGGTCATGCTGTCGGTCGAGGACGCGGGCATCGGCGTACCGCCGGAACGCCTCGGCGAGCTCAACGCGGTACTCGCCGACCCCGACCCGGCCCCGCCCGGCACGGTCTCCGGCATGGGCCTGTACGTGGTCTCCCGGCTCGCCCACCGGCACGGCGTCCGGGTGCAGTTGCGCCCGCAGAAGCTCGGCGGCACCGCCGCCGTCGTCGTGCTGCCGCGGGTCCTGCTCCCGGCCGCGCAGCCCGACGAGCAGCCCGCCACGCCGGTGGAGGCCGCGCTGGCGGGCGAGCCGATGCCCGCGGCCACGACGCCGGCCGGCGCCGGGGCCGACGCCCCGTCAGCCACGGAACCGGCCGCCGAAACCGCCTCCGCCGCACCGGAGTTCGGCCGGGCGCCCGCGCCCGCCGCCGACCCGGCCGTACCGCGCCAGACCGAGCACACCCGCCCGGCTCCCGACGGCGGGACCGCGCCAGGACAGGGCGCCTCCCGGCCCAGGCACCGTAGGGTGTCCGCAGCCGACACGCCTGCCGCGCCCGTCGGCGGCAGCCTCACCGGCAAGGGGCTGCCGCAGCGGACCCCGCGCAGCACCGGTCTGACCGGAGAGCCCGCGACGCGCGAGCCGCAGCGCGGGGGACCGGTCGACGCCGAGGCGCTGCGGCGCAAACTGGGCGGTCTGCAAAGGGGATTGCAGGCCGGACGGCGGGACGTCGAGGAGGAGATCACCAGCGGATCAGGACCGGTCGCCGGGGCAGGAGTGGTGATACCGGAGCAGGGAGCCGGAGCGGGACCGGGAGCGGTGGAGGGCACCGCGGTCACGACCACGGACGTGCGAGGGGACGACCAGGGGGACGCAGGCCCAGCCGAAACCGTTGAGGAGGCGACCCGTTGAACGCGGTCGGCACGCAAACGAAGGACTTGAGTCATGAGGCGCGCAATCTCCAGTGGCTGTTGCAGAGCTTCGTCGAGGAGGTGCACGGCGTCCGCTCGGTCGCCGTGGTCTCCTCCGACGGCCTGCTGCTGATCACCTCGCACGCCGAGGCCGACGCGTCGCCGCCCCCCGCGCCGCCGGCCGACGAGGACCCGGCGGTCCCCGCCCCGCGGAAGAACCCCGCGGGGGACCGCGGCGACCTCGCCGCCGTCGTGTCGGGCCTGGCCTCCCTCACCGTCGGCGCGGCGAAGCTGATGGACGGCGGCAAGGTCCGGCAGACCACCGTCGCGATGAGCGACGGCGCGTTGTTCGTCATGTCGATCAGCGACGGCTCGCTGCTGGGCGTGCACGCGGGCGCCGACTGCGACATGAGCGTCATCGCCTACCACATGGCCCTGTTCGTCGGACGGGCCGGACACGTCCTGACCCCCGCACTGCGCAGTGAGCTGCGCCACGCCATGGAGAGTGCCCGCTGATGCCGTCGCTGCCCCAACGCGGAGCCGACCGGCGCACCGCGCGCGTACGCCCGTACGCTTTGACCGGCGGTCGCACGCGGTTCGGCCATGTGCTCATGGTCGAGACGTTCGTGGCCACCGTTGACGGTCCGGGCGAACAACTCGCCCTCACCAGGGGCGACTGGGCCGAGCGCGTGATGCCCGAGCTGCGGGCGATCGTCGAACTGTGCCGCAGAATGCGGTCGGTGGCCGAGATCTCCGCACTCCTGCGGATGCCGCTCGGCGTCGTCCGTGTCCTGATCAGTGACCTGGCGGACCAGGGAAGGATCCGCGTGTACGGAACCGGGCACGGGCCCGGCAGCCCCGACCGCGCGCTGCTCGAAAGGGTGCTCAGTGGACTTCGCAGGCTCTGACCAGCAGGACGGCCTGCAAGAGTGGCAGAAGGAACGCGGCAGGGCGCCGGTCTCCACGAAGATCGTGGTGGCGGGCGGCTTCGGCGTGGGCAAGACCACCTTCGTCGGCGCCGTCTCCGAGATCGCACCGCTCACCACCGAGGCGGTGATGACCCAGGCCAGCGAGGCCGTCGACGACCTCGCCGCCACTCCCGACAAGACCACCACCACGGTGGCCATGGACTTCGGCCGGATCACCCTGGACCAGGACCTGGTGCTGTACGTCTTCGGCACGCCGGGACAGCAGCGCTTCTGGTTCATGTGGGACGACCTCGTGCGCGGCGCGATAGGCGCGGTCGTGCTCGCCGACACCCGCCGACTGGCCGACTGCTTCCCGGCGTTGGACTACTTCGAGGGCACCGGTCTGCCCTACACGGTCGCCGTCAACCAGTTCGAGGGCACGGCGCAGTACACCCCGGACGACGTCCGTGAGGCACTGGCCGTACCCGCCCACATCCCCGTATTGGTGATCGACGCTCGCAAGCGGTATTCAGTGGTGGAGGCGCTGCTGGCGCTGGTCGGGCACGCGCTGTCCGAACAGCCCATGTAGTGGCCGCGGTTGCCGCCGCCTTACGAAGTCCATCGACCTGAAGCGAGCCGTTGTGCGCAAGATACTCATCGTCGGAGCCGGGCAGGCCGGGCTCCAACTCGCCCTGGGCCTCCAGTCCCAGGGCTATGACGTCACCGTGATGTCCAACCGGACCGCCGACGAGATACGCGGCGGCCGGGTGATGTCCACCCAGTGCATGTTCGCCACCGCGCTCCAGCACGAACGCGACCTCGGGCTGAACTTCTGGGAGGACCAGGCGCCGCGCATCGAGGGAGTGGGTGTCTCCGTCTCCGCGCCCGACGCCTCACGGCCGATCGACTGGGTGGGCAGGCTGCGCGGTCACGCGCAGTCCGTCGACCAGCGGGTGAAGATGGCCGGCTGGATGGAGACCTTCGCCGAGCGCGGCGGCAAGCTCGTCATCCACGGTGTGGCCGTATCGGATCTGGACTACTTCTCCCGCGCCTACGACCTGGTGCTGGTGGCCGCGGGCAAGGGCGAGATCGTCTCCATGTTCCGCCGGGACGCCGCCCGTTCGCCCTACGACGCCCCCCAGCGGGCGCTCGCGGTGTCGTATGTGCACGGACTCGGGCCGCGCCCCGAGCACCCCGACTTCTTCGCGGTGCGCTGCAATCTGGTGCCGGGCGTCGGCGAGTTGTTCGTGATGCCGACGCTGACCACCTCGGGCCCGGCCGACATACTCTTCTGGGAGGGCGTGCCCGGCGGCCCGGTCGACGTCTTCCAGGGCGTCAAGGACCCCGCGGAGCAGCTCCGCCTCACACTTGACCTGATGCGCCGCTTCACGCCGTGGGAGTACGACCGGGCGGGCTCGGTCGAGCTGACCGACGCGGGCGGCACGCTCGCCGGGCGGTACGCGCCGACCGTGCGCGAGCCGGTCGGTGAACTGCCCTCGGGCGGGCTGGTTCTGGGCGTCGCGGACGTCGTGGTGGCCAACGACCCGATCACCGGCCAGGGTTCCAACAACGCCGCCAAGTGTGCGGCCTCGTACCTGGCGAGCATCGTCGAGCGCGGCGAGCTGCCCTTCGACCGCGCGTGGATGCAGAGCGCCTTCGACCGCTACTGGAACCACGCGGCGCCGGTCACCAAGTGGACCAACGCGATGCTCGCGCCGCCGCCGGAGCACGTCCTCGGCCTGATCGGCGCGGCGGGCGGGCTCCAGCCGGTCGCCGACCGCTTCGCCAACGGCTTCGACGACCCGGCCGACTACGAGGAGTGGTTCTTCGACCCGGAGCGGGCCGGGGCGTATCTCGCCGAGGCGCAGGCCGCGGCGGGCGCCGGGCCCTCCGCCTAGGCGTCGGACCCGGCTCCCATGATCCGCCGGACAGGCCCTAGCTCGCGCCCCCGCTCTCGGTGGCGGAGGGCGTGGGCGTCGGGCCGCCGGACGGGGTGTCCGAGGGCGTCGGCGTCGGGGTGATCCTCGGCGGCGGCGTGCTCTCGCCCGGGGTCGGCCGGGTGACGGGACCCGTGGAGTGCGGCGGCGGCGTGGCCGGCGCGGTGCCGGTCGACCCGCCGGAGGTCCTGGGCTTGGGCGCCGGGGGCGTCACCTGCGGGCTGAACGGCGTCGGCTGCTCGGCCTGCTTGGGGATCTTCGGCAGGGTGTAGTCCCCGGCCGGGGCGCTGCCGAGGTCCGGGCGGACGGCGCCCAGTATCGGGTTGGCGGCGATCGGCGAGACCTTCACCACCGAGCCGGGGCGCGGCGCCTGGACCACCAGGCCGTCGCCGATGTAGATCGCCACATGGGTGGCGCCGGAGAAGTAGATCACCAGGTCGCCGGGGCGCAGCAGTTCGAGCGGCACGTGCGGGAGCCGCGCCCACTGCTCCTGGCTGGTGCGCGGGATGGTCACCCCGGCGTGCGACCACGCCTGCGAGGTCAGCCCCGAGCAGTCGAAGGAGTCCGGACCCTGCGCGCCCCACACATACGGCTTGCCGAGCTGCATGAAGGCGTAGCTGATGGCCCGCTTCCCCGCGTCGGACGGCAGGCGGCTGTCGGCGTCGGAACCCAGCGCCTTGGAGTCGAGGAACTCCTGCTGCGCCTTGTTGACGCCCTTTTCCTCCAGCGACTGCAATTCGCTGATCTGCACGCCGGTGAGCCCGGCCAGTATCGACTCGACCTCCTGGAGGCGCTTTTCCACCGTGTTCTTCTGCGCCTGCTGGACGGCCAGCGCGGACTGCGCCTTGTCCAGCGCCTGCTGCGCCTGGGTGTTCAGCTCGTTCAGCCGCTGCTCGCCGCTGGTCAGCTCGGCCAGCACGTCCTGCTGGTGATCGGCGGCCCGGTCCAGGACGTGCCGCTGCCCGAAGAAGTCCTGCGGGGTCTGGCCGGTCAGCATCGACAGGTACGGCGACACGCTGCCGTCCTTGTACATCTGGCGGGCCATCAGACCCACCTCGTCGCGCTTGTCCGCGACCGAGACCCGCTGGTCGGCGAGTTGTGCGTCGACCTGGTCGGCCTGGGCGCGCTGCCGGTCGGCGGTCTCCTTGGCCTTGTTGAACGACTCGGTCGCCGTCTCCGTCTGCGCGTAGAGGGTCTGGAGCCTGGTCAGCAGATCGGGCAGCGAGACCTCCGCCGCGGGCGGTGGGTCGTAGGGCCGCGCCGCCGCCTGCTGGGCCGGCAGGGCGAGTGCCGCGGCGGCGAGCAGAGTGCCGCAGACCGCGGCCGAACGCAGCCACCTCCTGGTACCTCGGGCCACTGACTACCCCTCATCTCCCGTAACCGGTCGGTAACACGCTACGCGATCCGCATCCTGCCACGAATTGTCATATGTTCGACAGAGGGAATAGGCGATTCCGCGCAACCCGGTCACTCTCACAGGTGATCTTCGCCGTGCGATCACCTTCCGGACATAAAAAGCGTACGGCCCGGTCACCGCCCTCGGCGGCCGGGCCGTACGCGTTTCAGGAGCCGTCACCGGCTCGGTCGAAGGCAGCCGACGGATCGGCGGGGGATCTGCGGGCGGTTCAGCCGAAGTAGCTGGTGAAGTTCTTCTGGAATTCCCAGTTGCTGAACTTGTCCCAGTTCACCGACCACGTCATCAGACCGCGCAGCGCGGGCCAGGTGCCGTGGGTGGTGTAGCCGCCGCAGTTGGTCTTCTTGGTCAGGCAGTCGAGCGCCTGGTCGACGGCGGCCGGGGCGGTGTAGCCGTTGCCCGCGTTGACCGAGGCGGGCAGGCCGATCGCGACCTGCGAGGGGGCGAGCGCCGGGAACATGTTGGCGGTGTTGCCCGCCACCGGGAAGCCGGTGAGGAGCATGTCGGTCATCGCGATGTGGAAGTCCGCGCCGCCCATGGAGTGGTACTGGTTGTCCAGGCCCATGATCGAGCCGGAGTTGTAGTCCTGGACGTGCAGCAGCGTCAGGTCGTTGCGCATCGCGTAGATCACCGGCAGGTACGCGCCGCAGCGCGGGTCCTGGCCGCCCCACGGGCCCGAGCCGTAGTACTGGTAGCCCATCTGGACGAAGAACGTCTCGGGCGCCATCGTCAGCACGAAGCCGCTGCCGTACTTGGCCTTGAGCGTCTTCAGCGCCGAGATCAGGTTGACGATCACCGGGGTGGTCGGGTTCTTGAAGTCGGTGTCACCGGTGTTCAGGGACAGCGAGTGGCCCTCGAAGTCGATGTCGATGCCGTTCAGGCCCCAGGTGTCGATGATGCCGCTCACCGAGGAGACGAAGGCGTCGCGGGCGGCCGTCGTGGTGAGCTGCACCTCGCCGTTCGCGCCGCCGATGGACAGCAGCACCTTCTTGCCCTTGGCCTGCTTGGCCTTGATCGCGGCCTTGAAGTCCGCGTCGGACTCCACTCCCGGGCACTCGCTGGCCGAGCAGCGGGTGAAGTGGATGCTGCCCGAGGTCGGCGAGCTGGTCTCGCCGAACGCCAGGTCGATGATGTTCCAACTGTCCGGCACGTCCGCCAGCTTGGTGTAGCCGGAGCCGTTGGCGAACGTCTCGTGCAGATAGCCGACCAGCGCGTGGGTGGGCAGTCCGCCGGAGGGCGGGGGCGAGGTCGGGGGAGTGGTCGGCGGCGTCGTGGGAGGCGTCGTCGGCGGGGTGGTGGGGGGAGTGGTCGGGGGCGTCGTCGGCGGGGTCGTGGGCGGGGTGGTCGGGGGCGTCGTGGGCGGCGTGGTCGTGCCGCTGCCGGGGCCCTGGAGCGAGACGTCGTCGGCGAGGTACGCGGGCTGGCCGTACCAGCCGTGCACGTAGACCGCCGCGCTGGTCTGGCTCGCGCCGGTGGTGAAGGACACGCTCAGCGCCGCGTAGCCGCTGCCCGTGCCGGGCGTCCACGTACTGGTGCCGCCGTCCACGCCGAGGTAGACGTACGCGCCCTTGACCTGGGCGGTCAGGGTGTACGTGGTGTTCGGCGCGACGGACACGTTCTGCTTGCACTGCGCGGTGCCGCTCGCGCTCGGGGTGCCCTGGAGGGCGTAAGTGCCGCTGTGCGCCTGGCCGCTGACGACGGCGGCGGTGCCCGCGTCGCAGCTCCAGCCGGACAGGCCGCCGGTCTCGAAGCCGCCGTTGGTCAGGAACTCGCCCGCGCTGGCGGACGGGGCGAGCGCCACGAGCCCGCCGAGCGCGACGGCGCCCGCGAGGGTGGCGGAGGCGGCGATGAAGGTTCTGCGTCTGTTGCGCGGTGCGGTGGAGAGCATGGGGGGATGCTCCTTCGGTGAGGACGGCGCATGTCACCGCGCAGCAAACAGGTCCAGACCAATGCGTGTCAATGGTCCGGACCAATACCCGGCCCTTTGACCTGTGGAACCGCCCGGTTCGGCCGCCTTTGCGCCGCACGCCGCGCGGCCCGGTCCGACGCGATGTCCCGCGTGGCCGCACGGGCCCGTCCGGCGGGGCGTCAGGCGCCTTTGCGCCAGGGCCACTTGGGGCCGTCCGGGCGGTTGCCCTCCGGGTCGTACACGAAGACCCAGCGGGTACGGCGGGAGCCGCGCGGGCCGGGGCTGGGCTCGCGGTGGTAGACGTGCACCACCGGCGGACCGCCCTCGGGCGTGGGTACGGGCACGGTGTAGACGCGCGGCGGCTGCCCGGTCATCCCGGCGAGCACGCCGAGCACCCGCCCGTCCAGCGGGCCCCCGACGAATTCCGTGTCCTCGTGTCTCACCCGCTCAGGATGGCACGGCGGGCGGCGCGGGGTTCCCCGGTCGGGGTCAGGAGGGGTCGGGGAGCAGATGTGCGACCGCGTCCGCGATCGGCGCGAGCCGCCGCGCCAGCCCGCCGGCCGGGCTGCTCGGGGTCTCCAGCGCCAGCGCGCGGGCGGCGGCCTCCGCGGCCTCCGGGTCGGTCGTCGCGGTCACCAGCAGCAGCCCGATGAAGTGGTCCACCAGCCACGCCCGCAGCTCCGCGACCGGCGGCTGCTTGCCCTCGTCCAGCCAGATCAGCGATATCGCCTCCACGCAGGCGATCCACGACCTGACCATCATCGCCAGCCGCGGCCCCGGCGCCGTCACCCCGAGGTGGTGCAGCACCTGCTCCGCGGCCCGGCGCCGTACGTCGTCCACGATCGCGTCCGTACGGCTGGTCTCGGCGACGCTGCCGCCGCGCAGCAGCGCCCCGTACGCCGCGTCGTGCTCGTCCACATACGCCAGGTAGCGGTCCAGCGCGTCCGCGAGCCGTTCGGTCGGCGGCCCCTGCGAGGGGACGCCGAAGCGGCCGATCAGCTCCTGCGCCGCGTCGTGCACCGCGGCCTCGTACAACTGCTGCTTGCCGCCGGGGAAGTAGCGGTAGACCAGCGGCCGGGAGACCCCGGCCGCCGCCGCGACGTCGTCGACCGACACGTCCTCCGGCCGCCGGTGGCCGAACAGGTCGACGGCGGCGGCCAGCAACTGCGTACGGCGCTGCTCGACGCTCATCCGGCGGTATGCGGGCGCCGCGCTGCTGGTCATGTCCAGCAGACTATCCGCCCGCACACGTGAACGGGTCGGCCCGGGCGCGGGGCTTCGCACGGGTGTCCGGGTCCGTGGGTGCGGCCGGGTCAGCCGAGCAGTCCGGACGAGCGCCACAGCTTGCGGCTCGGGCCCTTGATCAGCCCGATCTCGTCCAGGAAGTCCATCAGCCGCTTCGCCGACTGCCGCATCACCTCGCGGCGGTGCGGGCTGGTGCGGGCCGCCTCGGCCGCCTGGACGGGGTCGAGGCCGACCGACGCGTAGACCTGCGGGCTGATCAGCGAACGGGCGATGGTCCTGGCGGCCTGCGCGGAGGTCAGCCGGGTGAATTCGACCTCCCAGCGCGGCGCCGTCACCATCTGGCGGCGCAGCTCCTCGCGGGCGTAGCGGATGTGCCGGGCCTCCTCGACCACGTGAATCCGGGTCACACCCTGGACGAAGGGCTGCACGCGGTCGTCGGGGAAGGTCAGCCGCTGCATCCAGTCCAGGATCTCCTCGGCCAGCAGCGTGCCGGTGAAGGCGCCGGGCGTGGTGGACACCGTCTTGATCAGCCGGCCGAGATTGTGGTCGAGCCTGCTGGGGCGGTAGGTGGGCGTGCCCATCTTCGTCACGGCCCGCGCGAACATCTTCGAGTGCCGGCACTCGTCGGCGATCTCCGTCAGCGCGTACCGCACATGGTTGCTGGTCGGGTCCAGGTCGTAGGTGTGCCGCAGCAGGAGCTGCATCAGGATCGTCTCGAACCAGACGCCGATCGAGCACAGCGACGCCGCCTCGTGGCGGCTCAGCTCGACGCGCTGCTCCTGCGACATCCGCTGCCACAGCGGGGTGTCGTACAGCGACACCAGCTCCGGCGGCCAGAACCACTTGCCTTCCTCGAAGGGCGCGTCCCAGTCCAGCTCGGTGTCCGGGTCGAACGAGTGCTTGGCGGACGCGGCCAGCAGCCGCTCCGCGGTCTTCTCGCGGTCGATCAGGCTGGTGTCCATCGTGAAGTGGCCTCCGGCGCATGAGGGTTACCTGCGGTACGACTCTTATGAGACTCTGTGTCAACAAGCCCGTCAAGACCCCGCGCACGTGGAATGGAGCCGCCGATGTCGACGGAAGCCCTGTACACGCAACCGCCCACCGAGTGGATCTGGCAGGTCCCGGCCCAGGGCGCCGCCCGCTTCTCCTGGGAGTACGGCGACGGCCGCGAACGCCTGCTCGCCCTCTACCAGAAGGGCAAGGACAAGCAGTGGGACGCGGCCAAGCGCATCGCCTGGGACCTGGAGGTCGACCCGTACGACCCGCTCGGCACCCCCGACGAGGCCATGTCCATCTACGGCAGCCGCTACTGGGACGCGATGAACGCCCGCGACCGCGGGCTGCTGCGGCAGCACTACACCTCCTGGCAGTTCAGCCAGTTCCTCCACGGCGAGCAGGGCGCGATGATCTGCGCCGCCCGGATCGTGGAGTCCGTCCCCGACCTCGACGCGAAGTTCTACTCCGCCACCCAGACCATGGACGAGGCCCGGCACGCCGAGATCTACGGCCGCTTCCTCCAGGACAAGGTCGGGATGGTCTACCCGATCAACGACAACCTCCAGGCGCTGCTCGGCGACACCCTGCGCGACGCGCGCTGGGACATGCCCTACCTCGGCATGCAGGTGCTCATCGAGGGCCTGGCGCTCGCCGCCTTCGGCATGATCCGCGACACCACCACCAAGCCGCTGCCCAAGCAGATCCTGGCCTACGTCATGCAGGACGAGGCCCGGCACGTCGCCTTCGGACGGATGGCGCTGCGCGACTACTACAAGCAGCTCACCGACGCGGAACTGCGCGAGCGTGAGGACTTCGTCATCGAGGGCTGCTACCTGATGCGCGACCGGCTGCGCGGCCTCGAAGTCCTGGAGAACTTCGGCATCCCCACCGCCGAGGCCGCCGAGATGACCGAACGTTCCGAATTCCTGCACCTGTTCCGCAAGCTGCTCTTCAGCCGCATCGTGCCGTGCGTGAAGGACATCGGCCTGTGGGGACCCCGGCTCCAGAAGGCGTACCTCGACATGGGCGTCTTCGACCTCGGTGACTCCAACCTCGACCAGCTCATGGACGAGGACGAGGAGATCGCGGAGAAACTCGACGCGGAACGCTTCGCCGCCGAGGAGCAGGCCCGCGTGGCCGAGGTCACCGACGCCATCGCGCAGGGGGCGGCCCCGCACTGACCCACGGCGAGCGGATCGTACGCTTGTCCGATGAACGAGGGAGCCGGACCGGAATCGCGGCGCGAGACACGCCGGGCCAGAGCACGCCGCCGACGCAGAAACACCGTCGTCGGCGGTACGGCGCTGCTGCTCGTCGCCGCCGGTTCCCTGTACGTGGCCTACGGCCGCGGCGGCTCCACCGAGGCCGGACCCGCACCGGACTCGCGCACCGCCACGACCGGCGGCGCCGCGCCCTCCTCGACGCCGACGGCGGCCGCCGCCGCGCGCCCGGCCGAGCCCGTCGGCACCGTGACCCTCGCCTTCGCCGGGGACGTGCACTTCACCGAGCGGACGGCGAACCGGCTCGGCATCGACCCGGCGCTCGGGCCGATGTCGACGGCGCTGGCCGCCGCCGACTTCTCGATGGTCAACCTGGAGTCCGCGATCACCACGCGCGGCACCCCGCAGCCGAAGAAGTACCACTTCAGGACCGGCCCCGACGCGCTCGCCGCGCTCCAGCGGTCCGGCGTCGACGCCGTCACCATGGCCAACAACCACGCCGTGGACTACGGCGCCCAGGGCCTGGCCGACAGCCTCGCGGCCAAGCGCGTGGCGCCGGTCCCCGTGGTCGGCATCGGCGCCGACGCGGCGGAGGCGTACCGCCCGTACACCGAGACGGTCAACGGCGTACGCCTCGCGGTCGTCGCCGCCAGCCAGGTCTACGACATCACCAACGAGAACTTCCGGGCCACCGCCACCGCCCCCGGCATCGCCTCCGCGCTCGACCGCCCCCGGCTGCTGAAGGCGGTCAGGGACGCCAAGGCGCACGCCGATGTCGTGGTGGTCTATCTGCACTGGGGCACCGAGGGCCAGAGCTGCCCGGGGCCGGAGCAGAAGTCGATCGCGGCCGACCTGTCGGCGGCCGGGGCCACCGCGGTCGTCGGCACCCACGCCCATGTGATGCTCGGCTCCGGCATGCTCGGCCCGACCTATGTGGCCTACGGGTTCGGCAACTTCCTCTGGTACGGCTCCTCGCCGTACCCGCACTCCGACGAGACCGGCGTCACCACACTGACCGTCCGCCGCGGCAAGGTCACCCGCGCCGTCTTCGCGCCCGCCCTCGTCGACGGCGCGGGCGTACCGCAGCCGCGGACCGGCGCGGCGGGGCAGCGGATCACCGACCGGTACGACCAGTTGCGCCGGTGCACCGGGCTGACGTCGCCACCAGGGAGTTAGCCGGACGTCCGGGTTCTGTAACGGCAGTGTCGCCGACGTGCCCATGGCGGAACCGACGCGGAGGCAGCAGCATCTATTCGGTCGCGGAGCCGGGGGGACGGCCGGCCGTGCGGACAGCGCGTGGAACACGGCGCGGACCGGGTCGATGGAATCAACGAGGCGGGCGGGTACAGACGATGACCGGAGGGCGATTCTCGGTGGGGCGACTGAGGACGATGCCGCAGGCGGCGGCCATCACGATGGCGGTCCTGGTGGTGGTGATCGCGTCGGTGGCCACCGCGGTCCTGGCACACGGGCACGGCAAGGCGTCGGCGAACAACGGCACCGGCGTCATCGGCGGGGTGAACGGCGGCGGCAAGGGCGGCGGCAACGGGAGCGACGGCGGCGGTACGGGCGCGGGTTCGACCGGCCCGTCCAGTACGCCCACCAGCCACATACCCACCGTGGCCGCGGTGCCCGACACGATCGTGCACGCGCCGGAAGCCGCGGGCAAGGCCGTCAACATCACCATCGACGACGGCCCCGACCCGGTCTGGACGCCCAAGGTGCTCGACGTCCTCAAGCAGCACGGCGTCCACGCCACCTTCTGCATGATCGGCCCGCAGGCCAAGGCCCACCCCGATCTCGTACGCGCCGTCGTCGCCGCGGGACACCGGCTGTGCGACCACACCGTGACCCACGACGAGTCGATGGACCACAAGCCCTTCGCGTACCAGCAGAAGGAGATCATGGACGCCTACGCCATGATCGAGGAAGCCTCGGGCGGCGCGCCCGTGCAGTACTACCGCGCCCCCGGCGGCGCCTTCACCCCGGCCAGCCGCGCGCTCGCCGCCCAGCACGGCATGCGCCCGCTCGGCTGGAACGTCGACACCAAGGACTACACCAAGCCCGGCGTCGGCACGATCGTGCAGACCATCAAGTACGAGCTGAGCAACGGCCCGACGATCCTCTTCCACGACGGCGGCGGCGACCGCGAGCAGACCGTGGACGCGCTGGAGCAGATCCTGCCCTGGCTCAAGGGGCAGGGCTACGCCTTCAGCTTCCCCAAGGTGAAGTGACCGCCGTCGCACGGCACTTGTCCCCGACGGCACGTCAGCGCGCGTTCAGCACCGCCTGCATGACCGCCCGCGCGACGGGCGCCGCGTTCCCGCCGCCGGAGATGTCCGCCCGCACCGCCTCCGCGTCCTCGACGACCACCGCCACCGCCACCGACGCCTGCGTACCGCCCGGCGGCTTCGCGTAGGAGATGAACCAGGCGTACGGCGTCCCGGTGTTGTCCACACCGTGCTGCGCGGTGCCGGTCTTGCCGCCGACGACGACACCGGGGATCGCCGCGTTGGTGCCGGTGCCGTCGGTGACCACCGCCTCCATCAGCTGCTGGAGCTGCCGCGCGGTGCCCTCGCTCATCGCCCGGTGCAGCGTCCGCGGCCCGTCGGCGGAGACCGTCGCCCCGCTGTGGTTGGTCACCGAGTCCACCAGGTACGGCGCCATCAGCACCCCGCCGTTGCCGACCGCCGCCGCCACCATCGCCATCTGCAACGGCGTCGCGGTCGTGTCGAACTGCCCGATCGAGGAGAGCGCCACCTGGTCGGGGCTCATCCGCGTGTCGAAGTTGCTCTTCGCGACGGACGGCGGAATCCGCAGCCGCGTGTCGTTGAAGCCGAACGCCTGCGCCTGCGCCCGCATCCCGGCCAGCCCCACGTCGGCGCCCAGCTTGGCGAAGACGGTGTTGCACGACACCCGGAAGGCGTCGTACATGCTGGCGTCGGCGCAGCCGCCGCCCTCGTTGGTGAGCGTGGCCGTCGAACCCGGCAGCCGGTACGGATCGGGCGAGCGCGTCGGCGCCAGCAGATCGGTGACCTTGCCGCTCTGGAGCGCGGCGGCGGCCGTGACGACCTTGAACGTCGAACCCGGCGGATACGTCTGCCGGATCGCCCGGTCCAGCATCGGCTGACTTGTGTCCGTGTTCATCCGCGTCCACGCGTCGTTCACCGCCGCGCCGGTGCCCGACAGCGCCGCCGGGTCGTACGACGGCGACGACACCAGCGCCAGAATCCGCCCGGTCGCCGGATCCACCGCGGCCACCGCGCCCCTGCGGCCCGCGAGGCCGGTGTACGCCGCCCGCTGCGCCGCCGCGTCGATCGTGGTGTGCACATCGCCGCCGCGCTGCCGCGCCCGGGTGATCTCGTTCCACAGCGGCACCGACGCCAACTGCGAGGCCGTGCCCGACAGCACGCCGTCCTCGGTGCCCTCCAGCAGCGTCGTGCCGTACGTCTGCGAGGCGAAGCCGGTCACCGGCGCGTACAGCGGCCCGTCGGCGTACGTCCGCTGGTACCTCAACTGGCCGCCCGCGTCGCGTGATCCGGTCACCGGGGAGCCGCCGACGAGGATGTCGCCGCGCGGCTGGTGGTAACGGGTGATCGCGATCCGCCGGTTGGCCAGGTTGCCGTCGTACGCGGACGCCTTGACGACCTGCACCCGCGCCGCGTTGAGCAGCAGCGCGACCAGCAGCAGGAAGCAGAAGGCGGCGGCGTGCCGCACACAGCGGATCACCGGGTCCGCTCCAGCGGCGCGAGCTGGTCCGGCGGCCCCTCGGGCAGATCGGGCGCCGGGCGGCGGGCGCTGTCGCTGAGCCGGATCAGCAGCGCCACGATGATCCAGTTGGTCACGACGGACGAGCCGCCCTGCGCGAGGAACGGCATTGCCATGCCCGTCATCGGGATCAGGTCCATCACCCCGCCGGTGATCACGAAGACCTGGAGCGCCAGGATCGAGGTCAGGCCGACCGCGAGCAGCCGCCCGAAGGGGTCGCGCAGCGCGAGCCCGGCCCGGAAGCCGCGCGCCACCAGCAGCGCGTACAGCAGGAGCAGCGCGGTCAGTCCGAACAGGCCCAGCTCCTCGCCCGCGGTGGCCAGGATGAAGTCCGACTTCGCGGCGAAGCCGATCAGCGCGGAGTGGCCCTGGCCGAGCCCGGTGCCGAGCACCCCGCCGTTGGCGAAGGCGAACAGCGACTGCGAGATCTGGTTGGGGCCGATGCCCGCGTCGATGGTCGCGAAGGGGTGCAGCCAGTCCTGCACCCTGCTGTGCACATGCGGCTCCAGCGCGCCGACCGCGCACGCGCCCACCCCGGCGAGCAGCAGCCCCACGGCGATCCAGCCGGTCCGCCCGGTCGCCACGTACAGCATGATCACGAACAGGCCGAAGAAGAGCAGCGAGGTGCCCAGGTCGCGCTCGACCACCAGGACGCCGACGCTGAGCAGCCAGATCGCCACCACCGGGCCCAGCACGCGGCCGGTGGGCAGTTGCAGCCGCCACACCCGGCGGCCCGCGTACGCCAGCGCCGCGCGGTTGGCCGACAGGTAGGCGGCGAAGAAGACCGCGAGCAGCACCTTGGCGAACTCGCCCGGCTGGAAGGAGAATCCGGCGACCCTGATCCAGATCTTCGCGCCGTTGATCGCGGGGAAGAAGATCGGCAGCACCATGAGCAGCAGCGCGGCGGTCACGCTGATGTACGCGTAGCGGGCCGGTGTCCTGTGGTCGCGCAGCGCCAGCACCACCGCGATGAACAGCGCCACCCCGAGCGTGGACCAGATCAGCTGGGTGGGCGCCGCCCGGCCGCCGAGCACCGGCTCCAGGTCGAGGCGGTAGATCAGCACCAGGCCGAAGCCGTTGAGCAGCACGGCGATCGGCAGCAGCAGCGGATCGGCGTAGGGGGCGCGGGCCCGGACCGCGAGGTGGGCCAGGAGCGCGAGCACGCCCAGGCCCGCCCCGTAGGCCGCGGCGTCGGGCGGCACCGCGCCGTTCCTGGCCAGGCCGACCTCCGCGTAGCCGTACACCGAGATCAGTACCGCGGCGACGATCAGCGACAGCTCCACACCGCGGCGGCGGGGCATCCGCAGGGCGGCCGGGGGAGCGTCCGCCGCCGCGGCGCTGGTTGCGCTCATGGGCTGCAACCTAGCAAGGGGTGGGGTGTATGTCCCTTAAGTCGGCTTCCCGGTGGGCCGCCGATGCCTCACGGGGCGCTGTCGGAGGTGCCGCGTACGCTGGCCGAGTGACACCCCCGGACGAACTCGCCGACCTTCCGTACGCCGATCTGCTGCGTCCTCACACCGGCCCGCTGGCCGTCGAAGGGGACTACGACACCGTCCACTTCGACCGCCTCGCCTTCGAGGACGAGGCGGCCAACGGCTCCCGCTTCCTGGAGTGCGCGGTCACCGACTGCACCTTCACGGACACCACCCTGCGCCGGTCCCGGATCAACGACCTGTGGGCCACCGGCAGCCGCTTCACGGGCGTCTCGCTCGCCGAGAGCGACTGGCTGGACTCCTCGCTCACCGCCTGCTCGCTGGCCGGCGTGGAGGCGTTCGGAGCCGTGCTGCGCCGGGTCACCTTCCGGCGCTGCAAACTGGACTCCGTGAATCTGCGCGCCACCGCCCTGCACGACGTGGCCTTCGAGGACTGCGTCCTGCGCGACGTCGACTTCGGCGAGGCCAAGCTGAACGGGGTGACCTTCCCCGGCAGCAGCATCGAGCGCGCCCGGCTCGGCCGCGCGACGCTGAAGAAGGCCGACCTGCGCGGCGCGGTCACCATCGACCTCGCCGACGGATACGAGTCGCTGCGCGGCGCCGTCATCAGCTCCTCGCAGCTTCTCGACCTCGCCCCCGCGCTCGCCCAGACCCTGGGCATCACGGTCACGGACCGATAGGAGAATTCACTCATGAGCAACCCCGCAAGCCTCTACGACATCCCCCTGAACACCATCGACGGCGACCCCACCACCCTCGGCGCCCACGCGGGCAAGGCCGTCCTGGTGGTCAACGTCGCCTCCAAGTGCGGCCTGACCCCGCAGTACGAGGGCCTGGAGAGGTTGCAGAAGCGCTACGCCGACCGCGGCTTCACCGTCCTGGGCGTGCCGTGCAACCAGTTCGGCGGACAGGAGCCCGGCACCGCCGAGGAGATCCAGACCTTCTGCTCCACGACCTACGGCGTCAGCTTCCCGCTGCTGGAGAAGGCGGATGTCAATGGCGCGAACCGGCATCCGCTCTACGCCAGGCTGACCGATGTGCCCGACGCGGCCGGAGAAGCCGGTGACATCACCTGGAACTTCGAGAAGTTCCTGGTCAGCGCCTCGGGAGAAATCGTCGGGCGTTTTCGGCCGCGGACCGAGCCCGAGGCTGCGGAGGTCGTTGGGGCGATTGAGGCACAGCTTCCGTCGTGACCTTGCCACGTGCTTAGATGCGCGATTGCGCCATGGCAGAATCCGGCCGGTCCGTGGACATTGTCCGGATCACCCTGTTCCTGGTTCGCTCTTCTTACCGCCCCAAGCGAGGAAGGGACAGCGGCAGTGCAGGAGATTGATTTCCGTAGCGGACACCTTTGTGTCGAGACGGACCCTGCCCTGTGCGTTCCTTGCCAGGAGCGGTTGGATCGGCAACTCGCCTTGCTTCCCCGGGTATACGGCGAGTTGGAGGTGGCACTCGTACCGGCGCCGAACTCCGGCGACCGACTGACCGGCACTGCCCGGCCCGGCATCCCCCTGAACGGGCCGGCTGTCGAGGCGCGCGCCGCCATACGAGGCACACTCGCCTCCTGGGCCGATCTGATTGTCGAGGGCCGCACCGTCCGTCTCCCCCTACGGACGGTGCCGGCCCTCGCGGCCTTCCTGCGCCGCCACCTCGGCTGGCTCGCCGTACATCCGGCAGCCGAGGACGCGGCCACGGACATCGATGAACTGGTGCGGCGGTCCCTGCGGATCGCCCGCCCCTGTCAGGAAGTGACATCGGCTCCCTGAGCCCCCAGGATTCCCCCCACAATGCAGGAAACGCTGTACGGCCCGTGAATATCGCTCACGGGCCGTACAGCGCTGTGCGGGTCTTGGCGGGTCTTGCGGCGCCGGGGTCCGGCGGGGAAACCAGGACCTGGTGGCGCGGAGAGCTCGGGGAAATTAAACCGACAGTGATGACACGGTCACATCGGTCGGGGCGATATTCGGGAACCAGTTCCCGGCGGGGACGGCGTTCGGGAACCAGTTGTCGGGGGAGACGGCCACGGCGCTGGGGAACCAGTTCACGGGTACGGCACCCGGGAACCAGTTGTCGGGGGATACGGCGCTCGCGGTGGGGAACCAGTTCGCCGGTACGGCGTTCGGGAACCAGTTGTCCGGGCCGGTGTCCGCGCTGGCGCCGGGGAACCAGTTCGCGGGCTGAGCACCGGGGAACCAGTTGTCCGGGGCCACCGACGTGTCCGCGGGTGCACTGGGCGCCGGAGCGGAATCCGAACCGGCGTCGGCGAAGGCGACGGTTGTTCCGATAGCCGACGACAGAGCGAGCACCAGGGCGGCGACGGCGGAAATCTTGGTCGTGTGCCGGATGCGCGACATCGTGATCCTTCGTTGGGAGGGCAGGCGCTCAAGGGGGTGATAGGTACGCGTAGCCCTGCCGATGATGTCAAAATCGGACAGGGCCAGGCCAGATTCCGGTTGTGCGTAAGTGCGCAATGGCGCGAATGCGCAGGTCAAATTAGCCCATGGGCCGCAGCGAGGACTCCCGCCTGGAACCGGCTGTCCGCCTGGAGATATCGCATGATCTCTGATACCAGGCGACTCACAGTGCGCAGGGACACCCCTAGTTTGCGCGCGATCCGCTCATCTGTCAGCCCGTTGGCCAGAAGTCGCATCGTCGTGCGGTGCTGTTCGGTCAGCTCGCCCCCCGAGTCGAAGCTCCCTGCCGACTTCGCCGAGTACGGCACCGCGCGCAGCCAGCAGTCCTCGTAGAGCGCCACGTACGACCGGACCAGGGCCGCGCCGCGGACGATGACCGCGGGGCCCGAAGGGTTGTCGGGATTGGCCGAGACAAGCGCGCTGTGCGAATCCGCTATCAGGAGGTCGAAGGGGACCTGGGTCGCCAGCCTGACCTCGACTCCGACCGCCGAGAGTTCCGTCAGGTATTTACGTTGACGTGGCGCGGAATTAATGCTCTGCCCGTATACGGCGCGGACTTTCACGCCCCGCTCGATAAGCGCGCTGTCCGCGGCGATGGAATGCACGAGAACTTCGGCGGGCGGCAGCGGTCCCGGATGCATCGAACCGGTGGATTCCGTGATGCGCGCATTGAAATCGCCGATGGACTGCCGCTTACGGTTTTCCCCGATGAGGAGTTCCACCTCGATCTCCGCCGCGTCGCGCAACACCGCGGGGCGGTAGCGCTCCATCAGCGACTCGGCCGCCCGCACGATCGAGGACAACTCGTCGCGCTGGGCCTGGAGCGCCTCGCGCTGCCGGGCCAGCAGGCCGATCAGGGCGGTGTCGGGCTCCACCGAATCGACCTCCTCCGGCACCCGACCGGCGCGTATGAGCCCCAGCTCCCGCAGCTCCGACCAACCGGCCCTGGCCTCGGCGTCGGTCAGCCCGATGCCCGCGGCCGCCTTCTCCGGGGCTATGGATCCGTTGGTGCGCAGCGTCTGGTACAGAGCGAGACCGATGTCCTCGGCATCCGCCCCGCCACTGCGAACAACTCCCGCCACGGCTAGCCCCCTCTCGTCACCGCGGACCGGTCCCGTGGGTCGGCCCGCGGCGTGCCGACAGCACCCGAAGCGACTCTAGCAACGGTTCTGTCCTAAGCCGGCGGACGAGTGTTCGCCGCCGGTTCCATGAGTGCTTCCAGGAGTGAGGGGTATTACCGGCGCGGCCCGGCGACCGGAAGCCCGCAAGTGCGACTTTTCCGGTTGCACATCGCCTATTCGTCGCCCGCGTCGAATGGGTGCGGAGGCGCAGGGCGCCAACGTGGGAAACATCCTCTTGGGCACACGTCGGCATGTCAATACCTGTTTTTGACACTGGCCACCGCATCGTCGCACCTCCACGCATACATGGTCGGGCACCATCGGTCGCCACGCCAGTGACCCTCACCCCGGCGGGCGCGCGCCGCCCGCCGTGTGATGCGCTGGGAGAGAGACGGAAAAGGGGTGCGGACCGATGGGACAACCGGTTCCCGTGGCGTTGATCGGCGCGGGCAAGGTGGCGCACGCGGCGCATCTGCGCGAGATGCGGGACCTCCCGGAGCTGCTGCGCCCGGTCGCCGTCATCGACCCCGATCCGGCGCACACCGCGGCCGTACGGGCCTGGTTTCCCGGTACGCGGGCGGGTGCCGGGTCCTGTGCGGCGGACGGGGCCGGTGGGGTGACACCGGCCGGAACCGGGAGCCCGGTCGGTGGCGTGCGCCCGGCGGACGGTGTCGCCGTCTGCCGGACGCTGGACGAGGCGGTACGGGCCGGGGCGCGGGCCGCGCTGGTCTGCACGCCGTGGTGGACGCACCGGGATGTGGTCCTGGGGTGTCTAGAACGGGGCCTGCCGGTGCTCTGCGAGAAACCGGTCAGCCTCGACCTCGCGGAGATCGACGAGCTGGCGGCGGCCGAGCGGCGCTCGGGGGTGCCGGTGGCGGCGGGTTACATGAAGCGGCACGACCCGGTCGTGGCCCGCTTCCTCGACCACTGCCGGGAGCACCTGCCCGCCGTCCGCCGGATCACCGCCGACATCCACGACCCCAACGCGCCGCACCAGGTCGAGCACCTGCTGCCGTATCCGCCGCCGCCCTTCGGCCCGCAGCCGCCGCCGGCCGAGGCGGCGCTGGCCCGCGCGCTCGGCCCCGGAGCGACGGAGGTGACGGCGGAGGCGACGGAGGCGACGGCGGGCGCGGCGGTGGCGGCGCGGCGGCGTGAGGCGTACGCCCGCGGCCTCGGCGGCTCGCTGATCCACCAGGTCAATCTGGTGCACGCGATCCTGGCGGGCGGGGACCTGCGGCTGCACGGGCGGCTGCTCGACGCCACCGGCTGGGCGGGTACGAGCGCGGTGAGCGCGCGCTGGCGCCCGGCCGACGGCCTGCTGGTCGACCTCACCCATGTACGGCTGCCCGGGCACCGCCGCTACCGGGAGACGCTGGAGTGCGTGGCGGAGGACTCGGTGGCCACGCTCACCCTGCCCTCGCCGTACGCCCGCGACGAGGCGGCCACTTTGCACGTCGACACCTGGGACGCCGGGCCGGGCCTCGGGACGCGGCGCACGTACACGGCGGAGCCGGGGCGTACGGGTTTCCGTCGGCAGCTGGTGGCGTGGGCGGGGAGCCTGCGCGGGGACGGCAGCGGCGGGGCCGGGGTCGGGGTCGGTGCCGGGATCGGGGTCGGCGGGGGTGTCGAGGGCGGCGTCGGGGGTGGCGCCGCGCTGCCCGGTCTGCGCGAGGTCAGGCAGGACACGCTGGCCGTCCGCGAGGCGGCACTGCGCCTCACCTGACCCACGAGGGCCATCCGTCGGCTGCTGTCACACATTGGCCTAGACCTATTGCTGCGGCCTGTAGTCAACGGCTAACGTTCGATCACGGCGCGCGGCCCGAACAGCTCTGATCTGGACGTCTGATCCGCACACGCAAGCCCCTTCCCTCCCCCCGCAGGCGCTTCCGCCTGCCCGGAAAGGAGTTGTGCACATGACCAAGCGACTGATGGCCCGCACCGGAACGCTGGTGGCCACCGCCCTGCTCGGCCTCGGCGTCTTCGCCGGCGCGGCCCAGGCTTCCCCGCCGCCCGGCAGCGGCTTCATGTTCATGGGCTACTTCCCGACCTACGCGTCGTGTGTCGCCCAGGCACAGGCCAACGCGCCCATCCACGGCCCGGTCTACATCTGTGAGTTGGGCACCAACAACTTCTACCTGCTCTGGATGCACTGACCTCGCGTCAGGCACAGGGCGAGGCGGGCCGGTCGTTCACGGGGGCGGCCGACTCGCTCGTACGAAGGGGTGTTCCGCCGACCGGGCGGGGCGCCCCTCGGCGTTCTCCCCCAAGTCCGCGGGTCCGCGGGTCCGTAGGGCCGTACGTCGGTACGTCGGCACCTCCGTACGTGCCGCGAGGCCGTGTTCGCGTCACGTACGCACGCTCGCCGTCAGACCTCGTGGCGGTCGGCGGCCGGGTGGTCGAGGGCGACCCTGGCCAGATCGACGCGGGAGCGGACGCTGAGCTTGCGGTAGGCGCGGGTGAGGGCGGCCTCGACGGTCTTGACGCTGATCACCAGGGTCGCGGCGATCTCCCGGTTGCTCGCGCCGCGCGCCGCCAGCGCGGCGACCCGGCGCTCGGCGTCGCTGAGCGCGGTGAGCGGCGCGGCCCGGTCGTGCGCACGGCCCGGCGGGTCGACGCGGTCGTACCCGCCGAGCCGGTCGAGCCGGTCATCGCGGTCGACGCGGTCGGCCTCGGCGTCGGTCAGCGCCAGCCACGGGTGCGCGCGGGCCGCGCGGAAGACCCGCGCCGCCGCGTCGAGCGCGGCCCGCGCGGCCCGCGGATTGCCGCGCCTGGCGTGCAGCCGTCCCAGCGCCAGCCGCGCCCTGCCCTCCTCCAGCGGATACGGCAGCGCGGTCAACGTGGTGACGGCCGCGCCGAGTTGGGCCACCGCCGCGTCCGAGTCGCCGCGCGCCTCGGTGACCAGCGCGGCGGCCCTGTCGAGCACGGCGAGCAGCCCGCGGCGGCCGAGCCGGGCGGCCTGCGCGCGGGTCGCGGCGACCAGGTCGGCGGCCTCGTCGGTGGCGCCCGACCTGACCAGTGCTTCGGCGAGGTCCGCCTGCCAGCGGCGCATCGCCGGATCGCCCTGCCCCTGTCCCGTCTCCAGCAGCCTGGCCCGCTGGAGCGCGTGCACGGCCGCGGCCGTCTCGCCGCGCAGCAGCCGCACATGGCCCTCCGCGTGCAGCGCCCTGGGCAGGAAGAGCTGGTCGTCGTCGTCCTCGCTGTGCCGTCTGGCCCGGTCGGCGGCGGCCAGCGCCCGTTCCGTACCGCCGCCCGCCGCCTCCGCGAGCGCGACCGCGTACCAGGCGGGGCCCTGGCTCAGCCCGCCCTGCTCCGCGATCCGCAGGCTCTGGTGGGCCAGGTCGAGGGCGCGTTCGCAGCGGCCCCGCAGGATCTCCACCTGGGCGAGGCCCGACAGGCACTGGCACAGGCTCTCGGCCGAGCCGCGCCGCCGTACCGTGTAGACCAGCGCCCGCAGTTCGGTCCGCGCGTCGTCCAGCCGGTCGTGCAGCAGATGGCGGCGGTGCTTGAGGAAGACCGGGCCGTTGTGGTCGAAGAGCACGCGCGGGTCCTGCGGCCCCGCCAGCGCGGCGGCCAGGGTGTCCTCGGCCTCCGGGCGGCCGAGGTAGAACTCGACGGCCGCCTGCTGGCTGAGCGCCGACAGTTCGGTGCGGCGGTCGCCCGCGCTCCTGGCCAGTACGGCCGAACGCGCCGCGTGCGTATGCGCCTTGACCGCCGTGCCCTCCACCATCCAGGCCCGCCAGCTCATCCGGTGGTGCAACTGGGCCAGCAGCCGCGGGTCGTCCCGCGCGTCCTCGAGCGCCTGCGGGAAGACGTCCGCCACTTCGGCCATCGCCTGGCCGCACGAGTCCACGATGACCATCCACGCCCTGACCCGGTCCGCGGGCCTGCCCGGTTCGGCCGGCGGTTCGTGCAGCACCTCGTGCGCGATACGGCGGGCCAGCGGGTAGTCGCCCGCCGCGACCGCGTCCTCCGCCGCCGTCAGCAGCCGGTCGGTCTCGGCCGCCGCGTCCCCCGGCGGAGTGCGGTCGGCCGCGAGCCGCCCGAGTCTCGCCGCGGTCGCGGGGGAGCCCCGGCGGCGCGCCGCGGTCGCCGCCGCCGACAGCGCGGCGGCCACCTCCGCGTCCCAGCCGGGCGTCAACGACGCCAGGTGGTGGGCCCGTTCGACCGGATCACCGGCCGCCGCCGCGAGCGCCGTGTGCACCCGCCGCCGCTCGTCGGGCTCCGCGTCCTCGTACACCACCCGCGCCAGCAGCGGCGGTACGAAGCGCACCGCCCCGCCGTCCGGCACCGGCTCCACGACCCCCTGCCGTACCGCCTCGGCCAGTTCGGCCACCGCGTTCTCCCGCCCCGCCCGGCGCAACAAGCGTACGGTCGGCCGCTCGGCGGCGCTCGCGGCGAGCACCGTGGTCCGAGCCCCGGCCGTGAGACCTGACACCCGGCCGAGCAGCGACTCGCGCAGCGAACGGGGTACGGGGAGCGGCCCCGCCGTATCGCCCTCGCCGAGCGCGCGGGTCAACTCCAGCGCCACGTAAGGGTTTCCGCCGCTCTCGGCGTGCACGCGGGCCGCCACCGCGCGCCCGCCGAGCAGTTCGGCCACCTCCCGCTCGGTCATCGGCGGCACGTCCAGCACCGCGGCCCCTTCGGCTCCCGTCCACGCGGCGCCGTCCGCGCGGAGGGCGGCGGCGGTGGTCAGCGGCAGGCGGGCGGCGCGGCGGGTGGCGAAGGCGAGGAGGGCGGCGGTCGGTGCGTCGAGCCACTGGACGTCGTCCACGGCCAGCAGGACGGGGGAGCGGGCGCAGAGCGCGGTGAGCAGGCGGAGCAGGGCCAGGCGCAGGGTGAGCGGGTCGGGGGGAGCGGCCCCGGCCGCTGCGGGCGGGCGGCGCAGGGCGGCGCGCAGCGCGTCGCGTTCCGGCGCCGGGAGGTCGGCGAAGGCGCTGTCCCCGACGTCGGACAGCAGGTCGATGAGGCCGACGTACGGCAGGTGCCGCTCGGCGGGGGAGGGCGCGCAGCGCAGGACGCGGTGGCCGGCCGCGGCGTGTTCGTCGGCCAGCGCCGTCAGCAGGGTGCTGCGGCCGATTCCGGCGGGGCCGGTGAGCAGGACACCGGCGCCGCCGCCGAGTGCGGCCCGCGCGGCGGTCATCAGCGCGGCGCGGCTGCGGACCGCAGCCCGCCTCGTGGGGGTGGGGCGGGCGGCGGTCCTGCCTGCGGAACGCGTCGCTTCTGTCATGCCCGGGGCCCTCCCGACACGGCGTGGGCCCCGATCATCAGCTTCGATCGTGCACCTGTCAAGAAGGCGTGACGGTCGTCGGAGGCGTCGCGTGTGGGGCACCCCGTCCGGGAACCGCCGCGGCTCCCGGACGGGGGCGAGAAGTGAGGGGCCGGGTCCCGGCCGGGCCTGGACCCGGACCCGGCCCCTCGGCCTTGAGGGCCGGCGGCCCGGGGCCGGTGGCGCGGCCCCGGGCGTTGATCCGCCGGACAGGCCCTAGCCGTCGATCCTGTGCTGCGTCCAGAAGGACGTCAGGTCGACCGTGGTCGCCGCCTGGGCCGCGGCCTTGAACTCCGCGGTGGTGGAGACGCCGTACCAGTGCGACTGCGCGTAGCCGCGCAGGAGTTGGGTCATCGCGCTGTCACCGATGAGGCGCCGCAGGTCGTGCAGGGCGCACTTGCCGTAGTTATAGACGACCGTGCCGTAGCGCGAGGAGTGCGCGTCCCAGTACGCCATCGAGTTGGTGATCTTCTCGGCGGAGGACGCCCAGGAGACGCTGTTCCAGCAGCTCGCGCCGGTCTTGCCGAGCGCCAGGTCGGTGGAGTAGTCCGCGAACGACTCGTCCAGCCACGGGCTGTTGTACTCGTCGTCGCCGACGATCCCGTACCACCACTGGTGCCCGATCTCGTGGGTCAGCGCGGTGGTGTCGACCAGGTCGAGCACGAAGCCCGGGTACTCCATCCCGCCGAACCAGAAGTTGTTGTCCAGCACCGCGTCGATCTCGCTGTACGGGTAGGCGCCGAAGCGGCCCGCGTGCGCGTCCACCGCGTTCTCCGAAACGGTCAGCATGGAGTTGGAGTTGGCGGTGCTGATGCCGCTCACCGCGTACACGTTGACCTTCACGCCGCCCGGCGACGTACCGGAGACCTTGCTGAACGGGCCCGCGGCCCAGGCGAAGTCGCGGACCTTGCTCGCCGTCGCCTTGGTGACGGTGCGGCCGGAGGCGCCGGGGGTGTCCACCGAGGTGCCGGTCGCCGGGACGGAGATGCCCGTCGGGTGGTCGAGCGTCACCGAGAAGTCGGCGGCCAGCGAGTAGAACGCCTCGCCGTTGTTGGTGTACGGGTCGAGGTGCCAGCCCGCCGCGTCCCGGATCGCCAGCACCGGCAGCGCGTTGCCGATGAAGCTGAAGGAGCCGTCCTTGCCGAACCGGTCGGCCCCGCTGGGCACCACGATCTTCAGGTCGAACCCGACCGTGCCGCTCTGCCCCTGGGCCAGCGCCGCGGGCAGCGTCACCTTCAGCGCGGTGCAGTTGACCGTCAGGGCGGACGCGGTGCCGCCGGTCACGTTGGTGACGGTGATCGGCGTCGTCGGGCAACTGCCGTGGTAGTTGTCCCACAGCCGCAGGTACACCTCGGTGAGCGGCGTGGCCGAGGCGTTGGTGAAGTTCACGCTCTCGTGGCCGTTCCAGGTGCCGCCGGTCGTGTCGCTGGTCAGGCTGACGGTGTACGCGGGCGCCGCGGGCGTACGGGTCGCGTCGGCCGCCGGGGGCGGTGTGGTGTCGCCCGAGGTGTTCAGCGCGATGTCGTCCAGGACGAAGCTGGTCTGGAGGCCGGAGTCCTCGGTGCCGGTGAAGGCGAGGGTGACGCTCTGCCCGACGAACGCGGACACGTCGACGGTCCGCTGCACATAGCCGGTGGCCGCGTCGAGGTTGGAGTACGTCGCCAGCGTGGTGCTGCCGATCTTCGCGGTCAGCTTGTCGTAGGCGGTGGTGGTCGTGGTCTCCGCGGTGTCGATGTGCAGCCAGAAGGTCAGGCTGGCGGCCGAGCACCCGGCGGGGATCGTGACGGCCTGCGACAGGCTCTCGGTGTGCGTGGAGCCGTACCCGTTCAGCCAGGCGAACTGGGTGCCCGCGTGCGCGCTCTGCCCGCCGCCGGTGGTGATCACTCCGGTGGAGCTCGTCCAGGGTGAACTGCCGGACTCGAAACCGCCGTTGGCGATCACCTGGGTGGGGGTGCAGGCGGCCGGTGCGGCGTGAGGGGCGGTCCGTGGGGGTGGTGCGGCCTGCGCGGGCGCCGCGGCGACCGCGCCGCCCGCGACGAGGACGCCCGCGGCGGCGACCAGGGACAGAAGTCTGTTTCTCATCGGATCCTCTTGTGGGGTAGGCGGATGAGCCGACGGCGGAGGGTCGGAAGGCGGGTGGCGTGGGTGGCACCCCGGGTGGGAGTCTGCACAGTGCGCTCACAGGAAGTAAGGCCCGCCGGAAATCCGTAGGGATATCCCTATGCGCGCGGCTTCGAAGCGACATCGAAGCGGGCTCGAAGCGGCTTCGGTGCCACGCGCAATCGTATGAGCGCGCGCGGCGCCGATTCGCGGGTGCCGAATGCCCGCGTGTCGAATGACCGGACATGTGCCGCCGGCACGCGCCTCCACCGGGCTGACGGAGCGTCAATGAGAAGCGGGAGCGCTCCCGCGCGAATTGCGACCGGCTTTCAACCATGTCATACAACTGCCCCTCTGGCCTGGGGAGTTGACGCATCGCCGCTGCTAAACCTGGATCGAGGTGTCACGTATGTGGCGTAGGTCACGTGATTGCCTCGCCTGAACCGGGCGGCGGACAGCCCCCGTTGTTTACTGTCGGGGAGTGGGCGGAGCGTCAATATCCGGCCGATCACCGCGAGCTCATGAAGCCCGGCGAAGGGAGTGACGATATGAACGGTCAAATTCGGTCGGGCGATTGGCGTGTTCAGCCCATTCGGCACCTTCTGCGTTGAAGGTCTTCATTGGGAGTTGGGGAGTAGCGTGTACGGGGACAAGCTTCTTACTGACCGTCAAGGATTGAGTCGGTTCGACAGGGGACGGGGTGGCGGCGCGGGTCTCGCGCCACTGGAGCGCTCGGCGCTCAGCACCCTCACCCCCCGCGAGCGCGAGGTACTGAGCGTCATGGGCTTCGGCGAGGGCAACAGGGCACTCGCCTCCCGGCTCGGTATCGCCGAGCGCACCGTGAAGGCGCATCTGACGAGCATCACCCGGAAGCTGGGGCTGCGCTCCAGGGTCGAGACGGTGCTCGTGTCACTGGAGTGGGCCGAGGATCTACGCCGCGTGGAGTGACATCCGCACGGACCCTGTGAAGCGCCCTGCGGCAAGGCCCGCCGCCCGGCACGGCACAGGGGCCGTCGTGCGGTACGCGGCGTGACCGCGTTCCCCCGCGCTCACCCGCGCGAGGTGATCACGCCGCCGACGCGACGGCGGCGAAGCGCAACGCCACCTGACGCCATACGTCGGCCGCGGCCGCGTCGTCCCGCACGGCGGCGCGGTGCAGCTCGTCGCGGTCCACGCCGTGCCGCCGCAGGCGTTCGACGTTCCACCCGCGGATGCGGTCCGCCGTGGTCTCCGGGTGGAACTGGACGCCCCAGGCGTTCTCGCCGACCCGGAACGCCTGGTACGGGCAGCGCTCGCTCTCGGCCAGCCACCGCGCGCCGTCGGGGAGTTCGACGATGGCGTCCACATGGTTCTCGATCGCGGTGGGATGCTCGGGCAGCCCGGTGAACAGCGGGTCGTCCGCGGCCTCCTGACGCAGCGTCAAGGTCGTGCTGCCGAATTCGGGCCGCCCGTGCGCGCCGCGCACCGCGCCGCCCGCGACCTGCGCCAGCATCTGGCCGCCCAGGCAGATCCCGAACACCGGTGTGCCGGCCTCCAGCGCCTGCCGCACCAGCTCGCGCGTGGCCGCCAGCCACGGGGCCCGCTCGTCGTCGTCGGGCAGATAGCCGCCGCCGAGCACGATCAGGGGGCGCCGCCCCAGCCGCTCGGGCACCTTCTCGCCGTCGTACGCGGCGACCACGTCCACGCCGACGCCGCCCTCGCCGAGCCAGCCCTCCCATCGGCCGGGCCCTCCGGATGCCCCGTGCTGCACCACCAACGCCGCCGTCACGCCCGTACCTCCGCTCGCCCGCCCGTCGTCCGCACCCATGATCCCCCGCGCCCCGCTCCGGAGCCACCCTGCCCCCTGTGACCCCCGCCACCGCAGAAGGCCCCGCCGCCGTGGAAGACCGCGCCGCCGCGGAAGGCCCTGCCCCCAAGGAAGGCCCCGCCGCCAGGGAAGGCCCCGCCACCGCCCCGCCCCCGTCCCGGCCGCCGGAACCGGGACGGACGCCGGGACCCGAAGGGTCGGCGCGTTCAGAACAGCGTGTCGTGTTCATGTTCTTGACGCTCTTCCTGGGTGAGCGCAGACTTCGAGGCGTTTGCGTTCACCTCCTGAATTCGCCGGCAATGACGCCCCTTTGGAGAACGTATGCGCATGGCTCGTCTCGCGGTCGCAGCAGCCGCTGTCACCGCCCTCGCCGTACCGCTGGCGCTGGCAGGACCCGCGTCCGGCAGCACCGGGCCCGCCGGAGCCGGGCAGCGACCCTGGCTCAACTCCCGGCTCCCGCTGGAGAAACGGATCGACCTGCTGCTCGGGCAGATGACCAACACCGAGAAGGCCACGCTCATGACGGCGGTGGGCGTGCCGAGCGGGTCGCACGCCACCGGCTACATACCGGGCATCGACCGCCTCGGCATCCCCGGCACGCAGTTCACCGACGGCCCCGGCGGCGTACGCGACGGGCAGCCCGCCACCGCGCTGCCGTCCCCGGTCTCGCTGGCCGCGTCCTTCGACACCGAACTCGCCAGGCGGTACGGCACGGTGATGGGCTCGGAGGCCAAGTCCCGCGGCTACCAGGTCATCTACGGCCCCATGGTGAACATCGTGCGCACCCCGCTCGGCGGGCGCGACTTCGAGACCTTCGGCGAGGACCCGGCGCTGGCCGGTGACATCGGCGCGTCCGAGATCGACGGCATCCAGAAGCAGGGCGTCGCCGCGCAGGTCAAGCACTACGCGGGCAACAACCAGGAGAACGGCCGCACGACGACCAGCTCGAACATCGACGAGCGCACGCTGCACGAGATCTACCTGCCCGCCTTCGAGAAGGCCGTCAAGGACGCCCACGTCTGGTCCCTGATGTGCGCCTACAACAAGGTCAACGGCACCTACGCCTGCGAGAACGCGCAGATCCTGCGCGACATCCTGATCGACACCTGGAAGTACGACGGCGTCGTCGACACCGACTACCCGGCCAACCACAGCACCGTGGCCTCCGCGCTGGCCGGTCTCGACCAGGAGTTCAGCGGCACCACCTACTTCCAGCAGCTTCCGGCGGCCGTCGCGGCCGGCCAGGTGCCGCAGTCCGTCCTGGACGACGCGGCCCGCCGCATCCTGCGACTGGAGTTCCGCACCGGGCAGTTCGAGGGCAAGACCCCCACCACCGTCGACTACGAGGCCGACAGCGCCTTCGCGCGCAAGGCGGCCGAGGACGGCAGCGTCCTGCTGAAGAACAGCGGCAGCACCCTGCCGCTGGACACCAGGAAGCTGAAGTCCCTGGCCGTCATCGGCCCGAACGCCGAGACCGCGGTCACCGGCGGCGGAGGCAGCTCCGCGGTCACCCCGTACAAGAAGGTCGACCCGGTCTCGGGGCTGAAGGCCAGGCTGGGCAGCGGAGTCGACGTCACCTCGGTGAAGGCGGGCGGCGCCGGCGGCTTCCCGGCGATCCCGGCCTCCGCGCTCACCGGCCTCAAGGGCGAGTACTTCGCGAACAAGACGCTCTCCGGGACGCCCGCGGTCACCCGCGACGACCCGGACATCGACTTCGACTGGGTCCTCGGCTCCCCGGCCGACGGCATCCCCGTCGACAACTTCTCCGCCCGCTGGACCGGCACGGTCACCGCGCCCGCCACAGCCGCGTACACCTTCTCCGCGACCAGTGACGACGGCAGCCGGATCTACCTCGACGGACAGCTCATCGTCGACAACTGGTCCGACCACGCGGCCAGTACGGTCAAGAGCGCGCCCGTCCAGCTCACCGCGGGCGAACCGCACAGCCTGCGCGTGGAGTACTACGACAGCGCCCAGAACGCCTCGGTGACCATCGGCTGGTCCGGGGCAGGACTGCCCGACCCGACCATCCAGGCCGCGGCCGACGCCGCCGCCAAGGCCGACGCGGCCGTCGTCGTGGTCGGCGACTCCTCCAGCGAGGGCTCCGACCGTACGACGCTGGCGCTCCCCGGCAACGAGGACGACCTGATCCGCGCGGTCGCCGCCGCCAACCCCCGTACCGTCGTGGTCGTCAGGGCCGGGGCGCCGGTGCTCATGCCGTGGCTCGCCGACGTCCCCGCCGTGCTCGACATGTGGTATCCGGGCCAGGAGGACGGCAACGCGCTGGCCGCGCTGCTCACCGGCGACGCCGAGCCCGGCGGCCGGCTGCCCGTCAGCTTCCCGAAGTCCGACACGCAGACCGCCGTCGCCGCAGCCCCGGGCCGCTACCCCGCGGTCAACGGCGTGTACGACTACAGCGAACGCCTGGACGTCGGCTACCGCTGGTACGACCAGCAGGGCCAGACCCCGCTCTTCCCGTTCGGATACGGCCTGTCGTACACCACCTTCAAGCAGTCCCGCCTCACGGTCGACCACGACCGGGTCGAGGCCACCGCCCGCGGCACCCAGCCGGTCCGGGTCTCGGTGGACGTCACCAACACCGGCCGCCGCACCGGCACCGACGTGGTGCAGCTCTACATCGGCCACCCGGCCGGGTCCGGCGAGCCGCCGAAAGCCCTGAAGACCTTCGCCAAGGTCCAGCTCAAGCCGGGCCGGACGAAGACCGTACGGCTGACCCTGTCCGCCGACGCGTTCCGGACGTGGGACGCCGACGCGCACGACTGGACGGTCCTCAAGGGCCGTTACCCGCTGTACGTCGGCCAGTCGTCCGCCGACACCCCGCTGACGTCCGCGGTGACGGTGAGCAGGACGGTCGGCGCGCAGTACACCGCGCTCTCCGTGCCCGCCGCCGCCGACGCCGGTGCCTCGTACCCGGTGAAGCAGACCTTCACCAACACCGGCGACTCGACCGTGCGCGACCTCGCGCTGAGCCTGAAGGTCCCGGCCGGCTGGACGGCGACGCCCGCACCCGGCAAGGCCGTCGGCCGTACGGTCGCGCCGCACTCCTCGGTGAGCGCCACCTGGGTCGTCACGGCGCCCGCGAACGCGGTGCCGGGCGCGGCCACACTGACGGGGAAGGCGACGTACGACCTCAGCGGCAGGCAGAGCAGGACCGCGGACGCCGCGACCACCGTCCCGTACGCGACGACGGCCGCCGCGTACAACAACAAGGGGATCAGCGCCGACAGCGATCCGAGTACCGGCACCCTCGACCCCGCCGGTTACAGCTTCTCCGCCACCCAACTGGCGGCGGTCGGCTACACGCCGGGCGCCACGGTGACCGCGGGCGGACTGCCGTACACCTGGCCGGACACGCAGCCGGGCCAGCCCGACAACGTGGCGGCGGCCGGACAGGTGATCCGGTTGCGGGGCCAGGGCACCCGCCTGGGCCTGCTCGGCACGGGCATCAGCTCCACGCACGCCGGGACGGTCAAGGTGACCTACACCGACGGCACGAGCGCGGACCTCGCGGTCGTCCTGCCCGACTGGTACAGCAACGCGGCCAGCGGCAACAGCCAGTTGGCGGTCACCACGGCCAACTGGAACCGCCCGCCCGGTGACACGCTCGGCGACCACGCCGTCAGCCTGTACACCACGGGCGGCGCGCTCGACCCGGCCAAGACGGTCGCCACGGTGACGCTGCCGAACGACAGCGGCTTCCACGTGTTCGCCCTGTCGGTCGGCTGAGGCCGATACCGAGGCCGAATCCGAGGCCGAGGCCGAATCCGAGGCCGAATCCGAGGCCGCGCCCGCGCACAGAGAGCCGCCGCCCGTCCCGGACTCCGGGGCGGGCGGCGGCGTGTGACGCTCGCGGCGGAGACGTCAGCTCGCCTCGGACGCGGTGAGCGCGTCCAGCGCGCTCTGCTGGCAGCCGTAACCGGTCCCGGCCAGCGGCCCGTTCCAGTGCGGCCCGTACACGTCCAGCGCGTTGCGGTCGTTGGCGTGCGCCGCGTTCGCCTGCGTGCGCAGATACCCGCTGTACGGACGGTCGGAGAGCTGCTTGTTGAGGTCGCGCAGCCCCCGGACGTACGCGCCCTTGAACGACGCGCCGTCGTTGTCGCACGAGTCGCCCTCGCCCGGCTCGCGCAGCACCCCGCCGGAGTTGACCGCGGTGGACGTGGTCGAGGCGTTGCCGAGGGTGCGCGCGGTGGTCAGCAGCCCGCTGTCGCCGGTCGCCTTGTACAGCTCGCTCAGACCGCCGAGGATCACGCCCTGGTTGTACGTCCACGTCGGCTGGCCGTTGTTGACGCAGGAGTCATTGAGCCCGTCGTTGACCAGGTGCGAGGAGTTGATCATCCCGCTGCTCTGGAACCAGCTCCACTCGCTCCGCGCCCGCCCGAGATAGACGCTGTCACCGGAGATCCGGTTGTGGAGCGCGGCGTTGAGCTGGAGGTACAGCTCGTTGGTGATGGCGTTCTTGTACGCGTTCGTCTCGTTCCACTGCACTCCGCCGCCGCACTTGCTCGTCCAGTAGCCGAACATGTGGTCGGCGTCGGCGCGGGCGGTGTTCAGGTAGCGGCTGTCGCCGGTCAGGTCGTACGCGTCGACCCAGGCCAGGCCCCACCAGCCGGTGTCGTCCAGGTAGTCGTTCCTGAACTGGCCCTCGCGCGCGTTGACGTTGAGGTCGTAGGTGCGCGAGACCGCGTAGCCGTAGCTGGGCATGCCGCTGGTGCGGATGTTGTCGATCACCGAGGTGAGCGCGTTGGCCGCGGTCCACCAGCCGTTGCCGCCGAACAGCCCGGTGCCGCGGTCCCACTTCATCATCAGCGCGGTGGCGGCGGCCGTGCTCTGGCTCCAGGCGTTCCAGTTGGACCTGGCCCACTGGGTGCAGGCGATCTCGGGCCGGTCGCCCGCCTTGCCGCAGGCGCGCAGCGCGCCGACCCCGTTGGTGTTCCAGTCGTCCACGTTGTACATCAGCGTGCGCCAGCCGCTGTTGGCCGCGGGCGTGACGGTGTCGCCGAGCTTGCTGCCGTTCGTCCAGGTGGCGCCGCCGTCGAAGGACCGGTCGAGCCAGACCTCGTCGCCCGGACTGCCGTTGCCGATGGACGCCCAGCCCATGGCATCGTTGTCATCCACATGAAGTTGAATGCTGCGGGAGTAGATCGAGGCGCTGACGGGCACGCGCTCCGAGGGCGCGGCGGCCGGATCGCGCGCGTCGCAGTACGTGTTGCAGATCGCTGTCGCGGCCTGTGCCCTGAAGGTCGTGGGGACCAGACTCAGCAGCAGGCAGGACAGCACGAGGACGAGGACGCGCGAGGAACGCACGCGCGACGGACGGTGGGGGACCGCGTGGTGAGCGGACAGGTGCGCGGGCATGTGTGCGGGCATGGCTCCGCTTCCCGGCGGCTCGGACGCCGCCTGTGCGACGGATGGTGGGGGGTGACCGGGTCCGGGGACCGGGCCGGGCCGCGGGGTCCGGCCAAGTGCCGTCCTCCGGGCCGTGGTCGAGACCAGAACACCTCTATGTCCTGCCCATGTCAAGATGGCCGCCCTGCGTCCCATGGGACGGATGTTCCCCGGAACGGACACATGTGCGGGATAGGCTTTCCGCGCGACGGCCGGAAACAGTCCCCCCAAGCCCAGCCCCGAAGGGGATCAGGAACTTGATACAGATAGATTCGGTGACCAAGCGATACCCCGACGGCACTGTGGCGGTCGACGAACTCTCCCTTGACATACCCGACGGCTCGATCACCGTACTGGTCGGACCCTCCGGCTGCGGCAAGACCACCACCTTGCGGATGATCAACCGGATGGTCGAGCCCAGCGGTGGCCGGATCCTGCTGGACGGCGCCGACATCCACGCGCAGCCGGTCAACGCGCTGCGCCGGTCGATGGGTTACGTGATCCAGAACGCCGGACTCTTCCAGCACCGCACCATCGTGGACAACATCGCGACCGTGCCGCGCATGCTGGGCTGGGACCGCAACCGGGCCAGGAAGCGCGCCAGGGACCTGATGGAACGCGTCGGCCTGGACGCCTCGATGGCCAAGCGCTACCCGTACCAGCTCTCCGGCGGCCAGCAGCAGCGCGTCGGCGTGGCCAGGGCGCTCGCCGCCGACCCGCCCGTCCTGCTGATGGACGAGCCCTTCTCCGCGGTCGACCCGATCGTCCGCAAGGGGCTCCAGGCCGAACTGCTGCGTATCCAGGCCGAGTTGGGCAAGACCATTGTCTTCGTCACGCACGACATCGATGAGGCCATCAAGCTCGGCGACATGGTCGCGGTGCTGCGGACCGGCGGGAAACTCGCCCAGTACGCGCCGCCGGACGAGCTGCTGACCGCCCCCGCCGACGCGTTCGTCGAGGACTTCCTCGGCACCGACCGCGGCATCCGCCGGCTGTCCTTCTTCACCTCGGCGGGACTCGAACTCACCACCGCGCCGATCATCGCCGTCGACTCGAGCTCCGCCCAGGTCGCCGAGCGCACCGCGGCGTCCGACGCCCCGTACCTCCTGGTCACCGACACCGACGGCAGGCCGATCGGCTGGACCGAGCCCGCCGCCGCGGCCAAGGGCGCCGACCGGCTGGACCGCGCCGATCTGCTGCCGCACGGGCGCCCGTTCGTCTTCGGCGAGGAGTCGCTGCGCGACGCGCTGGACTGCGCGGTGCTCTCGCCCACCGGCTGGGCGGTCGCCGTGGACGACACCGGGCGGGTGGTCGGCGTCACCTCGCAGACGACGATCGCCGAGGCCATCCGCGGCGCCCACGCGGAACGCGGCGCGGGCAGGGGCGCCGCGAAGACCGCCGCGTCCGGCGGGCACGGCGGGTCCGCCGCGAAGGCCGCGGACCCGGCCGACGCCGACCCGGAGACCGCTGCCAAGGCCGCCCGATGAGCGAGTACTTCACCATCCCCAGCGACCTCCAGCACTCCTATCTCGGCCTGATCGGCCTGCACTTGCGCGAGGCGCTGCTCCCGGTGCTCTTCGGCACGCTCATCGCGCTGCCGGTCGCCCAGCTCTGCGTCCGCTTCAAGTGGATCTACTCGCCCGTGCTGTGGGTCACGACCGTGCTGTACGCGATCCCGTCGCTCGCCTTCTTCGTCGTCCTCATCGACTACACCGGCGCGACCGAGACCACCGTGATGATCCCGCTGACCGTCTACAGCCTCGTGCTGCTGGTCCCGGCGATCGTGGACGGCGTCCGGTCGGTGCCCGAGGAGACGATGGCCGCCGCGACCGCCATGGGCCTCGGCCCCGGACGCCGTTATCTCCAGGTGCAGTTGCCCATCGCGGTGCCCGCGATCTTCGCCGGGCTGCGGGTCGCGGCCGTGTCCAGCATCAGCCTGGTCAGCGTCGGCGCCCTGATCGGCAACCAGGGAGCGCTCGGCAATCTGCTCACCGACGGCATGTTCTACCACCGCACACCGCTGGTGGTGACCTCCGTGGTCTCCATCGCCGTACTGGGCATGGCGGTCGACGGCGTACTCGTCCTGATCCGCATGCTGCTCACGCCGTGGATGCCGCGCGGCGGACAGGCCAGGCGCAAGGGCGTACCGCTGTCGGAACCGGCGGAGCCCGCCTCACGACCCGCGCCCACCGCGCCCACCCTGAAGGACGCCGCCCGATGAACGTCCTGCACTTCGTCAACGCCTTCTTCAGCGACGGCTCGCACTGGCACGGCGCCGACGGCATCCCGCACCGGCTGTTCGAGCACGTCCAGTACAGCCTCATGGCCCTCGCCATCGCCGCCGCCATCGGACTGCCGATCGGCATGTTCACCGGCCACACCGGACGCGGCGGGAACGCGCTGGCGGCCATCGCGACCGCCGCGCGGGCGCTGCCCAGCTTCGGCCTGCTGGTGCTGATCACCGTCTGGGTCGGCATCGGCCTGACCCCGGTGATGATCCCGCTGGTCGCGCTCGCGGTGCCGCCGATCCTGGTCACCACCTACGAGGCCGTGCGCACCGTCGACCCCTCGCCGGTCGACGCGGCCCGCGGCATGGGCATGAGCACCACGAGCGTGCTCTTCCAGGTCGAACTGCCGGTCGCGCTCCCGCTGATCCTCAGCGGCCTGCGCTCCGCGGCGATCCAGGTGGTCTCCACCGCGTCGATCGCCGCGTACGTCAGCTTCGGCGGTGTCGGCCGCTACATCATCGACGGCCTCTACCAGCGCAACTACGAGAAGGTCGTCGGCGGGGCGACCCTCGTGGCGGGCCTCGCCCTCACCACGATCGGCCTGTTCTGGCTGGTCAACCGGCTCGTGGTGTCCCCGGGAGTGCGCCGCGGCGGCTGACCGCCGGGCAGCGCGAAGGTGCAGGGGGAAGCCACGCGGGAGCGGTGGGGGAACGGTCGGGGGCCGTACGACAACGGCCCCCGCTCAGCCCTCCGCGCGCGCCAGCGCCAGCTCCAGGACGACCAGCAGCGCGTCCCGTACCGAACCGCGCTCGCGCGCGTCGAAGGTGAACACCGGCACCTGCTCGGCGATGTCCAGCGCCCAGCGCACCTCGTCCATGGCGTGCTCGACGTGCCCGTCGAAAGCGTTGACGGCGACGGCGAACGGGATCGCCTTGTGCTCGAAGTAGTCGACGGCGGCGTAGCAGTCGTCGAGCCGCCGGGTGTCGACGATGACGAGCCCGCCGAGCGCGCCCTCCACCAGGTCGTCCCACATGAAGCCGAAACGGTCCTGCCCCGGCGTGCCGAACAGGTACAGCTTCAGCGACGCGTCGATCGTGATGCAGCCGAAGTCCATGGCGACCGTGGTGGTCGTCTTGTGCGGTGTGTGGCTGAGGTCGTCCACGCCCGCGGCGACCTCGGTGATGGCCGCCTCCGTGGTCAGCGGCCTGATCTCGGAGATCGACCCGACGGTGGTGGTCTTGCCGACACCGAAGCCGCCCGCGATCACCATCTTCACCGGCAGCGGCGGCCGGACGGCGGTCGGCAGCCCTGAGTCGGTCCTGCGGGCGGCCCGGCCCGCCGGTTCACTCGGTGTCACGTAATGCCCCCCTGGAGTCGGGGATGGTGCGGAGCCCATCGATAACCCTTCGCAGTACGGAGATGTCCTGGGCGATGTCGGAGCTGGGAACGTAGACCGACAGATGGCCGCCGGACTGGAGGTCCTCGGCCAGCACGCGGACCACGTTCAGGTGCAGGCGGAGCTTGGCCGCGATCTCCGCCAGCGACTGCGGCACGCGGCAGAGCGCGACGATGTCGTGCTCCTCGAAGGAGAGCCCGTCGAGCGCCCCGACACCGGCCGCGGTCGTCACCACCTGGGTCTCGACCGGGATCGGCGGTCCCGACCTGGTGCCGGCCACCCGGCCCGCGGTGACCAGGAACGGCCGTACCGCGGGTGCCCGGCCGACCGGGTCGTCGGCGGAGCCCGTACGGGACCCCTCGCCGACTGGCGTGTCACCGGCCGCCATGTGCCTGCCTCCTCCTTCTGCTCTCCTCGCTTCTCGCTAGTCCCAGGACCGGCCGCGCGGGGACGGAACGGCGACGCTGTTCTTGAGTTCGAGGACGAGCTGCGGGCTGAGGGCGGCGCCCGCGCGGTTGGCGAAGACCGTCATCTCGTAGGCGATGTTGCCGAGCTTGGCTTCCTTGGAGGTGACGACGCCGAGCACCGCGCCGCTGCCGATCGCGGAGACCAGCACATGGCCGTCCTCCAGATCGATGATCACCTTGTTGAGGCCGCCGAGACCGTAGTTGCCCGCCGCGCCCGCCGCCAGGCTCGTGATGCCGGAGACGATGGCCGCCAGCCGCTCGGAGTCGGCCGCGTCGCGCAGTTGCGAGACGGCGATGAGCAGGCCGTCGGAGGATACGGCGATGGCGTCGACCACGCCCGCGGTCTCGGTGGCGAAACGGTTCAGCAGCCAGGTGAAGTCGGCTGCGGCGGCGCGCAGATCGGCGGGCGGGTCCTGTCCGGCCGGGGTCCCACCTGTCGGCGATGTCACTGGTCCGCTCCTTCCGGAAGCCCTGCTTGGCTGTTCGTCGTACCGGGTGCCGTGCCGCTCGCGACGTCACGGTTGGCCCGCTCCACTGCGGCCTCGAACTCGTCGAGTTCCGAGCGGACTTCTTCTGCGTCTGTCTGACGGGGGGCCCGGCGCGCGGCCGCGCGTCCCGCGTCGGTCAGTGTGGTGGCGAGCGTGGCACCGCGCACCCGGCGGCGCAGCGGACGGGCGCCGCCGTCCTCGCCGTCGCTCGGGGGCCGGTCCTGCTCGGAGTGGGGGGCGGTGGGTCCGCCCGCCGCGGGCGCCGGGGCGGCCGGGGTCTCCTCGGCCGCCTGGCGCTGCGGGACGCGGCGGGGGAGCGGGGTCAGGCCGTCGCGGCCGTCGCCCGGTCCGCCGGGGCCGCCGGGTTCGCCCGGTCCGGCTGATCCTGATCCGTCGCGTCCGTCGTCGCGTCCTGCCGCCGGTTCCGGCGCGCGCGGCGCGGGCACCGGGGCGGGGCCCGCGGGTGTCGTGGGTGTCGTGGGGGAGCCTGCCGCGGGCGTACCGGCCCACGACGGCGCGGTACGGCGTTCGGGCAGCGCGACCGTCTCCTCGGCCTCGACGTGGCGGGGAGCCGCGACGGCCTCCCGCGCGCCGCCGACGGCCTTGGCGGCCGGAGCCGCCCCCTCGGCGACGGGCTCCGCGAACGGGCTCATGAGCAGCAGCAGCGTCGCCGGGATCGTCACCCGGCTGGTGACACCGCCGCCGGGCGTCCGCGTCAGCGTGACCCGTACACCCCAGCGCCGGGCCAGGCTGCCGACCACGAAGAGGCCGAGCACCTTCGTCGGCACCAGGTCGAGGCGCTCGCGGCGGATCAGCCGGGCGTTCTCCTCCGCCAGCCGCTCCGCGCTCATGCCCAGGCCGTGGTCGGTGATCTCGATCAGCGCGCCCTCGGCGCCGTCGCGCACCGACACCTCGACGGGGCTGCGGGCCGGGGAGAACGCCACGGCGTTCTCCAGGAGTTCGGCCAGCATCAGCGTCAGGTCGGCGATGATGTCGGGCGCGACCGTGACGTCGGTGTCCGCGAGCAGCGAGACCCGCTGGTAGCCCTCGATCTGGCCGAGCGCGGCGCGTACGACGTTGGTCAGCGCGGTGGGGCTGGCGTCCAGGCCCGCCTCGCGGATACCGGCGAGCAGCATCAGGCTGTCGGCGTTGCGCTGGAGGCGTACGGCCAGGTGGTCGATCCGGTACAGCCGGTCGAGCAGCGCGGGGTCGGTCTCGCCGCGCTCCAGGGCGTCGATCAGGGTGAGTTGACGGGCCGTCAGGTTGCTGACGCGGCGGCCGACGTTGCCGAACATCTCGGCCACGTTGCGGCGGCTGAGCACCTGGCGTTCCAGCAGCGCCGCCGCGGTGGACTGCACGCGGTTGAACGCCTCGGCCAGGTCGCCGATCTCGTCGTGCGCGGTGACCGGCACCTCCTGGAGGCGCGGCGCCCCGGCGAAGTCCGCGTCGTCGTCGGCGACCCGGGCCAGTTCCTGCCCGGCCACCTCGGCGACCTCCGTCGCGGCCCCGGTCAGCACCTGCACCGGCCGGATCACCGAGCGGCGTACGGCCACGGAGAAGGCCAGCCACAGCACGAACGCCAGCAGCGCGCCGCCGAGCAGCCACGCGGCCCGCCACCAGGCGTCGTCGGACGCCCGGTCGGCGCGGTGCGCGATCTGGTCGATCAGCGAGCCGGTGATCTTCAGCCGGGTCTGCGCCTGCTTCTGGTAGTCCGGGTAGGACTTGAGGGCCTTGGTGAAGGCCGCCCGCACCTGCGCGGGGCCGCTGGCCTCCAGCGCGCTCGGGTCGATCTGGAGGCCCGCGTACTGGAGCGCGATGCCGTTCCAGACCGGGTTCATCTCGATCCCGGCCAGCTCCGTGCGCTGCGCGTCGCTGGCGAACCGCCCGAAGCGGCTGGCCTGGGAGACGTAGAGCTGCTGGTAGCCGACCGCGTTGTTGAACTCGATCAGCGCGTTGGTGTCACCGGTCTGCGCGGAGAAGACGCTGGTCTCGAAGGAGGCGTGCGCGGCCTCCGCGCGCAGCAGCGAGTCCAGCATGCTGCCGGTGCGGGTCGAGCTGAGGTTCTTGTTCAGATCCAGGCCGAGGCCGTCGATCAGGCCGTCCACGGTCGCGGTGTACGCCGGGTCGATGTTGTCCGCGGGCAGATAGCTCTGCTCGATGGTGCTCCGCAGGCTGCCGAGGCCGTTGATCTCCTTGAGGACCTGGGCCTCCGCGGCGGGCAGCCGCGATCCGAAGGTGGCGCGTACGTTCTCCACCTGCGCGTCCACGGCGGTGCGCGCCTGCCGGTAGGCGACCAGCGACGGGCGCTTGCCCGAGGTGGCCGATTCGTAGCGCACGGACAGCAGCAGAGCCTGCTGGTGCTCGGTCTCGACCAGGTCGACGAGTTCGGCGACCTGGCGGCTGTCGCGGACGAGCTGCGCGGCCGAGGCCGCGTCCTGCGCCTGGCCGACGAGGCCGGTGATCACGTAGGCGAGCAGCATCGCGACCACGACAAGCGGAACGCCGACGAGGACGTTGAGCTTGCGCCGGAACGGCCAGCGGTCGGCGAAGTTCCGTACCCCGCCCCTGACGTGTGGCTCCGGGTCAGGACGTGCCGACCCGTCCACCTCGTGCACGGACACCAAGCCTCCTCCGGAACCGCTTACCGGCTCGCCGACAACCGGACACGACGACAGTGGCGCATAATGAACGCTTCTGTACGTAACCGGAATGAAGTGACCGGATACTCCCCGCGGTTGTCCGAGCACCTGACCAACGTCGGGGAGACTACCTCCTCTTGACCACGACTACCTGACCACACCATCAATAATTTGTTACGGACACGACCGTACGGAACGGGAATCACCGACCAATCCACCGGTGTTCAGACATCGATGCCGATCGGTGATCAGGCTGCTCTTGACTGACGCGGAAGCGGCTGGATTGGATCGCTGGGTAGCACTCGCAACCGCACGTGTGTGCGTACTCGACGTACGTCCGCGTGTGTGGGTGCGCCTACGCCACGAGTACGCCCGATCAGAGACCGAAACTCCCCGAGCCCGGAAGCGGAAATCGTGACCTCTCACGTGAAGAGCACCTGGTCCAGCCCGAGCCACATACGCCGCCTCGCGGCGGTCGCCGTCGTCGCCGCCGTCGCGGCGCCCCTGCTCGCGGGTTGTGGTGACTCCGGCTCCGACAAGGCCAAGGACCCGCTGGCCGGGTCGAAGGCGAGCGGCGACACCGTGGTCGTCGGCTCCAACAACTTCCCCGAGAGCATCCTCATCGCCGACATCTACGGCGAGGCCCTGAAGGCCAAGGGGATCAAGGTCAGCTACAAGCCGAACATCGGCAGCCGGGAGACCACCTACGGCCTGCTGAAGAACGGTTCGCTGACCGTACTGCCGGAGTTCAACGGCGCACTTCTGGCATACCTGGACGCCAAGGCCACGCCCAAGACGGCCCAGGCCACCAACGAGGCGGCACTCGCCAAGCTCGACCCGAAGCTGACGCTGCTCGACATGGCACCGGCCGAGGACAAGGACTCCCTGACGGTCAACGCGGCCACCGCGGCGAAGTACAAGCTGACCGAGAAGTCCACCATCGCGGACCTGGCGAAGTACGGCTCCGAGATCACCATCGGCGCCTCGCCCGAGTTCCAGACCCGGCAGCAGGGCCTGGTCGGCCTGAAGTCGGTCTACAACCTCACGCCGAAGTCGTTCAAGGCGCTCGACGCGGGCGGTCCGCTGACCGCGGCGGCGCTCAAGAACAACAATGTGCAGGCCGCCGACGTCTTCACCACGGACCCGACCATCGAGAAGGAGAAGTTCGTCGTCCTCCAGGACCCGGAGAACCTCTTCGGCTTCGAGAACGTGATCCCGCTGGTCTACAAGAGCGGTCTGTCCAAGGAGGGCGTCGCCGCGCTCAACGCGGTGTCGGCGAAGCTCGACACGGCGGCCCTGCTCAGCCTGGACACCCAGGTGCAGAGCGACAACAAGGACCCGCTGGAGGTCGCCAAGACCTGGCTGACCTCCGTCGGCCTCGGCTGACCGCGGCAGCGGGACCGATACAGCGCAGTGGGTACAGCCTCTGATTCCGAGACGCCGACGCACCGCACGACGGCACCCTCCGCCGAGGAGGGGGCCTTCGTGGTGCTCGACGGCGCCGGCCTGGACGCCGACGCCGTGACGCGGATCGCGGACCGGACGGCCGTACCCACCGTGGCGCCCGAGGCGCTGGCCCGCGCGGACCGCTCCTGGCGGGCCGCGCGGCAGGCCGCCGCCGCGGGCCGGATGTACGGGCGGCACACCGGCGTCGGCGCGAACCGGCTCGTGCCGGTCAGCGACGAGGACCAGGCGGGACAGGACCTGCGGCTGCTGCGCAGCCACGCGGGCGGGGTCGGGGCGCTGCTCCCGGCCCGCCAGGTGCGTGCCGCGCTCGCCGTCCGCGCCAACCAGGCGCTGGCGGGCGGCTCCGCGCTCCAACCGGCCGTCGTGCAGGCCCTGGTGGAGGCGCTGCGGCTCGGTGTGCACCCGGCGGTCAGCGAGTACGGGGCAGTCGGCACCGGGGATCTGACCGCGCTCGCCGAGACCGGTCTCGCGCTGATCGGCGAACGGCCGTGGCTGCACGAGGACTTGGGGCGGCAGCCGGATCCCGCGGACGCCTTCCGCGAGGGGCCGTGGCCGTCGCCGTCGCCGCAGTCCTCGCCGTCGCCGTTCTCGCCGCAGTCCACGCCGTCGCCCTCGCGGGCACCTTCGCCGTCGCCTTCGCCGTCGTCCGGTCCGTCGCCCGACGGTGAAGTGCCGCCGTCCGCCGGTGGGTTGGACCCGGCCGCCGCGCTCGACCCGGCCGCGGTGCCCGCGCCCTTCCCCGGCCGCGTCACCCTCCAGCAGGGCGACGCGCTCGCGCTGATGAGCAGCAGCGCCTTCACCCTCGGGCAGGCCGCGCTGGTCTGCCACGACCTGGACGTCCTGCTGCGCGCCTCGCACGCCGTGACGGCCCTCTCGCTCGCCGCCGTCTCCGGCTCGCTCGAGGCGTACGCGGCGCCCGCCCTCGCCATCCGCCCCTATCCGGGCGCGCTGCACGCCGGGGCCGAGGTCCGCAGACTGCTCGGCGTCCCCGACCGGCCGCGCGCCACCGGCCGCCGCATCCAGGACCCGTACGGCTTCCGGGCCTTCCCGCAGGTGCACGGCCCGGCGCTGGAGGCGGCCTGGGCACTGCGCCGGATTCTGGACGTCGAGGTCAACTGCCCCTCGGAGAACCCGCTGATCGGCGAGGAGGGACCGGACGGCGGGCCGGTCGCGTACCACCACGGCGGTTTCATGGCCACGCCCGTCGGGCTCGCGCTCGACCACCTCTGCCTCGCCGTACTTCAGACCGCGCAGCTGTCCGCCGCGCGGCTGACCGCCTTCGGCGACCCCGAGATCACCGGCCTGCGCTCCTACCTCGCCGGGGGCTCGGCGGCCAGCTCGGGCATGATGATCCTGGAGTACAGCGCCAATTCCGCCCTCGCGGAGATACGCGCCAGCGCCGTACCGGCCTCGGCCGGGCACGCGGTGCTCTCGCGCGGGGTCGAGGAGGCCGCGAGCTTCGCCTCCCAGGCCACCCGGCAGGCGCTGCGCGCCGTGGACGCCTACCGGCTCGTGCTCGCCTGCGAACTCGTCGCCGCCGTACGGGCGTTGCGGCTGCACCCGGCGCTTCCCGCGCTGTCGGCGGGCGCCGGTACGCACGCGCCGGTCTTCGCCGTCCTGGACTCCGCGCTGCCGACGGCCACCGAGGACCGGGCGCTGACCCCCGACGTGTCGCTCGCGGTGGACCTGCTGCCGGAGCTGGCGGCGCTCTGACATCCGCCGCCGGGAGCGCGCGGAAGCGGCGGCGCTCTGACGTCCGCCGCCGGGAGCGGGCGGAAGCGGTGGCGCTCTGACATCCGCCGCCGGGACCCGCGGAAGGCGACTGACCTGCGGCAGGGCGCCGCGCGGCGGACGGGCGGCGCCTGTAGAGTCCGGGTGCATGGCTCAGATCATCGAAGGGGTCTCGCGCACCTTCAACGAGTTCCTGCTGCTGCCCAACCGGACGCGGACGGACTGTTCGCCGGAGGCGGTGGACCTGCGGACGCCCCTGGTCCGGCACGCGCGGGACGAGCCGTCGCCGATCGAGCTGCGGACCCCGTTCACGTCCGCGATCATGCAGTCGGTGAGCTCTCCTGAGCTGGCCATCGCGCTCGCGCGCGACGGCGGGCTGAGCTTCCTGCACCACAACCGGCCGGTGGCCGACCAGGTCGCGGACGTCCGCGCGGTGAAGAACTTCAAGGCCGGATTCGTGGTCAGCGACACCAACGTACGGCCGCAGGACCCGCTGGGCCGGCTGCGGGAGCTGATGCGGACCACCGGTCACAGCACGGCCGCCGTCACCCACGACGGCACCGGCACCGGGCGGCTGCTGGGCCTGGTGACCTCCCGCGACTTCCACCCGCAGCGCCACCGGTCCGACGAGCCGGTCTCCAGCCGGATGGTCCCGGTCGACGTCCTCGCGTGCGCGACCGACGACATCACCTTGTCGCAGGCCAACTCCCGGCTGTGGGACGAGCGTCTGGACTGCCTGCCGGTGGTCGACGCCGAGGGCTTCCTGCGCTACCTGGTCTTCCGCTCCGACTACTCGGACAACAAGCGCTTCCCCCACCAACTGGTCGACCAGGACAAGAGGTTGCGGGTCGGCGCGGGCGTCAACACGCACGACTACCGCGAGCGCGTCCCGCGACTGGCCGAGGCCGGGGCCGACGTGCTCTGCTTCGACTCCTCCGACGGCTTCAGCGACTGGCAGGCCCAGGCGATCGCGTGGTCGAAGGAGCACTTCCCGCGGATCCCGGTCGGCGGCGGCAACGTCGTGGACGGCGAGGGCTTCCGCTTCCTCGCCGAGGCGGGCGCCGACTTCGTCAAGGTCGGCGTCGGCGGCGGTTCCATCTGCATCACCCGCGACCAGAAGGGCATCGGCCGCGGCCAGGCCAGCGCCGTCCTCGACGTCGCCGCCGCCCGCGACGCCTTCGCCGAGCGGACCGGCCAGTACGTGCCGATCTGCTCCGACGGCGGCCTGGTGCACGACTACCACATGTCCCTGGCCCTCGCGATGGGCGCCGACTTCGTCATGATGGGCCGCTACTTCGCCCGCTTCGACCAGGCGCCCGGCGCCAAGCTCCCCACCCGCGACGGCTTCGTCAAGGAGTACTGGGGCGAGGGCTCCAGCCGCGCCCGCAACTGGCAGCGCTACGAACAGGGCGGCCAGGGCCTGGTCTTCGAAGAGGGCGTGGACGGTTACGTCCCCTACGCGGGCGACCTCAGCGAAGGTCTCGCCGTCACCGTCGCCAAGATGAAGGCCACCATGGTCTCGTGCGGCGCCCTGACCGTCCGCGACTTCCAGGCCACCGCCCGCCTCACCGTCGTCTCCGAACAGAGCTTCCAGGAAAGCCACGCCACGGTCGCCCTCCGCGACCCCACCGACTCCTTCGACCGCGCCTGACGCTCGCGCGGTTGCGCCCGCGCCGGTCCGGAATGGCTGGTACCGGGTGCTCGGCCGGCCGTCGGACGGATAATCGCGGTGAGGGGGCAGCGATGATGGACGAGACGTGGCAGGCCGACCCGCGACATCCGCACCTGGAGCGTACTCGTCCGGATCCCGGCTCCGGCCTCCCGCGCTGGACCGCAGGCGACGCTATGCCGAGCCGGGACAATGACGGCCGTCCGTTCGCGGCAGGCCGTTCTGACCCGGGACCTGAGCGTCAGCACTTCCTGGAAGTCCTGGAACCAGACCATTTCCTCGGCCGCGAGCAGGATTTGGCACATCTCGACAATCTCTATGCTGCCTCCCTGGCCCACGCCGGACGCACGATCGCGCTGAGCGGCCCTGCGGGGAGCGGCAAGACCACACTCGCCGCTGCGTGGCTGCGCCGCCATGCCGACGCCTTCCCCGACGGCACCTTGTACGTGGACTTATGCGGCCATCAGCGCGGCCGCGAAGTCGAGCCGCCTGAAACTCTGGACCGACTGCTACGAGCTCTCGGATTCACGCCGGTGCCCTCCGAGCCCGCTGAACGAGCCCGGTTGTGGCGCTCGGTGACCCGTACACGGCGTCTTGTCGTCATGCTCGACAACGCGGGCCATTCCCGCCAGGTCGGTCCTCTGCTGTCCGGCCCCGGCGGCACCGTGGTCATGGTGGCCGGTCGCAATCGGCTGACCGAACTCGCGGCCGAGGGAGTCGCCTTCCACGAGTTGGGACCGCTCGAACCCGCAGCCGCCATGAAGCTGTTGGTGCGAGGCATGGGCCTCAGCGGCCAGCGCAGGGCAGAGCGCGAACCCGCGGCCGCACGGCAGGTGATCTCCTTGAGCGCCTGCTTGCCGCTGAACGTCTGCCTCGCGTCCGCCAGGTTGGCGTCGAGCCCGGTCCTGAGCATCAGCGAGGTGGTCGGAACCTTGGTCCAACAGGAGGCGGAGCCGGCCGCGGAATCGGCTGTCCCGTATGCGACATGGGCCTTCCTCGACGCGTCGTACAGGAGCCTGTCCCACGACGTGGCCCTTGCCTACCGCTGCCTCGGTCTGTCACCGGTGCAGGAATTCGACGAAAGCGTGCTGGCTGCGGCCTGCGACATCTCGGTCGCGGACGCCGCGCGCCGCCTCGACGTCCTGGTGGGGATGTACCTGGTCCAGGCTGCCGGGGGCGGCCGCTACCGACTCCACGACACGGTGCTGCCTCATGCCCGGAGGCACGCCGAATCGGAGTCGAGCCCGGTTGAGCGGAGCAAATCGGTCCGCCGCGTGCTCGACCTCTACCTCGCGACGGCCAGGACAGCAGAGCTTCTGCTCTGCCCTGGCCGACGCCTCCTGTGGAGGGACGACGAAGGCCTGCTGGCCACCACTCACTTCGCCGATTCCACGGATGCGGTGAGGTGGCTCAAGCATGGGCTCGGCCATCTCATGGCGCTGTTGCGCGCGGCGGACGACGCCGGCCGGCATGCCCTGGTCTGGCAGTTGGTGGATGCGATGTGGCCTGCCTTCCTGCGGCTGCGACCGCAGGATCTGTGGCTGGAAGCACACCGGCTTGGGCTGGCGGCGGCCCGGCGGGCCGGTCACCGGGAGGGCGTCTCCAGAATGCTCACCTCCGGCGGTGTGGCCCTTCGGAACAGCGGCCGTTTGGAGGAGTCAGCCGCGTGGTACGGCACGGCGCTGACCATGGCGATGAAAGACCGCGACCTATGGACGGAGGCCCAGGCACTCAACGGGATTGGCACGGCGCGGCTGCTCGACGGGCAGGTGGACGATGCTCGCAGTTTCCTGGGCCGGGCACTGACGCTGCGCGAGCGGATCGGCTACAAGCGCGGTGCCGCGCTGACCAGGATCAGCCTGGGCAACGCCGCCCGGGAGGAAGGCCGTCACGTCGAGGCGGCCGGTCTCTTCCAACACGCGTACGCCGCGCTGGTGGATGAGGGAGACCTCTACGACGCTGCACGGGCACAGGCGTTCCTGGGCCGCACCTATGCCGACATCGACCGCGCGGCGGAAGCCGAGCGGCAGTTGCTTCTGGCGCAGCACCGCTTCCACACTCTAGGGGCCGCCCCTTGGGAGGCGCGGGTGTGGGAAATGCTGGGAGAGATCACTGAACGGCATGCCGACGCCATGGCCGCACGACGCCACTACCAGTGTTCGTACAGCATCTATGAGCGGATGAGCCCGGACGACGCGGAACGGCTGGGGCGCAGGCTCAGCCGACTCAGGGCCCCCGGCAGTGGCAAGGGGCGTCGGGACGGTTCGGGCGGACCGTCGGGCGCGCCGAGCCCGAGGAGTTGGTAGGCCAACCGGCGGAAGTTCGCGTCGAAGCGGCCGGGCTCCGAGGTGATGCGCTCGACGACGGATGCGTACCGCTGGCTGTCGTGTCCTGACGAGGGCGCGGCCAGCAGCTCGGCCAGTTGTTCGGCCGGTGGACGGGCCGGGTCCAACAGGGGAACGACACGGGCCAGTTCCGCCGCAGGTGACCTCGGATTGACGTAGGCGTGAGGGAAGTGCGAGAGCGCGATGGGGACGCCTGCCGCGGCTCCGTACACGGACACCGAGCCGTGGTCACCGATGAGCAGATCCGCGGCTATGAGCAGTTGCCGCCAATCGGCCTCCGGAGCGATCACCTCGATCCCGGGGTTCCGGTCGGCGGCGAGTCGACCGTCGAGATGCCGGCCGTCCGGTCCTTCCCAGACGTTGGGATGGATCAGGACCGCGATCTTCACCTCCGGCGGAAGCACTCCACGTCGCAGCCGCGCGAGCAGGGCTCGCAGGTGGTCCACCGTCGGTCCGGGCCGCCAGGTGGCGTTGACGACGACGAGCCGGTGGTGTGAACGCAGCCCGAGCGCGCGGCGGTACGCGGCACGCAAAGGCAGGCTGTCCTTGATCCGGTCGAAGAACGGATCGCCCACGACCTTGGCGAAGGGCAATGCCTCCGGACACCAGCGTGCCAGGTCCTGTCGGTCTCGCTCGTGGGCCAGCACCACCGCGCGTGACGTGACTCGGCCGTCCCACATCAGGTGATCACGGCTCAGCCCCGGTACTGCCCGCTGCCCCGAAGGATCCCTGGAGCGCGCCAGCTTGATGTGTGATGCTCCGTGCGGCAGCCGGACCACAGGAGCGCGTACCTGCTCGATACCGCGGGAACCGGCGGAGAGCGCGAGGTCGAAGGGCGTACGCACTGCCTCCTCCCAGGGAATCGACGCGCGGCCCGTCGCCCGGACGAAGTGTGTGGCTCCCGCGTCGAACTCGTGCGGCGCGACGCTGAGGACGAGCCGGATCCTCGGATCGGACTCCAGCAAAGGCAACAGATCCGCCAGCCGCTGCCCGTACACCAGGGTGTGCACGGCGACGAGGACTCTTCTGGTGCACGGTGTGTGCGGGCCGACGGCCAGTTTCCTGTCCTGCGAGGTCGGGCTCACTCGCCGTCCGTCGGCAGCGCCGGGTCGGGGAGGTGGGGGAGGACTTCGGTGGTGTAGCTCTCGACCGTGGCGTCGAGGCCCACGTCGCGCTGGGCGCGCTCGGAGAGGTACCAGCGGTGTTCGAGGAGTTCGTGGTAGACCTGCGCCGGGTCGACGCGGGCGCGCAGGTCCTGGGGGACGGAGCGGACGGCGGGGCGGAAGACGTCGCGCAGCCAGCGGTGGGCGAGGACTTCGGGGCGGGCGGCGGGCAGGCCGTCGGCGGGGGCGTGGTCGTCCTGGGTGGCCATCCAGGACTCCAGGTCGTTGAGGAGGCTGCGGGCCTGGTTCTCCTCGGTGTCGAGGCCGGTCAGGCGCAGGAGTTGGCGCTGGTGGTGGCCCGCGTCGACGACCTTGGGCAGGAAGGTCACGGTGTCGCCCCCGGGTGAGCGCTCGATCTGCATCTCGGCGACGTCGAAGCCGAGGTCGTTCAGGCGGCGGATTCTGCGGTCGATGTAGTGCCGCTTGCTGGCCGGGTAGACGGACTCGCGGGTCAGCTCGTGCCACAGGTCGGCGTAGCGGCGGACGATCGCCTCGCCGAACGGGACCGGGTCGACCGAGGGGTGCAGGGAGCCGCCCGCTTCGAGGTCCATCAGCTCGCCCGCGATGTTCACCCGGGCCAGCTCGATGTCGTACTCCCGCTGCCCGCGCGTGAGTTCGGGCTGGATCTGCCCCGTCTCGGCGTCCACCAGGTAGGCGGCGTACGCGCCCGCGTCACGGCGGAAGAGCGTGTTGGACAGCGAGCAGTCGCCCCAGGCGAAACCGACCAGGTGGAGCCGTACGAGGAGGACGGCGAGCGCGTCCAGCAGGCGGTTGACGGTGTCGGGGCGCATCGTCGTCTCGAACATCGAGCGGTACGGCAGCGAGCCGTTCAGATGCCGGGTGATGAGCGCGGGTTCCAGCGGGGTGCCGTCGGCGGCGGCCCGGCCGGTCACCACCGCGATCGGGTCCACGGCCGGTATCGCGAGCCGGTCGAGGTCGCGCAGCAGCCCGTACTCGCGCACGGCCGCCCACTCGCTGACCTCCTTGATCGCCACGACCTCGTCCCCGGCCCGCGCGAAGCGCACGACGTGCCGGGAGATGCCGCGCGGCAGCGCGACCAGTGAGGTGTCCGGCCACTCCTCCAGCGGCAGGTTCCACTCCAGGTCGAGCAGCGCCGACGGGTGCTCCGCGTCGGTGGCGGTGATCTGCAACGGCATGGTGTGCGCCTCTCGCTTCCTTGTCCGGTCCGGCCGTCCCCGATGCTGCCATGCCCCGTCGGGGAGGCGGTGGCGCCCACCCGGCCATACTCGGTATACATACTCAGTATGTATACCGAGTATGGTCTTTCCCGGCCGACCCGCTGTCCCCGCCGCTTCCGGGGAAGGCGTCCGCTATGAGTGACGTGTCGGTCGTTCAGCCCGCGGTGCTGCCGCGGCCCACGCAGCGGACAGGGCAGGTACGGCCGGCCCCACGACGCAGGCACTGGCCGGTCCCGGCGGTGGCGGTCGCCTGCGCGGCGCCGCTGTACGCGCTCTGGGCGTGGCTGCTGGCCACGGGCGGCGGCGACCTCGCGGCCCAGGTCGCGTGGGCCGGTTTCGCGGGGCGGCATCCGGGCACGCCGTACAACCTCGCCTGGTACGGCGGCATGCACACGATGGACTACAGCGTGCTCACCCCGCCGCTGATGGCGTACGCCGGGGTCCGGGCCGTCTCGGTCGCGGCCGGTCTGGCGGCGACGTGGGCGATGGCCGTGCTCTTCGTCCGCTCCGGCGTGCGGCGGCCGATGGTCCCGGCGCTGCTGGGCGCCGTGTGCCAGTGGTGCGACGTGGCCTCGGGGCGTACGACCTTCGCGGTCGGCGCGGCCTTCGGGCTGCTGGCGCTGTGCCGGGTGCGACGGGCGCCGGACCGCTGGGCGGGCGCCGCGGTCCTCGCGGCGCTCACGGCGATGTCCAGCCCGGTCGCCGCCCTCTTCCTGTGGGTCGCGGGCGCGGGCCTGCTGGCGGCGGGCCGCCGCGCCGCCGCGCTCGCCCTGGCGGCGCCGCCGGTGCTGGTGCTGGGCGCGGTGTACGTGCTCTTCCCCTTCCAGGGCGAGCAGTTGATGAGCGCCGACGCGGCGGTCTGCCCGCTGGTGACCTCCCTGGCGCTGGCCCTGGCCGCGCCGCGGTCCTGGCGCACGGTCCGGGCGGGCGCGGTCGCGTACGCGCTCGGCACGGCGCTCACCGCCTGCGTGGCCTCGCCCGTCGGCACCAACGTCGAGCGGCTGGCCGGGATCGCCGGACTGCCGCTGCTGGCCGCCGCGCTGATGGAACGCGTGGCCCGACGCCCGCGCGGCGGCTCGTACGTGCGCCTGGACCGGGGCCCGACCCGTACGGCCGCCCGCGCCCCCGTGCTCGGCGCGGTCCTCGTCGTCGTGCTGACCGGCGCGCTCGGTCACAACGGCTACGCGCTGGCCGCAAAGACCGGCAGGGAACTGCGCATGTCCACCGCCGTCCCCGACTGGGCCTCGCACACCGAGGGGGTGACCCGCGCGCTGCGCGGACTGCGCGCCGAGCGGCACCGTATCGAGGTCGTTCCGGCCCGCGATCACCGCGAGTCGACGCTCTTCGCCGACGTCGCCCAGATCGCCCGCGGCTGGAACCGCCAACTCGACGTGAAGAGGGACCGGTTGTTCTACGGCGGGACGCTGCCGGACGGGACGCTTCCGGCCGCCGCCTACCGCCGCTGGCTCGACGACTGGGCGGTGGCGTATGTCGTGCTGCCCCACGGCGACGTGGGCGGTCCCGGCGCGGCGGAGGCCGCGCTGCTCGCGCCCGCCGCCCGCCCCGACTGGCTGCGGCCGGTCTGGCGGGACCCGTACTGGACGGTCTTCGCGGTGGAGCGCCCGGTGCCGCTGGCCTCGGCGCCCGCGCGCGTGCTGCGGGCGGGTGAGGCCGACGTGACGGTCCGGCTGCCGAAGGCCGGGAGCACCGTCGTCCGCGTCGCCTGGTCGCCCTGGTTCCGGGTGACCGGCGGATGCGTGAGCCGCGCGGGCCGCTGGACGCGGATCACCGCGCCGTCCGCCGGCGACTACCGCCTATACAGCATATACAGTCGCGCTAAAAGGAGTTGCGGATAAAAAAGACGCTGTCTTTGCGAACCCGCGCGCATATGCCGACACCCGACGGACATCTTCGTGCGGGTGCGCGCGAGCATGTGTAGGGTATACGTTGTACACATGCTCAACCATGCCCCATGGGGCAATTGACGGCACCGGCACCGACCGCGATCATCGGCCAGCACCCTGGATCGGCCTGTCCGCCGACGCGGGGCGCCTCGGCAGCGGTGCTTCCACCACGGCATGGTCACCATCCATAGTCAGCAGCCAGATTCGCCGGATACGGCGACTTTCCACACTCTGGAGTCGGCATGACCGAAACGCCCCACCCCCCCGCTGCTTTAAGGTGGTGGACCCTGGCAGTGGTATCCGTCGGCACATTCATGCTGATGCTGGACCTGAGTGTGGTCTCGGTCGCCCTGCCCGGCATTCATGATTCACTGCACGCCAGCTTCAGCGGTATGCAGTGGGTGTTCGACGCGTATGCGCTGACGCTCGCGGCTTTCCTCGTGACCGCCGGATCGGTGGCGGACAGGACCGGCCGCAAGCGGCTCTTCCTGATCGGCCTGATCATCTTCACCGCGGCTTCCCTCGCCTGCGGACTGGCCGGGGATATCGGGGTATTGAATGTCAGCCGCGGAGTCCAGGGTGTCGGCGCGGCCATCATGTTCGCCGTGGGCCCCGCTCTGCTCGGTCATGAGTTCCGCGGCAAGGAACGCGCCACCGCGTTCAGCGCGTTCGGCGCCGCGGTGGGTCTCGCCGTCGCCACGGGACCGCTGATCGGCGGCGCGCTGACCAATGGCCCCGGCTGGCGCTGGATCTTCTATCTGAATGTGCCGGTCGGCCTGATCACCGTCCTGATCGCGATGCGCCAGGTCCGTGAATCGCGGCTGCCCAGCGCCGCCGCCCCCGACTTCGTCGGCATGGTCTCCTTCACGCTCTCGCTGGCCGCCCTGGTGCTGGCCATCATCCGCGGCAACACCGACGGCTGGTTCTCCGGCAGCAACATCGCGCTGTACGCGGTGGCCGCGGTGTGCCTGGCGGTCTTCCTCGCGGTCGCGCGCTCCCGCGGCGAGCAGGCGATGTTCGACACCCAGCTCTTCCGCAACCGCACCTTCCTCGGCCTGTCCGCGACGACCTTCCTGGCCAACGCCGCGGGTCTGCCGCCGATCTTCCTGGTCACGACGTATTTGCAGAGCGTCGAGGGCGCTTCCGCCTGGTCCGCCGGCCTGCGCTTCCTGCCGCTGACGCTGGCGATGTTCTTCTTCGGCGCGCTGGCCGGCGGGCTCACCGGCAAGGTGCCGTTCCGGGTCATCATGGCCACCTCCCAATTCGCCCTGGGCATCGGCCTGTTGCTCATCCACCTCAGCGGCGCGGGCGACAGTTGGACCTCGCTCATCCCCGCCCTGGTGGTCATCGGCCTGGCCTTCGGCCTGTTCAACCCGACCCGCGCGGCGCTCGCCATCGGTGTCGCGGAACCGGCCAAGGCCGGTGTCGCCTCCGGTATCAGCGAGACGTTCCAGCAGGTGGGAACGGCTCTGGGCATCGCGGTCGCGGGCGCGTTCTTCGAGAACCACGTCACCAGCGCCTTCAAGGCGTCCGACGCCGCGGCCACGCTCACCAGCGCCCAGAGCGACAAGATCGCCAACGGGATCAGCGCGGGCAGCATCGACGAGGCCGCGCACTCGGCGGGCCCCGGCCTGGCCGACAAGGTGCTGGCCGCCGGGCGCGACGCGTTCACCACCGGCTTCCACGACGCCATGACCCTGTGCGCCGTGTTCGCCTTCGTCGCCGCGGTGATCGCCGCGCTGACGCTGCGCCACAAGGACCTGCATGAGAGCGCGTTGACCGGCATCCTGCCCGAGCTGCCCGAAGAGGGCGAGGAGTCCGTCCGCGAGACGGCGCCGGCCGGACAGCGCTGACGGAACCCGCCGGGCGGCACTGACCCGGCTCAGGAGGACCGCGCCGGGCGGCACTGACCCGGCTCAGGAGGACCGCCCGCGGCGCCGTACGACAGGCGTCCGCACGGCGAGCGTGACAGTGGCGGCGGGCCCGCGGAAGCGGCCCGCCGCCACTGTCGTTGTCGCCGGGCTTCACAGGAATTCACTTTGACCGATCTGGTCAGTAATGCGACGGCGTCCCGGTGACCAGCCCATTGTGACTCCCGCAGGGGAAATGCGCTGGTCACCGGGATGAGTTCCGGTCATCGGGACGCGTTCCAGTATGGTATTGCCATCGGAACTGCCGGACGCTAGGCTGTCAAACAATTCCAGTACTGATACGGGGGTATGCGAGTGCTGGCACGAGAATATTCGAGGTCCGACACCTGGTCGGCCTCTCATGCACGGTTGATCGACCCCGCACCACCAGGCCGTACGGCCGGTGACGTCCGGACATCCCGTCCCTCCGTGCCTTCGGGCGCGAATCCACGGGAACAGCAATCCGTGATCTCGCACAACTCGTGACTTCGGCTGGAGCCTGACGCGCCGCCGAGGCACTGAGTAATCGTTGTGCCGAGGCACGACTCCACCGCGCTTCACCGTTCCTCTCGCCGAGATTTTTCGCACCCAAAAGCCCAATGCCTGACTTTGTCATGCCGGAAATCAATTCCCCACGAGGGTGCCGGCCCGGTCAGGCATGCGCAGGTCCGTACGAGTGTCACTGCATTTCGTCAGCAACCACGCTCTTAAGGGGACGCAAGGTATGAAGCCGCTCGGCTTAATCGACCGTGTCGATCTTCCGGTCGATAAGATTCCCACCCGTTGGTACAACGTCATCCCGGATCTGCCCCGCTTGCCCGAGGAGTACATCGACAACTCCACCGGCAAGAAGGTCACGCGGGAGTGGCTGGAGCGGCTGTTCGTCAAGTCGATGGCCGCGCAGGAGACCTCGCTGGAGCGCTGGATCACGATCCCCGAGCCGGTACGCGAGGCGTACAAGCTCTGGCGGCCGACCCCGCTGATCCGCGCCGTCGCGCTGGAGCGGGAGCTGGGCACTCCGGCCCAGATCTGGTTCAAGTACGAGGCCACCTCGCCCAGCGGCAGCCACAAGCTCAACTCCGCCCTCGCCCAGGCGTACTACGCCAAGCGCGACGGCCACACCCGGCTGGTCACCGACACCGGCGCCGGCCAGTGGGGCAGCGCCCTGGCCATCGCCTGCCAGATCTTCGGCCTCGACCTCACGGTCTTCATGGTGCGGGCGAGCTACCACACCAAGCCGTACCGCCGGAATCTGATGGAGACCTACGGCGCCGAGGTGCGGCCCAGCCCCGGCGACACCACGGACTACGGCCGCAAGCTCCTCGCGGAGTACCCCGACCACCCCGGCAGCGAGGCCACCGCGGTCAGCGAGGCGCTGGAGTGCGTCGACGCCGACGAGGGCACCCGGTTCGCGGTCGGCGCCTTCTCCAACCACTGCCTGCTGCACCACTCGGTGATCGGCCTGGAGCTGAAGGAACAGCTCAGGATGATCGGCCGCACCCCCGACTACCTGATCGCCTCGGTCGGTTGCGGGTCCAACCTCAGCGGCTTCGCCTCGCCCTTCGTCGAGGACAAGCTCAACGGCGCCGACATCACCATCCTGGCCGCCGAGCCGGAGGCGTGCGCGCCGCTGACCTACGGCGAGTACCGGCTGGACTTCGCCGACTCCAACGGCCGCGGCCCCGGTGTGCACACCTACACCCTCGGCCACGAGTTCGTGCCGCCGCCCATCCACGCGGGCGGCCTGCGCTACCACGGTTGCGCCCCGATCGTGGGTCTCATGCGGCACGAGGGGCTGCTCGACGCCGAGGCGTACGGGCAGGTGTCCGTCTTCGACGCGGGCACCACGTTCGCGAAGCTCCAGGGCTACCTCCCGGCCCCCGAGACCTCGCACGCCATCCGGGCCGTCATCGACAAGGCCCTGGAGTGCAAGCGGACCGGGCGCGAGGCCACCATCGTGTTCAACTACAGCGGCCACGGCCTGCTGGACCTGGGCGCGTACGGCCGGTACAACGAGGGCCTGCTGCGCGACGTCGAGAAGGAAGACTTCGTCGCCCCCAGCATGGAGGGCCTCCAGGCATGAGGTCCTACCCTCAGTACATCGACGGCAAGGACGTCGAGGGTGCTCGATGGACGTACGTCCTGCGCGCCTCGGCGTACCTGAAGGAGAACCGCCCGACGTTCAACCTCAAGCGGGCGCTGGAACTCGGGCGGCCCGTGGAGTCGACCGAGGCCGTGGTGGCCCGGTGCGCGGTGGGCGCCCCCGAGGACAACGACCGGGCGCTGGAAGCGGCCCGCAGGGCGAGCCGGACCTTCCGGCTCCTCCCGCAGGAGACCCGCAGCCAGATCGTCCTGGAGTTCAACGAGACGCTGGCCGAACGGTCAGAGGAACTCATCGACATCCTGATCGCCGAGGGGCACCCGCGCCGGCTCGCCCAGTGGGAAGTCAGCGGCATGCTGCGCTGCTGCGACGAGCCGACGGTCCGCTGGTACGAGAGCCAGCTCCACCAGGAGTTCGCGCCGCAGGGCCGCACGCTGGAACTGGTGCGCAAGCCCGACGGCGTGGTGTGCGTCAACCCCCCGCAGAACGCGGCGGGTTCGAACTCCACGCTGGGCGTGCTCGCCCTCCTGGCGGGCAACACGCTGGTGGTGAAGGCGCCGCGCACCACGCCGCTGAGCGTGATGTTCGTCTACCGCGACATCCTCGCGCCGATCCTGGAGAAGCACGGCGCCCCTCCGGGGACGCTCAATGTGATCTGCGGTCACACCGAGGCCGTGCTGCGGACCTGGCTCGCCAGCCCGCTGGTGGACGACATCCTGTTCTTCGGCGACAGCGCCGCGGGCCTCAAGCTCGGCGAGGACTGTCTGCGCAACGGCAAGAAGGCGATCCTGGAACTCGCGGGCAACGACGGCTTCGTGGTCTGGAAGGACGCGGATCTCGAAGCCGCCGCGCGGGCCCTGGAGGAGTCGTTCTACGGCTCCAGCCAGATCTGCATGGTGCCGAAGTACGCGATCGTGCACCCCGAGGTCGCCGACCGCTTCCTCGAGGTGTTCGTGGAGCGCGCCAAGGCCATCGTGCCCGGCTACCCGGAGAACCCGGAGATCCTGCTCAGCCCGGTACTGAAGGTCGACGGCTTCTTCGACTTCCTGTCCGAGGCCGAGACCAAGGGCGCGTCCGTGCTCTGCGGCGGCACGCGCGTGGACGTCGACGGCGAGACATCGAGCACCGGGATGTTCTGCCTGCCGACGGTGGTCAGGGTCGACGGACTCACCGAGTCGCGGGACCTGTCCTGCGTACGCGAGGAGACCTTCTTCCCGCTGCTGCCGGTCGTGGTGCCCGAGGCGACCACGGACGACGACGCGCTGCTGGAAGACATCATCGACTTCCTCAACGCCAACAAGTACGGGCTGCGCAACTCGGTGTGGACCGGCGACGAGCAGACCGCTCACCGGTTCGCCGACGGCGTGACCAACGGCGGCCTGCTGAAGGTCAACGACTCGCACATCGGGTTCAACTCCATCCTCTCCACCCACGGTGGCAACGGCCTCACCGGCGGACCGTACGGAGAGCTGAACTACGCGGGACTGCGCACCACGCACCTCCAGGGCATTTCGTGGGGTGACGGTGATCCGCGTCCGCTGGACTCGCAGATCGTCCCGGCCGGCGAAAGGGCGCGGAGCTAAGACCATGACGACCAAGGGCCTGGCCGGGAGCGAAATCCGGCGAAACCGTACGGACGCCGAGCACTTCGACGTCATCATCGTGGGCGCCCGCTGTGCCGGGTCGCCGCTCGCCACGCTGCTCTCGCGCGCGGGCCTGAAGGTCGTCGTGGTCGAGCAGGCGACGTTCCCCCGTGAGGTGCTCTCCTCGCACCTCATGGAGGCCGACGGACTCCTGTTCCTCAAACGCCTCGGTGTGCTCGACTCCGTCGAGAAGACCGGTGTGCGTTTCATGCGCCGCGCCGACACCAAGCTCAACGACTTCCACGTCGTCTCGCAGTTCCCGCTGCGTTTCGACGACGTGGGCGGCGCGACCTTCCTGCGTCGGCACCTGCTCGACTCGATCCTCCACGAGGCCGCGGTCGAGGCCGGTGCCGACGTCAGGATGGGCACCAAGGTCGTCGAAATGATCTGGGAGCGCGGCCGGGTGGCCGGTGTGCGCGCCCAGCACGACGGCAAGGAGACGGTGCTGCGCGCGCCGCTCGTCGTGGGCGCGGACGGCCGCAACTCGACGGTCGCGTACATGGTCGGCTCGCGCAAATACAACGTTGTACCCAACGAACGCTCCTACTACTTCACCTTCTTCGAGGGCGCCCACCCGTCCTCCGACGACACCTTCGTCTTCCACCGCTGGGGCGACCGGATGGTGTGGGCGGGCCCCGCGGACAACGGCCTGTACCTGGTCGGCGTCTCTCCCGAGGGACACGAACGCGAATACTTCCGGCGCAACACCGAGGCGGGCCTGCTGGCCCACATGCGGTCCTGCGAACCGACCGCGGAGGCGCTGGCCGACGCGAAGATCGCCACCAAGATCTCCGGGATCGTCAAATTCGAGGGCTACTTCCGGCAGTCCTCCGGACCCGGCTGGGTGCTGGTCGGCGACGCGGGCCACTTCAAGGACCCCTCCGCCGGCCGCGGCATCGGCGACGCCTTCCGCCAGGTGGAGCGCCTCGCGCCCGCCATCGTCGCCGCCCTCGGCCGCTCGGGCTCCGGTGTGTCGGCGCTCGGCCAGGACGAGACGCTGCGGCTGTGGACGCAGTGGCGCGACCGCCGCTTCGAGGGCCACTACTGGCTCGCGAACATCCTCGGCGAGGCGGGCGCGCTGCCCGCCGCCGTCCCCGAGGCGCTCAAGGGCATGGCCGAGCGCGGCGAGATCGGCCGCTTCCTCGACCTCTACCACCACCGCTCGAAGTACTACGAGGTCTTCCCGCTGACCGACATGGCCGTGATCACCGGACGGATGATGCTGTCCGGCAAGCACAAGCGGCTGCCGCTGGTGCGCGAGACCGTCAAGCTGCTGGCCCGCGAGCCGCGCCGCCGGTGGATCAACCGCCACCCGCAGTTGGTGTCCTCCGACGTCACCGCGGCCCCGCCGGTACGCGTACGGCCCGTCCCGTCCGCCGCCGCCGACCCGCTCCCGGCCCCGGCCCCGCAGAACGGCTCCAACGGCGACAACGGCTCCAACGGCTCCGTAGTGAAAGACGCCGATCAGAAGAACGCGGAGGTCTGAACGTGCTGCATGTGACAGACGAGCCCAGCGCGGAAGCCGATGTCATCGTCGTCGGCGCGGGCCTGGCGGGACTGACGGCGACCCGCGAGCTGAAAGAGGCCGGGTGGACCGTCAAGACGCTCGAAGCGCGCGAGCGCGTCGGCGGACGGCTCAAGGGCCTCGACGTGGGCGGCGGCAAGGCGGTCGACCTGGGCGGCGAGTACTTCGGCGACAAGAGCACGATGATCGCCGAGACCGCCGAGTCCGTCGGCGTGACCGGCTTTCGCAGCTACGACGAGGGCGAACGCCTCACCTTCGTCAACGGCCGCCGCCACGCGTACTCCGGCCTGTTCCCCTGGCGGATGGGCCCGGCCGCCATCGCCGACCTCGGCCAGGCGATCCTGAAGATCGAGCGCATGGCGCGCACGGTCCCGCCCGACGGCCCGTGGAACGCGCCGAACGCCGAGAAGCTGGACAGCCAGACCCTCTGGTCGTGGATGCAGCGCAACGTCACCACCTCCACCGCGCGGGCCTTCATCACCATGATGATCGAGGCCGCCTTCTGCGCCCGCCCGGCCGACCTGTCGCTGATGCACGTGCTCTACTACGCCAACGCCTCCGGCGGCTTCCGCTACCTGCTGGAGGTCAGCGGCGGCATCCAGCGCTACCGCTTCGACGGCGGCGCGCACAGCATCCCGAAGAAGATGGCCGCGCGGATGCCCGACGAGGTACGCGTCGGCGCCGCCGTCCGCACCATCGAGCAGCGCTCCGACTCCGTCGTGGTCTCGGGCCCCGGCTTCGAGTACCGCGGCCGGTGGGTCGTCGTCGCCATCCCGGTCACGCTCGCCGGACGCATCACCTACGCGCCCTCGCTGCCCGGCTACCGCGACCAGTTCGCGCAGCGGATGCCCGCGGGCGCCGCCATGAAGTGCCTGGCGGTCTACGACGAGCCGTTCTGGCGCGCCGCCGGGCTCAGCGGCCAGATCACCAGCAGCGACGGCCCGTTCCGGGTCGCCTTCGACACCTCGCCCGCCGACGGCAGCCCCGGCGTGATGTCGGCCTTCGTCACCGGCTCCGCCGCCCGCGCGCTGACCCGCCTGTCGCCGTCCGAGCGGCGTACCGCCGTACTCGACGGACTGGTCGCCGGGCTCGGCGCGAAGGCGGGCAAGCCCCGCGAATTCGTCGAACAGAACTGGCTGGACGAGGAGTTCACCCGCGGCTGCTACCACGGCTTCGGCCCGCCCGGACTGTACACGGCGTACGGCAAGGCGCTGCGCGAGCCGATCGGCCGGATCCACTGGGCGGGCACCGAGAGCGGTGTCCACCAGATGGGTTCGATGGGCGGCGCCGTCGACTCCGGCCGCCGGGTGGCCCGCGAGCTGTTCGCGCGGGCGGCGGAGGAGCGCGGCGAGGAGCGCAAGCCGGACACCACGATCAGCGGCGCGGTGAGCCATGGCCAGTAGACCCAGACGCGCCGCCGCCCGGCCGCCGCTGCTCATCGTGGGCGGTTACGGAGTGGTGGGCGAGCACGCGGCGCGGCTGATCCGGCAGCGCCACCCCGACCTGCCGATCGTGCTGGCGGGCCGCAACCCCGAACGGGCGACGGCGCTGGCCGCGCGGATCGGCGCGAGCACCGCCGTCATCGACGTACGCGCCGAACGCCCGCTGGGGGCGCTGCCCGAGCGGCCCGCGGCCGTCCTCGCCGTGGTCAGCGACCCCGGCGACCACCTCATCGTGGACGCCATGCGCCGGGGCATCCCGATCGCGGACATCAACCGCGCGGGCCACGCCGGGATTCTCGACGTCACCGTCGCGGTCTCGCGTGAACGGCCCACGTCCCCCGTGCTGTTGTCCGGCGCCTGGTACGCCGGGCTCAACGCGCTGATGGCCGCCGCGGCCGTCCGCGAACTCGGCCAGGCCGAGCGGGTGGAGATCGCGGTGCTGTCCTCGTCCGACGACAAGGTCGGCCCCGACTCCTGGGGCTTCGCCGAACGGCTGGCCTGGCCGTACTACGCGATGCGCGACGGCAGGCGGCAGCCCACGCACCCGCTGACCGGCCGCCGCCTGGTGCGCTGCGCCGACGGCAACGAGCGGCCCGCCGCGTATGTGAGCACGCTGGAGCAGACCACCGTGCCGCTCACCCTCGGCGTGCCGACGGTCGAGACCCGCATCGCGCTCCAGAGCGTGCCGTCGCTGTACGCGATGATCGGGCTGAAGCGGTCGGGCGCGCTGCGGGCGCTGACCAAGCCGCCGCTGCACGGGGTGCGCGCGGCGCTCTTCCAGAGCGCGGGCACCGGCGACTTCTGCGGGCTCACCGTCACCGCGCACAGCGCGAACCGCTCGGTCTCCATCGATCTGCTCGACACCCGCGGCCAGGGCCACCTCAGCGCGATGGGCGCGGTCCGCGCGGCCGAGCGCGTGCTGAGCCGGGACCTGCCGGCCGGGATCTCGTTCCCCGAGCAGTCCGCGGAACCCGAGACGGACATCGAGATGTTGCGGCAGGCCGGAGTCGTCGTCCGGCTCACCGGCTTCGCCAAGGAATTCCCACCGACACCGGCTCCCAGTGCCACGACGTGATGTCGATGGCCGAGGCGCGAGAGGAACTCGCATCACTATGAACAAGAGCGATACGCCGGCTGTTCTGCTCAGCACCCTGCGTACGGTCGGCGCGGCGGCGTTCCTGGCGCCCGCCATCGGGGCGAAGAAGCTGCACATCAACGAGGACGCCGACGGCGAGTACCTGGTCCGGCTGTTCGCCGCCCGCAACATCGCCCTGATCGTGGGCGTCCTGGCCAGCAGGGGCGAGACCCGCAGGCTGCTGCTCAAGGCCGGCATCCTCTGCGACGGCCTCGACGTCGCGGCCGGAATCCTCGGCCACCGCAAGGGCCGGCTGAAGAAGTCCACCGTGGTCGACACCAGCGCCGCGGCCACCGCGACCCTGCTCGGCCTGCTGGCGCTGGCGAGCACCGAGCGCGCGGGGGAGTCCTGATGACCACCACGCACGAGCCGGTGGCCGATGCCGCGTCCGCGCCCGAGGACCGCAGGGACAAGGTCTGCGTCATCGGCGCGGGCTCCGCGGGCATCGCGATGTGCCGCTCGCTGAAGATCCGCGACATCGCCTTCGACGCCTACGAGCGGCGCTCGGAACTCGGCGGCCTGTGGCGGTATCCCGCGCAGGGCGGCAAGAGCTGTGCGTACCCGGCGCTGTTCGCCAACACCTCCAAGACCGTCATGCAGTTCCCGAGCTTCCCGATGCCGGACGACTACCCGGACTACCCCCACCACACCCAGGTGGCGCGGTACTTCGACTCCTACGTCGACCACTACGGGCTGCGCGAGCACATCCAACTGGACACCGAGGTCAGCCGGGTCGAGCAGGCGGCGGGCGGCGGCTGGGCGGTGACCTTCGGCGACGGCACGACGCATCTGTACCGCGCGGTGATGGTCGCCTCCGGCGGGCGGCACGGGCTGCCGCTCTTCGGCTCGTACGAGGGCAAGTTCACCGGCACCGAGATGCACTCCTACGACTACGAGGGTCCGGCGGACCTCGCGGGCAAGAAGGTCGTGATCATCGGTCTCGGCGCCACCTCCGCCGACATCGCCACCGAGGTGTCGCGCGTCGCGGAGGCCACCTACCTGTCGGTGCGCACCGGCCACTACGTCGTCCCGAAGATCCTCGAAGGCGGCCCGATCGACAAGCTGTCGCCGATGATGAAGAAGCTCTCGGTCGAACAGCGGCGCCCGCTGGTGACGTTGATGATCAAGCTGGTGCACGGCCACATGTCGGCGTACGGGCTGCCCGACCCGCCGTACAAGGTCGGGCAGGGGCCGCTGGTCGCCAGCAGCGAGCTGCTGCCCGCCATCGCGCACGGCAGGATCACCGCCAAGCCGGTGATCGACACGGTCGACGGCCGTACCGTCCGCTTCTCGGACGGCACCGAGACCGAGGCCGATGTGATCATCCACTGCACCGGCTACAAGATCGACTACCCCTTCCTCGACGACACGCTCGTCGGCGACGGCGAGGACGCGCCCGCGCTCTACCACCAGGTGGTGCCGCCGGAGACCGAGGGCCTGTACTTCATCGGCCTGCTGCACTCGATGATGTCGCTGATGCCGCTGGCCGAGTTCCAGTCGGAGTGGGTCGGCGACCTGCTGACCGAGACCGTCAGCCTCCCCTCGCGCGCGCAGATGTGGTCGGAGCTGAGGAACGCCCGCCGCCGCCAGGACAAGCGGTTCCACGACTCGTCCGGCCATCTGCTGGTCGACCCCAACGAATACGAACGGCTCATGGCGGACGAGCGCCGCAAGTACGCAACCACCGATCGCACGGGTGTCGGCACGGCAACCCGCAGGAAGGGATGAGTCGTATGGTTTCGATCGCTGGCGACCGGACACGGTCCAAGATCCCGCTCTCCGCCCGGCGTCTGGACGCGGCCAAGATGCTCAAGGCCCAGTTCAAGCCCGACCGGGTCGCCCTGGTCAAGCCGCTCAACGTCGGCCTGGTCGCCGAGCGCGCGGCCGAGAAGCACGGCCGGGTGCCGATCTACCTCGACCAGCCGTTCACCTGGGACCCCGAGCAGCGCGTCGAACTCGACTTCGTCGAATTCGCCACCCTGGTCGACCAGATGGCCGCCGTCCTGAAGTCCGCGGGCGTCAAGCGCTGGGACCGGGTCGCGATCGTCAAGTCGCCCAACTACGACATCCAGGCGCTGGCCTGGGCGACCGCCAGGATCGGCGCGATCCCCGCGCTGCTGTCGGCCCGCCTGGACCCGGACATCATCAACATCCTGCTGGAGCGCCTCCAGGCGAAATTCCTGGTCACCGACCCCGAGGTCGCCAAGTACGCCCGGCTGGACGGCGAGCGGCTGCGGCACCTGGGCATGACCGCCATCGCCGACATCGACGGCGGCATACCGGTGGCGGACCTGTGGGGCGGCCGGATTCCGGCGCCGAGTCCGCTCAAGGACGACGAGCCGATGCTGATCACCCACACGTCGAGCACCACCGGGGTGTCCAAGCTCGCCGAGGCGTCCGCCAAGGGCGTGTCCTACAACGCCCTGATGGAGTCGATCTTCCCCGGCTTCCACACCCCCGACGAGCTGTTCGCCAGCGCCATCTCGCACGTCCATGTGCGGGCCGCCATCACGCAGATGGCGTCCTTCTCGCGCGGCACCCCGCTGCTGGGCATCGCCAGGCCCGACGAGGAGACGATGCTGCGGCTGCTGCCCCAGTACCGGCCCACGATCCTGGAGTCGCACCCCAACAACTTCATGGGCTGGGAGCGGATCATCGACGATCCGTCGGAGCCGTTCTCCAGCATCCGGCTGTACTTCAACTCCTTCGACGCGATGCACCCGCGCACCATCCAGGCGCTGCTGGACGCGTCCAAGCGCAAGTACCCGGTCTGGCTCCAGTGCTACGGCATGACCGAGACGCAGGTGGTCTCGGTCCGCCCGTACACCCGTGGTTCGTTCGGCCGGCTCAAGGGCCGCGACACCCGCAGCGTCGGCTGGGAGGTGCCCGGCATCCGGGCCAGGATCGCCGACCCGGAGACCGGCAAGCGCCGCTCCGACCAGTCGGAACCGGGCATGATCCAGGTCAAGACCCCGGCCCGCGCGCTGTCGTTCGTGGGCACGCCGGAGAAGTTCGCCGAGCGGCGGCACGGCAAGTGGTTCGACACCGGCGACTGGGGGCGGCGCGGCCGGCTCGGGCAGATCGAGATCCTGGACCGCATCGCGGACCGGATCGAGGGCGTCGAGAGCTGCCTGTGGATCGAGGACGTGCTGCTGGAGCGGATTCCCAACGCCGAGGAGATCGTGGTCGTCCCCGACGAGCAGGGCAAGCCGGTCCCGGTGGTCTGCATGCGCGACGGGAAGTCCCTCGACCCCGAGGTCTGGAAGTCCGCCTCCGCCGGGATCACCGGCCTGGGCGTCCCGTTGGAGGTCACGCCCGACGACCTCCAGCGCACCGCGACCGTCAAGGCCCGGCGCTACCTCCTCACCGAGATGATCAAGAACCGCGACAACGGCGGTCTGGAGGCGGTCAGCCAGGACGTGGTGCTGCGCGACGGCGCGTAACCACGGTCCACGTCACGGCCGGTGCACGGCGGAACCCAGCGCGGATCGACACCCGAACTGTAGGAGAGGGCATTGCACGACATCAGCGAGTACCCATCGATAGAAGCCGATGTGATCGTCGTCGGTGCGGGTTTTGCCGGGATCACGGCCGCGCGCGAACTGAAGATGGCCGGGAAGAGCGTGGCGCTGCTCGAAGCCCGCTCCCGCCTCGGCGGCCGGTCGCTGAGCAAGCCCCTCGGGGACGGCAAGGTCGCCGAACTGGGCTGTGAGTTCTACGGCCAGGCCGGGACGATCAGCCACCGGGCCGCCCAGTCCGTCGGCATCAAGACCGCGAAGGTCTACGACACCGGCTACCGGCTGATCGACGACGGCGGCAAGATGCAGCCCTGGAAGGGCATGGCGCCCAAGGTCAGCGCGGCCACGCTGCTGGACTTCGGGCAGGCGGCGCTGCGCATCGAGCGGATGCGCCGCGAAGTACCGCAGGACGCCCCCTGGGAGGCCCCGCACGCCACCCAGTGGGACAGCGAGACCATGTGGTCCTGGACGCAGCGCAATGTCCGCACCAAGGGCGGCCGGGCCCTGATGCGGCTGATGATCGAGGCGGGCATGGCCGCCGCACCGGCCGACGTCTCCCTGCTGCACGTCCTCAACTACTCCAACGGCACCGGCGGGTTCAGGGCCATGACCCAGATCACCGGCGGCACCCTGGAGAACCGCTTCGTCGGCGGCTCGCACAACCTCGCGACGACCCTGGCGAAGACCGTCGACGACGAGACGTACCTCAACGCCGAGGTCCGCAGCATCCAGCACTCCGGCGAGCACGTCCGGGTACGCGGCGCCGGATTCGAGGCGGTCGGCCGCTGGGTCGTGATGGCCGTGCCCGTGCCGCTGGCCGGGCGGATCGAGTACGACCCGCCGCTGCCCGAGCACCGCGACCACGTCAGCCAGCGCATGACGATGGGCGCCGCCATCAAGTACCTGGCCCTGTACGACGAGCCGTTCTGGCGCGCCGAGGGCTTCACCGGGCATGTGATCAGCCACTCCAGCCCGGTACGCGCCACGGTCGACAGTTGCCCGCCCGACGGCACGCCCGGCGTCCTCACCGGCTTCGTCACCGGGCCGCCCGCCCGGCAGGTCGCCAAGCTGCCCGCGGGGGAGCGACGCGCCCTGGTCCTGCGGGAGCTGGAGCGCTTCTTCGGGCCGCGCGCGGGCAAGCCGTACGACCTGCTGGAGCAGAACTGGATGGCGGAGCCGTACACCCGCGGCTGCTACCACGCCTACGCCCCGCCCGGTCTGTACACCGAGTACGGTCCCGCGCTCAAGCAGCCGGTCGGCCGGATCCACTGGGCCGGAGCGGAGTCCGTGCCCCACGAGTTCGGGTCGATGTCCGGGGCGATCTACTCCGGCCGCCGCGTCGCCACCGAGATCATCGGGCGCGAGACCGGCGAGGACCCCGGGCGGCTGCTGGTGACCCAGAAGACCGCCGTGCCCGTCGAAGAGCCCACGCGATGAGATCCGGAAGCGCCCACGCGACGAAAGGCGACTGCCAGCGTGCCTGAGAACCTGGAAACACCCCGTATCGGCTCGGGCATGATCATGTCCCTGCACCTCGCCGAGGTCGGCCCCGCCAAGGCCATGAGCGCCCTGCGCAACGGGCCCAAGCCCGAGGCGCACGAGGGCCTGCACTGGGCGAGCCCCTTCCTGATGAGCCCGCTGCGCTCGCAGAGCGCGATGTTCGACGTCAAGCCCACCGGCGCCGCGATGATCGCCGCGTGGGACAACGACGAGGCGCTGGACCGCTTCCTGTCGCACCCGGTCGCCAAGCCGTACGAGAACGGCTGGCGGGCCCGGTTCGAGCCGGTCCGCACCCTCGGCGCCTGGCCCGGCCTGCTGGAGCTGCCGCGCCGCGAGATACCCGTGGACGATCACCCCATCGGGGTGCTCACCCTGGCCCGGGTACGCCTCAACCGGGTGGTGCCGTTCGTCGCCGCCGCCTCGCACGCCGAGCGCGACGCCGCCCACCACCCCGCCTTCCTCGAGGGCACCTCGCTGATCAGGCCGCCCAATCAGGTGGCGACCTTCTCGCTCTGGCGCAGCGTCAAGGAAATGCGCCAGTACACGGTCGGTTCCTACCCCGGCGGCCACGTCAGGGCGATGAAGAAGCACGAGGAACGCGATTTCCACCACGAAACGCTGTTCGTGCGGCTCAGGCCGTACGCGGTCGACGGACATTGGAGCGGGCGCAATCCGCTCGATATGCTCAAGCCGCTGACCACCAACTGAGGCCAATGCGGGGAGTGCTGACGGAGCATCCGTCAAATAAACCCCGCCACGGCGAGCCGACAGACGGGTTTGACGTATGACCATGGAACAGATCGAACTCTCGGCCGGGACGATCGACTACCAGGACACCGGCGGCGACGGGCCGGTGCTCGTCCTGCTGCACGGCCTCCTGATGGACGAGACCCTGTGGGCGGACGTGGTCGCCGATCTGCGCGCGGACCACCGGTGCGTGGTGCCGGTGCTGCCGATGGGCGCCCACACCAAGCCGGTCAAGGAGGACGCCGACCTTTCGCCGCGCGGACTCGCCCGGCTGGTCGGGGAATTCCTCGAACGGCTGGATCTGGACAATGTCACCCTGGTCGGCAATGACACCGGCGGCGCCGTCGTGCAATTGCTCGTGGACGAAGGCGCGCCGCGCGTCGGCTCAATTGTGCTGGCGTCCTGCGACGCATTCGACAACTTTCCGCCGGGGCTGACCGGCAAGACCGTCGTGATGACCGGCAAGTTGTCGCCCACCTTCTTCGGCCTTTTCATGCAGCAGATGCGGCTGAAGCTGGTACGGCGCCAGCCGATCGCCTTCGGCTGGCTCACCAAGCGGGGCGACGCCGTCAGCAAGAACTGGATCAAGCCGATCCTCGCCCAGGCCGACGTGCGGCGCGACACGGTGCGGGTGCTCCGCGGTATCGCCGCCGACAAGAAGCTGCTGGTCGGCGTGAGCGAGGGGCTCTCCTCCTTCGACCGGCCCGCGCTGGTGGTGTGGGCCGAGAAGGACCGCGTCATGCCGCCCGCGCACGGCCGCCGGCTCGCCGAGATCCTGCCGCAGGGAAGCCTCGTCGAGATCGCCGACAGCTACTCGCTCCTCCCGCTCGACCAGCCTGCCCAATTCGCCACCGCGGTACGGGAGTTCACCCGCAAGAGCTGATCCTCCCCATGCCGTGACGACCCGGTGCCGGCGGTTCGGGGCACCGCCCCGAGCCGCCCGTACGCCTTGCCCTGCCCGAAAACACCCGCCCACAAGGTTCCCTCTCGCCTCCGCCTCCCCTCATGGCAACCGCCCGCGCCGGTCACCACCGGCGTATCGCGCCCGCACCCGTGCCCGGTCGGGGGACCAGGCCACCGGATGGAGAAGACCCATGAGCATTGCGGCGGACCTCGCCGTCTGCCTCGTCGGCGCCGGCCCGCGTGGCCTGTCCGTACTGGAGCGGCTCTGCGCCCACGAGCGCAAGTCGCCCTCCTGCTCATCGCTGACGGTCCACGTGGTGGACCCCGCCGAGCCGGGGGCAGGAAGCGTCTGGCGCACCGACCAGTCGCGGCATCTGCTGATGAACACCGTCGCCTCCCAGATCACCGTCTTCACCGACGACCGGGTGACCATCGACGGCCCCATCGAGCCGGGCCCGAGCCTGTACGAGTGGGCGAAGGGCCTGCTGGGGCCGGGGGACGGCGACCCGGGGGCCGGGGCGCCGGGCGGTGCCGTGCCGGGGAGCCGTATGCCCGACGCGCACGACCCGGAGGACCTGGCCGAGGCCCGGCGGCTCGACCCCGACTCGTACCCCACCCGCGCCTTCTACGGCCGCTACCTGCGCTCCTGCTTCCTGCGGATCACCGGCAACGCGCCCGCGCACGTCACCGTCGAGGAACACCGCTCGCGCGCGGTGGCCGTCGCCGACGCCATGGGCGACCCGGACGGGCCGCAGAGCATCCGGCTGGACAACGGCGCATGGCTGCACGGGCTGGACGCGGTGGTTCTCGCCCAGGGCCATGTCGCCGCGCGCCCGACCCCGCGCGAGGAGCGCACCGCGACACTGGCCGCGATCCACCGGCTGACGTACATCACCCCCGCCAACCCGGCGGACGTCGACCTGTCCCGGATCGCTCCCGGCGAGACGGTGCTGCTCAGGGGCCTCGGCCTGAACTTCTTCGACCACATGACGCTGCTCACCGCGGGCCGCGGCGGCACCTTCCGCAGGGAGGGCGACCGGCTGGTCTATCTGCCCTCCGGGCGCGAGCCGTCGCTGTACGCGACCTCCCGGCGCGGGGTCCCGTACCACGCGCGCGGCGAGAACCAGAAGGGCGCGTACGGCCGTTACCACCCGCGGCTGCTCACCCCCGCCTACATCGCGGCCTCCCGCGACCGGGCGACCGGCGGTCCCGGACTGCACTTTCGGACCCATCTGTGGCCGCTGATCTCCAAGGAGGTCCAGAGCGTCTACTACCAGGCGCTGCTGCACGCCCAGGACCGCGCGGCGGAGGGCGCGGAGCTGGGCGTGCGCTTCCTGGAGACGGCCGGGTCGCGCGAGGAGACCGAACTCCTCGACAAGTACGGCGTCGAGCCGGAGGAGCGCTGGAGCTGGGAGCGGCTGCTGACGCCCTACCTGGGACGGCGGTTCGCCGACCGGGAGGAGTTCAGGGTCTGGCTGCTCGGGTACTTGGCGCGCGATGTGCGCGAGGCCAGGGCGGGCAATGTCAGCGGCCCGCTGAAGGCCGCGCTCGACGTGCTGCGCGATCTGCGCAACGAGGTGCGGCTGGCCGTGGACCACGGCGGACTCGACGGCACGTCGCACCGGGACGAGCTGGAGGGGTGGTACACCCCGATGAACGCCTTCCTGTCCATCGGGCCCCCCGCCTCCCGCATCGAGGAGATGATCGCGCTGATCGAGGCGCGGGTGCTGGTGGTCACGGGACCCGGCACCGAAGTGCGCCTCGACCCGGCCAGGCCCGCCTTCGTCGCCTCGTCGCATGTCGTGCCGGGGCCGCCGGTCGTGGCCTCCGCGCTGATCGAGGCGCGGCTGCCGGAGCCGGACCTGCGCCGGACCGCCGAGCCGCTGCTGAACTACCTGATGGCGACCGAGCAGTGCGCGCCGTACCGCATCCCGACCGGCTCGGGCGGCGGATACGAGTCCGGCGGCCTCGCCGTCACCGAGCGCCCCTACCGGCTGCTCGACCCGCGCGGGCAGGCGCATCCGCGCCGTTTCGCCTACGGTGTGCCGACCGAGTCCGTGCACTGGGTCACGGCGGCGGGCATCAGGCCCGGCGTCGACTCGGTGACGCTCGGCGACTCGGAGTCCATCGCGTGCGCGCTGCTCGCGCTGGCGGCGGGCGGCCGGGGCGCCGGTGACCCGGAGGCGCGGGGCGCGGTCCCCGCGGCCAGGCTGGCCGGGGCCGGGTCCGGGGTTTCGGGCAGCGGGGCTTCCGGGAGTGGGGTTTCCGGCAACGGTGTTTCCGGGAGCGGTGTTTCCGGCAGCGGGGCCGCGGGCAACGGGACTTCCGGCGAGGGGGCCACGGGTGCCGGTTCCGGCGTCGGCGCTTCCGCCGCTGTCGCCGGGGCTGCGGGCGCGGACCCCGCCGTACTGGCCGAGACCCACACCTTCGGAGTGATCGTATGAGCAGCCGGCCCAGTGAGCAGGACACCCTCATCGACGCCGGGCTGCTCTCGCCGGTCCGCGCGGGCACCCCGGTCGAGGCGGCGGTGTCCGACATCGCCTGGCTCCAGGCGATGCTGGACGCCGAATCCGCGCTGGCCCGCGCGCAGGCCAGGCTCGGCACGCTGCCGAAGTCGGCGGCCACGGCCATCGCGGCGGCGGCGCACACCGACCTGATGGACCTGCGCGCGCTGGCGCTCGCCTCCCGCGAGACCGCCAACCCGGTGGTCGGCCTGGTCCAGGCGCTGACCCGGGCGGTCGCCGAACACGACCCGGCGGCGGCCGAGTACGTCCACCGCGGCTCGACCAGCCAGGACGTCCTCGACACCGGGATGATGCTGGTCGCCGCGCGGGCGCTGCGGCTGATCCGCGGCGACCTCGCGCGGGTCGAGCGCGCGCTGGCCGCGCTCGCCGCCGAGCACCGCGACACCCCGATGGCGGGCCGCACCCTCGCGCTGCACGCCGTGCCGACCACCTTCGGCCTCAAGGCGGCGGGCTGGCGGCAGGGCGCACTCGACGCGGACGCCCGGCTGGCCGCGCTGCTCGACCACGGACTGCCGGTCTCGCTCGGCGGGGCCGCGGGCACGCTGGCCGGATACCTCGCGTACGCGCGGGTCGACGGGTACGGCGCCGGTGCCGGGGACACCGCCGCCGGTACGGGAGTCGACGGCGACGGGCAGGCCGGTGACCCGGGGGAGTACCTGGACGAGCTGGTCGCGGCCTTCGCCGACGAGACCGGCCTCGCCAGGCCCGTACTGCCCTGGCACGCGCTGCGTACGCCCGTCGCGGACCTGGCGGCGGCGCTCGCGCTCACCGCGGGCGTCCTCGGCAAGATCGCGGTCGACGTGCAGTCGCTGGCCAGGACCGAGGTCGCGGAGGTGGCGGAGCCGGGTGTCGCGGGGCGCGGTGCGTCGTCGGCGATGCCGCACAAGCGCAATCCGGTGCTGTCCACGCTGATCCGCAGCGCGGCGCTCCAAGTCCCGGTGCTGGCGGCCGGTCTGACGCAGTGTCTGGTCGCGGAGGACGAACGGTCGGCCGGGGTCTGGCACGCCGAGTGGCAGTTCCTGCGCGAGTGCCTGCGGCTGGTCGGCGGGGCCTCGCACACCGCGGCGGAACTGGCCGAGGGGCTCGCCGTCCACCCCGCCCGTATGCGTGACAACCTGGACATGACGGGCAGTCAGGTCGTCTCGGAGCGGATCGTGGCCGTCCTCACCCCGCATCTCGGCAAGGCCGCCGCCCGCGCGTTGCTCACCGCGGCCTCCGCGGCAGCCGCCGACTCCGGCCGCCCGCTCGCCGACGTCCTCGCCCAATCCCCTGACCTGGCGGGTCACTTCGGCCCGGACGAGCTGGCCGCCCTGTGTGACCCGACCGCGTACCCGGGCGCGGCGGGCGCCCTGGTCGACCGCGCGCTGCGCGAGGACGGGCCGAGGCCGTAGCGGGACCGCGCCGGCCGCGGGCGTGGCGGCGCGTCCGGAGCGCGCCCGCGGTGGCCCGATGTGACGGTCCGTCAGGCATCGGCCCTCGTCGCCGAACGCCCCGCCGGTCGCCGTGGTGACATGGCGTCAGGCATCCCCGTCGTGGCTCCCCAACTCACCGCCGCGCGGGGCGCGCTCGCTACTCCCCGGTGAGACCGTCCACCGACTCGCGGATCAGGTCCGCGTGGCCGACGTGCCGCGCGTACTCCTCGACCATGTGGAAGAGGATCCAGCGCAGGCTGGGCGCCCGGCCCGCGGCGTCCGCGCGCCGCGAGAGCGTGTCGAGCCCGCCCTCGGCCAGCGCCGCGGCGGTCAGTTCACGCGAGCGCGCGACGCAGTCCTCCCAGAGCGTACGGATCTGCTCGGGGGTGTCGTCCGCGGCCGAGTGCCAGTCCCAGTCGGCGTCCGCCGACCAGTCGACCGTGTCCCACGGCGCCTCCGGCGACCGCCCGGCCAGCCACTGCGAGAACCACCACTGCTCCACGTACGCCAGGTGCTTGAGCATGCCGCCCAGCGTCATGGCGGAGGTGGGAAGGGCCGCCGCGAGCCCGGCCGCGTCGAGTCCCGCGCACTTCCACGCCAGCGTCGCCCGCTGGAAGTCGAGGAAGCCCAGCAGTGTCTCGGTCTCCCCGCCCGTCTCGGGGGGAAGCGGCCGGCCCTGCTCGTCGATGTCGGTCATGAGCAGGGAGTATAGGAGCCGTTCGCGGTTCCGGGCGGTCGCCGCGGCTCCGCCTACACCTTGTCGAGCCAGATCACGATCCCGGTCAGGTCGCTGAGCACGGCCGCGACCCCCGCCCTGATCGAGGCCGCGCAGCGCGCGGCGGTGAACGAACCGGCGTCGTACGTCGAGGACATGCCGAGCCCTTCGCCGCGGAAGGACGCGCCGGACCAGTCGACGGCGGTGACATTGTGCGTCGGCTCGGCCAACTCCGCGCCCACGACGAGGAATTGCTGCGACAGGTGGTTCGCGGTGACCGGCACGAGCGGGTCGATCAGGTCGTTGCCCGCGCTGACGATGAGGTCCGCGTGCATGTCGAGCGCCCTGGTGACGCTCGGCAGCAGGTCGGCCGCACCGTCCGCGACGACGGTCCTGAGCTTGACGTGCTCCTCGTCCGCCCACTTCTTGACCGCGTCGACCAGCGACCGCGTCGGCCGGTCGGTGCCCGCGCTGAGCAGCACCACGCGGTAGCCCTTCGGCGGGTGGACGCCCTCCCACGAGCCGGGCGCCGGGGTGACGGTCGACTCGGGCGCGGGCGGCGACACGCTGTCCACGAAGCGCGGGCCGAGCGTGCCGACGGGCGAGGGTTTGGCGCGCGGCTGCGACCAGTCGTCGTCGGAGCCGCATCCGGCGGTTCCGAGGGCCAGCGCGGTGACCGCCGCCAGCATGGCAACGGCCCGAAGCGGGGGGCGCACGTCGATCGTCCTCCGAGATGAGTGGTGAGCGGTGAGCGGTGAGTGCTGAGCGATTGGTGCTGAGCGGTGAGCGGTGACTGCTGAGCGATAGGTGCTGAGCGCTGAGCGATAAGGGGTGAGCGAGGTGCCGAGGGCTTGCTGTGAACGGTGTGACGAGAGAACGCCCTGGTGAGAGCCATGGGCGGGTGCCGCGGGTCCATCCTGCGACGCCGATCGCCTCCGTGGGGAACCTCGAACGCCTTTGCGGACCTTGTTGGCCCAGGGTTCGCCGACCCGCCGGTTTCAGTTCACCCGTGACGTGCAGCGTGCTCCTCCTACCCAAGGAGTCCCATGTCAGAGCGGGTCCGTCGCGCCGTCATCTGCATCGCCGCGGCGCTGATCGGTTTCCTCGGCGCCGTCCAACCGGCGTTCGCCCACGGCTTCTCGTCCACCGCGTACGTCCATGTGACGGCGGCGGACGAGGGCCATGTCCGTACTTCCCTCAAGCTTGAATACGACCTTTTCGTCATATCCGCTGCCGATGCCGAACATGACGACGACCTCTTCCGCACCGGCAACGGCGCCTTCGACGCCGGTGACACCACAGCGCAGGCCGCGGCCCTCAACGCCCACAAGAAGTCGGCCGTCGCCTATGTCACCCAGCGCTTCTCGGTCACCGCCGCGGGCAAGGCGTGCGCGCCGGAGCAGGTCGGCGACTTCACGATGGACCGGCAGGAGGGGGTGCCGTACACCGTCCTGCTGCTGGACTGGGACTGCCAGGAGCTGGCCGGTGACCACCGGGTCCGCAGCGGTCTGTTCCCCGACAGCGAGACATACGTCCGCGGTACGAAGACGATCGTCACGTACGACCTGGACGGCCGCTCCGGCAGCGCGGCGCTCGACGCGGCGCACCCGTCCTTCTCGATCGATCAGCCCTGGTACGCCTGGTTCTGGGAGTTCTTCCGGCTGGGCGCCGAGCACCTGCTGACCGGCACCGACCACATCCTGTTCCTGCTGGCGCTGATCGCCGGGTCGCGGCGGCTGCGCGAGATCGTGCTCGCCGCCACCAGCTTCACGCTCGCGCACTCGGTGACCTTCATGCTCGCCGCGCTCGGGGCGGTCGACGTGCCGTCGCGGCTGGTCGAGCCGGTCATCGCGCTGTCGATCGCGGTGGTCGCGGGCTGGCACCTGTGGCGGATACGGCAGCGCGGCAGCCACGCCTCCGACCTGGATCCGGGCGCTTCGGCCCGGGGCGCCTCCGGCTCGGGGCCCGGCTCCGGCGGGCGCGGCTTCCTGCGCGACCACGTCGCCCTCGACCGGGCGGGCTGGCTGCGGCTCGCGGTGGTCTTCTGCTTCGGCCTCGTCCACGGCCTTGGCTTCGCGGGCGCGCTCGGCATCGACCAGGCGTGGTCCTGGACGCTGCTCGGCTCCCTCCTGGTCTTCAACGTCGGCATCGAGGTCGTGCAGTTGTCGATCATCGCCGTCGTCTTCCCGCTGCTGGCCCTGCTGCGCCGCCGTTCGCCGACCGCGGGGCTCTGGGTGACCGGCACCGTTTCCGCAGGTGTAGCGCTTATGGGACTTGTGTGGTTCCTGCAACGGGTGGGCGGTGGCTGAGCCTTCAACTGAGGTGAAGTTCAGGTCAGGCGAAGATCGCATTTGCCGCCTGTTTACCAACCGATGGGAGCTTGATGACCTCAGCTCCATGCAGTTCCGTCCAAAAAGGAACAAACACAGATGAGATCGATCAGATCGGTACGGACCCACGGGTCCGTACGACGCCGCGTGGTCACCGGGGCCACCGCGGTCACCATGGGTCTGGCGCTCGCCGTCGGCGCGGGACTCACCTCCCCCGCCGTGGCCGCCGACCCCGCCGCCCTCACCAGCATCATCCTCGGTGTCGGCGCGAACGAGACGCAGCGCACGGTGACCTGGTACTCCTCGGCCGACATGGCCCAGGTCATCCAGGCCGCCCCGACCGCGACCCTGGTCAACGGTGAATTCCCGGCGGACGCCGCCACGTTCGACGCCATCGGCGGGGCGAACATCGCCACCAGCGGCGGCTTCAACCGGCACGCCACCATCACCGGCCTGAAGGAGAACACGGCGTACTCCTACCGTGTCGGCTCCGTGGGCAACTGGTCGCAGACCTACGCCTTCAAGACGCAGGACTTCGAGGGCGACTACGACTTCCTGTTCTACGGCGACCCGCAGATCGGCTCCTCCGGCAACCTCGCCAAGGACCAGGCGGGCTGGAAGGACACGCTCGACGTCTCGCTGGCCGCCAACCCGAACGCCGAACTGCTGGTGTCCGGCGGCGACCAGGTCGAGACCGCGAACACCGAGGCGCAGTGGGACTCCTTCCTGGCCCCCGACAAGCTCCGTCAGTACCCGTGGGCCGCGACCATCGGCAACCACGATGTCGGCGGCAAGGCGTACGAGCAGCACCTGTACACCCCGAACACCGACCGTTCGGCGCCGTACTACGCCAACGGCAACCCGGGCTCGAACACCTCGGGCGGTGACTACTGGTACATCTACAAGGACGTGCTGTTCATCGACCTGAACAGCAACAGCTACGCCGCCTCCTCGGGCGGCGGCGGTGACGAGGCGCACGTCAAGTACGTCACCGACATCATCAACAAGCACGGCTCCGAGGCCAAGTGGAAGGTGCTCACGTACCACCACGCGATCTACTCCCCGGCCAGCCACGCCAAGGACTCGGACAACAAGCAGCGCCGTACCGACTTCACCACCGCCTTCTCGCAGCTCGGCGTGGACGTCGTCCTCCAGGGCCACGACCACAGCTACTCCCGCAGCTACCTGATCAAGAACGGTCAGAAGGCGGACGCGGCCGAGCAGCCCGGCCAGGCGGACGTGTACCCCGGTCCCGGCGGTGTGCTCTACGTGACGGCCAACTCGGCGTCCGGCTCGAAGTACTACGACATCACCAAGCCGGACAGCAGCGGCACCGGTGTCACGGGCCAGGGTCCCGACCCGCTGAACCCGGACAGCTACTGGTACAACTCGGTGCAGAACCAGGAGCACGTGCGCTCCTACGTCAAGGTCCAGGTGCGCAACGACAAGCTCGTCGTCGAGAACCTGCGCAGCGGCACCTGCACCGCGCCCAACGCGGCGGTCGAGCTGGGCCAGGTCTCCTGCGTCAACACCCCCGAGGGCCAGCCGATCGGCTCGGTCGTCGACAAGGTGACGGTGCACCCGTACCACGGCACCGGCCAGGACCTCGCGGTCAAGGTGCCCACCGCGCCCCCCGGCGAGTTCGGCTGGACCATCGACGGCTACAACGGCCTGGTGGACCTCGGTACCGCCAAGGACCACGACGGTGACTACTTCGACGCGACGGGCACGATCAACCCGATCGTCGTGTCGGACAGCCGCCGCTCGCTCGCTCCCTGGTCGATCTCGGCCAGCGTGGGCGACTTCACGGACGGCGCCAAGAAGTTCTCCGGCGCGTACCTCGGCTGGACGCCGAAGATCCTCGCCCCCGGCGCGGGTGCCAAGGCCGGCGGCACGGTCAACTCCGGTTACGACGGCGGCTCCGGCCTGTCCGTCTCGCGCGGCCTCGGCTGGGCGGACCAGGGTCACACCAAGGGCACGGCCAAGCTCGGCGCCGACCTGGATCTGAAGATCCCGGGCAGCGTCGCCAAGGGCGACTACCGCGCGACTCTCACGATCACCGCGCTCAGTAGCTGATCCCGCCCGCTTGACCGCTCCACCTGAGTGACCCCGCACCACCCGGTGGGGCAGGCGCCCGCGGGCGCCCGCCCCACCGGTTCCTCAGCTCCGACAGCTCCGACCAGAACGCCCGAGGACCCCGACATGCATGTGCCCGTGACCCGCCGGACGACCGTCGTCGCCACCTTCGTCCGTACCGCCGTCCTGGCGCTGCTCCTCGCCCTCGCGGTCACCGGTCTGTCCGCGCGACCGGCCGCCGCCGCCGAGGGCGACGTCGCCTGGACCGTACGCACCGCGTCGAACAGCTTCGGCGCCGACCGGTCGAGCTACAGCTACGCCGTCAACCCCGGCGGCAAGGTCGAGGACGCGATGGTCGTCGCCAACCGGGGCAAGGCACCGGTCGACCTCGGCGTGTACGCCGCCGACGGCTTCACCACCGACAAGGGCCAACTCGACCTGCTGCCCGCCGACAAGAAGTCCCGCGCGATCGGCGTGTGGGCGCGCGCGGCGCGCGAGCGCGTCGTGGTCCAGCCGGGCAGGACCGTCGAGGTGCCCTTCACCCTCGCCATCCCGGCCAACGCGACGCCCGGCGACTACGTGGGCGGCATCCTCACCTCGCTGACCCAGCCCGACGACGCGCAGGGCATCAACGTCGACCGGCGGCTCGGCATCAAGATCAAGCTGCGGGTCAGCGGCGCGATCAAGCCCACGCTCGCGGTGGAGGACCTGCACGTCTCCTACGGCGGTACGGCCGCCCCCTTCTCCAAGGGCGACGCCACCGTCACCTACCGCATCCGCAACACCGGCAACGCGATCATGTCGACCCGTCAGTCGGTCAAGCTCAAGGGCCTGTTCGGCTGGTTCGCGGTCACCGGCGGCAAGACGGCCACGCCGCCCGAACTGCTCCCCGGCGAGAGCTGGAAGGTGAGCGTGCCCGTCCACGACGTGGCCCCCGCCGTCCGCCTCACCGCGACCGTGACCCTCACCCCGCTGTTCACCGACGCCTCCGGCTCCACCACCCAGCTCAAGACCGTCCAGTCCACGGCCCACACCTGGGCCTTCCCCTGGACCCTCAGCGCCCTCGTCCTCGTCCTCCTCGCCCTGGCCGTCGCCGCCTTCCTCCACACCCGCCGCACCCGCACCAAGCGCAAAGCCGCCGAGGACGCCCGCGTCCGCACCGCCGTGGAACAGGCCCTGCGCGAGGCGTGAGCCACCTGGGGCCTCCGGGGCAGGCACCAACGGCGCGGCTGTCAAAATTCTTTGACAGCCGAGCGCGTTGTCAGGGAACCTTGAGGAACGTTTTTCCCGGTGCGGAGAGGGCTGAGCCATGGAGTGGGTGGACGAGACCCGGCGCCACACCGGTTATGTGACAGCGGTGTTGGCCGACGGCGCGGAACCGGCGACGCCGCCCGAGGGCCGTCAGCCCTGGTGGTCGTACAACGGAGCGGACGGCCCCCGTGCGATCGGCGTCAAGGGCGCCTGCGAGTGCGGCTGGCGCGGCGCCGAGACCCACCCCATCATCCGGGGCGACGACGACGCCACCGAGGGCAACGACTCCCGCACCGGCCCGATGGCCGACTGGGAGTACCACGTCACCGCGACCGAAGGCGCCGTCCCCCACGACGTCGAGCAGATGCTCGCCGCCCTGCGGCGGCGCGTCGAGGAACTCTCCCGCGACCAGCCCCTCACCGCGCTGCGCGTCGTCGCCCGCGTCGAAGAGACCGCCCCCGCGCTCAGCCGCGAAGCCGTCCGCGCCGCCCGCCGCTCCCTCGTCTCCTGGGAGGCCATCGGCCGCGCCTTCGGCACCAGCCGCCAGACCACCCACGCCCGCTTCGCCCGCCACCTCCCCGACTGACCGGCCCGGCCCCCCGCTCCCGACGCGTTCAGAACCTGCTCAGACTCTGCTCACTGCGGCTCGTGCGGCCCGGACCGGGCCCAAACGGTGTTTGACTGCCGGGGTATCGGGCGAGGAAGGGCGGATTCCATGGCTGACCAGCCTTCTGTGAGCGTCGGTGGCGTCACGTACCGGGTCACACCCGAGTACCTGGCCACCGCCTCCAGCAACACGATGTCCACGGCGAGCGAGATCGCCGGGCAGTTGGCGGAGCTGAAGACGTATGTGAGCAGTCTGGAAGCGAGTTGGCAGGGCATCGCCCACAACCAGTTCCAGACGCTGATGGCGGAGTACGACGTCTACGCGCGGATGCTGCACGACGCCCTGGAGGGAATCTCCAAGGGCCTCCAGGGCAACTACGTGAACTACAAGGACTCCGAGCAGCAGAACCTCAACAACCTCGCCGCGCTCGGCGAGGACCTGCCGAAGGCACCGTCCGGCACCAACTTCAACTGATCCGGGCCGCACAACGAGGAGCGATTCATGGCCGATATCGACGGCACGCCGATCTACGTCGGTGAGGGACTGGCGGCGGCGGGCGGCGTGATCAACGCCAGGGCCGGGGAGATCTCCGGCGAACTCCAGTCGCTGAAGTCGCAGTTGGCGCCGATGGTGGAGGCGTGGCGGGAGAGCCAGGCCGCCACCTACTACCAGGACATGCAGAACGAGTGGGACCTGGCGGCCGACGGCCTGTTCGGACCCGACGGTGTGCTCGGCCGCATCGCCCAGGCGATGCATGTGAACTGGAGCAATTACAGTGACGCCGAGTGGTCCAACATCTCCACCTGGCGCCACTGAGACCGGCACCACGAAGACCACGCGTCACAAAAACCCCACGCCACCGAAACCAGGCGCCGCCGAACGCCGTCTTTGACGTCGGTGTCTCCGAACCCGGCGGCACCGACCCACCGCGGCCCGCGGACGCGCGGCCGTGAGGTCCGACACCGAAGGAAACATCCGTGCCCGATGAACGCTGCCGGGTTACCGTGGTCGGCGAACGCAGGCGGATCGACCTCGCGCTTCCGGCGCAGGCCCCGATCGCCGAGTACGTTCCCCGACTCGCCTCCCTATGCGGGCAGTCCGAGTCCGAGGCGCTGCCGCCGGTCTGGTCGCTCGCCGAGTCGGGCGGCGCTCCGATGGCCCCCGGCGACTCGCTGTCGGCGGCGGGCATCGTGGACGGCGCCACCTTGTACCTGCGCGACCAGCGGGCGGCGGAACTGGGCGAGTTGACCGTCACCGACCTCGACGAACAGGTCGCCAGCGCCCAGGACGACGGCGGCCTGTGGAGCTCCCGCCGCCGCGCCCAGTGCGTCGTGGGCGCGGGCCTGGTCTTCATGGTGGCCGCGGCGGCCTGGCTCGGCGCGCTGCGGCCGGCCGGCCCGTGGGCGGCGCTGTTCGCGCTCGCCGCGCTCTGCTCGGCGCTGCTCGCCTGGTACGCGGAGCGCAAGAACTGGCCGCTGCCGCGCGCCGTACGGCAGTTCTTCGCGCTCGCCACCGTCCCGCTGCTGGCCTGCGTCGGCCTGGACGGACCGGTGCACGGTCCTGTCGCCACCCCTGTACTCGTCTCCGTCTTCGCCGTGCTCGGCGCGGTGATCGGGCTGGTCGCGCTGCCGTCGCCCGCCACCGTGGTGCTCAACCTGCTCACACTGGTGGCCGCGCTGCTCACCGTGGCGCTGACCGCCTCGCACGCCGGGCTCACCGGCTCCGCCGCCGTCGTGTCCGTGGCGCTGTTCCTGACCGCGGGGCTGCTGCCCAGGGCCGCGGGCCAGATCGCGGTGCTCGTGCCCTCGGGACCCGACGTCAGCGCGCCCGCGCTGGACGACGGGACCGTGGCCACCGTCGTCCACCGCAGCAACGCGCTGCTCACCCTGCTCAGCGTGGTGAGCGGGGTGTTCCTCGCGGCGGCCCTGCTCACCCTGAGCGCGTCCCACGACGTCTACGCCCTCGTGCTGGCGGGCTGCGTCAGCGTCGGACTGCTGCTCCAGGCCGCGACCGTACGCGTACTGAGCGCGGTGGTACCGCAGTTGGCCGCCGGGGTGCTGGGGCTCGTGGCGCTGACCGTACGGGTGCCGCTGTACGCGTTCGACTCGCGGCTGGCGGGCCCGCTGGCCGCCTTCGGCGTGGGCGCCGTTCTGGTCGCCTGCGGACTCTTCCTCGCCTTCGGCGCGGCTCTGCGGCCCATCGAGCCGGACCGCCCGACCTGGCCCGCGGCCGTCACCAGCGTTCTGTTCGTGGCCGCCGTACCGCTGGCCGCCGGGGTGTTCGGCCTCTTCGGCTGGCTGGCCGACCTGGGGAGCGGCCTGTGACCGAGCGACCCGGGACCCGGCACGTCCGCCCGGTGACCCGCTCCTCGACTCGCCCCTCGACCCGCCCCGTGACCCGGCGGGCGACCCCCGGGAGCGCCCGGTGAAGGCCGCCGCCCAGCGCGTGGCGCCGGGCAGTTGGGGCGGCCACCGCACCATCGCGGCGGCCGTGCGGAGCGCGGACACCGGCGCCGTCATCACCGTGCAGGCGGGCACGTACAGCGAGAGCCTGCTGCTTGACAAGGATGTCACCCTGGTCGCGAAGGGCGCCGTACGGCTGGTCGCCGTCCGCGGCCCGGCCGTCACCGTGCACGCGGGCCGCGCCGAGATCCGCGGCTTCACCCTCGTGTCCGCCGTGCCCCGCGAGGCAGCGCTGCTGGTGCGCGCGGGCGAACCGGTGCTGCGGGACTGCGAGATCACCGGCGGCCGGATCGAGGTCGCGGGCACCGCCGCCCCGCTGCTGAGCGGCTGTTCGGTACGGAAGGCCGAGGGCGCGGCGGTCCGGCTGACCGGCACCAGCCGCACCACACTGGAGAATCTGACCGTCGGCGGCTGCGTCGGCGACGGCCTGGTGGTCGAGGACGAGGCGCGCGCCGAGCTGACCGACGCCCTGGTGGACGGCGCCAGCGGGCGCGGCGTCCTGCTCACGGGCGGCGCGCACGCGACGCTGACCCGCTGCGACGTCCGCGGCAGCGGCGGCACCGCCGTCGTGGTCGAGGGACACGCCACCGCGGCGCTGCGCGACTGCCGCCTGCACGAGACGGGCGCCGCGGGCGTCTGGGTCCGCGAGACGGCGGGCCGCCTGACCCGCGCGGCCTCCGGCGCGGGCCACCGGCCCCTCGCCCACGGCGAGGACGCCGAACCGGCCGCGCCCGCCACCGGATCCGCCGCCCGCCCGGGCCACGACACCCCGGGCGTACGGCTGCGCGACTGCGAGATCTTCCGCACCGAGGGCGCCGGCGTACTGGCCGACGGCAGCAGCTCCGTCCTGCTCGACGGCTGCCATGTGCACCACACCACCGGCGCCGCGATCCTGGTCACGGCCGAGGCCACCGCCGAGTTGACCGGCGTACGGGCCGTCGACTGCCAGGACACCGCGCTGGCCGTCAGCGGGGCCGGCCGGGCCACCGCGCACGACTCCACCTTCGCCCGCAGCGGCGCCAACGGCCTGTACGCGGTGGCCGAGGCGGAGGTGACGCTGACCGGCTGCACCGTACGGGACACCGCGTACACCGGCGTGCACCTCGGCGGCGGGGCCCGCCTGCACGCCAGGGGCTGCACCGTCAGCGGTTCGCCCGAGTACGGCGTGCGGGTCACCGAGCGGTCCGAACTCCTCGCGGACGACTGCGAGATGACGGACGCGGGCCTGGCCGGGGTGTACGTGCAGGGCGGCGACGCGGCCGTCCGCGGCTGCCGGGTGTCCGGCGGCCGGGAAGGCGTACACCTGCACACCACGCACCGCCCGCTGCTCGCGGAGTGCGAGATCACCGCCTCCGGCGAGACCGGCGTCCGGGTCGGCCGGGACACCGGCGCCCGGCTGGAGAACGTCACCGTCACCGGCAGCGGCACCGCGGGCCTGCTGCTGGAGGAGGGCAGCACGGCCGTCGTGGAGGGCGGCGCGGTCCGCGAGCCGCGCGGCAGCGGCGTCGTCGTACGCGCCGGGGCCCGGCCGCGCGTACGCGGCCTCACCGTCGAGGGCGCGGCGAAGAACGCGCTGTTCGTCGAGGAGGGCGGCGAGGGCCTGTACGAGGACTGCCACCTCACCAAGAGCCGCTTCCCCGCCGTCTACGCCGGTGCCCGCTCGCGTTTCCTGCTGCGCCGCTGCACCGTGGACGGCACCGACACCGACCTGCTGCGGGACGACGAGGCCGACGTGCGGGCCGAGGACTGCCTGGTCCAGGACGCGACCGATCCGCTCCTGCCGACCCTCGCGCCCCCGGCGGCGGGGGAGGAGGGGCGCGTCGCGGTGCCCGCCGTCGCCGGAGCGCCCCGCTCGGCCGCGGAGAAGGCCGAACAGGCCGCCGGTGAGACCGAGTCGACCGCGGAGGCGGCCCGCGCGAAGCTCGCGGAACTCCATGTGGAGCTGGACCGCCTGGTCGGCCTGGACAGCGTCAAACGCGACGTGGTCACGCTGACCAAGCTCATGCAGATGGTCAAGGTCCGCCAGGAGGCCGGGCTCGCGGCGCCGCCGCTGAGCAGGCACCTGGTCTTCGCGGGCAACCCCGGCACCGGCAAGACCACGGTGGCCCGCCTGTACGGCGGCTTCCTCGCCGCCCTCGGCCTGCTCGAACGCGGACACCTGGTCGAGGCCGACCGGGGCGACCTGGTCGGCGAGTACGTCGGCCACACCGCGCCCAAGACGACGGCGGTCTTCCGGCGCGCGCTGGGCGGGGTGCTCTTCATCGACGAGGCGTACTCCCTCGTGCCGCAGGGGCAGTTCACCGACTTCGGCTCCGAGGCCATCTCGACGCTGGTGAAGCTGATGGAGGACCACCGCGACGAGGTGGTGGTCATCGTCGCCGGATACCCGAGCGAGATGAACCGGCTGCTGGAGTCCAACGCGGGCCTGGCCTCGCGCTTCACCCGCACCCTGCTCTTCGACGACTACACCTCGGAGGAGCTGGTGCGGATCGTGGAGCACCAGGCCGTCGACCACGAGTACACCTTCGCGCCGCAGACGACGGCCGCGCTGCACGACTACTTCGCGGCCGTCCCGCGCGGCGAGCAGTTCGGCAACGGGCGCAGCGCGCGGCAGGTGTTCCAGCGGATGACCGAGCGGCACGCGTACCGCGTGGCCGAACTCGACCTGAGCGCCGTCGATCTCGCGGCGGCCGACGTGGAGTTGCTCACCACGCTGCTGCCCGCCGACCTCCCCCCGGGAGGCGCCGCTTGACCGCGCGGGCGGACGTACGCCCCGCTGCCCGGCGGGCGGACCATACGGCGGCGGGCCCGGCACAGGACTTCGGCACAGGCCCGGCACAGGACTTCGGAGCGGCTGAAAGGAAGGTGACCCGCGGATGTCGGACCAACCGACCCCGGAAGAGTGGCGCGCGGACCTCGCGGCGCTGAACGACGCGATCGGCGTGGTGAAACGCGAGTCCGGCACGATCACCACCACCATGAACTCGATCGACGCCAAGGTGAAGCAGATCGGCGCCGACTGGTCCAGCCCGTCGCACGAGTCGTTCGCGGCGATGATGACGTGGTTCCACAAGGTCCAGCACGAACTGGACGAGTTGCTCAAGGACATCGCCTCGCGGATGACGACGTCGTACAACAACTACCACGACTCCGAGCACGTCAATCTGAACAACCTCAGCGACGGCGGGACCCATGGCTGAGTGCCGCCGCCGCGCACCGCGTGGGCGGTACGCGGCGGCGCGTTCAGCCCGCGGGCGGCGGCGGGAAGCGCGACTCCCGGTCGGTGTGCGCGTACACCTGCCCCGAGTGGTTGAGCAGCGCGATGTACTCGCCGAGCTTCTCCAGCGTCGAGCCGATCTGGAGCAGGGCGCGGTCCTGGGCCGGGTTCATGTCCGCGCCGAATTTCACGCCGGTCTCGGCGAACGGGTTGTCGTGCGTCTTGCCGACCGACGGGTCGTACCCGGACGAGAGCGAGGTGTGGCCCTCGCCCTCCGCGTTCTTGTCCTGGGCGCCCTGCCCGAAGACATGGCCCTTGACGGCCATGACCCGCTTGCGCAGCTCCTCGTACCGGTCGACCGCGCCGCGGGCCTCCGTGAGCATCGACTTCTCCGCGACGCGTACCGCGCTCAGGTCGATCTTCAGGTCCGCCGCGGCCTCGTACGAGTTCGGGTCGGGGCCGGAACCCTGGTCGGATTGGCTGTCCTTCGGGTCGATGTTGAAGGACGGCGGGGTGGACCAGATGACCTTGTCGGTCGGCACGAGGCCGTCGAGGTTCTTGTCGTGGTCGGGGTTGGGCGTCTCCGACCCGTCCGCGGGCGGATCGGGCAGCGGAGTGGTGTCGTATTTCGAGGTGATCGGATCGGTCACGTCGTCTGCCTCGTCTCTCTCGCGCCGACCGCACGGCCGGTTCGCCAAGCATGGGCCCGGCAGGACACCGCCAGGTTTACCACTTATATGAGGAATTGTCAGCATGCAGGTGCCGCACCGGTATCCGCTCCCCGAGAAAGGCGCGTCATGGCCGACTCCGGCACCGCCGACTACGACACCTCCGTCCTCAACATCTCCCCGACGGGCCTGAAGTCCGACGCCAACGACCTGGTCACCCTCAGCAAGACCGTCCTGTCGAGCCTCACCACCATCCGGGGCCAGTTGGAGGGACTGCACGTCGCCTGGCAGGGCCAGGCCGCCTCGGACGCCGACGAGGTCAACAAGAAGTGGGTGTCGGTCATGACCGAGCTGTTCGGCACGGAGGACGACCCGCACAAGGGAGTTTTGTCCGCGCTGGCCGACGGGGTCGGCATGGCCGCGTACAACTACACCACCGCCGAGGACGGCATCGCCGACGCCTTCAAGTCGTTCCGCACGGCCTTGACCAGTGACGACGGGAAGTCCAGCGACAAGCCGCCCGCCGCGGTCACCGACCCCAACAAGACCGCGGTCACCATGGAGTTCTAGTGCCGGCGCACCGCCCCCGCCACCTCGCCCCCACCGCCCCGACAGCCCGCTAGGCAGCCATCGTGAGTCGAATCCCCTTCCACCGCCCCGTCCGCATCACGCCCCCGCCGATGCCGGAGGGCCGGACGAAACTGGCCGGCCTGCCCCAGCGGCCACAGCCGCAGGGCGCCGCGGGCTGGCTGATGCTCCTGCTGCCCCTGCTGTCCAGCATGAGCATGGCCGCGTACATGATCGCCTACGGCAAGGCGTGGATGATCCTGCTGGGCATCGCCTTCGTCGTGGTCTCCGTGGGCATCACCATCGGCGTCCGGATGCAACTGCGCAGCCACCGCCGCCGCAACCAGTACCGGCAGCGGGAGCGGTACCTGGAGTATCTGGCCGGGGTGCGCAAGCAGGTCATGCGCTCCCAGCTCGGCCAGCGCGCCGCCGACGCGTGGCGGCACCCGCATCCGGACCGGCTCTGGGCGATCGCCACCCGCCGCCGCCGGGTCTGGGAACGCCGCCCGGGCGACGACGACTTCCTGCACCTGCGGCTCGGCACCGGCACGGTGGCGGCGGCCGACGCGCTCCAGATGCCGGGGCAGAACGACCCGACCATCGACGTCGACACGCCCTGCCAGCACGCCGCGGCCGAACTGGTCCGCGCGCACGGCACCGTCGCCGACCAGGCCGCCTGGCTCGACCTGCGCGCCGCGGGCGTGGTGAGCCTGCTGGGCCCGCGCGACCGCACCCGCAAGCTCGCCCAGACCCTGCTGCTCCAGCTCTCCGTGCTGCACGCCCCCGACGACGTGCGGATCGCCGTCGTCACCGGCGGCAACTCCGACTGGGACTGGGCCAAGTGGCTGCCGCACGCCCAGCAGCCCGACCAGGCCCAGCGCCGTGAACAGGAAGTCGTGCCGCTGCTCGCCGACGACCTCGCGGGACTCCAGGACCACCTCCAGGCCACCCTCGACCGGGCGGTCGCCGCCCGCGCCGAGCGCAACGCCCGGCTGATCTCCCAGCGCGACACCAGGCCCCGCGGTCACGTGGTGGTCTTCCTCGACGGATACGAGCCCGACGCGCCGTGGGCCCGCTCGGCGCTGCTGTCCGACCTGCTCACCGAAGCGGGACCCGACCTCGGCGTGCACGTGGTGTGCCTGGTGGAGGAAGAGGGCTCCGAGCCGGGCCGGGTGGACGTACGCGCCCGCACGGACGCCCGCGGCGGCCTCGCGCTGGAAGGCCGTACGGCCGCGCTGCACGCCCCGGTCGAGCAGGCCGTCGTGGACGAGGTCGCGCCCGGCGTCCTGGAGGCCACCGCCCGTTCGCTGGCCCCGCTGCGGCTGACCGGCGAGCGTGAACAGGTCCTGTCGGAACACGTCTCCCTCTCCGACATGCTCGGCGTCCCCGACATCGCCCACTTCGACCCGGCCGCCCTGCGCCGCGCACCCGACGACAGGGAACTGCTCTCCGTCCCCATCGGCGTCACCGGCACCGGCGAACCGCTGACCCTGGACCTCAAGGAGTCCGCGCAGGGCGGCATCGGCCCGCACGGACTGATCGTCGGCGCCACCGGCTCCGGCAAGAGCGAACTGCTGCGCACCCTGGTCACCGGACTCGCCATGGCCCACGCGCCGGAGCACCTGGCCCTGGTCCTGGTCGACTTCAAGGGCGGCGCCACCTTCGCGGGCGTCACCGAACTGCCGCACGTCTCCGGCCTGATCACCAACCTCGCCGACGACCTCGCGCTCGTCGACCGGATGCGCGACGCGCTGCGCGGCGAACAGCAGCGCAGGCAGCGGATGCTGCGCGAGGCGGGGAACGTCGACTCCGTCCGCGAATACCAGTTGCGGCAGGCGGCGGGCGCCACCGACATCAACGGCAAACCGCTGGAGCCGCTGCCCTATCTGCTCATCATCGTCGACGAGTTCGGCGAACTCCTCTCCCAACGCCCCGACTTCATCGACCTGTTCGTGCAGATCGGCCGGGTCGGCCGCTCGCTCGGCATGCATCTGCTGCTGGCCACCCAGCGGTTGGAGGAAGGCAGGCTGCGCGGCCTGGAGTCCCACCTGTCGTACCGGATCTGCCTGCGCACCTTCAGCGCCGCCGAGTCCCGCGCCGTCATCGGCACCTCCGACGCGTACACGCTGCCCGCCATCCCCGGCTCCGCCTACCTCAAGGTGGACGAGTCGGTCTACGAACGCTTCCGCGTCGCGTACGTCTCCGCGCCCTACCAGGACCACGACGCCGACAGCGCGGGACCGGCCCTGGAACCCGTGCCCTTCGCCGTGCACGGCGACCTCGCGCCGCTCGCCGCGGACGAGGCCGAGACGCCCGGCTGGGACTGGGACCCGGAGGGCGGCTCGACCGAACTCCAGCTCGCCGTCGAGCGGTTGGCCGACAAGGACACCGCGGGCCACCAGGTGTGGCTGCCGCCGCTGCCCCCGCGCTTCACCCTCGACCCGCTGCTCGGCGAACCGGAGGCCGACCCGGAACTGGGCCTGCGCTGCGCCCTGTGGCCGTACTCCGGCGAGCTGAAGTTCCCGGTCGGCGTGCTGGACGTGCCCTCCCGGCAGGAACAGCAGCCCCTCGTACTGGACCTGGCGGGCCGTCAGGGCCACATCGCCCTGGTCGGCGCCCCGCAGAGCGGCAAGTCCACCTTCCTGCGCACCGCGATGCTCAGCGCCATGCTCACCCACACCCCCGACGAGCTCCAGTTCTACGGGATCGACATGGGCGGCGGCTCGCTGCACGGCCTCGGCGACGCACCGCACGTGGCGGGCATCGCGGGCCGCCGCGACGACGAGCGGGTCCGCAGGGTGCTGGCCGAGATCACCGGCCTGGTCACCGCGCGCGAGCAGATGTTCCGCGACCTGGGCATCCAGTCCGCCGCCGAACTGCGCGCCCGCCGCGCCTCGGGCGAAGTCCCCGACGGCGTACGGTCCGCCGACGTCGTGCTGGTGGTCGACAACCTCGCCGCCCTGCACACCACCGACGAGAACGCCGTCGTCACCCTCACCGAGATCGCCACCCGCGGCCTCGGCGTCGGCGTCCACCTCTGGCTGACCGCCAACCGCTGGGCCGAGGTACGGATCGGCCTGCGCGACAGCATCCCCGGCCGCCTCGAACTGCGCCTCAACGACCCCACCGAGTCCGAGATCAGCCGCCCCGCCGCCCGCGCGCTCGGCCAGAGCATCCCCGGCCGGGGCCTCGCCGCCGCGGGCCTGACCCACCACATCGCGCTGCCCCGGCTCGACGCCGTCGACAGCGTCGAAGGGCTCGCCGAGGCCGGGCAGGCACTGGTGGCCCGGCTCGCCGAGAGCTGGCGGCGGCCCGCCGCCCCGGCGCTGCGCGTGCTGCCCGCGCGGATCACCGTCCGCGAGCTGACGGCCGCCGCCGCGCTGCCGCCCGCCGAGCGCTGGGAGGGCCACGGCCCCGCCCTCGGCGCCCGCGAAGTGCCCATCGCCCTGCGCGAGTCCGACCAGCGCCCGGTCGGCCTCGACCTGACCGCCGACGCCCCGCACTTCGTCGTCTTCGGCGACTCCGGCTCCGGCAAGACCGCGTTCCTGCGCGCCTGGATGCGCGGCCTGGCCGCCCGGCACAGCGCGCGCGACCTGCGCTTCATGGTCGTCGACTACCGGCACAGCCTGCTGGGCACCGTGCCCGACGAGTACATCGGCGCCCGCGGCGGCAACGCCGACCTGGTCGCGGCCCAGGCGCAGGCCCTCGCCGAGACACTGCGCACCCGGATGCCCCCCGCCGACGTCACCGCCACCCAACTCGCCGCGCGCGACTGGTGGCACGGCCCCGAGCTGTACGTCGTCGCCGACGACTACGACCTGGCCGCGGGCACCATGGGCCACGGCCCGCTCGCCGCGCTCGCCGAATTCATCCCGCAGGCCGCCGAGTTGGGCTTCCACCTCGTGCTCGCCCGCCGCGTCGGCGGTGCCAGCCGCGCCCTGCTGTCCGACCCCCTGCTGAGCAAGCTCAAGGAGATCGGCACCGACGGGCTGCTGCTGTCCGGCGACCACCGCGAGGGCGTCCTGATCGGCGACCAGCGCGCCTACCGGCGTCAGCCGGGCCGCGGCACGCTGATCCGCCGCAGCTCCGCCGTCCCCGCCATCGTCCAGGTCGCCATCGACGAGCTGGGCGAAGAGGCCCCCGGCGTAACAGCCCCCGGCGGAACGGCTCTTCGTGAAGGCGGCGAGCCGGTGAACGTACCGGGCCCCGCCGCCGAGCCGGTGCCCGCGGGCGTCGTGGCGGGGCACGGCGACGATCCGGGGTCCCCCGAACCCGCCGCCAGGCAGCCCGACGTGGCCCGGTACGTCACGGGACCGGTGACCCGCCTGGGCGGCGGCCCCGAGAACAGCACCCGTCCGAGTAGCAGCGGTACGCCCGAGGAAAGCGGCCCCGACCATGGCTGACGCGGATTCCGTACTCAACACCATCAAGCTCGACGACATCTACGAACTGGGCAACGCCTGGATCCGGATGGGCGACGACCTCCACGAGCGCAAAGTCGCCGTCAACGGCTACGTCTCCGAGCTCGGCATGACCGGCAAAGCCGGTGACGAAGCGCGCCTGGCCTGGCAGGAGGGCGTCGCCCCGACCATCGACAGCGCCGCCGAGACCGCCTGGACCATCGGCCAGACGATCAACCGCTACGCCGACGAACTGCACAAGGCCGCGGCGGAGTACGCGAAGAAGCTCAACGCCGCGATGTGGGCCGACATCCTCGGCGCCCTGCTCGGCGCCGTGTTCTTCGCCCTCGGCCCGCTGCTCAGCGGACTGCTCGCCATGATCGGCCAGTTGCTGGCCCGGCTGATCCCGATCATGGCCCAGATGGCCGCCCGGATCGGCTCGGTGGCCACCGCGGTCATCGAGATCACCGGCAGCGCCGTCATCGGCGCCGCGTCCAACCTCGCCTTCGACATCGCCGTCGGCAAGATCGGCGCGGACATCGCCGGTACCGACTACGAGGTCGACTGGAGCATGGAGGCGTGGAGCCTGGGCATCGGCGGTGCCTTCGGCGGCATCAGCGGCGGGCTCGGGGCCTTCCACTACACCCCGCGTCCGGGAAAGCCGGGCTCCGGCCCCAAGACCGGTGCCCCGCCGCCCGTCTCACCTCCGCCTCCCACGCCGATCGGCGGCAATCCGCTGGGCGGCGGTGGCGGCGGGAAGTCCCCGATCGGTCCGCCCCCGTCGCGGATCGGCGGCGGCGACCACGCGACGCCGATCACCGACGGATCGGGCAAGGGCGGTCCCGCCCCCGACTCGGGACCGATCGTCACCAAGAACTCCTCCGGCGGCGAGTTCAGCGGCACCAACAGCGGACCCGGCGGCGGCCACCACAGCAGCGACGTCGGCGCGCCCGCCCCCAAGGGCGACGACTCCGCCGGGGGTTCGAAGGACCCCGGCAGGACGCTGGGCGCTCCGCCGGCCAATCCGTACGGGGTGAAGACCCGTCCGGTCGGCGACGGCGGTTCGAACGGGTCGTCGGGCTCGTCCGGTTCATCGGGTTCATCGGGTTCGTCGGGCAAGGGCGAGTCCGATCCGGGCAGGACGCTGGGCGCTCCGCCCGCCAACCCGCACGGGGTGACGTCCCGCCCGTACGGTGACGGCGGTTCTAACGGGTCGTCGGGCTCTTCGGGCAAGGGCGACGGCTCACCGGGAGGTGCGAAGGACCCGGGCAGGACGCTGGGCGCTCCGCCCGGCAACCCGCACGGCGTGAAGGACCGCCCGTACGGCGAGAGTTCCGGCGATTCGAGCGGTTCCAACGGGTCCAACGGGTCCAAGGGGTCCGGCGGGTCGGCCAAGCCGCTGAGCCCGAATCCGATGGACAATCCGGGCAGGCGGCTGGGCGGTCCCGGCGAGAATCCGTTCCCCGGCCCCGGCACGAAGGCCGAGGGCGGCGGGCCGGTCAAGGCCCAGCCGACCGGGCCCGGTTACGACTACCCGGCGACCAGTTCCCACGGCCGTCCCGACGGGTCGGGCTCCGGCAACCCGATGGACGGGCCGGGGCACCGCCTCGGCGGCGGCAAGCCGGACCCCAACAGCCTCTGGAAGGAGCCGAATCCGGACGCGCCGGGCAGCAACGGTCCGTCGAAGGCGCAGCCGACCGGGCCGGGGTACGACTATCCGGCGACGAGTTCCCACGGCCGCTCCGACGGATCGTCCGGATCGGGCACCGAAGGGAAGCCCGGCGGGCCGGGCGGGTCGAATCCGATGGACGGGCCGGGGCACCGCCTCGGCGGCGACAAGCCGGACCCCAACAGCCTCTGGAAGGAACCGGGTTCTGGCAACCGCGGCGGTGGTCCGCGCGACAACGGATCGACGGCGCCGCCCGCGCCGAAGGCCCCGGCGCGTACGGGTCCCGGCCATGACCAGCCCGCGACGCTCGGCGACAAGCCGGGCGGGCGGCAGAACGGCGGCGACGCGGCGGGCTCGGGCGACGGCGGCAATCTGCGGTCCAACCAGGGCAACAGCAGCCACACGCAGATCGAGACCGCGCCGACACCGCACGAGCCCGGTTCCGGCACGAACTCCGGCTCCGGCAGGGGCAGTCACTCCGACAGCGGCCAGAGCGCGCCGCCGCCCCGGAAGGAGACGACGGAGACCGCACCGCCTCCGGGCGAGGCCCCGCCGACCCCGGTGGCCCCCGCGCCCAAACCGCCGGTGCCCTCCGGCAAGGAGGGCGGGAACCCGCAGGGAGGGAATTCCCAGGGCGGCAACACGCAGGGAGGCAACCACCAGAGCGGGAATCCGCAGGGCGGAAACTCCCAGGGCGGGAACTCCCAGGGCGGGAACCGTCAGGGCGGGACATCGAAACCCCCGGCTTCGAGCGGCACCGGCCCCGACCCGATGGCGAATCCCGGCCGGACGCTGGGCGACGGGAAGCCGGTGCCGGCCAGGGAGCCGCGTTCGGGTGGTTCTTCTGAGTCGTCGCCGGTGCCGTTGAGTCCGAATCCGATGGACAATCCGGGGCGTCGGTTGGGTGGTCCGGGTGAGAATCCGTTCCCCGCGCCGGAGTCGAAGCCGCAGGGTTCCGGCGGGCCGGAGTCGCACTCCGACCCGATGGCGAATCCCGGCCGGACCTTGGGCAGTGGGAAGCCGGTGCCGGGCACGGAGCCGCGTTCGGGTGGTTCTTCTGAGTCGTCGCCGGTGCCGTTGAGTCCGAATCCGATGGACAATCCGGGGCGTCGGTTGGGTGGTCCGGGTGAGAATCCGTTCCCCGCGCCCGAGTCGAAGCCGCAGGGTTCCGGCGAGTCGCAGTTGCACTCCGACCCGATGGCGAACCCCGGCCGGACCTTGGGCGGCGCGAAGCCCGCGCCGGATTCGGGCTGGAAGGAGCCGGGTCGGGGCGGACCGTCCGGGACGTCATCCGGAACGTCGTCCAAGCCCGTCAGCTCCGATCCGATGGAGAATCCGGGACACCGCCTGGGCGGCGGCATCCCGGACCCGAACGGCCTGTGGAAGCCGCCCGGTTCAGGCAACCGGGGCGACGGCTCGCACGAGGCCGGACCGAAGCTGCCGCCCGCGCCGAAGCAGCCGACGCGCAAGGGTCCCGGTTACGACGGTCCTGCGACGCTCGACGACGTACCGGGCGGGCGGTCGAACTCCGGCAACGGGAGTTCGGGCGACGGCCCCGGCAATCTGCGTCCGAACCAGGGCAACAGCAGCCACACGCAGATCGAGACCGCGCCGCCGCCGCACGAGCCCGGTTCCGGTAAGGACTCCGGTTCCGGGAACGGCAGTCGGCCCGACGGCGGCCAGACCGTACCGCCGGTCGGCAAGGAACCCCCGGCCGCCGCACCGCACACGAAGGAGGCCCCGCCGACCACGGTGGCCCCCGAGCCCAAGTCGCCCGCGCCCTCCGGCAAGGAGGGCAAGCAGCCTCAGAACGGCAAGTCGACGTCGGAGACCACCACCGAGCCCGCCCCCGCCTCGTCGGACAAGGGCAAGGGCAAGGAGCCTGCGACGGACGAGGGCAAGGGCAAGGGCAAAGAGCCTGCCACGGACGGGGGCAAGGGCAAGGAGCCCGCGACCGATGAGGGCAAGGGCAAAGGCAAGGAGCCCGCGTCGGAGGAGGCACCCCCCTCGCAGCACGTGCCGCCGGGCGAACAGCCGCATGAGCAGGAGGGGTCGGGCCACGGTCCCGGCCTGAGCGAATTCGACAAGGTGATCCTGGCGCACGAGATCAACCGCGAATTGCACCGGCTCGATCCACGCCGACCTCCGGTCCGCCCCGGGGACGTGGACGAGCTGCACGCCCAACTGCCCCACTGGCGGCAGCGCATGCCGTTGCGGCCACGCGGTGAGGCGATCGCGCAGACGATGGTGACGGGCAAGCCGCTGTCGCTCCCCGGCGGGTCCTCGCATTCGGGTTCGGGAGGATATTCCAGGACGTCCGTCTTCACCGACCCGAGGGAGCAGAGCAGGCCGCCGGTCTCGTCCTCCGGGCGCCGGTCGAGCCGGCGGTCCTATCCTTCCCCCGGGTCGGTCCAGCGGCCTGGCCTGCTGTCCTACCCCTCCTCCGGGCTCGGCCGCCGACCGATCGCGCCGCCCGCCCCCGCGCCGAGGAGGCAGCCCAGCAGCTCCGGGTCGCGCGGGCAGTCGTACGCCCCGCCGCCGTCGGGATCGAGCCGACAGCCGTACCCGCCGCCGTCGGGATCGAGCCGACAGCCGTACCCGCCGCCGAGTTCGAGCCGACCGCGCACCCCCTTCTCTGACATCGGGGACGTGGAGATGATGGACGCGCCGCCCCCGGAGCACGCCCCCTTCTACGCGCCGACCGCGACGGTCCGGCCCCACGGCATCTCCGACAGGCATTGGCACGACATCCTGGAGGCCCAGCGGATCTCCGATCGATGGCACACCGACTACTACCGGCGAATGGGCCTTCAAGAGGAGGCGATCCGCCAGAACCTGCGGAATCAGGGAATTCCGGTCTCTCCGCACGACACATTGCCGTTCGAGCCGCTGCCGCGCGAGATCGAGTTGTTGAACTTCGGTCATGAGGTCTTCGCCGACGTACGCCGCATTCTCCACGGGGGCCAGTCGAATCAGGCGTCCTCGGTCGCGGCGACGGGCGGGGCGCTCCAGATTCGCCTTTCCCTGGCCCGGCAGGTCGCTCCCCGGGAGCAGCCCAGAAATACCATGGAACAACTGGGGCAGAGCGCGGCCACGGCATCCATCACCGGCACGGGCAACTGCGGTGAGCACGCGGCCTTGACCTACACGCTCGTGAACCGGCACAGGCTGCCCGAGGGCATGCGTATCTGGTACGTGCCTCTGAATCTGCACCGGGGTGAACGCGGCGACAACCCCGTCGCCCCGTACACCGACCATGTGTTCATCGCGGTCGGTTATCCCGAGCGGCCCCGTAACATCGTCATGCTCGACCCGTGGGAGGTGAACGCGACTCCGATCTTCGCCGGGGATCCCGCTTTCCGCTTCCCGTTCCTGGTCGGTCCGCGCAATGCGCCGTCGATCAACCCGCGGGCCGTTCTTCTGCCGAATGACGGAATCGACTACCTGGCCATCGGCCATCGTCAGATCGGGCACGAAGTCCACGACATCATGGATTTCACCGGTACGCCTCTCCCCGCCAGCCAGTATCAGGGGGTGTACAACATGTATCAGGACTTCGCTATGCCGGCGCCCGTCCGGAACATGTACCCGGCCGGCCCCGCGTGGGACGCCTATTTCGCGCACCGGCACCCCCAGCAGCCCGGCTTGATCCGGCCGGGCGGTCCGTCGGGCCAGCCGTCGGGTCTGATCCGGCCGGGCGGTCCGTCGGGTCAGCCGCTCGGCCTGATCCGGCCGAGCGGTTCGTCGAGCCGGCCGAGCAGCTCTTCGGGTCGGCCGGCCGGGCCGTCGAGGCAGCCGAGCGGCATGTCGCGTCAGCCCAGCGGTTCTTCGCGTCGGCCCAGCGGCTCATCGCGCCAGCCTGGCGGCTCTTCGGGTCAGCCCAGCGGTTCTTCACGGCGGCCGAGCGGCTCGTCGCGTCGGCCGAGCATGCCGTGGGACCAGCCGGGCGGCCCGGCCCGTACGGTGGGCGGTTCGCCGGACACGGGGATCGATCCGATCCGGGAGCAGTGGGGCATCGGGCGGGTGGTCACGCTGGCGGAGCCGCGCTCCGGCACGGGTCTGGTGCGCGGTCCTGCCCCGGAGGCCGGTCCGCGTACGACCGGTCGACCTGGTGAGTTCGCGGTGTTCGACCTGCCGCTGCCTCCGGCCGACACGCCGTCGTCGTCACGGCCGTTGGGGTACGAGGTCGATCCGGGTGGCTGGATCAGGCTGCCGGACGGCAGCGTGCTGTCGCCCGGCGGCTGGGTCAGCTTCGGGGACGACTTCATCCACACCCCCACGGGCGCGATCATGCACGGCGACAGCGGCTGGATCGGCGAGGTCGGCAACATCGAGCAGATCGCCGAGACCTGGCACCACTTCGACCCGTCGGCGGCCCCACACCTGCCGGTGCCCTCCGGCGACGGCCTGCACATGGTGCCGGTACACCCCGGCGACCAGGCCGTGCACATCCCGCTGCGGCCCCGTACCGACTCGGAGACGCAGGCGGCGGCCCCGATCGCGCACCCCAGCTCCGGGACGCCGCGGCCCCGTGGCCCCGTGCCGACCGGCACGGCGGGCACATCGGGCACGGCGGGCACGGCGGGCACATCCGGTTCACCGGGTCCGTCCGCCAAGGGCAAGGAGCCCGCGACGGAGGGGACTTCCGGCTGGGACGAGACGCCCGCGGCGGCCTGGGCGCCCGTCGTCCGGCCGATGGCGCCGACGCCGTCCGCCGTGCCGTCGCCTCCCGCGCAGGGGACGTCCGGCCACGGTTCCGACCTGAGTGAATTCGATCAGGTGGTCCTGGCCCAGGACATCAACACGGAGCTGCACCGGCTGGACGCGACGCATCCGCCGGTGACAGTGGCCGATGTGCCGGAGCTGCACGCGCAGTTGCCCGACTGGCGGCAGCGTATGCCGCTGCGGCCGCGTGGCCAGGCCATCGCGCAGATGATCGTGACCGGTCGTCCGATGTCGCTCCCGGGCGGGTCATCGTCGTACTCGGGTTCGGGAGGGTATTCCAGGACCACCGTCTACACCGATCCGAGGGAGGAGAGCAGGCCGCCGGCGTCGTCTTCCGGTCGCCGGTCGAGCCGCCGGTCCTATCCCTCCTCCGGGTCGGTCCGGCGGACGGGCGTGTTGTCCTACCCCTCCTCCGGGTTCACCCGCCGGCCGAGCAGGGAGTCCTCCTTCGCCGAGCCGAGCAGGCAGCAGTACCCCTCGTCGGGATCGAGCAGGCAGCAGTATCCGCCGTCGTCGGGATCGAGCCGACAGCCGTACCCGCCCACCGCCGGATCGAGTCGGCAGCCGTATCCGCCGTCCGCCGGGTCGAGCAGGCAGCCGTATCCGCCGTCCGCGGGGCCCAGTCGGCCGCCTGCGCGCTCCTTCGAGCCGGAGGACGTGGAGATGGCGGACGCGCCGCCCTCACCCCGCCTGCCGAGCTGGCAGCCCGCACCCTTCTACGTACCGACCGCGACGGCTCCGCCGCCCGGCATGGCGCCCGAGCAGTGGTTCGCCATCGAGCGGCTCAACCGTCAGTCCGTGCAGTGGCACACCAACTACTACGCGCAACGGGACGCGGCCGAGGCGGCAAGTCGCGGCGGACGGCGGGTGGGGATGGGCGACCCCCTTCCGCCCGACATGCTCCCGTCGGAGCCTTTGCAGAACGAGCTGTGGCTGATGGACCTCGGCCATGAGATCTTCGCCGGGGTACGCGAGATCCTGCACGGAGGCCAGTCGAATCAGGCGTCCTCGGTCGCGGCGACGGGCGGGGCGCTCCTGGTGCGCAACCACCTGGCCCGTCAGGTGCCCCGCGTCCAACCCCGCAATATCCAGGAGTCGTTGGGGCAGAGCGCGGCCCAGGCGTCGCTGGTCAACACCGGCAACTGCGGTGAGCACGCGGCCCTGACCTACGTCCTCCTGAACCGGAGGCAGCTGCCCCCGGGGATGCGGATCTGGCACGTGCCGCTCAACCTCCACCCGGGCGAACACCCGTTGCACGCCATCGCGCCGTACACCGACCACGTGTTCATCGCGGTCGGCTATCCCGAGCGGCCTCGCAACATCGTGCTGCTCGACCCGTGGGAGGTGAACGCGACTCCGATCTTCGCCGGAGACCCCGCGTTCCCCTTCCCGTTCCTGGTCGGTCCGCGCAACGCGCCGTCGATCACCCCGAGGGCCGTTCCGCTCCCGCACGACGGGGTGGACTACCTGAACGTCGGTCTCAGCCAGATCGACACGGGCGCGATCCTCAACATCATGGACTTCACCGGCACGCCTGTCGCGGCCAGTCAGTACGAGGGCTTGTACAACATGTACCAGGACCTCGCGATGCCGTCGCCCGTCCGGAACATGTATCCGCCCGGGCACGCTTGGGACGTCTACTTCGCGCACCGGCACCCTCGAATTCCGGGCTCGAACCGGCCGATTGGCGGTTCGTCAGGTCGGCCGGGAGGGTCGTCGGGCCGCCCGGGGAGTTCGTCGCGGCGGCCGAGCGTGTCCTTGAGCCAGCCGGGCGGGCTGTCGCGCCGGTCCAGCGTGTCCTCGGGGCGGCCGAGCGGACTGTCACGGCAGCCGAGCGGTATGTCGGGCCAGCCCAGCGGGTCTTCGAGTCGGCCCAGCGGGTCTTGGGACCGTCCGGGCGGGTCGTCGGGTCGACCGAGCGGGTCGTCGGGCCGGCCGAGCGGGTCGTCGGGTCGGCCGGGAAGTTCGGCGGGGCGGCCGAGCGGCTCGTGGGATCTGCCGGGCAACCGGTGGGGAGCGCGGGGCGGTTCGCCGGACGTGGGGATCGATCCGATCCGGGAGCAGTGGGGCATCGGGCGGGTGGTCACGCTGATGGAGCCGCGCTCCGACACGGGTCTGGTGCGGGTTCCCGCTCCTGCGGCGGGTCCGCGTACGGCCGACAGGCCCGGCGAGTTCGCGGTGTTCGACCTGCCGCTGCCTCCGGCCGACACGCCTTCGTCGTCACGGCCGTTGGGGTACGAGGTCGATCCGGGCGGCTGGATCAGGCTGCCGGACGGCACGGTCCTGTCTCCGGGTGGCTGGGTCAGCTTCGGGGACGACTTCATCCACACGCCGACCGGCATGATCATGTACGGGGACAGCGGCTGGATCGGCGAGGTCGGGAACATCGAGCAGGTCGCCGAGGTATGGGACGAGCTCGATCCGTCCGCGACCGCGTACGTGCCGGTGCTCTCCGGCGACGGCCTGCACATGGTGCCGGCCCTGCCGGGGGACGAGGCGGTCCACGTTCCCGTGACGCCTCGCACCGGCACCTCTTTCGCGGCGCCGCTCGTGCGGGCGGGCGCGGACGTTCCGCCGGGGAAGGGCAAGGAGCCTGCTACGGATCAGGCCCCGGCGGCGGGCGAGGTCCCTGTCACGTACGAGGCTCCTGTCACGGAACAGGCGCCCGTGTCCCGTCCGGTACCGGTCGAAGCCGTGGCACCGGCGGCACCGGCGGCACCGGCGGTACCGGCGATGCCCGTGGCCGTACGTCCGTCGCACGCCGACCCCGAACTCCCGTCCCCCGCACGCTCGCAGGAGGACCGGCTGGCCGAGCGCGGGCTGGCGCCGCTGTACATCCTCGACCAAGGGGACGCGGTGACACACGCGTTGACCGCCGTCGCGCCAGCGGAGAGCGGACGGCTCGTGGGGCACGGACGGCCCGCCGGGTCGCAGGAGTTGCGGGACACCCTGGCCGACGCGCTCGTGACCGACGCGCAACGGCCGCCGGGGGAACGGCGGTTGTGGCCGCCGCTCACGGGCCTGACCGCCCCCGGACGGACGGCGCCGCTCGTCGGCTCCGAGGAAGCGGCCGTCGAAGCCGTACGTACGGGGACCGGCTCCGATGACGCGGACTGGCTCGTGCTCGCGGTGGCCGCACCCGTGCTCGGGCTCCGGGTCACCGTACTGACGCCGGACGGAACCCCCTGGACGACAGGACCGGACGACGGCCGCCCCGTCCTGCTCTTCCAACAGGCGGACCCCGCTCCGTACACCGCGCGGTGGGCGGCGACCGAGCCCGTCGGCGCCGTACCGGAGCAGCGGCCCGTACCGCCCGTATCGCCGCTGTCGGCACCGGAGTTGGCTCCGGACCAGGCCCCTGCCCCGGCTCCGGTGCCCTCTGCGCCCGACCGGCACGTGGCGGCCACCGTCCCGTCCTCGTCCTCGTCCCCGTCCTCGCCCCCGGCCGCGCCGCTGCGACTCGGCTTCGGTACGGCCAGTGGCCCGCGGCACCGGGCCGCCTCCGGCGGGGAACCGGCGCCCGAGGTCTTCTTCGGCTCCGAACCGCGCCCGGCCACGAGGCGGTGAGGGCGAGAGCGCCGATCGCCCCGGACGCCTCGCGGATCCGGTGCCCGCACCGGCACCGGATCCGCGAGAGGAACCGCCGTAGCGGGGTGCACGCGCCGTGTGATATTCGTGGTGCGCAAGGGGAGTGGGGGACTCCGGTCACCAAGCGGTACGGGCACCGCCGCGCACGGCACGCGGCCGGTGGACGCCGCACCGGGCCGGGCGGCGCCGTCCCGCCGGTCCTTCTGCTCATTCCGTGCCCATTCCGTGCCCATCCGGTTTCGGGGGCGGCCGTTGGCCTCGGTCCTGGTGCTTGACTGGCCGGGTGTGACCTGAGGGCCTTCATGTGCGTCTGAGCGATGGGCATCTCTTTGTTGGACTCTTGGCGAGTGGGGAACGGGCGTTGAGCGACACCGATCAGGACGAGGCGAAGCGGCGGCGGCGGGCACGGTTCGTCGAGGTGCTCACGAGCAGTGCCCGTCAGCCGGGGGAGCGTTCCCGGCTGGGCTCCAGGGTCGCGGGCGCCACGGCCGTACTGGCGCTCGCCGCGGGCGCCACCATGGGGATCGGCGCCTGGCGCGGCCACCAGGCCGACCAGGACGCGAAGGAGCTCACGGCCGCGCAGACCAAGGCGGCCGACCGGCTCGCCCACCTCCCCACCGGCTCCGTCAGCCCGACCGCGAAGAAGCCGACGCCGAAGCCGTCGCACTCCGCCACGCCCAAGGCGCCGGTCCACACCGCCCACTCGCCGACGCCTTCGCCGAAGCGGTCTGAGAAGGCGACCGCCACTCCCACGCCGACCATCGCCGTCTACCCCTCCACCGCGCTGCTCCTGAACGCCGCGACGGCGCTGTGCGCCGACATCCCCTACTTCGGCGCGGGCAAGGTCGGCGGGTCCGTCAACACCCACAAGTGCGACGGCACCAGCAACGACAACCAGATCTGGAACATGCGCGTCCAGCCCGTCGGCAAGGGCCCCGGCGGCACCGACCTCGTCCTCTTCGTCAACGCCAAGGACGATCTCTGCCTCGACATGCCCAACCGCGGCCCCCAGCCCGCCGGCACCACCCTCAACGAGGCCAACTGCGACGGCACCCTCGCCGACAACCAGCTCTGGTGGCTCGAACCCGTCGGCAGCAGCGCCGTCCACATCCGCAGCTTCATCAGCGGCAACCTCTGCATCCGCCCCGGCAACGTCAGCCCCGGCGGCTCCGACCGCCGCCTCATGATCGCCACCTGCGGCACCAACGACGAGTCCCGCTGGTTCCTCTACCCCGTCTCCTCCTGATCCGCCGCCCGCCCCTCCCTCGCCAACGCGTGAACGCACTCCGGTGAGGTGCACAACTGGTGCGGTCCCCGTCAGCTTTCGCCGAATCCAATCGCGGCGGTTGAGCGTGAACAGATAGCATCCGCGCTGCCGAGGGGGTGCGTATGACATTGGTGAAAAAGGGATCACGACGGATCGTGGTCGATGGCGTGACCTACCGGTGGCGGCTGCGGCGCAGGCCGACGTACGACCAGCTCCTCGGCTGGGCGCCTTGCACATACGCGGTCGAACGCGCTGATCGGTCCGGCGCAGTTCTCACCGTCCGAACAGATCAACCGCACTTGCGGAACGCGGTCCATTCGGCGGGAAGCCCGGTGCTCCCATCAGATGTCGCCTCCGCTGTGCGCGCTGCCCTCACACGTGGCTGGGCACCCGAGAACCCCGGTCCCCTGTTCCGTCTCGACCAGTCGAAAGCCTTCTCCCCTTGGCCTGGATAGACGTTCACCGACCCGTCGTGACCTGCGATCACTGGCAAACGGCCGCCGCGGTCCGCCGCATCCGGCCGCACATACGCAAAGCCCCCGACCTCACCGCTGACGCTGCTGGCAGGGTGAGCCGGTGTGCCTGACCAGGGTCAAACGGGTGGCGGAGCTGCGGAGTTCACAGCCGGTACGACCTTGGCCGCGTTGCGTGAGGCGTGCGCGTCGGCCGGCCTGGACCTGGGAAGCCTCCACCGGGCGGCTGCTGAACACCGCCCTGGATATGCAGTCCGGCGCCACCCACGTGGATGCAACTGCCTACACCTATGACCCGGCCGGGCAGATCACGTCCATCAGCGACGTACAGCACGGCGGCGGCACCGCGAAAACCGACACGCAGTGCTTCACCTACGACTACCTCCAGCGTCTGACGCAGGCGTGGAAAGCACGGCTGCCGTTGATTACAGCGGCGTCCAAGCCGTCGACGGCGCCAAAACCCTCGGGGATGGCCTCAACCAAGCCTTCGACGAAGCCCACGAATCAGGTATGCAGCCGCCCAGTGAAATGGCCCGGAGCATGAGAATTGTATTCACGAGAAGGTAAATTTACGGACGAGGTGACCGAGGCGGAAACTTGGCATGAGGCCAAATCCGGTAAATTTTTGGGACATGGCACAGGCGGACATTCCGGATCATTGCCTGAAGGCATTATCTCGCGGCTCGAAAGAAGGGCATTCCGTGGCAGATGGTCCCGAAGGAGAGTGGCTAGTAAAGTATGAGTAGAGAATCGTCGATCGATTTTACCTTTGAAGGCCCGTTAGATATTAAGGGGGTCGTCTGTGGTTTGCGAGAGGCTGGGGCAGAGTTTGATCGTGAGGGTATTTCGTATTTTGTAAATGCCGAGGATGATCTGTACGATTGGATCCGGGCTGACTCCGCCGATCTGGATGCAGTGCTGTGCCTAATCGAGAATTCATGGATCTCCGGATCGGTGAGTGGAGTTGCCGTAGGGATTCGAAATTCTGAAAGCGGTGGAGACCTGCTGTTCTTCCCGGGGCATTCTCGGGTGACTTTCTCGGCAAGTGTGAACAAGAGGCTCATTTCGGAGTCCTCTAAGTTCGCCGATCTGGGCTGGTACTGTAAGTTTTTCATTCCGATTCTTGAGCCATTCGGCCTCGTTGCGGTAAATTCCTCCGATTTTTAAGAATACATCCTAGTCCCGCCGCGAGGTTGTCTTCGTTGCGTTTCTGGTTCATTTCAGATAAGCGAAGCTTTCGTCAGGCGGGCGTCGTCCAGGCCAGCCGGACTGCTCACGACCCGAGCCCGGTCCTCCTCGAGGTACGCCACCCGCAAGTCGACCGCCCGCCACATCGCATCCACGAGCCACGGATCATCCGTCGTCGCCGTCACGCCGCTCTGCCCCCAACTATCCGTCCGTCACCTGCGGTCCAACGACCTACCGACCTCGGATCCGAGACCGTCACGACGACGGCGTACGGTCCACCTCGGTCACACGAACCGACCGGATATCGGCGATCTTCCCGTTCTGGATCTTGACGTCCAGCGGCGCGGCGTCGCCCGTCTTGGACTTGCCCGCCCCGAGCTTGTCAGCCGTGATCCCCGTGTTCCCCAGGTGGTCACCGTCGGCGTCCAGGAACTCCAACTGCGCGAAGCAGTCCGCCGCACCGGCCCCGTGGTTCGTCACCGTGTAGTGCACGACGTACGCGTGCGGCCCCCACACCGGGTCGTCCTCCACCCCGGCCTTCGTGATCCGTGTGTCCGCCTTCGCGCTGGGGGCGGCTTGGGTGGTCGGCGCGCTGGACGAAGTCGAGGGCGCCGTCGGAGGGGGACGAGCCTTTGCCCGCGGCGTCCGACGAGCACCCGGTCAGGGCTGCCATCGCAAGGGTGGCAGCCCCGGCAAGAAACGAGCGGGACGGAGCACGCAGACCTCCATTAAGCGGATGCGTAGGCACAGAAGGCAACCGTCGAACCGACGTCCTGTGATCGGTCTGCCTCGGGGGCACCCCGAACGAGGCTGCGCCTCCTGGGTGTTGACTCACAGCTTTTGACTAATTCCGCAAAAGGTACGAATGCTCATCGCAGGCCTGTCCGGTGGAAGCAGACGCCACAGCACCTCGACGTCGACCGTGATCGATGCGCAGCCCGTGGCGTGCAGCTCGGTCGCCCATGAGGAGGAAACAGCCGTAAGTCCGACGCACCGCAACTGCAACGCGGGGGCCATGACGTCTCGTCTACTAGATGTTCGACGAGGAGGAGCTGCGTGGAGTTCGAGGAGTTCGCCCGCACGGAATGGGCTGCGCTGCGGCGTACGGCGTTCTGGCTGTGCGGCGACTGGCACACCGCCGAGGATCTGGTGCAGGCAACGTTTATCAAGGTGTACGTCCGCTGGTGGACGCTACGCCGGGCCGCCCGAGCCAACGCTTTCGCACGTACAACACTGACCCGCACCTGGATCGACTGGCAACGCAAAGGATCAGCAGGGGAACTCCCCGCCGAAGACTTTGCCGACCAGCTCCTCGACGACACCGACATAGCACTGCGTCAGACGCTGCTGACCGCACTGCAATCACTGCCCGCGATACAGCGCGCCGTCGTGGTGCTGCGGTACTGGGAGGACATGCCGGTGGACGAGGTCGCACGAATCGTGAACCGCAAACCCGCCACCGTCCGATCGGACGCGACGCGAGGCCTGGCCGCGCTGCGGGTAACGCTGGGGGAGAAAGGAACCGTCAGGTGATGAACGAGAACGACGTGAAGAACGCGATGCGGCAGGCCCTGAACGCCGAGCCCGACGGCGGACCGGACATGGAGGAGATCATCCGGGGAGGCAGGAAGCAGCGGCGCGCGATCGTACGGCAGGTCGCGCTGGGCACCGCGGTCCTGGCCGTTGCGGGGCTCGGCGTGGGATACAGCCTGACGCACGCCCAAGCAGGCTCGAAGGATCAGAGCGTGACAACGGATCTGGCGGGTCAGGCCCGAACCCCCTCGCTCCCGCCCCACGACAACAGCCGCGCCAACCTCGACAAGGCACACGCCGATTTGCGCGCGGCGCTGGTCGGCCGCTTGCCGGCGGGAATGACACTCGAAGACGGCTCCGGGCCAAGTGACTTCAACTTGGTGCGCTCCGATGGAACGGTGACAGAACTGGGGACGCTGGTCGGGCTGCAGAACCTCGCAGGCGCGAAGAACCCGTGCACCGATTCCCAGATCAACAGCAACTGCCAGCCCGTCTCGCTGGCGGACGGCTCCCGGGGCTGGGCCTGGGAAGCGGCCGCTCAACAGGACGGGTACACCGTGACAGTGCGGGTATACACCCAAGACGGTCAGGCATGGGGTCTGTCCAACGGCGCCACGGCGGTGAATCCCAAAACGCTGTCCCTGGAGAAGGGCCAGCCTCTTACCGCTGCCCAACTGATTTCCCTCGTCTCCGACCCCGAGGTGATGGCCGCCCTCAAGGAGGTCCCGACCGACCAGATCACCCCCACGCAGGCCGGACAGCCCTACCACCTGTAACAACTCAAGTCATGCGCAAACGGCCCCGCACACTCTGTGCGGGGCCGTCACCTGGACCTGTCAGTGCCAGGGTGTGCAGATGTACAGGCCGTGCTGGTAGTCCGTCAGGCACGCGCGGGAGACATAGGGCGGGCCGTCGAAGAGATAGCCGTTCCACTCCGTGCCGTTGATGATCTCGCTGATGTGCCCGGTCCAGGTGCTGCCGCCGTCAGCACTCCTGTCCAGGTACACCCCCCAGTTGTTGGAGTTTTTGCCCCCGCCTTGGGATTCGGCGTACTCGTGGCTGCCGCTGCCGAGGACGGTACCGAGCTTCACCCAGCCGATGGTGCTTGTGGCCTCGTAGCAGTAGTAAAACCCGCTGTCGCCGCAGTTGTTGAACATCGGTTGTGCTACGGCCGCGGACCTCGCCCCACTCTGGGTGAGAGCTAGCTGTTCCTTCGCTTGCGCCGAATCCTTCTGCTGCGCTTCTGTTAGCAGCGGGGATCCACCCCCGAGGATTATCGGGTTGTCAGCGCTCCCCAGGGGCGCACTGGCGTCGTAGGCATGAATTCCTTCGGCCGGATGCGTCGCGGCAGCGCTAGCAGTAGCAGCAGGGGCGACAGCAAAGCTGACCGCATATATCGCACAAGCAGCCAATAGCCCCGCCAGGTATTTTCGTGTTTTTTTTGCACGACTCATGTCGCCTCTCACTCCTCCCCCACGGTGCATCAAAATTGCACCGCAGTGTTAAATTTCTCGAATATCGAAGAACGGAATCACCGTCTCCGCTTCACAGGAAAGCCCCCCGGCTTTCACTGCGCCTCCACAATCATTTACAAGGCCAGCAGGTGAAGCAATAGTGCACCGACCAAACCGCGAGATCACGCCGCGCTGATGACCTCCAACAAATAACAAAGACGGACATATCGCCAGGGAGGTTGGCTCAAACGCGAAGCATGCCCGCACGGGCGCGGCGCGTACCGCCAGAGGGCAACCCACTCCTGGTGGTCCAGACGCAGCAGCTGGGCGACTTCGTGCAGGAGGTTCTGGCTGGTCCTCGTGCCGTTCTCCAGGCGGTCGCACGTACCTGGCTGCCGTCCCAGGAGAGCGTCGACCTGCATCTGCGAGAGGCCGCCCCGGCTGGCGCGTCTGCCCCGTCGGTCGCGCTGTTCCATCGCGGCGTGAAGGGCCGGGAACCCGGCAGGGTCGGTCCGGGCCCTGGCCGCACGCAGCAATTCGCGCAGGGCCGCCGGGTCGGCGGCCTCGCGTTCCACCGTCCGCCTCGCCGTGGCCGGTGCGGCCTGCGTGGTCAGGCAGACGTAACCCGAACCACACTCCTGCTGAGAAGTGGGCTTCTCAGGTATAGGTATCTGAAAGTTTGACAGTGATGGCAGCGCCGCTGTTATCGTTGGCCTTGGTCGAAGTGGTGAACGTCGCCCAGCCTCAACGGCTGTGTTCCGGGATACAGCTATGCCCCGGAGTCCGCCTGATCGCTGCGGGCGGACCTCGGGGCAGGGAGCCAGATCGTGCTTATTGCCTCGGGCTGTGTGCAACCACGTGCAGTGACAGAGGTTCCAAGGCGTACGCAGAAGAGCTTAGCACAGCTACCTGCCATCTGCGTCGGACACAGGGGGCGTAGCCATGCGAAGCGATGAGCAGGAACTGGTACGGGCCATGTCGGCCGAGCGTTTTCAACCGTTCCTAGCGGTATCCGAGCACGACGCCACGGTGGCGCTGCGCCTGTACGCGTGGGATGCCGAGGTCAGCCGGGCTTTATATAGCGTCTTGCGGGACCTGGAGATCTGCTATCGCAACGCCGTCCACCGACAACTCACGGGCAAGTACCGCCGGGACGATTGGTGGAATGACCGGCGCATCCGACTGCACCAGGTCGGTCAGGGCAACATCGCCGATGCCCGAGACAAGCTGCGCACGTTGCGCAGGCCGGATGCTCCCTGCGACATCGTGGCGCAGTTGTCGTTCGGCTTCTGGGTCGGCCTCTTCGCCAGGGGTGAGGGGCGCCATTACGAGATGCAGCTGTGGAACGCGTCGCTCCAGCACCTATTCCGGGCGCATGGCGTCCGCCGCGACACACTGCACCGTGACTTGAAGAAACTTCTGGAGCTGCGCAATCGGGTCGCCCACCACGAGCGCATCTTCCACCTACCGTTGGAGGCCCGCTTCGCCGCCGCACTCACGCTGATGGGTTACGTCAGCCCCGAGACGGCCGCGCTGCATGAGAAGTTCGGCCAAGTGCCGCAGGTGCTGGCCCGTAAGGCGCGGGTCCTGTCCGGAGAGGAGGAGATTCGGCTGTGAGCCAGGTGAGCGAGGCGGGCGAAGGGGCCCGGCAGGCGCGTACGCACCGGTTCGAGCCGGTGACCCTCGGCGAGATCAAGGAACTCGCCGGTGTGGGCCGCCCCACCGTCAGCAACTGGCGCCGCCGCCACGTGTCCTTCCCGGCCGCCATGGGCGGCACCGAGAGCAAGCCGCTCTTCGACGCCGAGGAGGTCGCCGAGTGGCTGGACGCCCGGCCCGTCCCCGAGGCCGAGCGGGAGGACGACGGACGTACGCCGACGTACGGCGACCGCTTCCGCGCGGCCCTGCGGCTGCGGCGGCTGGTCGCGCTGAAACACGACGGCGTCCCGGCGGAGACGCTGATCAGGTCCGCCCTAGCCGTGATCGCCGACAGCGCCGCGGGCGACCGGCCGGACCCGACCGCGGGCCGGGAGCCCGGAGGGCGCGAACAGGCCGGACAGCTCGAACAGGCGGTGGCCGAGCTGCTGGCCGGTACGCCGACGCCGGGCGCCGCCGCCGACGCCGTACTGGGCCTGGCCGGCCGGCTCGAATCCGACCTGGCGATGGACGCGACCCCGGCCGTGGTCGCGGACCTGGTCGCCGCCCTGGTCCGCCGTACGGCCGCCGGCTCCTCCGTGATCAGCCTGGACGCCGGAACGGGCGACCTGCTCTTCGCCCTCGACCACGCCCGGCACGGCCGGATCACCGCGGTCGAGCCGGACGGGCTGCGCCGCGAACTGCTCGGCCACCGCCTGCGGGCGCACGGCGTCCGGAGCATCGGCCTGCACACCGACGTCCCCACCCTGCGGGCCGAGGGGTGCGCGGCGGCCGACGTCGTCGTCGCCGACCCGCCCTACGCGGCGGCGGAGCGCGAGACGGCCGATGACGGGCCGCTGAACCGGGCCGTCGAGGCGGTGCGACTGCTCGCGCCCGGCGGCACCGCGTATGTGGTCGTGCCGTCGTGGACCCTGGTCCGCCGGCGGACGGGCGTCCGCAGCCCGAACGTCCACCTGCGGGAGTACCTGCTCCTGGAGGACGCGGTCGCCGGGATCGTCCAGCTCCCGCGCCGCATCCACCCGTTCCGCACCGGCGCGGAGCTGGCCCTGCTCGTCCTGCGGCGGGACGCCGAGCCCGGACGCCGCGGCCGGGTGCGGCTCGTGGACGGCGACCGGATCGCCCTGCGCACGGGGCTCGGGGAGCGCTGGACGCAGGGCGTCGCCGAGGCGCTGGGCGCGGCGGACGCCCCGGCGTCCGAGGAGGCCCGCGACCTTCCCGTGGCGGCCGCGGGCCCGCGCGACGAGCACCTGCTGGACGGCGGTTCGCTGCTGCCCGCCCACCGGCTGGCCTCCCCGGAGCGGGGGCTCGACCACTTCGGGGCGTCCCTGGACGCGCGCCGGGAGGCCGCGGCGGCGCTGCCTGACCTGCGGGAATGGATCGGCGGTCTGGGCATCGCCAAACGGGAGGGCCCCGTCCTTCACCGCAGGCTCGACGAGCACGTACGGGCCGGCCAGCTGAAACTCCTCCCGGGCCACCGCATCCGGGCCGAGGACGTCACCGACACCGGCCTGGTCGTCATCGGCCGGGAGGAGATGCTGGGCACCCTGCCCATCGGCCGGCGACGGATCGCCCTGGAGACGCTCGGTGGCTACCCGCAGGCCGCGGTGACCGAGCGCGGCGACGTCCTGCTGCTCACCGAGCACGGGGTGCGCACCCACGTGGACGACGCGGGCGGCTGCGTCCTGCTGGCACCGGTGCAGGGCTTGCGCATCACCGCCTACGCGCAGCACCAGGAGCAGCGGGCGGCGGGTGGGCCGGTCCGGCCGGGCAGCCTGTGGATCGGCCCACACCCGCTGGCCCGGCTGCTGGCCGCACCCAGGAACCAGCAGCGCGGCAGCGGTTCGCTGGTGCGGCGGGTGAGCGTACGCGACATGGACCTGCCGCAGTTGCCGCCCGAGGAGATCACCGAACTGGAGGCCGTCCTCGTCGAGACCGACCGGCATCGCGCCGAGGTGCGGCGCCAACTGGACGCGCTGGACGCGCTGGCCGAGCGCCTGGCCGCCGGGGTCGCCGACGGCGCGCTGGCGTTGCGGCGGCGGCCGAGCCGGTAGCCGGTGGTCCCATGGGGGAAGCACGACGTCGGACACGAGAGAAGCGAGGCACCTGTGCCGCCACGAAAGAAGCGATCCCCGGAGGAGATGAAGGACATCCTCTGGCGTGCCGCCGACAAGCTGCGCGGCAGCCTGGACGCCGCCGAGTACAAGCACTACGTGCTCGGCCTGGTCTTCCTCAAGTACGTGTCCGCGGCGATGGCCGAGAAGCGGCGGCAGTTGGAGGCCGAGCTGCGTGCGGAGGGCGGATGGGAGGAGGCCGATCTGCTCGCGACCCTGGAGGAGCGCCGTGAGTACACGGGCTCCGGTGTCTACTACGTACCCCCGGCCGCCCGCTGGGAGAACGTGGTGGACCTGGCGAGGGGCACGGGGGGCGGGGCCGGCATCGGCGAGGCGATCGACTCCGCGATGCGCGCGATCGAGGGCTACAACCCGGCCCTGCTCGGGACCCTCCCGAAGATCTACGCCGACAGCAGTGTGGACGGGCGGCGCCTGGCCGACCTCGTGGAGCTGCTCGACCGCGTGGTGTTCCAGGAACAGGCCAGCGGTCCCGTCGCCACGGACCTCGTCGGCGAGGTCTACGAGTTCTTCCTCGTCCAGTTCGCCGCCTCGGAGGGGCGCAGGGGCGGTGAGTTCGTCACCCCGGACAGTGTGGTCCGGCTGCTGGTGGAAGTCCTCGGCCCCCGGGAGGGCGAGCGGGTGTACGACCCGGCGTGCGGCTCCGGCGGCATGTTCGTCCAGGCGGCGCACTCGGTCAGCCGCCACGGCGGCGACCGGCTGAACGTGGCGTTCTACGGCCAGGAGCGGAGCGCCACCACCTGGCGGCTGGCGCACATGAACCTGGCCGTCCACGGGATCGAGGCCGGTCTCGGCAGCGGGCCGGCCGACGTCTTCCGCGACGACCGGCACCCGGACCTCAAGGCACAGGTGGCGCTGACCGCCCCGCCGTTCAACCTCTCCGACTGGGGCGGCGACTTCCTCGCGATGGACCGGCGCTGGGTCTACGGCACTCCGCCGGTCAACAACGCGAACTACGCGTGGCTCCAGCACACCGCGAGCAAGCTCGCCCCGGGTGGGCGGGCGGGCGTGGTGCTCGCCAACGGGTCGCTGAGCAGCAGGCAGTCCGGTGAGGGGGACATCCGCCGGGCGATGCTCGAAGCGGACCTGGTGGCCTGCGTGATCGCGCTGCCGGGCCAGTTGTTCCGCACCACGGCGATCCCGGCGTGCGTGTGGCTGCTTGCCGAGGGCAAGGGGCGGGGCGCCGGCTGGGCGCGGCAACGCGGCGGCGAGGTGCTGTTCGTCGACGCCCGGGAGCTGGGGTTCATGGCGGCCCGCACCCTGCGGACGCTGAGCGACGAGGAGATCGTCCGCATCGGCGACCTCGTCCGGGCCTGGCGCGGCGAGCCCGGCGCCGGCCCGTACGCGGACGTGCCGGGCCTCTGCGCGACCGTGCCGCTGTCCGCCATCGCCGAGCAGGACTTCGTGCTGACCCCCGGCCGGTACGTCGGCGCGGCCGAGACGGCGGCGGACCCGGACGCCGAGCCGCCGGAGGCGAGGGTCGCCCGGCTGACCGCCCTGCTGCGCGAGCAGTTCGCCGAGTCCGAGCGGCTGGCCAGGGCCGTCGACGCACAGTTGCGGAGAGTGTCGTGACGGCCGTCCGCACGCGACCCCTGAAGGACTTCGCCGCGCCGGACGGCCTCGTCGGCGGACCGCTCGGCTCCCGCCTCGGGAAGCGGGACTTCGTACCGGAGGGGGTTCCGGTCATCCGCGGCCAGAACCTGGCTGGCGACGGGTACTTCGCGTCGGCCGGCCTCGTCTTCGTCCCGGCCGCCGCGGCGGACGGGGCACTCGCCCGCCACCTCGCCGTTCCCGGCGACCTCGTCCTCACCCAGCGCGGTACGCTCGGCCAAGTGGGAATCGTGCCCGCCGAAATCCATGAACGGTACGTCCTGTCACCGGCCCAGGCCCGGATACGGGTGGACCCGGACCGCGCGGACACCAGGTTCCTCTACTACTGCTTCCGGGACCCGGCCATGGTGGCGCTCCTGCATTCCCGTGCCGTGAACACGGGCGTCCCGCACGTCACCCCGGAGGTCCTCGGCGGTCTCCCGGTCCCGGCCCGGCCGCTGCCCGAGCAGCGGGCCGTCGCCGAAGTCCTCGGGGCGCTGGACGACAAGATCGCGGCCAACGCGCGCACGGCCGCCACCTGTCTGGAGCTGGCCGACGCGTCGTTCGCGGTGGCCCCGGCGGGCCCTCCGGCCCGGCTGGGCGAGGTCGCGGAGCTGCACGACGGCCCGCACGCCACGCCGGTGAAGACCGCGTCCGGCCCGTGGTTCCTCAGCATCAGCAGCCTGGACGCCGGCCGCCTGGACCTGACCGCCTCCGCCCACCTGTCCGAGGAGGACTTCGCGCGCTGGACCCGGCGCGTCCAGCCGCGAACCGGCGACGTGCTGTTCTCGTACGAGACCCGGCTCGGCCATGCCGCGCTCATGCCCCCCGGTGTCCGCGCCTGCCTGGGCCGCCGGATGGCACTCCTGCGGGCGAAGACCCCTTCGGCGGGTGGCGCGCTGCTTCTGCACGCCTACCTCAGCCCCGCGTTCCAGGACGAGATCGGCCGCCGCACCCTTCGCGGCGCCACCGTGGACCGGCTTCCGCTGGGGGACATGCCCGACTGGCCCCTCCCCCTTCCGGCCGAGGGCGAGCGGGCCGGGCTGTCCGCGAGGCTGGAGGCCCTGCACGCGAGCGCGGCGCAGGCCGCGGCCGAGAACGACACCCTCGCGGCACTGCGCGACACCCTGCTCCCCGGACTGGTCTCCGGCCGGGTGCCGGTCGGGGACGCGGCCCGTGCGGTGGGGGCGGCCGGATGAGCGAGCGCGGCGCGGGCACCGCCGGGCCGACCGAGCGGGAGCTGGAGGGGCACACCCTGGAACTGCTCGGCGAGTACGGCTGGCGGCCGGTCGACGGGGCCGAGCTGGGGCCGTCCTCCGGGGAGCGGAGCGGCTGGGACGACCTGGTCCTGCGGCCGCGCCTGCACCGGGCGATCGCCAGGCGGTACCCGCACCTGCCCGGGCCGTCCGTGGACGACGCGGTCCGCCGCCTGCTGGAGCGGGCCGCCGGGGACGACCTCGGCGAGAGCCACCACTTCCACCAGCGGCTGGTCAGCGGCGTCGCCGTCCGCTACCAGGACGCGGCGGTCGGCGGGGAGCGGCACGCGGTAGTACGCCCGGTCGACTTCGCCGACCCGTACGCCAACGACCTGCTCGCCGCCCGCCAGGTCAGGGTCCGCAGTGCCCAGGGCCGCGCCGCCGTCTTCGACATCGTGCTGTACGTCAACGGCCTGCCGCTCGCGCTCGTCGAACTGAAACGGGCCGGCACCGGGGACGGCACACGGGACGTGTACGACCAAGTGCAGTCCTACCGAAGGGAACTGACGGAGACCGACATCTTCGCCCACGTCCCGGTGACGCTCGTCTCCGACGGCGCGACCGCCCGGATGGGCACCCCGTTCACCGCCTGGGAGCACATGGCGTCCTGGCACGCCGACGGTGACGGCAGGCTGCTGCGCAGGCACGAACGGGGGGACGGGCGCGCCTTGGAGCGGATGCTGACCGGCGCCTTCGCGCCCGCCCGGCTCCTCGATCTTGTGGCCAACTTCCTCTCGTACTCCGCACGCTGGACGGGCGTGGTGGACACCGTTACCCTCGCCAGGGCCCATCAGTTCTTCGCCGTCAACGCGGCGGTCCGCGCCACCGAGACCGCCGTCGCCACGGACGGCCGGGCCGGGATTGTCCGGCACGCGCCGGGCGCGGGCCGAAGCCAGGAGATGCTGTTCTACGTCGGCAAGGCCGCGCGGGCGCCCGAACTTCCGCATCCGATGTTCGTCGTCCTCACCGACCGGCTCGAACTCGGCGACCGGCTCTACAGCACCTTCACCGCCAGCAGTACCCTGACGGCGGCGGTCGGCGGTGTCGTACAGGCCCAGGACACGACGCAGCTACGGCAGTTGCTGCGGGGCGACGCCCGCAACGGCGTCGTCTTCGCGACCATGCAGAAGTTCCGCCTCACCCACGAGGAACGCGACGCGGGCGCCCGCCACCCCCTGCTGTCCGCCCGCCGTGACCTCATCGTCGTTGTTGACGAGGCGCACCGCGGTCAGAGCGCTCTGCACGCCCTCTACCTGCGCGAGGCACTTCCGAATGCCACCTTCATCGCGTTCACCGGCGCCCTGACGAACGACCGGAACGGCCGCACGCACGCCGTGTTCGGCGACACCATCCACACCTACGACCTGGAACAGGCGGTGGACGACGGTGCGACCGTGCCCGTCTTCTACGAGTCGCGCCTGCTCCCGACGCCGCAGGACGACGTGGACTTCGGCTCCGACCTGGATATCGGCTTCGTTCCCGATGTCGCCGACCGGGCCGCTTCCCCCGCGCGAACTGAGGCGCTGGCACGGGATGTCCTCGCGCATTGGGACGTGCGGCGTACCGAGATGGCCAAGCTCACCGGCCGGCCTGGCAAGGGCATGGTGGTGACCTCGTCACGGTTGGCGGCGGCGCGGCTCTTCGACGCCTTCATGCGGCTGCGGCCGGAGTGGGCTGGGGGGCGGGATCCCGGAACCAGGTACCTTTCCGACACCGAGGGGCGCGTTCGGGTGGCCATCACGAGCCATTCAGGCGACTCCGCCGAGATCACGCCCCGCGTCCAAACGCAGCAAGGGCTGGCGATCATCCAGCGGCGGATCGTAGACCCCGACGACGAACTGGAACTGGTCATCGTCCGGTCGCAGCTGCTGACCGGCTTCGACGCCCCGCCGCTGCACACCCTCTACTTGGACAAACAGATGCGTGGCCCCGCACTGCTGGAAGCGGTAGCCATGGTGAACCGTAGTTGGGACAGCAAACCGTCCGGCTTGGTCGTGGACTATCAAGGCGTCGCCCCACAACTCGCTGAGGTGCTAGCGGATGCCAGTCGGCGGGATGGGGACGGCGGCTCATTTATCACGGACGTCGCGCACGCGGTGGAATCCGTACGGGACAATCACCAGCTGCTCCTGGATGTCCTCGCCAGCTGCCCTTGGCGGGAGAGCCGCGACAGCAATGGCCCGGACGCGTACCGGGAAGCCGTGACGGCGGTACTTGACCACCTCGCCGCCCCCGAGCCCGGCGCGCGGCTGGGAATAGCCCGGCGCGGCGACCGGTTCATGCGGCATGTGAACCTCATGCGGGGCGCGTTCTCGCTCTGCTCGGCGGACGCGGGGGTTCGGGACCTACTCGCGGACATCCGCTTCTTCGAGGCCGTGCGGACCGCGCGAGAGAAGCTGACTGTGTCCGCCGACGACAACGGCGGCCTGGCCGACCTGTACGACGCTGCTGGCCTGACGGAAGCGGACTTCTCCTGCCCGGACGACACGCTGCTGACCCGACTCCGGGCGAGCCGCCGCCCGCACCTCGTCATTGAGGCGCTGCGCCGCACGCTGATCAGGGACATCCGGCGGGCATACCCGGACAACGTCGTCCGACAAGAGGCCCTCACCGCGAGGACGCGGCAGGCCGTGGACCGCTACGCCAACGGCCTCGTGACGGCCGCCGAGGTCATGGCGTCCCTGGTCGCCTTGGCCCGCGAGGTGTCCGACGACCGTGCGCGGGGGGCGCGGTTGGAGCTCACCGAGGACGAACTCGCCTTCTACGACGCGCTCGTGGTCGACCCGCTCGTGACCGACATGATGGGGGAGCCCGTCCTGGCCCGGCTCGCGCGCGCGCTGTACGCCCAGGTCAGGAGCGTCACCACGGTCGACTGGCGGCTGAAGGACCAGGCCCGGGACCGCGTCGTGGCGCGTGTGCTGCGGCTGCTGCGCAGGCACGGCTACCCGCCGGACCGGCTCCAAGCGGCTGTCCAGCGAGTGCTAAGGCACGTGGAGGAGCAAGCCGACGAGTGGACGTGACGCGCCACTCAGGCCGGTTGAGGGCGGACTGGGCCGCGTCCGCCAGTTCTAACAGAAATGCCAGACGTGGCGTTCCTGTTCGCCTTGGCCGTGTAGCTGCGGAGGGTCGACGTTCGCGGAGATGCCGTGGGCCTGGACGGCGTATCCGCCGGCGAGTACGGAGCCGTCCCCGGCTGCGGCCGCCAGGGCGAGCCGGGTCAGACGGGCGTGGAGGTGGTCCATGCGGATCACACTAATGCGGCGGCGGACCTCAGCTGGGGGAATCTCTCCTGCCACAGCGATTTCGCGCGTCCGGGCAGCCAGAGCGAGGGCCACAGGTGCAGCAGCAGTCCTTCGTCAAGAAACCGCCGCAGTTCAGAGACGTCCATGGCTTCGCGGATGACTGTCTCGTAGAGGCGACGCCTGTCCTTGTCGACGCTGAGGTCGTAGCGGCTCTGCTGGGACCAGTCCAGGCTCAGGGGCAGGCTGACGATCCCGCTTGTCGGCCCGGCCAACTCGCTGAGCGACTCGGGAACCGTGTATGGGCGGATGTCCGCGTAGCGCACCCCTGGCTGCATACAGGCAGTATGCCCTGCGCGGCTAGGGAGGGGCGAGCCTGCGGGAGGCGGTCCTGTACGGCGTTGCGCTGAAACCGTTAGCTATTGGATTTTCGCCAGCAGATCGTTTGGTCTGCGGATCCCGCTGACCGGCACGCCTCCTCCGCGTCGATCGTTGAACAGGTAGAGAGGCGGCGAGCGTCATGCGGCGGAATGAGGCAGGACGTGCCAGGAAGGTGAGTGCGGGGAAGCGTCCAGGGAGACCGGGCGCGGTGGGGCGGGGCAGAGGCACGTCGGCGCGTGTCAGGCGCGTTGCCGATGAGCTGGCGGCTGAGCTGGTGAGCGCTGTGAGGCGCGAATCCGGCGCGGGCGGGGGCACTGGGGCGGCCGTGGCCGGTCGTAGCAGTTCGCCTTTTGCTGGTCGGAGTTGGTATGACTTCGCGCTGGAGTACTTGGACGTGCGCTGGCGGCAGACCGCGGCGAAGACACGTTGTGAAGACAACGACGGACTGTGCGCCCTCACTTTGGCCATGATCAGAGGACGGACGCTGCGGCCCGACGAGGAGCTGTTGCGCCGGGCGCTGCGGCGTCGGGCGTTTGTGGTGCCGCGTCCGGCGGACCGGGAGGTGCCGGGCGACGAACGGATGGCGTTGCGCTGGGTGGCTCGGGCGACGCGGCCTGTGGACGATCTTCTGGATCCGGAAGTGATGAAGGGGGTCATCCAGTCGCTGAGCGTTCGAGCGGATGGGTCCGCGGTGCCGGGAAGTACACAACGGTACTGTAAGAAGGCGCTGGTGAATGCGGTCGGCTGCGCGTTCGGCGGGGGCGGCGCCGGTGAGGACCTGGTTCCCGAGATTCGCTGGCAGGTGCCGGCGGACGACGAGGAGGTCGATCCGTGAGTTTTGGTGAATCCGGGCCAGGTTCGCTCTCTGCTGGATGCCCTGTCGTATGTGGGGCTGTACGGGCGGGCTCGGGGGCGCCGGCTGGTGGGGTTCTTCGCGGGGATGTACTACGCCGGTCTGCGGCCCGAGGAAGCCGTGGCCGTGAAGTACCAGGACTGTGTTCTGCCGACTCACGGCTGGGGCAGGTTCGTGCTGCACGAGACTCGTCCCCAGGCGGGCAAGAGGTACACGGACAGCGGCCGTAACCACGATGAGCGCGGTCTTAAGAGCCGGAGACGCGGAGCGGTTCGTGTGGTGCCACTGCCGCCACAATTGGTGACGATCTGGAGGCAGAGCGTCGACACGTTCGGTACGGCGGCCGACGGAAGAATGTTCTTCACCGAGCGGGGGCGAGTGCTGGGTTCCAGCGGCTATTGCACGACCCTGCGAGACGCGCGCGTCTTGGCGCTCCCACCGGATCTGGTGGAATCGCCTCTTGTTGCTCGCGCGTACGACCTTCGGCACTCGGCGCTGTCGACGTGGCTGAACGCAGGAGTGGATCCCACCGAGGTCGCCGAGCGGGCCGGCAACACCGTCGAGACGCTGCTGCGCACCTATGCGAAGTGTCTCTACGGGCGCCAGACGGTCGCGAATGACCGCATCGACAAATTCCTGGGCGAGTACGAGTAGCGCGACCCTTCGCCGCGGCTGACGCCGTCGCACTCCGTGACGATGCGGGCTCCTTTTCCGCAGCAAGAGAGCCGGGATTTCAAAGCGCTCCAGCAGGGTCTACCCGCGGCACGTCTCGCTCGTATACGCCCTGGGCGTCCTGCCCGGCGGTCTTCCTTCCGCGTCACGAATACGCCACAGGCTGCCGAAGTGCCCCTCGCCTGGGTGGTCGATGAACCACTCGCGTCTGAAAGTGCCTGGTCAGCGGCCTGGCCGATTGTGCGTGGCGAAAAGTGCAACAGCCTCGTTGGCCGTGTGTCTTGGCAAAAATAAAAGCCCGTCAGACTTGTGTTTCCGCAGGTCAACGGGCTTTTCCGGAGTGCCCCCGGCAGGATTCGAACCTGCGCACACGGCTCCGGAGGCCAGCGAGGCCGTTGACTGTCGCGGGGCGTTGAGCTGGGCAGGAGCCGTGGCTGTCGCTTGCCGTGGGGAAGATCATCACGTCCCTATGACGTGAGGGCCTGTAGGGGTCCCCGTACACCCGTATCGTCAGTCGCATGGTGTCTGGTGCGGCTGGCGACGGTCAAACAGGTAGTGGAGCCGTGGAGTTCACGGCCGAGACGACCCTCGCCGTGTTGCGTGAGGCATGCGCGTCGATCGGCCTGGACTCGACCGGTGCCCGGTTGCTGAGGCTCGGCTCCAACGCGGTGTACGCCCTTGCCGACCGGCCGGTGATCGTACGTATCGCTGCCGATCCCGATGCGCTGGCAGAGATGGACCGTGCCGTACGGGTAGCCCGATGGCTGGGTGCGGAGGACTTCCCGGCGAACCGCGTGCTGGCGGGGGTGTCGCAGCCAGCGGTGGTCGACGGGCGTGTGGTCACGTTCTGGGAAAGCGTCCAGGACGCGGAAGAGTACGCGACCGTGACCGAGCTGGCCGACCTGTTGAAGCGGCTTCACTGGTTGGAGGAGCCGGAGTCGCTGGGGCTGCCGTACTTCGATCCGATGGCGAAGGTGCGGGCCTCGCTGAATGGTCTCGGTGACGGCGTCCACCCGGAAGACGCGGCGTTTCTCGCTGAGTTGGCCGACCAGTTGGAGAAGGATTACGGCCGGCTCGACTTCGTTCTGCCCTTCGGCCTGATCCACGGCGACGCGAACATCGGCAACGTGCTCCGCGCCCGCTCCGGGCAGGCGGTCCTCATCGACCTCGACGGCTTCGCGCTGGCCCCGCGTGAATGGGACCTGATCCTCACCGCGATTTACTACGACCGGTACGGGTGGCACACGCGGGAGCAGTACGAGTCCTTCGTCCACCACTACGGCTTCGACGTCATGAACTGGCCCGGCTACCCGGTCCTCGCCGACCTGCGCGAGCTGATGATGACGCTCTGGATGGGTGGGAAGGCCGCGGTCGAGCCGAGGGCAGCCGAGGAGTTCGCCCGCCGCGTGAAAGCGATCCGCACAGGCGCCACACGCCGTGATTGGCGTCCCTTCTGACTACGCACTCCTACGCACTTTCGCGGCCGGTCGCCAGCCATAGCCGGTGGTCTGCCGCCTGTTCGTGCAGCTCACGCACAGCGGTGGTCGTGCCATGCGGGGTCAGCGCGGCACGAAACTCGCGTAGGTAACTGACGCACCGGGCGGACCGTAGCTGCTCGCCCAGGTCCAGCGCGTCCAGGGCCACCCGGCACGCCTCCTCGACGTCGCCCGCCCGGAGATGCGCGTCGGCGAGCACCATCGTCACGAAGAAGTCCGGCCGTACGTGGCTGCCGCTCATCGCGTTCCCGGCGTGCTCGACGGCCTGGCGGGCGCTGTTGACGTCGCGGAAGCAGTGCGCGGCCTCGGCGGCGAGTTCAGCGTCATCGAAATAGGTGATCCACTCCGGCTCGTCGCCGGAGTTGCGGCGGTCCAGGAAGCGCGCCGCCTCGGTGAGGGCTTGTTCGCAGCCGCGCTTGTCGCCGGTCCGGGCCAGGGCCCGTGCCTCCATTGCGTGGAACTGCGCCATGAGCGTGGGCGTGGCCACGCCCGAGATGCCCATACGTGCCGCACGGGCAAGTGTCGCCGCCTCCGTATGGCGGCCGAGGAACGTGGCCTGGTGGCTCATCGCCGACAGGATGCTGCCCGCGAGCCGGCGGTCGCCGCCGTCCTGTGCGAAGCGGAGCGCTTGCAGGAAATACCGCTGAGCGAGTCCGTGGTGGCAGGCGTCGTACGACATCCACCCGGCAAGGAGCGTCGCTTCGGCGACCGTGGAGAACAGTGCGCGACCAACGCCCTCGGTGTACCGGCCGCCGAGCAGCGGCGCTACATCGCGGCTGAGGTACTGGATCACCGCATGCCGGGCGTGCTCGCCCCCAAACTGGTCGTCCAGCGAGGCGAACGTATCGCTGGTGGCCTTTACCATGGCTACGTCCGCCAGACCGACGCGCGAACTCGTACGGTCGGCGGCCTGCGTCGGCGCCGGCTCGGGCGCGACCAGCCACCGTAACGACGCGTCGCTCCAGGCATGTTCGGATGGCTCTGAGGTCAACAGTGGCTCGTAGCCGTTCAGATCGGCTCGCCACAGGCGGTCAACGGCCGAGACCGCCGTGTCCGGCGTCGGCGGATAGCGGGCTTCGAGGAGTTGGGGCTCACCGTCGACCGCGCTCGGCCGGAGCCCCAATTCGGTTCCGGTGACGCCGAGCGCATCGCAAAGGAGCGGACCGTAGAAGTCGTCGGGCTGGCTGTGCCCGTTCTCCCAACTCGCAATGCGACGCTTCACGCTGGCGTCCGTAGGAAGTGCGCTTCCACGCTGGTGCGCAGCCCGACGCAGCTCGTTGACGAGCCTCAGTTGGCCCCATCCTCGTTGCTTTCGCGCTGCCCGGATCTGGGCGCCGTCTCCGCCGATCACGTATCCCACCCGGCCTCTTCGCTGCGTCGCGCGATTAGTGGCTGACTCATCACCTTACGTGATCGATGCGTTACGCGCTTGATCTCGCCGCAGACTGAGGGACCGGCGGGGGGACGGCGGATGACGCGTACTGCTCCTGCTCGTCACCTACCGTCATCTGTCGTCATCTGCCCAGCTCAGGGGGCGCGGTTCGAGGCTGGTCGTGGTGGCGGACAGTCCGCGGCCGGACGCTTTGGGGTGATGGCGCGTGCAGATGATGACACGCCGCGGAATCGAATGGCTGAGTTTGGCGTCGGAGGACCCGACGCAGTGCCGGATGATGTGGCTCGACGAGCCGCGACAGCCCCAACTCGTCGCCACCGGAGCGCTTTTCGATGTCCTGGCCGTCGATCAACAGACGGGGATGGAGACGTTCGACCAACTCCGGCGCCGCGGAATGCCGGTCGGCGCGGTGATGGTCGACCGCGGCGCGAGCCGAATGGGCTTCTTCCTCCCGCCCGAGTCCGGCCCGCGCTTCGCGGACTCCCTGTCCCGCGAGACCTCGACCCCGCCCGACTACCGCATCCTCAGCGAGGGTTCGTACGTCGTCGTCCCCGGCCCGATGGCCCTGACCGGCGACCGCTTCGAGTGGCTGAACGCACCCACCCACTCCCAGCACGGCTCGCCGCTGCAAACCGTCGCCCTGGCCGTGATGCTCGCCGCCTCCGCCAAACTTCTCGCCCGCGCTGAAAAGTACGGCCAGGAGACAGCCGATGCCGAGTGACGGGCGACAGGAGCGTGACGCGGCCCTCTGGTCGCCGATCGACAGCCACGAGTGGTACGCGGCCCGCGATGCCGTGACTTCCCTCCGCCGCGTGCTGGTCGCCCTTGGCATGGAACGGGACTTCCCCTTCCTCCGCGCCGACATGAACGCCTTCGGCCACGGCTTCATCGACCTCGGCCGCATCTCCCCAGAAACCGCCGAACGCCTCGCCGGTCTTGTGCGTCGGGCGGTGGCGTCAGGATACAAAATCCCATGCGCTGGAACGTCCTTCGATCCCCCGGCAGGTTCTGAGGAATGGTGGAACGAGGCATGACCGACCCTCGCGGAGTGTGCGCCGAGCGCGCCGAAAGGCTCACGCCTGGAGTTCCCTACGTCCGTGGATGGGCTGCCGCCAAGCGCGGCGCCGACGACTTGGCGCGCGAACTGAGCTTTCTCGGCCTGGCCTCCGATTTTCCGGGTCTCAGACCGGACGTGAACGTATCCGGTGATGGTCTGGTGTGCATCGGAGTCGTCAGGCCGGAGGCGGCCGAGATCCTGGCTCGGCTGATCAGTGCCGGACTGGCCCATGAGATGGCGGAGGGCGTTGCTCCTGCCGATCGTCCGCAGTAGCAGCGGAGAAGACCCTGCGTGTCCGAAGCCGTACGGCGGGCGCTCACTGGTTCCGGTTCCTTTGCCGCCCGGCCGGGACCGGCGCCCCAGCGCCGCAGCCCGGAAGGGCGGCAGGCAGACCGGCGAAACGCGGTACCGCCGATCATGCGCGGCGCGTCGGATGGCGGTGACGCCGCACGCGTCTCAACACGTCGTTGTTCATTCCAGCAGACCTGGCGAGGATCACAGTGACCACACCATTACGACCCGCTGACGCGCGCGTTTACAGTCACGTCGAGATGAGCTGCGAGGAATTCCAGGCATTCGTCTCTCTGTGGAGGCCGTCCGAGACCTGCGCCCCGAAGGTCTACCTGGAGCCCCTGCTCGCCGGCTGGCTCTCGGAGGGTTCTGGAATCGAGTGCACGGCGGCCAACTACGACCACTTCCTCCAGGCGGTCGTGCTGATCATCGACGCGATCCTGTCGGGCCGTCTCAGCCTCGACTACCGCGGCCCCCACGCGGCCCCTTACGCCCGCTCCCTGGCCGGACTGCACGACCCCAACGTCGGCGGCAACGTCCTCAGCCGTATGGGCTTCGACTACATCGTCCGGCAGACCGCGAAGGACCGCTGCTCGAAAGACTCCTGAGGCTTGGCGCGTTAGACAACAAACTGCCCATTTACGTATCGGTTCCCGTGACCATCGGTGATCGGGGTCACGGGCCAGGGCCAATGTCCACGGTTGTCTGTGGTTGTCCAGCCGAATCCGTGGCCGTTGATGTCAGCCGTAGATGTCACACTGCCGCAAGGCCGCGACCCTAGATCATGTGGCCAGTATGGCCCGGTCACCCACTATGTGACACCCGTACGTCCAACCACGACGCTCCCGAGCCGAGCGGAGCGCCCCCACCGGCCCCGGCCCCATCGCGGCAGCAGAAAGTTCCTCCACAGTCACGGACGGTGGCACGATGCGGTCATGAAGAAGGTGACCGAGGTGCTCGCCGAGTGGACTCCCCCGCCTCGCCCCACGTATGACCCTGGCCTGTATCCCCACCAGTACGCCCTCGACTTCCTCACCGGGCCTGGCGGTTCCGTGATCCCAGAGGAGATCCGGCTCCGGATCAACCACGAGATCATGGCCAAGCCGAACAGCAGGGGGCAGGAGCGGAAGAGGAAGCACCCCACCGGCTATATGGCGCGCCTGATGTTGAACGCGTGGCTGAAGGAGACTGGCGAAGACGAGGACTCCACGTACACCGCACTGGCAGACAAGTACTTGGAGGTTTGCGGTATCCGGCGGCCGTAGAACCAAGTCACGGTATCGCATCTGCTGTCGACCCGTGCTTCGGGCACGGCCCCAGTGCCCAGCCAGAGTCCGCCAGAGGACGAACGCCCCCTGTGCCCCCCTTAGGTCCATGGCGCTCTCGAACATCAGGTTTTCCGCACCTCGGAAGAACCGCGGGTCACAAACAGTCATGCAATCGTCCGCACTGACACTGTCCGATCCCTCGCACGGCGCTAGCCGAAACGCAGCGACGGCGGTCCATGCGAGGGCGTCACGAGCCGATGTTCGGCTTCCAGTCGGCTACCTTGCACTCCAGCACCTCTATGAGGACAAAATGTCGCCCGAGCGAGAGGGTTTTGGCTCCAACTCGGTAGTGCTTATTCAACTCAGGGACAATGGGATTTTCAAGGATCGCTATAAGGTCAGACAGCGAGGCTGTCTGACCGAGTCGTGAGACGTATCGAAATGACGTCGCGAACATGTCGGATTCCGGAAGCGGTTGAGAAGTAAGCTGCTGCGGCGCGCCAATTCCCCACGACCAATCTATGTCATTGAAATCAGGCCACCCATCGGGAAATTTTACGTGCGCGACACCAGCCCTAAGCAACCCCCTAACCCTTCCTAGCTGCACACTGGCGCGAATAATCAATTCATCCGTCTTCGAATTTTCCCGAAGCGTGACAGCGTCAATAGGCCACTTAACTTCTAGAACAAGCCCCTTGCGTGAACTCGGGTCTACCGCAACGACGTCAAGATCTCCCGCAATGCGTCTACCCGGATCCCGCACTCCCACGCTCTCGGCAATCATTGCACCTGGAATATCAGTGAGCCAACGACCCCACGCCACGGCACGCTCACCCAATCGTTGACCTATTGGACCGTAGCGTGCACGGTCGGCCGCAGCAGTGCGAAGGACGATTGCATCAATAGCCCGAGGGAACATCACAAGCGGAAGAATCGTAATGAGGCCGCTATTAGGGATAAGAAGAGAGGTTCGCATTGATTTCCCTGGCCCGGCCATCAAACGGCGTATAGCCTGCAAAACCACTTCCTGAGAAAGGTCGTCACAGAGCCGACCCACAGACTCAACGATAGCTTCTTCTGTGGCATGCTGGAGCGTCGTGCCTCGAACGCGACCCTTTGAATGGGCCATCTCACCAAGCTCTGCAACGGCCATAAGTGCTGCTAGTACATTTGCCATGACACCGACTGTTAGACCATCGCCAAGGTCGATGGAATCCGACAGCGGAGACTCTTGGGATGCATCACGCCACGCCTGAACTGAGCGACGGGTTCGCTCAAAGGTGGCACGGATAACATCACCCGGAGGGTCAAACGGATTCAGTCCGGCACGCGATTGCCCAGAAGCCCATTCCATTTCCTTTTCTGTGGGGCCTTCCAAACCGACGGGTGCAGCCTGCCGCTCAAGATACAAATCGGCAACTTCAAGACCCATGTCCCATTTATATGTGACCCTGAAGTTATTTCCTGTCTTTCTCACACGGTAAGCTCCGATTTGCAGAGCGGCAGAGAGTGACTCGAATCGCATTGCCTGCATCGCAGCGAATACGGCATCGTGTACACCCTCCTCAGTGCACGGCTCATCACCGAAGGGGTGTCTGAAATGCCACGACAGGAGGTAATCGAGGAGAACCTCCCAAGAGAACTCTGGAAAATCTACCCCACGCTCTGCTACTGCAATTTTCCCACCAAGAACCGCAGACATGAGCGCATGAAGCCGCTCTTCCCCGGCGGACCAAATCGGCAATTGGTCAACGTGATTGCGCCAGTCCGATACGAGTTCTATTAGTTCCTGCTCCGGCGTCATAAAGAATCTCCATACTCCGACATCCGCTCACCGACGCAGAAATCTCCTCCCTCAAACACGCATGAATGACGCATCGCGAAAAAGCCGATAACCGCATTCTGTATCAAGGATCCTCAGGTATGAAGTATAGAACAGCTCCAGCTGCGCGACGGCGGTAATACGGTAATCGGTGAGGTCTGCCGAGCAGCACAACACCCCACCTCTCCCATCCCGTCTGCCGTCGGCCCGCACTTCTGTGGAGCGGGCGTGGTTCAGGGCGTCAAGGTGGAGCGCCCCGCTGGACGAACGACCTTGACGCCCTGAGCCGCGACTGCTCGGCTTGCCCGGGGCGATGGCAGGTGGGATGAGAGCCCCCACCCCACCCCGACGAACCTGCGGACGCCAGCGGGTGAGGGCATATCTCGGAGCCGGAGCGCCCCCGCCGGAGGCATCGTCTTGACCTCGGCTGTACGGGATCACCTCATGCCGCCGGCCAATCCATCGCGGGCGCGCGCGGCGCGGCCGGGCCGGAGCGGGGCGGAGACAGGAGCGGCGGCGCGGCCGGACGCCGGACGCGCGCCCGGCGGAGCGGTAGCGGAGCCGGGTGCCTTGAAGACGTAGAGAAAGTTTGAGCCAGGGAGCTGGTGGGTCAGAGGGGGTAGGCGAGTTCTAGGTCGTCGCCAGGGAGCTGGAACTCCTCCAGGGCAAGGGGCTTGTCGTCCTGGTTGAGGGTCACGCGGAGGATGGTCAGGACGGGGACGCCTTCGGGGAGGCGGAGGGCTTGGGCCTGGTCCGGGAGGGGCATCCGGGGGCGCAGATATTCGGTGAAGTGGAGTTCGTGGCCCAGGTCGGCTAGCGCTGTGTAGAGGTCCGGCGCCGGCGGGGGCGGCTCTTCCTCGTATTTGGTGCCGACCATGACGGAGAACGGCACGTAGGTACGGTGGAGTTGGCGGAAGCGGCCCGGCTCTGCCGTCTGCAACGCGTCGTACGTGAACAGCGGCTCACCTGGCGGGATGCGTAGGAGATCGGCCAGGGCGAGCGGGGCGTCCGTGCGGGTGGCGACCGGTTCCTCGGCGTTGAGCCAGTGGATGCCGTCTGCCTCGGCGTAGGTGCCGTCTTTCGTTCGGCGTACGCCGCGGGGGCGACTGTGGCTGGGGCGGCTGTGCGGCGAGCGGGCGAACGTACCGCGGCCCATGATGGCCTCGACCAGTCCTGACGCGCGCAACTCGGTGAGGCCCTGTCGTACGGTCGGGCGCGTCACACCGAACTGCTTCGCCAGCGCCTCTTCGGAGGGAAGGGGCTGGCCGGCGGGGTACGTCCCATCCAGAATGCCGCGGCGCAGGTAGTCCGCGATCTGGCGGTACTTCGGCTGCGTGTTCTCCGCTGGCATCGGGCCTCCGTTGCGTTCGGTCGTACTTGCTCGCGCGCAAGCAAGCAGAGCGCTTACTAGCTCGCGAGCAAGTAGCGTCCCGCATCTCGAACCGCTTGACAACCCGTACTACGGGTCGCACTCTGGACTCTCAACCCGTACTACGGGTTGTCAATCAGAGTCGGCGTACGCCGACTCACCCCTGATGGCAGAGGAGTTCAGAGAAGTGGTAAGCCTTCCGATCGACACCACCAAGTACACGGCGATCATCTGCGCGGTGCCTCCGGCACCGCGTGTCGCCAACCGGGAGACCGGGCAGCTCCGGGTCGACCGCGACACCGGCCGGACGGTCTTTCAGGTCGGCCTGTGCCTCATGTCCGCCGGGTCGGCGGACGTAGTGAACGTGAGCGTGGCGGGGGAGCCGAGCGGTGTGCAGCTCGGGATGCCGGTGCATGTGCGGGATCTCGTGGCCACGCCGTGAGAGAACGACGGTCGGCACGGAGTCGCCTTCCGGGCCGCGGAGATTCTGCCGTTCTCGGCCCCGTCGGCTCCTGCACCGACCGGCAAGGGGGCCGGCCAGTGACGAATCACGCGGCCTTATCCGCCGGGCACGCTGCCGCGACCCTCGTCTTCACGGGCCTCCTCGCGCTGGTGACCGGCCTCATCATCACCGGGCCCGCCCTGCGCCGCCGATACCCGGTGGCGTGGTGGCTCCTCGTCGGCTTCCCCGTCGCGTCGGTACGCGTCAGTCGTACATGGCGGCCCTTGATGGCCGGGTGCGGTTTGGCGGTGAGCCGTAAGGCTGCGCTGACCGTCGTGTCCGGTCTCGTAGGCAACGGCGCACCTCCGCCGCAACCGCGGGTTCCCCGGCGGGGGACCGTACGCCCCACGGCAGGCGGCTTCTGGTTCGTCGTACGCCTCCTTCCCGGCCAGATACCGCAGGACTTCGCCAAGGCGGCGCCGGCCTTCGCCGAGACCTGGCTCGTACACGCCGTACGCGTCACGCCGTGGAAGCCTGGCTTCGTACGGATCTCGGCCTCGGCTGCCGATCCGCTCAAGGAACCGCGCCTGCCCGCGGCCCGCAGTAGTGATCGTCTCCTGAGCGTTGCCGTTGGCGTGCTGGAAACCGGCGCCCGGTGGGTGATCGACCTCCGCCAGATACCCCATTGGCTCATCGTGGGAGCCACGCGCTCGGGCAAGTCGACCTTGATCAACGCGCTCGTGGCCGGGTTGGCACCGCAACCCGTCGCCCTTGTCGGGATCGACTGCAAGGGCGGCATGGAACTGTCGCTGTACGGTCCTCGGCTCTCCGCGCTGGCCACCAACCGCACGCAGGCGGTGACGCTGTTATCCGCTCTCGTCAGCCTCACGCAGGAGCGCATGGCGATCTGCCGGGCGGCGCACGTCCGGAACGTCTGGGGCCTGCCGGAAGACAAGCGGCCCGTCCCGGTCGTCGTCATCGTGCACGAGTTGGCGGAGCTTTTTCTCATCGCCAACCGGACCGAGAAGGACGAAGCGCACGCGGCCGGTACGGCGCTCATCCGGCTCGCCCAACTCGGCGCCGCGCTCGGGGTGTTCCTCATCGTGGCGGGTCAGAGAGTCGGGTCCGACCTCGGGCCGGGGGTGACTGCGCTGCGCGCCCAACTCGGCGGCCGGGTGTGCCATCGGGTCGCCGATCCGGGTACGGCGGAGATGGCGCAAGGTGACCTCAACCCCGATTCCCTCAAGGCCGCCCAAGCCATCCGTCCCGACCAGGCCGGCACCGCCGTACTGGCCTCCGGCGACGGTTGGGAACGCGCCCGCTCGCACCTGATTCCGGAGAAGGACGCGGAGTCAATGGCCGCCGCATACGCACCCTTGACGCCGTATCTCGCCGAACTGCACGACGCGGCAAGCGACTTCAGCTCGGCCAAGGGTGCCGCCGCGACCGCCGTCCTGGAACGCCTCGACCGCGACGACGCTTGAAAGGGGGAGAACGGTGCTGGTGTCCATGTCGGCCGTCGTACTGCTCGGCCTCCTCATCTGGTTCCTGCTGCGCATCCGCTACCTGCGGTTCCCAGACGTCCTGATCAGCGGGATCTTCGGCTTCCTGCTCGCCGCGACCGGTGCGGCCCCGCTCATCACCACCGCGCTGACCGGCCTGAGCACCTTCCTCGGCCAACTGCGCTTCTGACGAACCCCTCCCGCACGACGAAGGGGACAGCCATGCCCAGATCCAGGCCCCCGCGCCTACGCGCGAACGGCTCCTAGCGGGGCGCGAAGTCGCCAAACCCGACCCCGCCAGGAGCCCACTCCATCCGCCACATGAGCAGTGAAAGGAGCACTCACACTGTGTCCACCGCCAATCGCCCGCGCAAATCGCGCCCGCCCGAGTGCGAGTTGCGGGAGCCGGAACGACCGACGTGCGACGGCCGCGAACAGGTCGTCATGGTCGGCCTCGACAGCTTCGAACGCTGGCTGTGCCCGGCGCACGCCGCCGCACTCTGGTTGACCGACCCCACACTGAGGTTCAGCGCCAAGACCCGTCCGGAAGCCATCACGGCTGTCATGTGGCAGGCGTTCGGGGGCGGTCGTCGATGAACGCGACTCCGAATAGCGTGGCCTCCCTCATCGCCAGGGCGGCAGAGTCCGACTTCGCGGCCTGGCGCCGGAACATCCTCCGTCTCAACGGCTGCGCCAATCCGATTCACCTCGTCGGGCAGTCGGCGTTCATCGACCCCCGCACAGGCGAGGTGCTGTGGACGCACGACTCCCAGTCGTACGGCGGGCGCCTCCTGGTCGCGTGCGGCAATCGTCGGGCGAGCGTCTGCCCGGCCTGCGCGCGTACGTACCGGGCCGACACGTACCAACTGATCCGGGCCGGGCTCGTCGGCGGCAAGTCGACTCCTGTCGTCGTGGCGGGGCGCCCGCGGGTCTTCGTCACGCTGACGGCTCCCGGCTTCGGGCCGGTTCACACCCGACGCGAACGGAACGGCCGACAGCTTGCGTGTCGTCCGCGTCGGGCGGGGGAGCGGTGCCCGCACGGTGCTTTGGTCGGCTGTCACGTGCACCACGCGCCGGACGATCCCCGTCTCGGCGAGCCGCTGTGCCCTCGGTGCTACGACTACGCGGGGGCTGTCCTCTGGCAGGTCCACGCGGGTGCTCTCTGGCACCGCTTCGCCCTTGAACTGCGCCGCGAGCTTGCCCGTCGAGCCGACCTGTCACGCGCGGAGTTGGGGGAGTCGGTCCGGCTCTCGTACGCCAAGGTCGCGGAGTACCAGCGGCGGGGCCTGATCCACTTCCATGCCGTGGTGCGACTGGACGGTCCGGGCGGGCCGGGGATCGCGCCGCCCGGTTGGGCGACCACCACTCTGCTGACCGACGCGATTCACGCCGCTGCGGCTCTCGTACGCCTGGCGGCACCGGGTGCGCGTGTCATTGGCCCGCGGCTCCTCCGATTCGGTGCCCAGGTCGACGTACGGATCATCGCCGAATTCGCCATGGGAGATCTGACCTCGGGAGCCGTGGCGGGATACATCGCCAAGTACGCCACCAAGGGGGTCGAGGCCGCCGGCGCTGTCGACGGCCGTATCCATCGGGCGCGGGATCTGGTGCTGTTACCGGTACGGCCGCACGTGCTGCGCATGATCGCCACGTGCTGGTGGCTGGGCGGCCTGCCCGACTTCGAACCGCTCGGGCTGCGGCGCTGGGCCCACATGCTCGGCTATGGCGGACACTTCTCCACGAAGTCGCGGCTGTACTCCACCACTCTCACGGCTCTGCGGCAGGAGCGCGCCGACCACCGTGCGGCGGAGCAACGGGACGCCCTCGGGCTAGGCGAACGCCCGGTCGTGATGGCGGGGGAGTGGCGCTACGCCGGGCGCGGTTATTCGCCTGCGGCTGCCCTCATCGCGGCTTCGGTGCGGGAGGGCGGTGAACATCATGGCGCGTGAGCGCGTGACCGGGCTGCTGACCGTGCGTGAGGTCCTGGACGAGCTTGGCGGGATCTCCCGGCGCACCTTCTACCGCTGGCGCGAGCTGGGCATCGCTCCGGCGTGCATCCGGCTGCCGAACGGTGAGTTGCGGGTTCGGCGGTCCACGCTGAGCGCGTGGCTGGACGAGCGGGCGGAGGGGACGGCGTGAAGTCATACAAGGTCTCCGTCTGGAAGATCAGCGTCAACCGGTCGGCGAAGAAGCCGACACATCTGGTGCGCTGGTCAGTGGAGAAGGAGCCGTTCCACGAGGTCTTCAAGACGAAGGCGCTCGCGGACCGCTTCCGGGCGAAGCTGCTCGGCGCGGTGGAGAAAGGCGAGCCGTTCGACTCGGTGAACGGTCTGCCGGACTTGATGCGGGGCGGCAGGGCGTCGCTGTCGATCCTCGACCTGGCGGTGAGATACCTCGATCACCGCTGGGGAGAAGCGTCGGCGAAGCATCGGGACAGCATGACCGATGCGCTGGCCCTGATGGTGCCGGTGCTCGTCAAACCTCTGCGGGGGCAGCCCTCGAACGAGACGCTGAGGCGGGCGCTCAGGTCGTACGCCCTTCCTCCGCCACGTCGGGAACGGGATCGGCTGGAGGAAGTAGCGGCGGCCGTGAAGTGGCTGGAGCGTGCGTCGCTGCCGGTCGGTGAGTTGAACGAGTTGGCTCGCGTTCACGAACTGGTCGATGCTCTCGGGCGCAAGCTGGACGGTAAGCCTGCGGCGACGCAGACCTACCGGCGGCGGCGTGCTGTCGTCTTCAACGCGCTGGAGTACGCGGTCGAACTGGACCTCTTGTCGGCCAATCCGTTGACGCGGGTGCGACGGAAGCGAGGCAAGCGGGCCTTGCAGGAAGTCGACCGGCGCGTGGTGGTCAATCCGCGGCAGGCACGGGAGCTGCTGACCGCTGTCACGTACGTCGGCCGCTTCGACCGGGCCAGCGGTCGCCGGTTGCAAGCCTTCTTCGGCTGCCTCTACTACGCAGCACTGCGGCCGGCGGAGGGACTGGGACTTCGGCTGTCCGACTGCACCTTGCCGGAGACGGGATGGGGACGCATCGAGGTTGCCGAGACGCGGCCCTCCGCCGGGAGGGCATGGACGGACTCCGGTGAGGCTCACGACCGGCGCGGGCTCAAGCAGCGGGAAAAGAATGAGGTCCGGGTCGTGCCGATCCCGCCTCCGCTGGTTCGGATGATCCTCGACCACGTGAAGGTGTTCGGCACGGCGGATGATGGGCGCCTGTTCCAGAGCGAGTACGGCAACGTCGTTGCCGCCTCCTCGTACTCCCGTGTCTGGAAGCAGGCCCGAGAGCTGGGGCTCCTGCCCGCTCAGGTGGCCTCGGTGATGGCGGCCCGGCCGTACGACCTCCGCCACGCGGGCGTCTCCCAGTGGCTCAACTCCGGAGTGCCAGCACCCGAGGTCGCCGCTCGTGCGGGCCACTCAGTGGACGTGTTGCTCAAGATCTACGCGAAGTGCATCGATGGCCAAGAGGAGGAGATGAACGACCGGATCATGAGGGGTCTATCGGAGAGCTAGGAGGGACGCCCTAACGAACCAGGCTGCCCCCGTGTGCGGTGAGATCTTAACAACTAGCGCCGCACACGGGGGCAGCCTCTGAGCTTGTGCCGGGGTTGGATCGTCCACGCAAGGGAAATTCGCCAGCCGGTGGTCGGCGAGACGAGTATTGTCATCCGGCATGACGGACGCTGACGCGACAAACATCCCCACGGGTGATCAGCCGGCCCATGTGCCACACATCGGGCCGTCGTTTCTGGAACGACAGCGGGAACTTCAAGCGAGCCTGGGCTACCACGGTATGGCTCTCAAGGACCGCATCAAGCGCATTGGCTACGTCTTCCAGGGCAACGTGACCGACTACAAGGCTCTTGTTGCAAGTCTCCAGGATCCCGGGGTATCCCTGCCGATCATGGACATGCGCTACCCGGAAGCACACGATCAACTGCTGTCCGAAGCAGAGCGTCTACTACACAACGTACTAACAGCTATGAGTACGCGGGTAGACCAGCAACGAGCCTTTATGAGGAGGTACTTGGCGGAGGATACTGTGCTTACGGGGGAGTATCGGGACAGAATTGGTTCTTCCTTCTCCAGGGATCCGGGTGCAAACTTCCTGAAAGGCTTGCGCAACTACATAGCGCATCATTAGTTGCCGGTTGCGCAGTCGCAACAGGTGTTCGGAAGTGAGTCCTTCTCGATCACATTCATTCTGCCGGGCGAACCGCTCCTCAGGTGGGATAGGTGGGCCAGTGATACTCGGGAATGGATTACTGGCTTCGGCGGCGCGGTTCCCATTGTCGATGTCGTTGACTCCTATGCGCGAACCGCTGGTGCAGTTGACGAGTGGCTGTATGGGCGGATTGGGACGAAATACGCCGATGAGATCGCGGACTTCCTCCGCGAGCGAGAGGCGCTCGATCGTGACGTGTCTGGTGTGTTCGACGCGTAGGAGTGGGTGCTCGGAGCGACAGGACGCCCCGAAAGATCATTACGTCGTCATTACGTGATCACTGGCAAGCACTTGCCCCGAGCCGCATCCGGCCGCACATACACAAAGACCCCGCATCCAGCCTTGAGGCTGGTAGCGGGGTCTTTAGGCACCTACTAGGAAGTGCCCCCGGCAGGATTCGAACCTGCGCACACGGCTCCGGAGGCCGTTGCTCTATCCCCTGAGCTACGGGGGCGACGGGAAGAACATTAGCAGGTTGGGGGAGGTGGGCCGGACAGGGTTTGGGTGGGGGAGGGGAGGTGGGGGGTGCTGGGGGGAGGGGGGTTCACCCGTGGCGGGGAAGAAATGGGCAAAACGCGGACGCATCGAGAGGGGCACGCCTACTCTTCGAGGTGTGGCGGGTGCGTCCGGCCGGGTGCTTGTTGTGGATGACAACAAGGTGATCCGGCAACTGATCAGGGTCAACCTGGAGCTGGAGGGCTTCGAGGTCGTGACCGCGGCTGATGGTGCCGAGTGCCTGGAGATCGTGCACAGTGTGCGGCCGGATGTGGTGACGCTGGATGTGGTCATGCCGCGGCTGGACGGGGTACGGACGGCGGCGCGGCTGCGGGCGGACCCGGATCCGGAGACGCGGCGCGTGGGCATCGTCATGGTGAGCGCCGGGTCCCTGCCGGAGGGGACGGGCGGGGTGGACGCCTATGTCGCGAAGCCCTTCGAGCCCGCCGACCTCGTGGAGACCGTACGTGGGCTGGTCCGGCGCGGCCCCGTGCCGCCCGAGCCCCGCGGGCAGACGGCTTCCGCCCCCGGTTCCGCGTAAGCCCGGTGCCTGGACAGGGCTGGGGGACCGTACCCGAGCCCGTTCGGCTGGGGCCCGTTCGGCAGGGGCCCGTTCCGTTGGCCGAGAATGCCGCGCCCGCCCCGCCCTCGTAACGCCGCTGCGGGCGGTGGCGCCTGCCCCCGCGTAGAGCTAGCGCCGCACCCCGCACCGGCCCGTGCGGCCCCCGCCCCGCCCCCCCCGCGTCGAAAGACGCCCCCCCGCCCCCCCGCAAAGCCGCGGCCGCGACCCCCCTGGGAAAACCCGGTCGCCCCGAGGCCCACCCCCTCGCCTAGGCTTTGCCGCGTGACCCCCGCTGAGCTGTCCCGCACCGTGCTGAGTACGGTGCGCCGTGCCGTCGCGGCGGGGGAGCTGGGGGTGGAGGTGCCGGAGCGAGTCGTGGTGCAGCGACCGCCGCGGCCAGGATGCGGGGACTACGCGACGAACGTGGCGTTGCAGCTCGCGGGAGCCGCGGGGCGCCCGCCGCGACAGGTCGCGGAGATCCTCAGCAGGCGGCTCAGCGCCGAGCCCGGCATCGCGCTGGTCGAGATCGCGGGCCCCGGCTTCCTCAACATCACCCTCAACGCGTGGGCGTACGCGGACGTCGTCCGGCAGGTGCGCGCCCAGGGCCCGGAGTACGGGACCGGGGACGGCCTGGCCGGTGAGGCCGGCGGCGTGGCCGCGGACGAAGGGGCCGTACGGGCCCAGGCCGTTGCCGAGGCCGTGAACCGGCTGCTGCGCGCCGCGGGCGCCGCACCCGGAGCCGCCGAGGAACGCGTGACGGCGGCCGAACCCCAGGACGACCCCGTCGCCCGCCTCGGCCCCGACGCCGCCGGCTGGTCGCTGCTCCGGCCGCCCGCCGAGGACCCGCCCCGTACGGACGACACGTTCCTCGCGCAGCGCGAGAGCAACCCGCTCTTCCGTATCCGCTACGCCCACGCCCGCACCCGCGCGCTGCTCCGTAACGCCCATGACCTGGGCGTGGAGATCGAGAGCACGGTGGACGACCCGTACCACCACCCCGCGGAGACCGAACTGCTCGGCCTGATCGCCGACTTCCCCCGCGTCATCGAGACCGCCGCACGGCGCCGCGCGCCCGACCGGCTCGCCCGCCATCTGGAACGGCTGTCCGACGCCTTCCTCCGCTTCCACGACGAGTGCCCCGCGCTGCCGAAGGGCGACGAGAAACCCTCGGCCGTCCACGCCGCCCGGATCCGGCTCGCCGACGCCACCGGCATCGTGCTCGCCAACGGCCTCCACCTCCTCGGCATCAGCGCTCCCGACCGCGTCTGAGGGCCGGAAGCCCGGCGAACGACAGCGGGCCGACGACGAGGCCGGTCCACAACCCAGCACCCCATAAAACAACCCCCGATCTGCGAAGAAAGACGACACCGTGAGCCGTTCCGCACACCCCGCCGGGCCCCGCCACGCCGATGTGCTGCCCGAGGGCCACTACGCCGCCCCGCCCGCCGACCTCAACACCCTCGACACCCGCGTCTGGTCCCGCACCGTCACCCGTAACGCCGACGGCGCCGCCGAAGTCGGCGGCCTGGACGTGCGCGCGCTCGCCGAGGAATACGGCACGCCCGCGTACATCCTCGACGAGGCGGACTTCAGGGCCCGCTGCCGCGCGTGGCGGGCGGCCTTCGGGCACGACGCGGACGTCTTCTACGCGGGCAAGGCGTTCCTGTCCCGCGCGGTCGTGAAGTGGCTGCACGAGGAGGGGCTGAATCTGGACGTCTGCTCCGGTACGGAGCTGGCGGTGGCGCTGGAGGCGGGGATGCCCGCCGAGCGGATCGCGCTGCACGGCAACAACAAGTCCACCGCGGAGATCGAGCGCGCGGTGGAGACCGGCGTCGGCCGGATCGTGCTGGACTCGTTCCAGGAGATCGCCAGGGTCGCCGCGGAGGCGGACCGGCAGGGCAAGCGGCAGCGCGTGCAGATCCGGGTGACGGTCGGCGTCGAGGCGCACACCCACGAGTTCATCGCGACCGCGCACGAGGACCAGAAGTTCGGTCTCGCGCTGGCGGGCGGGCAGGCCGCGGAGGCGGTCCGCCGGGTGCTGAAGCTGGAGAGCCTCGAACTGGTCGGCATCCACAGCCACATCGGCTCGCAGATCTTCGACATGGCCGGCTTCGAGGTGGCCGCCCGCCGTGTCGTGTCGCTGCTGGCGGAGGTACGCGACGAGCACGGCGTCGAGCTGCCCGAGATCGACCTCGGCGGCGGCCTCGGCATCGCGTACACCACCGACGACGACCCGCGCGAGCCGCAGGAGATCGCCAAGGCGCTCGGCGAGATCGTCACCCGCGAGTGCGAGGCGGCCCGGCTCGCGGTGCCCCGGCTTTCGGTCGAGCCGGGCCGCGCGATCGTCGGACCGACCGCCTTCACGCTGTACGAGGTCGGCACGATCAAGCCGCTGGACGGCCTGCGCACGTACGTCAGCGTCGACGGCGGCATGTCGGACAACATCCGCACCGCGCTTTACGACGCCGAGTACAGCGTCTCGCTGGTGTCCCGTACGAGTGACGCCGAGCCGATGCTCAGCCGGGTCGTCGGCAAGCACTGCGAGAGCGGCGACATCGTCGTCAAGGACGCCTTCCTCCCCGCCGACCTCGCGCCCGGCGACCTGCTCGCCGTACCGGCCACCGGCGCGTACTGCCGGGCCATGGCCAGCAACTACAACCACGCGCTGCGGCCCCCGGTGGTCGCGGTCACCGACGGCCGGGCGCGGGTGATCGTCCGCCGCGAGACGGAGGACGACCTGCTGCGGCTGGACGTCGGCTGACCCCGAAGCCGCCGAAGAGCCGCCGAAATGCCGCCAGACGCCGCCGGGACGCCGGCAGCGCGAAGCGCCCGCGATGGTGAAGAATTCACCGTCCCCGCAAGCACGTTGAGGCGATTCGGCAGTACGAGGGCCCGCTGACGCGTAATCTCACGGGCCGAACGCGCTCGGTGACGTGAAATATCGCCGGGTGAACGGCCGGTCTCACTCACCGGACAGGGCGTGGCATCTCCCGTCCGGTGAGTGAGACTGGTTCCCATCCAAGAGCTGTACGGACCCCGGGTCCGCACGGAGCTGTACGAGAGACGAGGTCGGATGATGCGTACGCGTCCGCTGAAGGTGGCGCTGCTGGGCTGTGGAGTGGTCGGCTCAGAGGTCACGCGCATCCTCACGACGCAGGGCGCCGACCTCGCCGCGCGGATCGGTGCCCCCATCGAACTGGCCGGGATCGCGGTACGCCGCCCCAACCGGGTCCGCGAGGGCGTCCCCGCCGAACTCCTCACCACGGACGCGACCGCCCTGGTCAAACGGGGCGACATCGACGTCGTCGTCGAGGTCATCGGCGGCATCGAGCCGGTCCGCACGCTGATCACCACCGCCTTCGAGCACGGCGCGTCCGTGGTCTCCGCGAACAAGGCGCTGCTCGCCGCCGACGGCGCGAAGCTGCACGCCAAGGCCGCCGAGCACGGTGTCGACCTGTACTACGAGGCCGCCGTCGCCGGGGCGATCCCGCTGATCAGGCCGTTGCGCGAGTCGCTCGCGGGCGACAAGGTCAACAGGGTGCTGGGCATCGTCAACGGCACGACGAACTTCATCCTCGACAAGATGGACTCCACCGGCGCCGGGTACAGCGAGGCGCTGGACGAGGCGACCGCGCTCGGATACGCCGAGGCCGACCCGACCGCCGACGTCGAGGGCTTCGACGCCGCCGCGAAGGCCGCGATCCTCGCCGGAATCGCCTTCCACACCCGCGTGACCATCGACGACGTGCACCGCGAGGGCCTCACCGAGGTCACCGCCGCCGACATCGCGTCCGCGCGGAAGATGGGCTGCACGGTGAAGATGCTCGCCATCTGCGAGCGCCGCCCCGACGGGCGCTCGGTGACCGCGCGCGTCCACCCCGCGATGATCCCGCTCAGCCACCCGCTGGCCTCGGTGCGCGAGGCGTACAACGCGGTCTTCGTCGAGGCGGAGGCGGCCGGGCGGCTGATGTTCTACGGTCCTGGTGCGGGCGGTGCACCCACCGCCTCCGCCGTCCTCGGCGACCTGGTGGCCGCCTGCCGCAACAAGCTGGCCGAGACCACCGGCGCCGGCGAGTCCGCGTACACGCAACTGCCGGTGAGCCCGATGGGCGATGTGGTCACCCGCTACCACATCAGCCTCGACGTGGCGGACAAACCGGGCGTCCTGGCTCAGGTCGCGACGGTCTTCGCCGAGCACGACGTGTCCATCGACACGGTGCGGCAGCAGGGTAAGGACGGCGAGGCCTCCCTCGTCGTCGTCACTCACCGCGCGCTCGACTCCGCCCTCTCGGCGACGGTCGCCAGCCTGCGGAAACTCGACACCGTACGCGGCGTCGCCAGCATCATGCGCGTGGAAGGGGAGTAGGGCCCGCTATGAACAGCACCATGAACAACGGAACCGTCGACCGGCCCCGAATGTCGGGCACCCACCAGTGGCGCGGCATCATCGAGGAGTACCGGGACCGGCTGCCGGTCGCCCCGGGCGCCCCGGTGGTCACGCTGCTGGAGGGTGGCACCCCGCTGGTCCCCGCCCAGCTCCTGTCCGAGCTGACCGGCTGTGACGTCTTCCTGAAGGTCGAGGGCGCCAACCCCACCGGCTCCTTCAAGGACCGGGGCATGACCATGGCCATCTCCAAGGCCAAGGAAGAGGGCGCGCAGGCCGTCATCTGCGCCTCGACCGGCAACACCTCGGCGTCGGCCGCCGCCTACGCGGTGCGCGCGGGCATGGTCTGCGCGGTGCTGGTGCCGCAGGGCAAGATCGCGCTCGGCAAGATGGGCCAGGCGCTGGTGCACGGCAGCCGCATCCTCCAGGTCGACGGCAACTTCGACGACTGCCTCGACCTGGCGCGCGGGCTGAGCGAGAAGTACCCGGTGGCGCTGGTCAATTCGGTCAACCCGGCCCGTATCGAGGGGCAGAAGACCGCCGCCTTCGAGATCGTCGACGCGCTCGGTGTCGCCCCCGACATCCACCTCCTCCCGGTCGGCAACGCGGGCAACATCACCGCGTACTGGAAGGGGTACAGCGAATACGCGGCGGACGGTGTGTCCGCCTCGCGGCCGCGGATGTGGGGCTTCCAGGCGCACGGCGCCGCGCCGATCGTCAACGGCGCGCCGGTACGTCAGCCGCAGACGATCGCCACCGCGATCCGGATCGGCAACCCCGCGTCCTGGCAGCAGGCCGAGCAGGCCCGCGACGAGTCCGGCGGCCTCATCGAGGCCGTGACCGACCGTCAGATCCTGGCCGCCTACCGGCTGCTGGCCGCGAAGGAGGGCGTCTTCGTCGAGCCCGCCTCCGCCGCCTCGGTCGCCGGGCTGCTCAAGGCCCGCGAGGAGGGCAAGGTGGATCCCGGTCAGCGGATCGTCTGCACGGTCACCGGGAACGGGCTCAAGGACCCCGGGTGGGCCGTGGAGGGTGCTCCGCAGCCGGTGATCGTGCCGGTCGATGCCGATGCTGCTGCGCAGCGGCTCGGGCTGGTCTGAGCCGGGCCGTTCCCGGGCGGTGAGCCGATCTTTTCCGGGGCGCCGGTGCGCGGTGTCGCGCTGACGCGGGGCCAGGTTTTCAGGGGCGCTGGGGGTACCTCCCGGCCGAAGGCTGGGGGAGGAACTGCGCGCTCAGCCACCGACGGTGGCGCGGCCTAACAACCGGCCCCAGCGGGGCAGTTGCGGCTGTTTCCGGGCTGACAGCCCGGTGGGGGCTTGTCGCGCAGTTCCTCGCGCCCCTGAAAAGATCGGCTCGCCGTTCTCGGCGGTGCGGCGGCTCTGAAAAGATCGGCTCGCCGTCATGGGGAAGCGTGCCGCAGGCACGGGGCGCACAGGGGAGGGGCGACACGCATCACGCGCTCTTCGTGCGCCCTATGTCGCAGGAGAACCTTCCTTCGATAGGCTTACCTCAGCGGCACCGCAGTGTGCCCGACTCCGGCAGTTGCCAATGGGCAGTGCCTCCCCCGCCCCGCCGCCCGGCGATGACGCCGCGCCCGCAGGGCGAACCGCACGAGGAGATTCGTCGAACGATGGCCGGTCCCGCGTTCCGCGCCGCCGCAGTACGAGTGCGCGTCCCCGCGACCAGCGCCAATCTGGGCCCCGGTTTCGACGCCTTCGGCCTGGCGCTCGGCCTGTACGACGACGTCGTGGTCCGCGTCGCCGACTCCGGCCTGCACGTGGACATCGCGGGCGAGGGCGCCGACACCCTGGCCAGGGACGAGAAGCACCTGGTCGTACGGTCGTTGCGGACCGCCTTCGACCTGCTGGGCGGTCAGCCGCGCGGCCTCGAGGTGGTGTGCGCCAACCGCATTCCGCACGGCCGCGGCCTCGGTTCGTCCTCCGCCGCCATCTGCGCGGGCATCATCGCCGCCCGCGCGGTGACGATAGGCGGCCCCGCCGTACTCGACGACATCGCACTGCTGGAGCTGGCCACCGAGATCGAGGGCCACCCCGACAACGTCGCCGCCTGCCTGATGGGCGGCTTCACCCTGGCGTGGACCGAGGGCGGCGCGGCCCGCGCGATCCGGCTGGACCCGGCGCGCTCGCTGGTCCCCGTGGTGTTCGTGCCCGCCACCCCCCTGCTCACCGAGACCGCCCGCGGGCTGCTGCCGCGTACCGTCCCGCATGTGGACGCCGCGGCCAACGCGGGCCGGGCCGCGCTGCTGGTGGAGGCGCTCACCCGGCGCCCCGAGCTGCTGCTGCCCGCCACCGAGGACCGCCTGCACCAGGACTACCGCGGGCCCGCCATGCCCGAGAGCCTGGCGCTGGTGAACCGGCTGCGCGCCGACGGCGTACCGGCCGTGATCTCCGGTGCGGGACCCACGGTGCTGGCGCTCACCGAGGAGGGCGCCGCCGACAAGGTCACCCGGCTCGCCGGCGAGGGCTGGGCGGCCAACCGTCTGGCGCTCGACACGGCCGGAGCCAGTGTCCTGCCGCTCGCAGGGGGGCAGTGACACGATTGCCGGTCGTAGAGAGGGGGAATGTTTGTTGGATCCGGTAGTGTTAACCTCAAGCCTGCATTCGACGCCCAATGGGCGCGATGCACTGTGTCCCTTCCGTGGGACCGCTTATCTTCCGGGAGCCTCCCACACCGCATAGGCAGCAGTCCTGCGCAGTGTCGAGCACGCTCCGGAGTCGGCACCAGAACCCTTGTCGTGCCGAGCCCCGAATGTATTTCTGCCGCCGTCAGGCGGACCACCGCCCCGGCTCTGAGCAGCGGAAACGCCCAGATCCGGACAGCACGACCGGTCGCCGAGCCAGACAGGCCGACGTCCGCTCCAGGGAAGGACCCTTCGTGAGCGACACCACCGATCTGATGGGCGTGCGCGCAGAGAACTCTGTCGCCGCGTCCGATGCCGACGCGCCTGCTACCGGTGCTGCCACGGCCAGTGCCTCACGGCGACGCCGGTCCGGGACCGGTCTTGACGGCATGGTCCTGGCCGAGTTGCAGCAGCTCGCCTCCGGTCTCGGGATCAAGGGCACCGCGCGGATGCGCAAGAGCCAGTTGATCGAGACCATCAAGGAGAAGCAGGCGGGCGGCGGCGCCGCGACGGCCCAGGCCGCCGCGCCCGCGGCAGAGGCCCCCGCGGCCGAGAAGCCCAAGCGCCGCGCGACGTCGCGGGCCCGGCTGGCCGAGGCGCCCGCCGAGGCGGACGGTGCGGCCAAGGCCGCCCCCGCCAAGGCCGCCGCCACCGCGCCCGCGGAGCCCCAGCAGATCGAGATTCCCGGCCAGCCCGCCGGTGAGCAGGCCAAGTCGGCCGCGAAGGCCGAGCGCGCCGCCGAGGCCGCCGCCGACACCGCGGAGGGCAAGACCGACAGCCGTACCGAGGCCAAGGACGCCAAGGGCGACGGCAAGCAGCAGCAGAACGGCGGCGGCGCCGCCGGGTCCGGCGACGAGCGCCAGGACCGGCAGCGCGGCCAGCGCGGCGACCGCCGTGAGCGGCAGCGCGACCGCCGCGGGCGCGGCGAGGACGGCGCCGAGGGCGGCAACCGCGATGGCGGCAACCGGCAGAACCGCGACCGCGGCGACCGGGGCAACCAGCAGCAGGGCGGCGGCCAGGGCGGCCAGAACCAGCAGCAGGGCGGCCAGGGCGGCGGCGGCAACGCGCAGGACGACGACGAGTTCGGCGACGGTCGCGGCCGTCGGCGCGGGCGCTACCGCGACCGCCGCGGGCGGGGCAACCGCCGCGACGAGTTCGGCGGCGGCGAGGTCCAGGTCTCCGACGACGACGTGCTGATCCCCGTCGCGGGCATCCTGGACATCCTCGACAACTACGCCTTCATCCGGACCTCCGGCTACCTGCCGGGTCCCAATGACGTGTACGTCTCGCTCGCCCAGGTCCGCAAGAACGGCCTGCGCAAGGGCGACCACGTCACCGGCGCCGTACGGCAGCCCAAGGACGGCGAGCGCCGCGAGAAGTTCAACGCGCTGGTCCGGCTGGACTCCGCGAACGGGATGGGCGCCGACTCCGGCCGCGGCCGTCCGGAGTTCAACAAGCTCACGCCGCTGTACCCGCAGGACCGGCTCCGTCTGGAGACCGACCCGGGCGTGCTGACCACCCGGATCATCGACCTCGTGTCGCCGATCGGCAAGGGCCAGCGCGGTCTGATCGTGGCCCCGCCGAAGACCGGTAAGACCATGATCATGCAGGCCATCGCCAACGCGATCACCACGAACAACCCCGAGTGCCACCTGATGGTCGTCCTGGTCGACGAGCGTCCCGAAGAGGTCACCGACATGCAGCGGTCGGTGAAGGGCGAGGTCATCTCCTCGACCTTCGACCGCCCCGCCGAGGACCACACCACGGTCGCCGAGCTGGCCATCGAGCGGGCCAAGCGGCTCGTGGAGCTGGGTCACGACGTGGTCGTGCTGCTCGACTCCATCACCCGTCTGGGCCGCGCGTACAACCTGGCGGCGCCCGCTTCCGGCCGCATCCTGTCCGGTGGTGTCGACTCGACCGCGCTCTACCCGCCGAAGCGGTTCTTCGGCGCGGCGCGCAACATCGAGGACGGCGGCTCGCTGACCATCCTGGCCACCGCGCTGGTCGAGACCGGCTCGCGGATGGACGAGGTGATCTTCGAGGAGTTCAAGGGCACCGGCAACATGGAGCTCAAGCTCGACCGCAAGCTCGCGGACAAGCGGATCTTCCCCGCGGTGGACGTCGACCCGTCCGGTACCCGTAAGGAAGAGATCCTGCTGGACCGGGACGAGTTGGCGATCGTCTGGAAGCTCCGCCGCGTTCTGCACGCGCTCGACTCCCAGCAGGCGATCGAGCTGCTGCTGGACAAGATGAAGCAGACGAAGTCCAACGCGGAGTTCCTGATGCAGATCGCGAAGACGACGCCGGGCAACAACGACTGACCTTCCGGTCAGGACAGACGAGAAACAGCTCGGCCCGCCGGTTTCCCGGCGGGCCGAGCTGTTTCTTTGCTCAAACATGTGTTCCCGGCTACCGGTGAGGGTGGTCCGGGCCAAGCTGGCAGTCATATGATCTGCCAGTCGCAGGTGGGGGGAACCATCTTCGGACGTCCGACCCGGCCGCAGGGCTGTGCTTCAGCCTGCCCGCGCCCCTTTTCGCCGACGTCCGGTCAGCTACTCGCTCCTGTGCACATCTCCCGTGCGGCCACCGCCCGTTGGCGGCCGTCGCGCATTTCTACGACAGGAGTTCTGAGTGTTCTCTGCCCATGAGGGCCGGGGGCGCTGGCGGCGCAGCCGTACAGCGGTCCTCGCAGCCACGGTCGCCGCGGGCGCCGTGAGTCTGTTCCTGGCGACGCCGGCCCAGGCCGGCGACCCGCAGCCGCCCGTTCTCCACCCGGCCGGGCACCCCAGTGCGCCGTCCCAGGCGGAACTGCGCGCCCGCGTCGCGGGCGCGGTGGCGGCGGACGACGGCCCGTCCCGCACCAAGCTCTCCGCCGGCCCGCACACGGTCGACCCGAAGATCATCGGCGGCACCACCACGACGATCTCCAGCGCGCCGTGGATGGTCCAGCTCTGGTACTTCGACGACAAGGGCACCGACTCGACGAAGGACGACGACAGCTTCTTCTGCGGCGGCACCGTGGTGTCCCCGTCGAAGATCCTGACCGCCGCCCACTGCGTCGCGGGCCTCAACTGGAATCTGCACGGTGTCGTCATCGGCGGCACCGACCAGCTCCCCACCGACAGCGCCGACGGCACCACCACGGATCTGCACGGCGGTACCGCCACCGGCGTGTGGCGGCAGTGGAGCAACCCGACGTACGACAACCCCGAGTACGACAACGACGTGGCCGTACTGACGCTCGACGTCCCCACGACGGCCAAGCCGCTGCCGATCACCACGGCGACCGACAGCGCCTCGTACGTCACCGGCACCCAGGGAACCGTCTACGGCTGGGGGCGCACCAGCTCCGGCAGCCCGGACCCCTCGCAGACGCTGCGGAAGGCGACCCTGCCGGTCGCCGCGAACACCGCGTGCACAACGGTGTACGGGTCGAGATTCGTCGCGGGCCACATGGTCTGCGCGGGAGCGCCCGCTTCCGGCGCGGACGCCGGGACCACCGCGACCTGCAACGGTGACTCGGGCGGTCCGCTCGTGGTCGCCGGGAAGCTGGTCGGCGTCGTCTCGTGGGGCACCAAGGACTGTGTCGCGCAGGGCACGTACAGCGTCTTCAGCCGGGTCAGCGCCTACGTCGGCGCCGTCAACCCCCGGATCGACGACGCGAATCTCAGCCTGGACGACAAGGCCGACCTGGTCGCCGTGACACCGGCCGGATCGGCGTACGAGTACGTGTCGACCGGCGGCGCCTTCGCCCCGAAGGCGTCGATGGGCGACTTCAGCGGACTGAACCTGGTCCGTCAGAGCGACCTGGACCGGAACGACTACCAGGACCTGGTCGTCCGCACCACGGACGGCCGGCTGTTCTGGCTGGACGGATACAGCGGTAACAATGTGCTGATCGGTCCGGGCTGGAACGTCATGAAGTCGATCATCACGCCGGGTGACGTCAACGGCGACGGTCTGCCGGACGTGGTCGCCACCGACACCAGCGGGAACTCGTGGCTCTACCCCGGCAACGGCAAGGGCGCCCTCGGCGCCCGCGCCAAGATCGGCGGCGGCTGGGACATCTTCAACGGCCAGATCTACGGCAAGGGCGATCTGACCGGCGACGGCCGTCCCGACATCATCGCGCGGGACAGCGCGGGCGCCCTGTGGCTCTACAAGGGCACGGGCCTCGCGTCCGGGCCCTGGGCGGCCCGTACGAAGATCGGGACCGGCTGGAACGCGTACAACGCCTTCGCGGCCGTCGGTGACATCACCGGCGACGGCAAGGCCGACCTGGTCGCCCGGGACGCCTCGGGCACGCTGTGGCTGTACAAGGGCACGGGCTCCGCGTCCGGCCCCTACGCGGCCAAGGTCAAGATCGGGACCGGCTGGAATGCGTACAACCTGTTCGGCTGAGTTTCACGCAGGGTGATCAAAAGAGCGCCCGCGTACCCCCTGACCTGGGGGTACGCGGGCGCTCGCACGTCTTCTCCCGGTCTCCCCGGATGCCGGGAAGGGGAACCTCGGCGGAGGATGGAGCGTCTGACACTTCGGGACGAATGCCCGCGAAGCCCACGAAGACCGTGACGCCGGCGAAGCCCACGAAGACCGTGCACGCCCACGACGCCCAGGAAACGGAGGGAGCCATGTCCGAGGACCAGCTGCCGACCGGGGCCACTGCCGTCAGCGACGGCAAGGGCAGCAGGCGGCACCAGCGCACCCGGCGCCGCCGGGTGCTGCGCGTGGTCGCCTGGGGCACCGCGGGCCTGGTGCTGCTCGGCGGCGCGGGCGCGGGCTATCTCTACTTCCGGCTCAACGGCAACATCAAGAGCGTCGACATCGACTCCGCGCTCGGCACCGACCGCCCCGCGGCCCTGGGCAACGGCGCGATGGACATCCTCGTGCTCGGCTCGGACTCCCGGTCCGGCGCCAACAGCGAGTACGGCCACGCGGGCGGCGGCGCCCGCTCGGACACCGCGATGATCGTGCACCTGAACAAGGGCCACAAGGCCGCCAGCGTGGTCAGCATCCCGCGCGACACCCTCGTCCCCCGGCCCGTGTGCGCCAAGCCCGGCGGGGGCACCGCACCGGCCGTGCGGAGCGTCATGTTCAACAGCGCCTACGAGGTCGGCGGCCCGGCCTGCGCGGTCAAGACCGTCGAGGCCATGACGGGCCTGCGGATGGACCACTACATCGAGGTCGACTTCACCGGCTTCAAGAACCTCATCAACGCGCTGGGCGGCGTCCCGCTCACCACCACCCAGGCCATACACGACACCAAGAGCCACCTGGACCTGGCCGCGGGCACCCACACCCTCAACGGCGAGCAGGCGCTCGGCCTGGTCCGCACCCGGCACGGCGTGGCCGACGGCAGCGACCTGGGCCGGATCCAGCTCCAGCAGGCGTTCATGAAGGCGCTGATGAACCGGGTGAGCGGGCTCGGCCTGCTGACCAGCCCCACCAAGCTGATCGACGTCGCCGACACCGCCACCAGCGCCATCACCACCGACTCCGACCTCGCCTCGGTCGGCTCCCTGATGGGCTTCGCGGAGAGCGTGCGCGGCCTGGACTCGACGAATGTCCACATGGTGACACTGCCGGTCCAGTACGCGGTCAGCGATCCCAACCGGGTGGAGCCGATGCCCGCGCAGGCCGCGATGGTGTGGGCCGCGCTGCGGGCCGACCGGCCGATCCCGGCCGCCGCCACCAAGGGCTCGGCCGCCGACGAGGTCAACGCCAAGAAGGTGGTCGGGGCCGGCGCCACCGCGGACCCGGGCACCTCGCCGAGCCCGGGCCTCAGCCCGAGCACCACGCCCTGACCTGGTCGGACCCGCCCCGGACCCGCTCCGGGGCCCGCGCCCCGGACCCGCTCCGACCTGCGCTTTCGGGCCGGGAATTATCCGGGCCCACCCCTCGTTTTGGGAGATACGGCCAGTCCTGGCAGACTGGACCGCTGGCTCCGGTTCACGTGCACGCAAACCCGCGGTACGACCCGGCGCCCTCCCGAACCTAGGAGCATCCCTTGAAGCAAGGCATCCACCCCGAGTACTTCGAGACCCAGGTCACCTGCACCTGTGGCGCCTCGTTCACCACTCACAGCACCGAGAAGAGCGGCCAGATCCGCGCCGACGTGTGCTCCGAGTGCCACCCGTTCTACACGGGCAAGCAGAAGATCCTCGACACCGGCGGCCGTGTGGCCCGCTTCGAGGCCCGCTTCGGCAAGGCCGCCGGGTCCGCCAAGAAGTAGCGACCCGCAAGCGCCGGTTCCCGGTCGCCCAGTCATGGGTGACCGGACCGGCGCTTTGTCGTCCCGGGCCAGCCAGGCCAGGCAGCCACTTCATCCAGCTAGGGAACCGAAGATGTTCGAGGCGGTCGAGGAACTGATCGGCGAGCACGCCGACCTCGAAAAGCAGCTTGCCGACCCCGCGGTCCACGCGGACCAGGCCAACGCCCGCAAGCTGAACAAGCGTTACGCCGAGCTGACCCCCATCATCAGCACGTACCGCTCCTGGCGGCAGCTCGGCGACGACATCGGTACCGCCCGCGAACTCGGCGCCGACGACCCGGACTTCGCCGCCGAGGTGAAGGACCTGGAGAAGCAGCGCGACGAGGTGACCGAGCGGCTGCGGCTGCTGCTGGTGCCCCGCGACCCCAGCGACGACAAGGACGTCATCCTCGAGGTCAAGGCGGGGGAGGGCGGCGAGGAGTCCGCGCTGTTCGCCGGCGACCTGCTGCGGATGTACCTGCGCTACGCCGAGCGCGTCGGCTGGAAGACCGAGATCCTCGACGCCAACGAGTCCGACCTCGGCGGCTACAAGGACGTCCAGGTCGTGGTCAAGGCCAAGAGCAACCACGAGCCCGGCCAGGGCGTCTGGGCCCGTATGAAGTACGAGGGCGGCGTGCACCGCGTCCAGCGGGTGCCCGCCACCGAGTCGCAGGGCCGTATCCACACCTCCGCGGCCGGTGTGCTGGTCACCCCGGAGGCCGAGGAGGTCGAGGTCGAGATCGGCCCCAACGACCTGCGGATCGACGTCTACCGCTCGTCGGGCCCCGGCGGCCAGTCCGTCAACACCACCGACTCCGCGGTCCGCATCACACACCTCCCCAGCGGCCTGGTCGTCTCCTGCCAGAACGAGAAGAGCCAGCTCCAGAACAAGGAGTCGGCGATGCGCATCCTGCGCTCCCGGCTGCTGGCCGCCGCGCAGGAGGAGGCCGAGAAGGAAGCCTCCGACGCTCGCCGCAGCCAGGTCCGTACCGTCGACCGCTCCGAGCGCATCCGTACGTACAACTTCCCCGAGAACCGCATCTCGGACCACCGGGTCGGCTTCAAGGCGTACAACTTGGACCAGGTGCTCGACGGGGACCTGGACGCGATGATCCAGGCCTGCGTGGACGCCGATTCGGCGGCCAAACTGGCCGCCGCTGGCGACGGCAGCTAAGGGGGGAAGGCAGAGTGAACCTGCTGCTCGCCGAGGTGGCACAGGCCGCCCAGCGACTGGCCGACGCGGGCGTGCCGTCGCCACGCTTCGACGCCGAGGAACTCGCCGCGTACGTCCACGGGGTCAAGCGCGGCGAACTGCACGGCGTCGCCGACACCGAGTTCGACGCCCGGTACTGGGAGGCCGTGGCGCGCCGCGAGGCACGCGAACCGCTCCAGCACATCACCGGCCGGGCCTTCTTCCGCTACCTCGAACTCCAGGTGGGGCCAGGGGTGTTCGTGCCCCGCCCGGAGACCGAGTCGGTGGTCGGCTGGGCGATAGACGCCGTACGCGCCATGGACGTCGCGGAACCGCTGATCGTGGACCTGTGCACCGGCTCCGGCGCCATCGCGCTGGCGCTGGCCCAGGAGGTGCCGCGCTCGCGGGTGCACGCCGTGGAGCTGTCCGAGGACGCCCTGGAGTGGGCCCGCAAGAACGTCGAGGGCAGCAAGGTCGACCTGCGGCAGGGCAACGCGCTGACCGCGTTCCCCGAACTCAACGGCCACGTCGACCTGGTGATCTCCAACCCGCCCTACATCCCGCTCACCGAGTGGGAGTACGTGGCGCCCGAGGCCCGCGACCACGACCCCGAACTCGCCCTGTTCTCCGGCGAGGACGGCCTGGACACCATCCGCGGCATCGAGCGCACCGCGCACCGGCTGCTGCGGCCCGGCGGCGTCGTCGTCATCGAGCACGCCGACTCCCAGGGCGGCCAAGTGCCGTGGATCTTCAAGGAGGACGCGGGGTGGGCGGACGCGGCCGACCACCCCGATCTCAACAACCGCCCCCGTTTCACCACGGCCCGTAAGGCGACACCATGACGGGGACACAGCATCTTCTGGAGGTCAGCTAATGGCACGGCGATACGACTGCTCGGATGCGACCGACCGGGCCACCGGCCTGCGCGAGGCCACCTCGGCCGTCAAGCGCGGTGAACTCGTCGTCCTGCCCACCGACACCGTGTACGGCATCGGCGCGGACGCCTTCGACGCCGAGGCGGTCGGCGACCTGCTGGAGGCCAAGGGCCGCGGGCGCAACATGCCCTCGCCCGTCCTGGTCGGCTCCCCGAACACCCTGCACGGCATCGTCACCGACTTCTCCGAGCAGGCGTGGGAGCTCGTCGACGCCTTCTGGCCCGGCGCGCTCACCCTGGTCACCAAGCACCAGCCGTCGCTCAACTGGGACCTCGGCGACGCCCGCGGCACCGTCGCCGTCCGGATGCCGCTGCACCCGGTCGCGATCGAGCTGCTGACCGCCACCGGGCCGATGGCCGTCTCCAGCGCCAACCTCACGGGACACCCCTCGCCGCAGGACTGCGACGCCGCCCAGGGCATGCTCGGCGACTCCGTGGCGGTCTACCTCGACGGCGGCCCCACCCCGTCCGCCGTCGCCTCCTCGATCGTGGACGTGACGGGGAAGGTCCCGGTACTGCTGCGGGCCGGGGCGATCAGTGCGGAGGAGCTGCGCAAGGTGGTCCCCGACCTGGAGGAGCGCAGTTGACTGCGCCCGACGGGCGTGGCATACCGGGCCTCGCCGCCCGCGCGGGGACCCTCCCCGGACAGGGCGGTGACGCCTTCCGCATCCTCCACGTCTGCACCGGCAACGTCTGCCGCTCGCCGATGGCCGAGCGGCTGACGCGGCATGGGCTGGCGCGCCGCCTCGGCGACGGCGCCACCGGCATCGTCGTGGAGTCCGCGGGCACCTGGGGCCACGAAGGCGCGCCGATGGAGGCGCACGCCGCCGCCGTACTCGCCGAGTACGGCGCCGACCCGACCGGTTTCACCGGCCGGGAGCTGCTCGACGACCACGTGATCGACGCCGACCTCGTCCTGACCGCGACCCGCGACCACCGTTCCCAGGTGATCTCGATGGGACACGCGGCGGGTCTGCGTACCTTCACGCTCAAGGAGTTCACCCGCCTGGTGCGGGCCATAGACCCCACCACGCTGCCCGAGGGCAGTGTCACCGACCGCGCCCGCGCCCTGGTCGGCGCCGCCGCCGCGCTGCGTGGCTGGCTGCTCGCGCCCAGCCCCGACGCCGACGAGGTCCACGACCCGTACGGCGCTCCCATCTCGTACTTCCGCAGCATCGGCGACGAGATCCACACCGCGCTCGACCCCGTCGTCACCGCCCTGACGGGCATCCCCGCGGCCGTCTGAGCCCGCGACGGCACGCCCGGGACAACCCCTTCACATTCCCCGTACAGCCGGTGTGCAACCGTGGGCGCTCCCTGTGAGTCTTGATTGATGTTCGCCGTCTCGGCCCGGCCACCACTAGGGTGTGACGCTGTGAGGATCCCCCGGACGTGTGCGCAGCGCTGCTACGCCCCCGAAGTCGTCGGAGGCTGCTCGTGCGCGAGTATCTGCTGACCCTGTGCGTCGCCGCCGCCGTCACGTATCTGCTGACCGGCCCGGTACGGAAGTTCGCCATCGCGGCGGGCGCCATGCCGCCGATCCGCGCGCGTGACGTGCACCGCGAGCCCACGCCCCGGCTGGGCGGCATCGCGATGTTCGGCGGGCTGTGCGCCGGTCTGCTGGTCGCCGCGCACCTGAGCAACATCGGGGACGTGTTCTCGCAGTCCAACGAGCCGCGCGCGCTGCTGTCCGGCGCCGGGCTGATCTGGCTGCTCGGTGTGCTGGACGACAAGTGGGGCGTCGACGCGCTGGTCAAGCTCGGCGTGCAGATGATCGCCGCGGGTCTGATGGTCTTCCAGGGCCTGACCATTCTGTGGCTGCCGGTGCCCGGCGTCGGCCCGGTCGCGCTCACCCCGATCCAGTCGACGCTGCTGACGGTCGCGCTGGTCGTCATCACCATCAACGCGGTCAACTTCGTGGACGGCCTCGACGGTCTGGCCGCGGGCGTCGTCTGCATCGCCGCCATCGCGTTCTTCATGTACGCGTACCGCATGTGGTACGGCTACGGCGTCGAGGCCGCCGCGCCCGCCACGCTGTTCAGCGCGATCCTGATCGGCATGTGCGTGGGCTTCCTGCCGCACAACATCCACCCGGCGCGGATCTTCATGGGCGACTCGGGGTCGATGCTGATCGGCCTGGTGCTCGCCTCGTCCGCGATCTCCATCACCGGGCAGGTCGACCCGGACGCCATCACCGACTTCACCGGCTCCAGCCGCAGCACCGTGCACTTCATGGTGCCGGTCTACATGCCGCTGCTGCTGCCGCTGACGATGATCGCGATCCCGGCCGCCGACCTGGTGCTTGCCGTGGTCCGCAGGACGTGGAAGGGGCAGTCGCCGTTCGCCGCCGACCGCGGCCACCTGCACCACCGGCTGCTGGAGATCGGGCACTCGCACAGCCGGGCCGTGCTGATCATGTACTTCTGGTCGGCGCTGTTCGCCTTCTCCGCGGTGGCGTTCTCGGTGAACTCCTCCAGCCTCGGCATCGTCATGGTGATCGTCGGCCTGAGCGCGCTGGGTCTGCTGGTCCTGCTGCTGCCGCGGTTCCGGCCGCGCGCGCCGCACTGGGCCGAGGCGTTCGTACCGCCGCGCTACCGGCGCCGACGCCGCCGGCTGGCCGCCGCCGCTGCCGCGGCCGAGCGGGAGATGCGCTCCGAGGACCGGCCGCCGCTGCACGGATCGACGGCGATCGGCGACCGTTCGCGGCTGCCGGACCGGCGTCCCGTCGAGAGCCGCCGGTAGTCGCGGGCAGGCTCTGAGCGGCGTCGGCGGCCGGTAGTTGACCGTCATCGATAAAGTCCTTTAAGTCCGGCATATCCGGCAATTTCCCCGAAGTGGGCAAATAGGACGTCAGTTGAACGGCGTGTCGATACCTCTCCCGTGTGACAGTGAGCACATCTCCATGGTAAAGCCCTGGCTAAATACTTTGTGATACCGTTCACGAAACCCGGGAAACAAGCCGAAAGACCGTAGTGAGATGGTCTTCCGGCGTGAGGCACGTCCCCAAACCCGGATTACGCTCGTCTCCGACGACACCCGCTTTCCCCAACTCCCGCCGGAGGAGCTGCCACCATGCAGTCCAACGACGTCCGAACTCTCCTCAACTGCACCGTCCCCACTGCCGCGGCCGGTGTCATCGCCACCGCTGTGAGCGGAGCGGTGGCCGGTGGCAAGGGAGCGATCGGCGCCGCCGCCGGCACGTTGGTCGTGATCGCCTTCATGGCGATCGGGATGGTGGTGCTCCAGCGCACCGCCAAGGCGTACCCGTCGCTGTTCCAGATGATGGGCCTCGTGCTCTACACCGTGCAGATCCTGCTGCTGGCGATCGTGCTCGCGGTGTTCAAGCACACCTCGCTCTTCAACACCCGCGCGTTCGCCTTCTCGCTGCTGGCCGCGGCGCTCGTCTGGATCGCCGCGCAGGCACGCGCGCACATGAAGACCAAGATCCTTTACGTCGAGCCCGAGTCGGCGGGAACACCGTCGTGAGCCGCGGGTTCGGTAGGGCCGGTGTAAAGACCCTGCCGCTCGTTTGCTATCGTCCGGACTCAACTGCGGCGGAGCTGCCGCGAGCGGCACTCAAGCCTGCCCTGCCGCTCGGTTCAGCGCCGACTCGCCGCGTACACATCCGACCCACCAGTCCAGTGCCGTTCCGTGGCCGTCAGGCCCGCCGACACATCGAGGTTGCCGTACCCATGCGCCACGCTGAAGGAGCTCGCGGTGAGTGCTGACCAGGTTCTCGCCTTCGAGACGAACTGCCACCTCTTCGACGGGTGCGGCTTCCCGGCCCCCGGACTGCACTCGTTCGTCTTCGAGCCGATCTTCTCGATCGGCAGCTTCCACTTCAACAAGCCGATGCTGCTGGCGCTGTTGAGCACGATCGTGGTCGTCGGATTCTTCTGGGCCGCGTTCAACAAGCCCAAGGTGGTCCCGGGCAAGGTCCAGATGGTGGGCGAGGCGGGCTACGACTTCGTCCGCCGCGGCATCGTCTACGAGACGCTCGGCAAGAAGGTCGGCGAGAAGTACGTCCCGCTGATGGTCTCGCTGTTCTTCTTCGTCTGGATCATGAACATCTGGTCGGTCATCCCGGTCGCCCAGTTCCCCGTGACGTCGATCATCGCCTTCCCCGTCGGGCTGGCCGCGATCGTCTACGTCACGTGGATGTACCTGACGTTCAAGAAGCACGGCTTCGTCGGCGGCCTGAAGAACATCACCGGCTACGACAAGACACTCGGCGCCGTGCTGCCGCTCTCCATGACCATCGAGTTCTTCTCGAACGTCCTGGTGCGGCCCTTCACCCACGCGGTCCGGCTCTTCGCCAACATGTTCGCCGGTCACACGCTGCTGCTGCTGTTCACCATCGCGAGCTGGTACATGCTCAACGGCATCGGCATCGCCTACGCGGGCGTCTCGTTCGTGATGACCATCGTGATGACCGCCTTCGAGCTGTTCATCCAGGCCGTTCAGGCGTACGTGTTCGTGCTCCTGGCCTGTAGCTACGTCCAGGGCGCGCTCGCCGAGCACCACTGAGCACCGCCCCCACGACCCGATAGATGTCCGGTGGCCAACCCCCACCGGTCCGAGAAAGATAAGGAAGAACCGGCATGTCCGCTCTCGCGCACGCGACGCTCGCCGCCACCCAGATCAAGGGCAACCTCGGCTCGATCGGTTACGGCCTCGCGGCCATCGGCCCCGGCGTCGGCATCGGCATCATCTTCGGTAACGGCACCCAGGCCCTCGCCCGCCAGCCCGAGGCGGCCGGTCTGATCCGCGCCAACCAGATCCTCGGCTTCGCCTTCTGTGAGGCGCTCGCCCTCATCGGTCTGGTCATGCCGTTCGTCTACCCGGCCACCTGATCCCGGCCGACGAACAGAAACCTAGACGGAAGGCACTGATGTGATCGCCCAGGTACCGCTGGCGACAGCGGAGAACCCGCTCATCCCGCCGATCCCCGAGCTCATCATCGGCCTGATCGCCTTCGCCATCGTCTTCTTCTTCCTCGCCAAGAAGCTCCTCCCGAACATCAACAAGGTTCTGGACGAGCGCCGTGAGGCCATCGAAGGTGGCATGGAGAAGGCCGAGGCCACCCAGGCCGAGGCCCAGCAGACGCTGGAGCAGTACCGCGAGCAGCTCTCCGAGGCCCGGCACGAGGCCGCGCGACTGCGCCAGGAGGCGCAGGAGCAGGGCGCCGCGCTGATCGCGGAGATGCGGGCCGAAGGCCAGCGCCAGCGCGAGGAGATCGTGGCCGCGGGTCACGCGCAGATCGAGGCCGACCGCAAGGCCGCCGCCGCCGCGCTGCGCCAGGACGTCGGCAAGCTCGCCACCGAACTGGCGGGCAAGCTCGTCGGTGAGTCCCTGGAGGACTCCGCCCGGCAGAGCCGCACCATCGACCGCTTCCTCGACGGCCTGGACAACGCGGCTCCCGCCGCCGGTTCCGCGACGGCCGAGGCGGCGCGATGAACGGCGCGAGCCGCGACGCGCTGGGCGCGGCCCGCGAACGGCTCGACGCGCTGACGGACGTCCAGTCCGTCGACGTGGCCAAGCTCGCCGAGGACCTGGCCGCCGTCACCGGGCTGCTGGACCGCGAGGGCACGCTCCGTCGCGCCCTGACCGACCCGGCGAAGTCCGGCGAGGCCAAGGCGTCGCTGGCGCGGCAGCTCCTCGGCGGCCAGATCGGCGGCGAAAGCCTCGACCTGCTCACCGGCATGGTCAGGTCCCGCTGGTCGCGCTCGCGCGACCTGGTCGACTCGGTCGAGGAGCTGGCGTCGAGCGCCGACCTCGCCACCGCCCAGCGGGCCGGTCACCTCGACGACGTCGAGGACGAGCTGTTCCGCTTCGGCCGGATCGTCTCCGGCAGCACCGAACTGCGCTCCGCTCTCACCGACCGCGTCGTCGGCGCTCCGGCCAAGGCCGCACTGCTGCACACGCTGCTCGGCGGGCGGGCCAATCCGGTCACCGAACGGCTGGTCGTCCGGCTGGTCACCACGCCGCGGGGACGTAGCCTGGAGTCGGGGATCGAATCCCTGTCCAAGCTGGCCGCGGCCCGCCGTGACCGGATGGTCGCGGAAGTGGTGTCGGCGACTCCGCTCAGTGACCAGCAGAAGCAGCGCCTCGGCGCCGCGCTGGCCCGGATCTACGGCCGCCAGGTGCATCTGAACCTGGACGTGGACCCCACGGTCCTCGGCGGAGTCCGGGTGCAGGTCGGTGACGAGGTCATCAACGGAGCCATCTCCGACCGTCTCGACGAGGCGGCCCGGCGGATGGCGGGCTGACAGCCGGTCGCTCCACCAGGACCGCGCGGCACCAGCCACGCAGAACGCAGTACGAAGCACGACGACGCAGTACGAGCGGCCCGAGTTGGGCCGACGGAGCCTAACAGAGCCTTTCTGGGGGTTGACCCCAGAAACCCCCAAGAAGACTTTCGGGCCCAACAAGGAGAGCAGGGAACCCAGATGGCGGAGCTCACGATCCGGCCGGAGGAGATCCGGGACGCGCTGGAGACCTTTGTCCAGTCGTACAAGCCGGACGCCGCCTCGCGCGAGGAGGTCGGCACGGTCAGCGTTGCCGGAGACGGCATCGCGAAGGTCGAGGGTCTGCCCTCGGCCATGGCGAACGAGCTGCTGAAGTTCGAGGACGGCACCCTCGGTCTCGCCCTCAACCTGGAAGAGCGCGAGATCGGCGCGATCGTCCTCGGCGAGTTCAACGGAATCGAGGAGGGCCAGCCGGTGCAGCGCACCGGCGAGGTGCTCTCCGTCGCGGTCGGCGAGGGCTACCTGGGCCGGGTCGTGGACCCGCTCGGCACCCCGATCGACGGCCTCGGCGAGATCGAGACCGACGGCCGCCGCGCCCTTGAACTGCAGGCCCCCACGGTCATGCAGCGCAAGTCGGTGCACGAGCCGATGCAGACCGGCCTCAAGGCCGTGGACGCGATGACCCCGATCGGCCGCGGCCAGCGCCAGCTCATCATCGGCGACCGGCAGACCGGCAAGACCGCCCTGGCGATCGACACGATCATCAACCAGCGCGACAACTGGCGTTCCGGCGACCCGAAGAAGCAGGTCCGCTGCATCTACGTCGCCATCGGCCAGAAGGGCTCCACCATCGCGGGCGTGCGCGCCTCGCTGGAGGAGGCCGGCGCCCTGGAGTACACGACGATCGTCGCCGCCCCGGCGTCCGACCCGGCCGGCTTCAAGTACCTCGCCCCGTACACCGGTTCTGCCATCGGCCAGCACTGGATGTACCAGGGCAAGCACGTACTGATCGTCTTCGACGACCTGAGCAAGCAGGCCGACGCCTACCGCGCGGTCTCCCTGCTGCTGCGCCGTCCGCCGGGCCGCGAGGCCTACCCGGGCGACGTCTTCTACCTGCACTCCCGCCTGCTGGAGCGCTGCGCCAAGCTCTCCGACGACCTGGGCGCCGGTTCGATGACCGGTCTGCCGATCGTCGAGACCAAGGCGAACGACGTGTCGGCGTTCATCCCGACCAACGTCATCTCCATCACCGACGGCCAGTGCTTCCTGGAGTCGGACCTGTTCAACGCCGGTCAGCGCCCCGCGCTGAACGTCGGTATCTCGGTCTCCCGCGTCGGCGGCTCCGCGCAGATCAAGGCCATGAAGGGCGTGGCCGGACGGCTGCGCGTGGACCTGGCCCAGTTCCGCGAGCTGGAGGCGTTCGCCGCCTTCGGTTCCGACCTGGACGCGGCGTCCAAGGCCCAGCTCGAGCGCGGCCAGCGGATGGTCGAGCTGCTCAAGCAGGGCCAGTACGCGCCGTACGCGATCGAGGACCAGGTCGTCTCCATCTGGGCCGGCACCACCGGCAAGCTGGACGACGTACCGGTCGAGGACGTCCGCCGCTTCGAGCGCGAGCTGCTCGACTACCTGCACCGCGAGCACAAGTCGCTGCTCACCGCGATCGTCGAGACCGGCAAGCTGCCGGACGAGACCGTCGAGGTGCTCACCGACGCGGTCGCCGCCTTCAAGAAGCAGTTCGAGACGTCCTCGGGCGCGCTGCTGGTCGAGGGCTGATCGCATGGGCGCACAGATTCGGGTTTACAAGCGCCGGATCAAGTCCGTCACCGCCACGAAGAAGATCACCAAGGCGATGGAGATGATCGCCGCCTCGCGCATCGTCAAGGCGCAGCGCCAGGTGGCGGCCTCGTCCCCGTACGCCGATGAACTGACCCGTGCGGTCACGGCGGTGGCGACCGGCTCCAACACCAAGCACCCGCTGACCACCGAGGCCGAGAACCCGAGCCGCGCCGCGGTCCTGCTCGTCACGAGCGACCGCGGTCTGGCGGGCGGTTACTCGTCCAACGCGATCAAGGCGGCCGACCGGCTCATCGAGCGGCTGCGCGCGGAGGGCAAGGAAGTCGACTCGTACCTCATCGGCCGCAAGGCCGTGGCGTACTACAGCTTCCGCGAGCGGACGGTCGCCGAGTCCTGGACCGGCTTCTCCGACAGCCCCGGCTACGGCGACGCCAAGAAGGTCGCGGCGCCGCTGATCGAGTCGGTGCTCAAGGACACGGCCGACGGTGGCGTGGACGAACTGCACATCGTCTTCACGGAGTTCGTGTCGATGATGACGCAGTCCCCGGTCGACGCCAGGCTGCTGCCGCTCTCGCTGGACGAGACGGCCGCCGCCGGTGCCGAGGAGCGGGCCGCCAAGGGCGAGATCCTGCCGCTCTACGAGTTCGAGCCTTCCGCCGAGGGTGTGCTGGACGCGCTGCTGCCTCGCTACGTCGAGAGCCGCATCTTCAACGCGCTGCTCCAGGCGGCGGCTTCGGAGCACGCGGCCCGCCGCCGTGCGATGAAGTCCGCGACCGACAACGCGGAAGACCTCATCAAGTCGCTCACGCGGCTTGCCAATGCGGCCCGACAGGCCGACATCACCCAGGAAATCAGCGAGATCGTCGGCGGCTCCAGTGCGCTGGCCGACGCGAACGCGGGGAGTGACTAACCACTATGACCACCACTGTTGAAACCGCTACGGCCACCGGCCGCGTCGCGCGGGTCATCGGCCCGGTCGTCGACGTGGAGTTCCCCGTCGACGCGATGCCGGAGATCTACAACGCGCTGCACGTCGACGTGGCCGACACGGGCGCCGAGTCCGGCACGAAGACGCTGACGCTGGAGGTGGCGCAGCACCTCGGCGACGGCCTGGTCCGCGCCATCTCGATGCAGCCCACCGACGGCCTGGTCCGCCAGGCCCCGGTGACCGACACCGGCGACGGCATCACGGTGCCCGTCGGCGACGTCACCAAGGGCCGGGTGTTCAACACCCTGGGCCAGATCCTGAACGAGCCGGAGGCCGAATCCGAGGTCACCGACCGCTGGGCGATCCACCGCAAGGCGCCGAAGTTCGACGACCTCGAGTCGAAGACCGAGATGTTCGAGACCGGCCTGAAGGTCGTCGACCTGCTGACCCCGTACGTCAAGGGCGGCAAGATCGGTCTGTTCGGCGGCGCCGGTGTCGGCAAGACCGTGCTCATCCAGGAAATGATCATGCGTGTGGCCAAGCTGCACGAGGGCGTCTCGGTGTTCGCCGGTGTCGGCGAGCGCACCCGTGAGGGCAACGACCTCATCGCGGAAATGGCCGAGTCGGGCGTGCTGCCGCAGACCGCGCTGGTCTTCGGTCAGATGGACGAGCCCCCGGGCACCCGTCTGCGCGTGGCGCTGGCCGGTCTGACCATGGCGGAGTACTTCCGTGACGTGGCCAAGCAGGACGTGCTGTTCTTCATCGACAACATCTTCCGCTTCACGCAGGCCGGTTCCGAGGTCTCCACGCTGCTCGGCCGTATGCCGTCCGCGGTGGGTTACCAGCCGAACCTGGCCGACGAGATGGGTCAGCTCCAGGAGCGGATCACCTCGACGCGTGGTCACTCGATCACCTCGATGCAGGCGATCTACGTCCCCGCGGACGACCTGACCGACCCGGCCCCGGCGACCACCTTCGCCCACCTCGACGCGACGACCGTGCTTTCGCGGCCGATCTCGGAGAAGGGCATCTACCCCGCGGTGGACCCGCTGGACTCCACGTCCCGCATCCTGGACCCGCGCTACATCGCGCAGGACCACTACGACTGCGCCATGCGCGTCAAGGGAATCCTGCAGAAGTACAAGGACCTCCAGGACATCATCTCCATCCTCGGCATCGACGAGCTGGGCGAAGAGGACAAGCTCACCGTCTTCCGCGCCCGCCGGATCGAGCGCTTCCTGTCGCAGAACACCCACGCGGCGAAGCAGTTCACCGGTGTCGACGGCTCCGACGTGTCGCTGGACGAGTCGATCTCCGCGTTCAACGCCATCGCCGACGGTGAGTACGACCACTTCCCGGAGCAGGCGTTCTTCATGTGCGGTGGCCTGGACGACCTCAAGGCCAACGCGGCGAAGCTCGGCGTCAACTGACGCGGGAGCCTCGCGCAGGCCGCGCGTCCGCGTCGGTAGGAGCGCGCGCGACAGCGTGAAAGGGGGGCGGCGAGTCCCGTGGCGAAGCCCCGGGGCGCCCGCCCCCTCTCGCACCCCTTATTCTGTGTCTTACGCATCCACTGAGGACGGTGGGTGCCAACCCGAGGAGCCGTCTTGGCCGATCTTCACGTCGAGCTGGTCGCCGCGGACCGTAGTGTCTGGTCCGGCGAGGCCACCATGGTCATCGCCCGTACCACGTCGGGTGACATCGGCATCATGCCGGGACACGAGCCGCTCCTCGGGGTGCTCCAGTCCGGCCCGGTGACGGTGCGCACCTCTGACGGCGGCACTGTCGTGGCCGCCGTGCACGGTGGCTTCATCTCCTTCTCCGACGACAAGCTCTCGATTCTCGCGGAGATCGCGGAGCTGGCGGACGAGATCGATGTGGCGCGCGCCGAGCGTGCTCTAGAGCGGTCGAAGTCGGAGACCGACGCCGCGGCCGAGCGCCGCGCCGAGGTCCGGCTGGCCGCCGCCGCGGGAGCGCACTGACCGGTCCGCAGGACGGTCCGCGGGTCGGCGCGACCGGCTGACCGGGCAACCGCACCACCACAACCGCATCAGCAGACGTACCAGGCGTGACCGAACGACCACGGTGCCGCGGACTGCCCTCCTGGGGCGGTCCGCGGCTCCGGTACAGCAAGGGCAGTAACCCATTTCTAGGCGAGGAGGTCGGTGGACGTGATCCTCTCCTTTGAGGTGGGTGGCGCGGTGATCGCCGCCGCGCTGCTCGGACTCTTCGTCTTCGGACTGCGCCGCCGGCTGATCCAACGGCCAGGCGGCACTTTCGACTGCAGCCTGCGCCCCGCTCCCGAGCAGGACGCGGAGCCGGCCGGTGGTGGCGGCAAGGGCTGGGTGTACGGAGTCGCGCGCTACAGCGGTGACCGGGTGGAGTGGTTCCGGGTCTTCTCGTACGCGCCCCGCCCGCGGCGGGTGCTGCTGCGTCCGGCGATCGAGGTACTGGGGCGCCGGGACCCGCAGGGCTCGGAGGAGCTGGCCCTGCTGTCGGACGCGGTGGTGCTCTCCTGCGAGCATCAGGGCACCCGGCTGGAGCTGGCGATGAGCGACGACGCCCTGACGGGTTTCCTCGCCTGGCTCGAAGCGGCGCCGCCCGGCCAGCGGGTCAACGTGGCGTAGCACCTGTTCCTTGCCGTGCCTCTGGGAGGCGCGGCTTCGCGCGTTTCAGGGGCCGGTGCGTCGCTCGGCGCGGGTTTCGGCCGGGCGGATTCCCGGGCGCGCCCGGTGAGGACCGGAGGCCGACGGGCGGCGGTGTCGACCCCCGGCCGTATGGGTCAGCCGGAGCCTAGAAAGGTCTGGACCACCGGTCAAGAGGTCTGGACCATGTCGGGCCCCTGGTGTCAGCGGTTCTCGCCGGGGATCCACAGGACGTCCCCGCGGGACTTGTTGGCGGTGCGGGCGAGGATGAACAGCAGGTCGGAGAGCCGGTTCAGGTAGGTCGCGGTGAGCGGGTTCATCGTGTCCGCGTGGTCCTCCAGAGCGGCCCAGGTGGAGCGTTCGGCGCGGCGGACGATGGTGCACGCCTGGTGGAGCAGGGCGGCGCCGGGCGTGCCGCCGGGGAGGATGAAGCTGCGGAGCTTCTCCAAATCGGCGAGGAAGCGGTCGCACTCCTCCTCCAGCCGGTCGACATAGGTCTGCTCGACCCGCAGCGGCGGGTACTCCGGGTCGGGGACCACCGGAGTGGCGAGGTCGGCGCCGACGTCGAAGAGGTCGTTCTGCACGCGCACCAGGACGGTGGCGACCTCCTCGGGCAGCGCGCCGAGCGCGAGCGCCACACCGAGCGCGGCGTTGGCCTCGTTGGCGTCGGCGTAGGCGGCGATCCGGCTGTCGGTCTTCGCGGTCCGGCTCATGTCGCCGAGCGCCGTGGTGCCGTCGTCGCCAGTACGGGTGTAGATGCGGGTGAGGTTGACCATACGGTCGAGCGTAGAGCGTGCCCGCCCGACGGGCCGTCTCCCGCCCCCGTCCGACGGCCGGTTGACGCCCAGTGCGACGAAGGACACACGGTGACACCGCTTACTTCCTGCTGCGCGCGGAGGTGAACGGGCGTTAAGGTCCGGCGAGATCAGCGAATTCGGCCAGTCGGCCGCAATGGCTCGGCCCCAATGGAGAGGTGTGTGCCGTGGCGAAGAAGCTCGCCGTCGTCGGAGCGGGACTGATGGGCTCCGGTATCGCGCAGGTGTCGGCCCAGGCGGGGTACGACGTGGTCCTGCGGGACGTCACCGACGCGGCGCTCAAGCGCGGCACCGACGGCATCCGCGCCTCGTACGAGAAGTTCGTCTCCAAGGGCAAGCTGGACGCGGCGGACGCCGAGGCGGCGCTGGCCAGGATCACCGCGACCACCGACCTCGACGCCGCCGCGGACGCGGACATCGTCGTGGAGGCCGTCTTCGAGCGGATCGAGGTCAAGCAGGAGATCTTCCGCGCCCTCGACACGATCGTGCGCGACGACGCGGTCCTCGCCTCCAACACCTCCGCGATCCCGATCACCAAGATCGCCGCCGTCACCCGCAACCCCGAACGCGTCGTCGGCACCCACTTCTTCTCGCCGGTCCCGCTGATGCAGCTCTGCGAGCTTGTCCGCGGCTACAAGACCAGCGACGCCACGCTGGAGCGCGCCCGCGCCTTCGCCGAGGAGATCGGCAAGACCTGCGTCGTCGTCAACCGCGACGTGGCGGGCTTCGTCACCACCCGGCTGATCTCGGCCCTGGTCGTCGAGGCCGTCAAGCTCTACGAGTCGGGCGTCGCCTCCGCCGAGGACATCGACATCGCCTGCAAGCTCGGCTTCGGCCACGCGATGGGCCCGCTCGCCACCGCCGACCTCACCGGCGTGGACATCCTGCTGCACGCCGCGGGCAACATCTACACCGAGTCGCAGGACGAGAAGTTCGCGCCGCCGGAGATCATGCGCCGCATGGTCGACGCGGGCGACCTCGGCCGCAAGAGCGGCAAGGGCTTCTACTCGTACTGAGTTTCCACCCGCACCGGGGCACCGTATGGAACGCGCATCCTGGGCACGCGTACTAAACAACGTCACCCCCAGGAGTGAATTCGGTATCGGTTCGCTCACAGACGGCAACTTCTCCATACAACGGACCGTCAGTTGTGTGAAGACATACGGATGATCCGTGCCGTCGCCGTCCCGCGGCGGCCATGCCACGAGCCGGGCCCACGAGCCGGCACTCCTCGGGGAGCGACTATGCACATCAAGGGCGACCACGCCGAGCTGGTCGTCGGGGGCCGCCTCGACGTCCGGAGCGCGGCGGACGCCCGTTCGGCCCTGCACACCGCCGTCGACTCCGGCCGCGGGGACCTGGTGCTCGATCTCACGGAGCTGGACTCGTGGGACGCCACCGGTCTCGGCGTGATCATGGGCGCCCACCGCAGAGCGGGCCGCGCCAACCGGAGGCTCGTGCTGCGCGGGGTCCCGCCGCGAATGCAGCGCCTGCTGGTCGCCACCCGGCTGCACCGAATCCTCGCGATCGAGGCCGAAAGGTGACGTAAGGGCGGCACCGTGGCCCCGGCACTTCATGAATACTGTGGCAGCCTTTAGAGTTTGCCGCAGATTGCCAGCAGGCGTGCCACCCCGTACGCCAGAAAAGGGGAATCGGGCCGGGTCCGGCAGCGGACACAGGGCGGCCCGATCGGGCCCCCGCACGTCACGCACCTGGGGGGCGTACGAGATGGACCACCGCACCGGCGAGTCGGGCGAACGCCCGATACCGGACGTCGACGACCTGACGGTCGCCGACGCCGACGCGCGCCCCGCCACCGGCCCCGACTTCGGCCAGGGCGTCGAATTCGGGCACGGCGCGGACTTCGCCGCCGACTTCGGCCCGGCCCCCACGCCCGGCCCGGGAACCGGCTTCGGCTCCGACTTCGCCGCGGGCTCCGGCTCCGATTTCAGCGCCCCCGCCGACCACGGCCACGGCCACGGCAACGGCCACGGCCCCGCCACGGGGTCCCTGCCCGCCCTCACGGACAGCACCCTGGCGCTGCGCGGCCCCCGCGCCTCCCGCGACCCGCTCACCCCGGAACTGGGCGGCACCTCCAGCGGCGGCAACGCCCGCGTGCTGCGCGTCACCACCTCCGACTACCTGCTGACCGTCAACCCGATCGACGGCACCGAGGTCACCCTCTGCCCGCCCGCCGAGCGCCCGCTGCCGCTGCGCCGCACCCCCGAGGAGCGCGTCGCGCACCTGGCCGCGGGCCGCCCCTCGCCGCCGCCGGGACCGCCCGCCCCCGAACTGCCGCTGCTGGAGCGCGACGAGGAGCGCGAGCGGCTGATCCGGCTGCTGGCCAGAGGCCGTTCCGTACGGGTCACAGGACCGTCCGGCGCGGGCCGCACCGCGCTGCTGGAATCCGTCGCCAACGCCTGCGCCGACCTCGCCCCCGACGGCGTGCTCTGGCTGTCCGGCTACCGCCGCACCCCCGCCGACGTGCTCCAGGAACTCTTCGCCACCGTCTACGCCACCGACGGCCACCGCCCCGACCGCGCGGACCTGCCGGGCCTGCTGCGCGACACCGGCGCCGTCGTCGTCATCGACGACCTGGAATTCGGCGGCGCGGGGCTGGAGGAACTGCTCTCCGCGGCCCCCGAGTGCGCCTTCCTGATGTCCGCGACACCCGACGTCACCACACCGTCCGCCGACTCGATGATCGAAGAGGTCTTCCTGTCGGGCCTGACCCGCGTCGCCTGCGTCGACCTGCTGCAATTCGTCACCGGGCGGCCCCTCGGCGAGGACGAGACCGCGTGGGCGGCCGACCTGTGGTTCGAGTCCGAGGGCCTGCCGCTGCGCTTCGTGCAGGCAGGCGCGCTGCTGCGGCAGCGGGACGCGCTGCGCCAGCCGCCCGAGCCCGACTGGGACGACTCGGTGTGGGAGAACGGCTCGCCGACCGGCCCGCAGGGCGCCGGAACGCCGCCCATACCCGACCTCACCGGCTTCGACATACTCCAGGGTCCCGACGCACCCACCGGGCACGGCGCCGAGGACTCCGCGAACGCGCTCACCGCCGGCCCGGACACCGCGGCGACCCCCGCGACACCGGAGATACCGGGGTCCGCCCCCAAGCCCGGCCCCGCCGGATACACCGGCCCGCCCGTCGACCTGCCGCTGCCGTCGCTCGCCGAGAGCGCGGCCCCCGCGGAACTGCTCGCCAGCAGGCTGAGCGAATCGGCCCGCGAAGCCCTCGCCTTCGCCGTGGCACTCGACGGCGAGTGCCCGCACCCCTCGCACCTGCCCGCCCTCGTCGGTGACACCCACGGCGACGCGGCCCTCGGCGAACTCACCGCGGTCGGCCTGGCCGTACCGGTCTCCGCGCACTTCCGCCTCGCCGCCGGAGTCGTCCAGCAGCTCGCGCCGCGGCTCACCGCCGACGGCGAGCTGAGCGCGGTCCAGTCGCACACCGCGGCCCTGCACTACGCCTGGTGGACCGGGCACCCCTCGGTCGGCCCCGAGCGCGCCGCCGCCGAGTCCGAGGCGATCCTCGCCGCGATGTCCGCCTGCCGCGACGGCGGCAACCCCAGCGCGGCCGTCCTGCTCGCCCGCACCGTCGCGCCCGCCTTCGCCGCCGCGCTGCACTGGGGCGCCTGGGAGCGGGCACTGCGGATCGGCCAGGAGGCCGCACGGCTGTCGGGCGAGGTCGCCGAAGAGGCGTACTTCCACCACGAGCTGGGCGTCCTCGCGCTGTGCACCGGCAACACCGACCGCGCCCGCGCCGAACTGGAGGCGTCCATCGCCCTGCGCGGGGCCCTCGCCGACCGGCAGGGCACCGTCGTCGGCCGCCGTACGCTCGCGCTGGTCAACGACCGTGACGGCGGCGGCCTCCCGAACCTGCCCGCGCTGCTCGAACTCCCGCCGGGCGGCTCCGGCGGTACGGCGCCGCTCGCGATCACGGCGGCCACGACGCCGCTGACGGTGATCAACAAGAGCGGCGCCCCGGCACCGCAGGGCGAGGCCGCGCGCCCCGCCACGCACCGCCGACGCCGCAATCTGGTGGTGGTCGGCACCGGCGTCGCGCTCGCGGCGGCCCTCGCCACCATCGTCACCATGGGCGCCACCTCGGGCGACGGCCCCAAGCCCAACCAGGTCCAGCCGGTCGAGTCCGCCCAGCAGGACGACCCCTCGACCGACGCCCCGACGGACGATCCCTCGACGGACGGCCCCACGGCCGCCTCGCCGTCCGCCTCCGCCACCTCCCCGACGCCGTCGACACCGGCCGGGACGACGGGCGGCCCGACAACGGCCCCCGGAGCCCCGTTCACGCCCCCAGACGGCGGCCTGACGTCGGCACCGGGCGATACGCCGACGCCGCCGCGCAACACGCAGACGTCGAGGCCGCCGACGCGTACGACAAAGCCGACGACACCCTCGACGCCGCCGACAACTCCGACGACGCCGCCGCCTACGACGACTCCAGCGCCGACGGACACGACGACTCCGCCCATCGACCCCACCTCGGCCGACGTCTCCTCTCCGCCGAACCTCACCCCCTCCGGCGCCGCCCCCACCAGGACCGGCCCCTTCACCCCGCCGACGACGGAAGCCGGAGCCACCGGCCCCGGAACCACCGGCCCCGCACCCACGGACACCGTCGCGCCGACCGGCTGAGGTCAGCCGCCCTCCGCCATGGCGGCGAGGCGGCGGGCCAGGCGGGCGGCGGCCTCGCGCAGCTCTGGCGGTTCGAGCACCTCGGCCTCGAAGCCCAGCGCGGCCACGCGGGCGGCGGTCACCTCCAGGGAATCCGCGCCGATGACGAGGACGCACCAACCGTCGCGCTCGTCGTCCTCGACGCGTCCGACCTGCGGCGGCACCATGTCGCTCACGAGCTCCGTCCGGGCGCGCAGCCGGACGCGGGCCAGGTGCGCGTACGGGGACTCGGTCACGGAGCGCCGCACGTAGGCGACCGGGTCGGGGTGCTCGCGGGGCCGGAAGCGCCAGGTGGTCGTCTGCGCGTCGCGCATCCGGTCGAGCCGGAAGGTGCGCCAGTCGTCGCGGTCCACGTCCCAGGCCATCAGGTACCAGCGGCGTCCCGTGGTGACCATCCGCACCGGCTCGACCGTACGCTCGCGCGCCGTGCCGCCGTCCCGGCCGCTGTACGCGAACCGTACGCGTACGGTGTCCCGGCAGGCCCGCGCGAAAGTCATCAGCAGGTCCGGGTCGACTTCGTCCGTGGGGCCCACCAGGGTGTCGGTGGCGCCCTGGACGGCCCGCACCTCGGCGCGCAGCCGGGGCGGCATCACCTGGTCGAGCTTGGCGAGGGCCCGCAGCGCCGCCTCGCTCGCGCCCGCGACCGTGCCGCCCGACGCCAGCCGCAGCGAGACCGCCGTCGCGATGGCCTCGTCGTCGTCCAGCAGCAGCGGCGGCAGCCGGGTGCCCGCGCCGAGCCGGTAGCCGCCGCCGACGCCCGGGACCGCGTGCACGGGGTAGCCGACCGCGCGCAGCCGCTCCACGTCGCGGCGCACCGAGCGGTCGGTGACGCCCAGCTCGGCGGCGAGTTCACCGGCCGTCCAGGACGAGCGGTGCTGGAGGAGCGACAGCAGCCGCAGCACCCGTTCGGTCGTCGCTTCTACGGTCATCGGGTGATCGTTCCACACCGCCCGGCCATCACGGAACGTATCTGTCCGCTATATGCGCCACGCTGGGATCATGAACGAGCACCAGGAAGTCCGCGACATCCAGATCACCTTCGACTGCGCCGACCCGAATGCGCTGGCCGTCTTCTGGGCCGAGGCCCTCGGCTACCGGCTCCAGGACCCGCCCGAGGGCTTCTCGTCCTGGGACGAGGCCCTGGAGTCGATGGGTGTACCGCCCGAGCTGCGCAACGAACGCTCCGCCGCCGTCGACCCCTCGGGCGTCAGGCCCCGGCTCTTCTTCCAGCGCGTCCCCGAGGGGAAGCAGGCCAAGAACCGCGTCCACCTCGACGTCCGCGCCGCCCCCGGCCTGGAGGGCGACGAGCGGATGGCGGCCCACGAGAAGGAGGCCGACCGCCTCGTCGCCCTCGGCGCCACCCGCCTCGCCCGCCACGAGCCCGCCCTCCTCAGTCCGGGCCACATCGTGATGACCGACCCGGAGGGCAACGAATTCTGCCTCGACTGACCCCCGCCCGGGCCGGCGCCCGCCTCCCGCGCCGGCTCGACTCCCTCGAAGCCGCGGACCAGCGCGGCGGGTCAAAGGGGTGAGTCAAAGGGGCGAGTCAAAGGGGCGAGCCAGCGCGGCGAGGCTTAGGGGCGGGTCAGCGCGGCGGGCTAGAACAGCCGCAGCTTGTCGTCGGAGATGCCGCGCATGCCGTCGTAGTCCAGGACGACACAGCCGATGCCGCGGTCTGTGGCCAGCACGCGGGCCTGGGGCTTGATCTCCTGGGCGGCGAACACCCCGCGGACCGGGGCGAGATGGGGGTCGCGGTTGAGGAGTTCGAGGTAACGGGTGAGCTGCTCGACACCGTCGATGTCGCCGCGCCGCTTCAGCTCGACGGCGACGGTGGCGCCCGAGGCGTCGCGGCACAGGATGTCCACCGGGCCGATGGCGGTGGGGTATTCGCGGCGGATCAGGGTCCAGCCCTCGCCGAGGACTTCCATCCGGTCGGCCAGCAGCTCCTGGAGGTGCGCCTCGACACCGTCCTTGATCAGGCCGGGGTCGACACCGAGTTCGTGCGAGGAGTCGTGCAGGACCTCCTCGATGGTGATGATGAGCTGCTCACCGGCCTTGTTGACGACCGTCCAGACGCCGTCGTCGCCCTCTTTGAGCGTGCAGGGCGGGGACATCCAGTTGAGCGGCTTGTAGGCCCGGTCGTCGGCGTGCACCGACAGACTGCCGTCCGCCTTGATGAGCAGCAGCCGGGTGGCGGAGGGCAGGTGGGCGGAGAGCCGGCCCGCGTAGTCGACGGAGCAGCGGGCGATGACGAGACGCATGGTGCGCAACGCTACTGGACGCGCCGCCCCGTACGCGATTCGGCCCCGTGTGATTCACCGCCGCACGTTTCGCCCCCGCACGTCCCGTCCGCCCCTGTGCGTACGACTCCGGACGACTGCGGAAACTTGGCCGGTTAAGTGTGCTACCTCCTGGTGCGGTCGGACCAACGACCCTACGGTTGAAGCGGAGGCCGGACGTGCGGGAACGCTGGTCCGGCCGCCGGCAACCCGTCCGTCTGGCTCCGTGTGATCACGGGGTCACGAGAGGAGTACCCATGTCGCTCGACGTCTCACCGGCCCTCCTCGAACAGGCCGAGCGAGGCGAGGTCGACGAACAGGAATTCGTCGACTGCGTCAGGACGTCCCTCCCTTACGCGTGGGAGATGATCAGCTCGTTGGTGGCACAGCTCAAGGTCGACGGCGGAGCCTTCGCCGACAACCAGGTGCCGCCGCCGAGCGAGAAGGAACGCGGCCAGTTGCTCCGTGCACTGGCCAGCGACGCGATACGAGGGGCCCTACAGCGGCACTTCGGGGTGCGGCTCGCCTTCCAGAACTGCCACCGCGTGGCGGTCTTCCCACTGGACACGGTGGACCCCGGGATCGCCGAGAGCTACGGCAAGTTCACTTCCGTCAGGTCCCAAGTGCTCAACCAGTCACCGGAGTTCAGGGACTGCTGACGTAACGCCCCGCCCGGCGAACACCGCCGGTCACGGCCCTAGCGCGCACTGGGCGTCGGCACAATGCGGCCCGCTCCCGCAACCGGACCCGCCCGCGTAATCAGGCCAGTTCCGGGAGCACGTCGGCGCCCAGCCTGGCCACATTGTCCAAGGTGGCGGTGAGGTCCCCCGAGCCCTCCACCAGGAGGGCGAACCGGGTGATACCGGTCCGTTCCGCGGTCGCCGCGAGGCGGTCCGCACACAGCCGCGGCGGACCCACCGGGTGCAGATCACAGAGCAGTTCGGTATAGGCGTGCGGGTCGCGCATGGCCCGCGCGCTGCCGTCCACCGTGCGGTGGGCGCCGAGCCCGCGCTGGAGCCAGCCGGGCATCGACTTGAGCAGCGTCTCCACCGCGTCCGACCTGGTGTCCCCGACCTGGGCCACGCCCGCCGAGACATGACCGGCGGCCGACACGGCGTCGGGGCAGTGCCCGGCGGCGAGCGCCGTCTCCCGCCAGACCGCCACCATCGCGGCCTTCTCCTCGTCCCCGCAGTGCATCCCCAGCAGCATCGGCAGCCCGCGCTCCGCGGCCAGCCGGACGGTGGCGGGGGAGGTGCAGGCGACCACGACGGGCGGCCCCGAGCCCGCCACCGGCTCCGCCGCCGGGTCGTACAGCTCGTCGGGGCGCGGTACGACGGACACCTCGCGGAAGGCGTAGCGCGGACCGTCCGCGCCGACCGCGGGCTCGCGCAGCCAGCGCAGCAGCAGGTCGAGCGATTCGGGGAAACCGGCCTCGAAGGCGGCCAGTCCGGTGCCGAAGACCTCCAGGTCCACCCACGGGCCGCCGCGGCCGACCCCGAGGGTGAAGCGTCCGCCGGACGCCAAGTGCAGCAGCGCGGCCTGTTCGCCCAGCGCCACCGGATGCGCGGTCGGCAGCACGCTCACCGCGGTGCCCACGCCGATCCGCCGCGTACGCCCGAGCACCAGCCCGGCGAGGGTGACGGCCGACGGGCACACGCCGTACGGGACGAAGTGGTGCTCTGCCAGCCATACCGTGTCAAGTCCCGCGGCGTCAGCGGCCTCGGCCGAGGATATCGCCCGGTGCAGCGCCTCTCCCTGGCCCTGGCCGGGGAACTGGGCCGCTATGACGAAAGTCCCAACTCGCATTGCTCATCCCTCCTCCCTTGGTAACGCTTGGCACGTGCCAAAGGCACGGCTTTCTGGGACGTTTTCATGATTTTCGGCAGTCATATCGGAGATGAGCCGTTCTGGTGTGCGCGAGGCGGGTGTTCCGGTATGGACCGACCGGCCGCGTACCCTTGACGGAGAGTCCGCGAAGCCCAGCAGAGCGCGAGGTGTCCCGTGTCGCCGCGTCGAAACCGCCCGCCCGGCGGAGGCCGCCCCGCCGACCGTACGGAGCAGCAGGAGTCGGGGTTCGGCGCCGGCAGCACCGTGGAGTGGCAGGGCGAGGAGTGGGTGGTGCGCCCGGTCGCGGGCAGCGCCTCCGGCAAGCACTACCGCTGCCCCGGCTGCGACCAGGAGATCCCGCCCGGCGTCGGGCACGTGGTGGCCTGGCGGGAGTACGGGGGAGTGGACGACCGGCGGCACTGGCACCGGGCGTGCTGGAACGCGAGGGACCGCCGCACCAGCAAGGTGCAGCGGTCCCGTAACGCCCCCCGGCACTGAACCGGGGCCATGTCCGGCGGCGGCTGAAGCGGCTGAGCCGTCCGGTACGCCTCGGGCGGCGCCGGTGCTCAGACGCCCCTGACGCTCAGACGTTCCTGACGCTCAGACGCCCCTGACGCTCAGACGTCCCTGCTGTTGAGGGTCGCGTACGCCGCTCCCAGCAGCACCGCCGTGACGCAGGCCAGCGTGATGAGCTGGGGCAGGCCGTTCTGGTCGCCCTCGCCGATCATCGGGAAGTGGTAGAGCGAGGCCAGCGAGTTGGGCGCGGAGAACCGCACCAGCTTGTCGCGGGCCCCGTCCAGGCTGGACGGCAGGAAGATCGCGATCAGCAGCGGCAGCAGGACGACGCCCAGCATGGTGGTGATCGCCCCGGCCGAGTGCCGCAGCAGCGTGCCGACGGCGAGCGCCAGCAGGCCGAGCAGCGCCACGTAGAGGCCGACGCCGACGGTCGCGCCCAGCCATTCGGTGCCGCTCGCGGCGGTCACGCCGTCCTTGATGACGACGCCCGGGTGCGGGTCCTCCAGGTCGTATCCGGAGACCCGCTTGCCGGACATCACGCTCCAACTGATGAGCGCGGTCATCGTGCAGGCGACCGTGGTGGTCACGAAGGACAGCAGGAAGAAGACGATCGCCTTCGCCGTCAGGACCCGCGAGCGCCGCGGGCACGCGGTCAGGGTGGTACGGATCATGCCGGTGCCGTACTCGGAGGTGATCACCAGCACGCCCAGCGTGATGATCGCCAACTGGCCCAGGATCAGGCCGAACAGGCCGGGCGCGAGCACCGGCACGCTGGTGTCGTTGCTGTGGTCGATCGGCACGACCACCAGCAGATTGATGCCGATGACCAGGACGAGCATCACGCCGAGCGTCCACACCGTGGAGCGCACCGTGCGGATCTTCGTCCACTCCGAGCGCACCGCCTGCCCGAGGGTGGTCTGCGCGACCGGCAACTGCGAGGCGAACTGCGGCTGCGGCGGCTGCTGTTGCTGGTAGCCGCCGTGGGGGGCGGAGGCCGGGAACTGGGCCGGGGCGGTCATCGGGCGTCCTCGCTGTCGGACTTGTCCATGTTCAGGGCGGCGGGTGCGGGCGGTGCGGCGGGTGCGGCGGGCTGAGGCGCGGGAGCGGCGGGAGCGGCCGGCGGCGGCTGGTGAGCGTACGACTGCTGCGGTACGGGCGCGGCCACCGGCTGCTGCTGGTACCCCCAGCCGGGCTGCTGCTGCCCGTAACCCGGCTGCCCGTACGGCTGTTGCTGCCCGTACGGCTGCTGCCAGCCCTGCGCTCCCGGCGGCGGTGCGTAGCCGCCGGGGCCCTGGACGGCGTACGGCGCCGCGTGCTGGAGGCCCTGGCGCGGGTCCTGCGTCGAGCGGTAGTCGACCGCGCCGCTGGTCAGGCGCATGTACGCCTCCTCCAACGACGCCTGGTGCGGCGACAGTTCCCAGATCCGGACCTCGGCGTCGTACGCGATGTCGCTGATCCTGGGCAGTTCGAGGCCGGTGACGCGCAGCGCGCCGTCCTGCTCCGGCTGTACGGCGGCGCCCGCGTCGGTGAGCGCCTTGCTGAACTTCTCCCGCTCACCGCCCTCGGCGGGCGTGCGGACCAGCGCGTAGCCGGTCGAGTGGTGCGCGATGAAGTCCTTGACGCTCATGTCGGCGAGCAGTTGGCCGCGGCCGATGACGATGAGGTGGTCGGCGGTCAGCGCCATCTCGCTCATCAGGTGGCTGGAGACGAAGACCGTACGGCCCTCGCTCGCCAGCTTGCGCATCAGATTGCGCACCCAGTGGATGCCCTCGGGGTCGAGGCCGTTGACCGGCTCGTCGAAGAGCAGCACCTCCGGGTCGCCGAGCAGCGCGCCCGCGATGCCGAGCCGCTGGCCCATGCCCAGCGAGAAGCCCTTCGAGCGGCGGGAGGCCACGTCCTGGAGGCCGACGACGCCCAGCACCTCGTCGACCCTGCGGGCCGGGATGCCGGAGAGCTGCGCCACGCAGAGCAGGTGCTGGCGGGCGCTGCGGCCCCCGTGCACCGCCTTGGCGTCCAGCAGCGCGCCCACCTTGCGCGGCGCGTTCGGCAGCCGCCGGTACGGCACTCCGCCGATGGTCACCTGGCCGGAGGTCGGCTCGTCCAGGCCCAGGATCATCCGCATCGTCGTGGACTTGCCCGAGCCGTTCGGGCCGAGGAATCCGGTGACGGTGCCAGGCCGTACCTGGAACGACAGGTTGTACACGGCTGTTTTCGCGCCGTACTGCTTGGTCAGGCCGACTGCCTGGATCATGCTCCGCCCCTCGCTGCAACGGAGGCGACTCGCCCCCGTGAGGGAGGAAGCGTAGCCGGTGGGAGTTGGTTCCCCCCACCGTCCCCCGGAGTTGCACCCGGGAGGTGCCCCCATCGCGACAATCGGGACTCGGCCGACGTGCGGGGCCGCCCGGAAGACGGCCCCTTACCGCGTCAGGCGTCGCGCTTGGCCAGCACCACGTAACCGCCGACCAGCGCCACGATCACCCAGATCGCCATGATGCCGATACCGCCCCAGGGGCCGTACGCGGTGTGGTCGCCCGAATCCGGCACCACCTGCATGATCTTCTGGCCCGCCTGGTCGGGGAGGTACCTGGCGAACGTCTTCACCTTCGGCACCGCCGACAGGATCGGCGAGACCAGGAAGAAGAACGGCATCAGGATGCCGAGACCCAGCATCGGGCTGCGCATCATCGCGGCGGCGCCGACGCACAGCAGCACCATCAGCGTCATGTAGAGCCCCGCGCCGAAGACGGCCCGCAGCACCCCCGAGTCGCTGATCGACGTCTTGTGCGAGCCGAGCAGCGCCTGGCCGAGGAAGAACGCGACGAAGCTGGTGGCCATGCCGACCACCAGGCCCAGCAGGCCCGCGATGGCGACCTTGCAGAAGTAGAACATCCCGCGCTGCGGGACGGCCGCAAGCGAGGTGCGGATCATGCCGGTGCTGTACTCGCTGGAGATCACCAGCACACCGAAGACGATCAGTGCCAACTGGCCGAGCGACATGCCGAAGAAGCTGGTGTTCGTGGCGTCGAAGGTCGCCCTGTCCGTGGCGGACCTGTCGTGGAAGGTGTTGTTGACCACCAGACAGATCAGCGCGCCCAGACCCACGGTGACGATGAAGGCGAGCGCCAGCGTCCAGACCGTGGAACGTACCGACTTGATCTTCGTCCACTCCGACTGGAGGACGGCGGTAGGAGACGCCATGTCAGTTCCCCTTCCCGGAGCCGGAGTTGCGCCAGTCCGCACCCCACTGCGGGGCGCCGGGTTGCGGCGCGGCACCGCCCGGACCGGGCGGCGGCGCGAGCACACCGCCCGCGTGGTACTCCACCGAGTCCGCGGTGAGCTGCATGAACGCTTCCTCCAACGATGCCCGCTGCGGGCTGAGTTCGTGCAGCACCACCTGATGCTGCGCGGCCAGCTCGCCGAGCTGCGCCGTGTCGCCGTCCTGGATCTCGAACGTGCCGTCGCTCGTGGTCACCGGGGTGAACCCCGCCGTGGCCAGCACGTCCTTCAGCCGCTCCGGCTGGGGGGTGCGAATCCGCACGTAGGAGCGGGAGTTCTTCTCGATGAAGTCGGCCATCGAGGTGTCGGCCATCAGCCGGCCGCGGCCGATCACGATCAGATGCTCGGCGGTCAGCGCCATCTCGCTCATCAGGTGACTGGAGACGAAGACCGTACGGCCCTGCGCGGCCAGCCCCTTCATGAGATTGCGGATCCAGTGGATGCCCTCGGGGTCGAGACCGTTGACCGGCTCGTCGAACATCAGGATCTCGGGGTCGCCGAGCAGCGCGCCCGCGATGCCGAGCCGCTGGCCCATGCCCAGCGAGAAGCCCTTGGAACGTTTCTTCGCCACGGCCGTCAGACCGACCGTCTCCAGCACCTCGTCCACCCGGTGCCGCGGAATGCGGTTGGACTGCGCCAGGCACAGCAGATGGTTGTACGCCGTCCGCCCGCCGTGGATGGCCTTGGCGTCCAGCAGTGCGCCGATGTACTTCAGCGGCTCGCTGAGCTGCGCGTAGTGCTGACCGTCGATGCGTACGTTGCCCGAGGTCGGGTTGTCCAGCCCGAGCATCATGCGCATCGTCGTGGACTTGCCCGCGCCGTTGGGCCCGAGGAAGCCGGTCACCACGCCGGGGCGCACGGTGAAGGTCAGATTGTCGACGGCGGTCTTGTCCCCGTACCGCTTGGTGAGCCCCTGCAACTCAATCATGGTGGCGAGGCTAGCAACCGCCCCGGAGTAAACCGAAACCCCCGCCCGGGATGGGCGGGGGTGTCGGGCGACCCGTCGGCGAACGTTCAGCCCGTGTTCAGAGGCTTCAGCCCGTGTTCAGACGCTCTGGCCCTTCCTTCGGCCGCGGCTCCTGACCGGGCCCGAGCTTCCGATCGGGAGATCAGCGGGACTGCTGCGCCGGGACGCCACGCGAGATCGGCTCGTCGTCGGCCGGAGCACCGGCCGCGGCGACCGCGGCACCGGTCAGCGTCGCCAGCATCTCGCGGACGTTGGTGAGCTGAGCGTTGATGCTGTCGCGGCGGTTGGTGAGCGCCGCCAGCTCGCGCTCGGACTCGCTGCGGATCCGGTCGGCCTTCGCGTTCGCGTCCGCGACGATGTCCTCGGACTGACGCTGAGCGGTCTCCACCGTCTGACGCGCGCGACGCTCGGCGTCGGTGCGCAGCTTCTCCGCCTCCAGGCGGAGCTGCTCGGCGCGGTGCTCGATCTCCGCCAGGCGCTTCTCGGCCTTGGCCTGACGGCCCGCCAGGTCACGCTCGGACTGCTCGCGGCGCTTGGCCAGGTTCGTCTCGAAGTCCGCGGCGGCCTGGGCGGCCTTGGCGCGGGTCTCCTCGAAGAGGGCGTCCGCCTCCTCGCGCTTGTTCTGCGCGTCCTTCGTGGCGTCGGCGCGGAGCTGCGAAGCGTCGCCCTTCGCCTTGTCGACGATACGGACGCCCTCGTCCTCGGCCTTCGACTTGCGGTCGGCGGCGAACGCCTCCGCGTCGTTGCGCACCTGGTTGGCGGCCGACTCGGCCAGCTCGCGGTGCTGCTCGGCGGCGCGGCGGGCCTCCTCGCGCAGGTCCTTCGCCTCCTCCTCGGCGAGGCGCAGGATCTTCTCGACACGGGCACCGAGACCCGCGTACGACGGCTCCGAGTCATTGACCTGGGCCTGGGCGTTCTGGGTTTCGAGGTGCAACTCCTCGATGCGCTTCTCCAGCGCGGTGATCCTCGTCAGTGCGCTGTCACGGTCGGCGACGAGCTTCGTGATGCGGTCGTCCACCTGTCCGCGGTCGTATCCGCGCCGAACGAGCTCGAAGCCGAAGGGGGAGGAAGTGTCGCTCATGGGGATCCTGTCGATTCAGACCGGTTGAGGTGATAGGGGGAATCCTAGGGGCCCAGGCGGCGTGTCACCGAGCCATTGCCTATTAGGTATGGAGAATGTCCGCTCAATCGAGTGGAGCATCGTCGATGCGCTTGCCACTCGAACGAGTGGTTCCCGCGCCCGCACCAGCGGTGACACCGCCACCGGGTGCCTCGAACGACTCCAGCGCCTCCAGCACGTCCTGGACGCGAGAGATCTCCGCGTTGATGTCTTCTCTGCGGCGCACGAGGATCTCCAGCTCTCGTCTGCCCTCGGTCACGATGCGATCGGCTTCGCTGCGGGCCTCCCCCTTGACCCGCTCGGCCTCGCGCTCGGCCTCGGCCTTCTTCTGCTCGGCCTCCTTCAGGAGGCCCTCGACCTTCTTCACCGCGGCGATACGGACCTTGCTCGCCTCGGAGGTGGCCGTGGACTTGATCTCGGCGGCCTTCTGCTCCGCCTCGGCGAGCTGCTCGGTGGCGGCGGTGACCAGCTTGTCGACCCGCTCGCCGACGGTCTTCATCGCCTCCGCGGCCTCCTTGCGGGCCCGGTCGTGCAGCTCCTCGACCTCGGACTCCACGCGCTGGCGCAGTTCCTCGGTACGTTCCCTTATGGCCGTCGCGTCGTGCCTGGCCTCGCCGAGCATGGTGTCCGCGTCGGTCCGCGCCCGCTCGACCAGGCTGTTGCCCTCCGCCGTCGCCTCGTTGACCAGCCGCTCGGCCTCGCCGCGGGCCGCGCCGACCATCGCGTCGGCCTGCTCCTCGGCCGTCGCCGCGGTCCTGCGGGCCTCCGCCTGCGCCTTGCCGATCAGCTCGTCCGCCTGCTCCGCGGCCTCGCTGCGGCGCTTGTTGGCCGCCTCGCGCGCCTCGTCGAGGATGCGCTGCGAATGCGTCCGCGCCTCCTCGGCCTCGCGCTCCGCGGTGTCCAGCGCGTCCTTGGCGAGGATACCGAGCCGTTCGGCCTCCTCGCGGGCCTTGGTGACCAACTGGTCGGCCTGGCCCGCCGCGTCGGTACGCATCCGGTTGGCGTCGTCGCGGGCCTCGGCGCGCAGCCGGTCGGACTCCTCGATCGCCTCGGTGACCGTACGGTCGGCCAACTGCCGTGCCGCGTCGGCCTCTTCCTGGCTCTCCCGGCGGATCCGCGCCGAGTCCTCCGACGCCCGCTCCCGCTCGGAGCTGGCGTCCGCGCGCAGCCGGTCCGCCTCGCCCTGGGCCTCGCCGCGCACCCGCTGGGCCGCGTGCTCGGCCGCCGAGCGGAGCCCGGCGATCTCCTCCTCGGCCTCCTGGTGCAGATGCGCGACCGAGTCGCGGACCTGCTGCGCGGTGGCCTCCGCCGCCGCGACCGCCTCCGCGGCCCGCTGGTCGGCCTCCGCGCCCAGCCGGTCGGCCTCCGCCGCCGCGTCCTCGACGCGCTTGCGGGCGGCGGCCAGCAACTCCTCGCTCTCGCGGCGGGCCTGCGCGCGCTCCTGCTCGGCCTCGCCGCGGGCGGCGCCCAGCAGCTCCTCGGCCTCGCGGCGGCGCCTGGCCGCCTCCTCCTGCGCGGCGGCCAGCGCCTCCGCGGCCTCCGTACCGAGGCGCTCGGCCGCCGCGGCGGCCTCCGCGCGGACCCGGTCCGCGTGCTCCTTGGCCTCCGCGCGCCGCTGCTCGGCCTCCGCCGCCGCCTCCGCCTGGAGCCGTACGGCGACGCTCTCGCCCTCCGCGCGGGTCTGCGCCGCGTCCGCCGCGGCCTCGTCCCGCAGCCGTACCGCCTCGGCCTCGGCCTGCTCCTGGAGGGTGCGGACCCGCTCGGCGGTCTCCTGGCGCAGCCGCTCGGCCTCCTCGGCGGCCTCCCGGCGCAGCCGCTCCGCCTCGGTGTCCGCGTCGCGCAGCGACTGCTCGGCGGCGGCGAGCCGGGCCTCGGCCTCCTCGCGGAGCCGTACCAGGTCGGTCTCGGCCTCCTCGCGCATCCGGGCGACGAGCGTCTCGCCCTCCGTGCGCTGCCGCTCGGCGGCCTGCTCGGCCTCCTCCTTGACCGTCGCGGCCTGCCGCTCCGCCTCCTGGCGCAGCTCCTCGGCCTCGGCGCGGGCGTGCTGGAGGGCCTCCTCGGCCTTGGTGTTCAGCGCGGAGGCCCGCTCGACGGACTCGGTCCGCATCCGGTCGGCCTCGGCGGCCGCGCCCTGCCGCAGCTCGTCGCCGTCGGCCTTCGCCTTGGCCAGCAGCTCCTCGGCGCGGCTCGCGGCCTCCTCGATCTGCTGGACGGCCTCCCTGCGGGCCTCACCGCGGATCCGCTCGCCCTCGGCGACCGCGTCGGCCCGCAGCTGCTCGGCCTCGCCGCGCAGCCGCCTGGCCTCCTCCTGGAGCTCGACGGTCCTGGCCCGGTACTCCTCGGTGTCGTCCTGGGCGGCGCCGCGCAGCTCCTGCGCGGACGCCTCGGCCTCGCTGCGCAGCCGCTCGGCCTCCGCCTCCGCCTCGCGCCGGATCCGCTCGGCCTCCTCGCCCGCCGACTTCGTGGTGGAGCGGGCGTCCTCCGACGCCTTGGTCAGGATCTCCTCGGCCGACCTGGCGGCCTGCGCCAGCTGGGCGGCGGCGTCCTCGGACGCGGCGGCGCGGGCGGTCTCCTGCGCCTCGGTACGGATGCGCTCGGCCTCGGCGCGGGCGTCGGCGACGGTCTGCTCGGCCTCGGCCTTGGCGCTGTCCACCTGCTTGGTGGCCTCGCCGACCATGCGGGCGATCTCGGCCCTGGCCGTACGGGTGCGCTGCTCGTTCTCCGTCTCGGTGGCCGCCAGGCGCTTGGCGGCGCCGGCCGTGGCCTCCTCGCGCAGCCGCTCGGCCTCCGCGCGGGCGGTGCGCAGCGCCTCGTCGGCCTCCCGCAGCCGCTCCTCGGCCAGCCGGGACAGCTCGATCGCCCGGCTTCTGGCCTCGTCGGACTCGCTGCGGGTGGAGGTGCGCAGCTGCTCGGCCTCGCTGGTGGCCTCCTGCGCCTGCGTCGAGGCGGCGGTCAGCAGCCGCTCGGCGTCGGTGCGGGCCCGGCGCAGCAGCTGCTCCGCCTCGTTGCGCGCGGCCTGCGCCTCCGAGGTCAGCCGCTCGCGGGTCTGCTCGGCGACCCGGGTGGCCTCGGCGCGGGCGGCGGCCAGCGCGGCCTCGGACTCGGCGCGGGTCTCGTCCAGCAGGCGGCGGGCCTGCGACTCGCTGCGGGCCCGCAGCTGCTCGGCCCACGCCACGTTCTCGTTGACGTGCGTCTCTACGGTCGCGCGGCGCTCGCCCAGCTCCTCGTCGAGCTGCCGCCGCCGGGCGATGGCCTCGGCGTGCCACTCCGCCTCGAAGCGGGCCTGGTGCTCGGCCTGCTCCTGGAGCAGCCGCTGGGTCTGGGCGCGGGCGTCGCGCAGCTCGCGCTCGGCGTCGGCGCGGAGCTGGTCGGCCTGGATCTGGGCGTTGCGCAGGAGCTGGTCGGCCTGGTGGCCGATGTTGTCGTAGGCAGGGCGGGACGCCAGATTGCGGCGCGCCTCGTGCAGCTTGGCGCGCAGCACCTCGACCTGGTATCCGAGGTCGTCGGCGTGGTCGACGGCCTTGCCCCGCTCGGTACGAAGCCGCTCCATCTCGGCTTCGAGCTGAGAGAGGTGGTCGTCAGCCTGGTAGCTGTCGTTGCCCCGCACTCCGCGGTCCCATCGGTCTCCTGGCGTACTCACCCGCCAACCGGGTGAGATTCCTCGTCACTCCGTTTGAAGACAGAGCTCTACGAAGAATGGTGTCAGATCAACGTCGCGGAGCGCGAGCGTACCCGCGTGCCCACCCCGGTCGGCCCGGTCACTCTACCGGGCAGGACGGGGGTTGGGTCAGTGGTCCCGGGAGCCCTTCGCTGTCTCTGCCGTGGTCTTTTCCGCCGAGGTGACCAGCTCGGTCAGTACGCCGTGGCAGTCCTTGGGGTGCAGGAACGTGATCCGGGAGTCCATCGAGCCCCTGCGCGGCTCGTCGTAGAGCACCCGTACGCCCTTGTCGCGGATCGCGGCGGAGTCGGCGTCCACGTCCGCGGTGCCGAAGGCGATGTGGTGCACGCCCTCGCCGTTCTTGGCCAGCCACTTGCCGACCGCGGAGTCCTCCCGGGTGGGCTCCAGGAGCTGGAGGTAGCTGGCGCCCCCGTCGGAGGTGCCGTTGATCCTGAGCATGGCCTCGCGTACGCCCTGCTCCTCGTTCACCTCGCTGTGCGCCACTTCGAAGCCGTAGGTGGCACGGTAGAACTCGACGGTCGCGTCCAGGTCGAAGCAGGCGATGCCGATGTGGTCGATGCGGGTCAGCCCAGTAGCCATGGACACAGTGCACCGCACCGGTATGTGGTCACGCAACGTGCGCGCCGTCACACGTTCCGACGGGTGACCGAGCGGCCTACCCCTCAGTACATTGACGATAACCCTCGTTAACTTCTCTCTTCAGCCGAAGGGGCCGCACCATGACCAGCCAGGCACGTACATCCGTGATCGTCGCAGGTGCCCGAACCCCGATGGGCAGGCTCCTGGGCAGCCTGCGCACCTTCTCCGGGTCGGACCTCGGCGGTGTCGCGATCAAGGCCGCGCTCGACCGCGCCGGAATCGGCGGCGACCAGGTGCAGTACGTGATCATGGGCCAGGTGCTCCAGGCGGGCGCGGGCCAGATCCCGGCCCGGCAGGCGGCGGTCAAGGCCGGCATCCCGATGAGCGTGCCCGCGCTCACCGTCAACAAGGTGTGCCTGTCCGGCCTCGACGCCATCGCGCTGGCCGACCAGCTCATCCGGGCCGGCGAGTTCGACATCGTGGTCGCGGGCGGCCAGGAGTCCATGACCAACGCCCCGCACCTGCTGCCCAAGTCCCGCGAGGGACACAAGTACGGCGCGATCGAGATGCTGGACGCGATGGCGTACGACGGGCTGACCGACGCCTTCGAGAACATCGCGATGGGCGAGTCGACCGAGACGCACAACGGGCGGCTCGGCATCGAGCGCGCCCCGCAGGACGAGTTCGGCGCGCTGTCCCACCAGCGGGCCGCCGCCGCGCAGAAGAACGGCGTCTTCGACGCCGAGATCACCCCGGTGGAGATCCCGCAGCGCAATGGCGACCCGGTGGTCTTCAGCCAGGACGAGGGCATCCGCCCCGAGACCACCGCCGAGTCGCTGGGCAAGCTGCGGCCCGCCTTCAAGAAGGACGGCACGATCACCGCCGGTACGGCCTCGCAGATCTCCGACGGCGCCGCCGCCGTGGTCGTCATGAGCCGCGCCAAGGCGGAGGAGCTGGGGCTGGAATGGCTCGCCGAGATCGGCGCCCACGGCAATGTCGCCGGCCCGGACAACTCGCTCCAGTCCCAGCCGTCCAACGCCATCAAGCACGCGCTCGGCAAGCAGGGCCTGACCGTGGACGACCTCGACCTCATCGAGATCAACGAGGCGTTCGCGGCCGTCGCCGTCCAGTCGATGAAGGACCTGGGCGTCACCCCTGAAAAGGTGAACGTGAACGGCGGCGCCATCGCCCTGGGCCACCCGATCGGCATGTCGGGAGCACGTATCGTGCTGCACCTGGCCCTCGAACTGAAGCGGCGCGGCGGCGGTACGGGAGCGGCGGCGCTGTGCGGCGGCGGCGGACAGGGCGACGCGCTGATCATCACGGTCGCGGGGAACTGACGGGCCCGGCCCTTCGGTTCCACGGCTTTTCCGGGTTCTTCCCGGGTCTTTTCGGGCTTTTTCGGTAGTGAGCGGGAAGAGGGAGCGAACAGACGTGGTGGACGTCCTCACCTTGGTCGAGCAGGCGCGGCAGGGGCGGCCGAGGGCCGTGGCCCGGCTGATCTCGCTCGTGGAGGGGGCGTCCCCGCAACTCCGCGAGGTGATGGCCGCACTCGCGCCGCTGACCGGCGGCGCGTACGTGGTCGGCCTCACCGGGTCGCCCGGCGTCGGCAAGTCCACGTCGACCTCGGCGCTGGTCACCGCATACCGCAAGGCGGGCAAGCGGGTCGGCGTCCTGGCCGTCGACCCGTCGTCGCCGTTCTCCGGCGGCGCCCTGCTCGGCGACCGCGTCCGTATGTCGGAGCACGCCTCCGACCCCGGCGTCTACATCCGCTCCATGGCCACCCGCGGCCACCTCGGCGGCCTCGCCTGGGCCGCCCCCCAGGCCATCCGGGTGCTGGACGCGGCGGGCTGCGACATCGTCCTCGTCGAGACCGTCGGCGTCGGGCAGTCCGAGGTCGAGATCGCCGCGCAGGCCGACACCTCCGTCGTGCTGCTCGCCCCCGGCATGGGCGACGGCATCCAGGCCGCCAAGGCCGGAATCCTGGAGATCGGCGACGTCTACGTGGTCAACAAGGCCGACCGCGACGGCGCCGACGCCACCGCCCGCGAGCTGAACCACATGCTCGGCCTCGGCGAAGCCCGCGAGGCGGGGGACTGGCGGCCCCCCATCGTCAAGACCGTCGCCGCGCGCGGCGAGGGCATCGACGAAGTCGTCGAAGCCCTGGAGAAGCACCGCGCCTGGATGGAGGAGCGCGGCGTCCTGGCCACCCGCCGCCGGGCCCGCGCCGCCACCGAGGTCGAGCACATCGCCGTCACCGCCCTGCGCTCCCGCATCGGCGACCTCCGCGGCGACCAGCGCCTGGACTCCCTCGCCGAGCGCGTCACCGACGGCACCCTCGACCCCTACGCGGCGGCCGACGAACTGATCGCCGGCCTCACCTCGAACGAGCCCCGGACCTCTCCTGAGGACTGAGGCGCTGAGGCGCTGAGCCCCTGAGACCCGCGGGGCTACTTCTCACGGACCGTGCGGAGGTGGTCGGCCACCGGGGCCATGGCGCGGCGGTAGGTCGCGAGGTCCTCCGGCGCGATGAGGTCGATGAAGTGCGCGCGGACCGCGGCGACATGACGGGGGGCGACCTGGCGCATGGTGGCCCAGCCCTGGTCGGTGAGGACCGCGTAGAGACCGCGGCGGTCGGACTCGCAGTTCTCGCGGCGGACGAGACCGGCCGCCTCCATGCGGGTGATCTGGTGCGAGAGGCGGCTCTTGGACTGGAGCGTGGAGCGCGCCAGATCACTCATGCGCAGCCGCCGCTCCTCGGCCTCGGAGAGGTTGACCAGGATCTCGTAGTCGTTGTTGGTCAGGCCGAAGGACTGGAGGTCCCGCTCGAGTTGGTACATGAGCAGCCGGCTGACGTCCAGATGGATGCGCCAGGCGCGCTGCTCGTCCTCGGTGAGCCAAGCCGTAGCGCTTTCAGCTTCTGCTGTCACGGTCTCCATAGAGTGAATTCTACCGGCGGTCACACCGCGGATGATCGTCAGGGTAGCGGGACGGTCACCGTCCGAAACGGCCCTGCCCGGGTGCGCCCGCGCCGGGGACGCCGGGTCCGGCCTGTCCCGGCACGCCGCCGGTGTCGACCTCGGCCATCAGCGTCTCGGTGGACTGGAGCAGCACCTGCCCCGCGCCGACGAACTCGAACTGGTGCTCCTCGCCCGACGCCCCGCCGAGCCCGGTCATCGCGCGGATACCGCCGAGGACACCGCGCAGATACGCGTGGTCGTAGTGGTGGCAGGGGGACGGGCAGTCCGCCCAGCCGACCAGCGCCTGCGGGTCGACCCGGATCGGCGGCTCCACGAAGTGCACCGCGCCGTTCGACGCGGCCACGAACTTCCCCGTGCCGATCAGCGTCAGAAAGCCGGGAATGATCGACTGCTTGAGCGCCAGCGTGGGCTCGAAGGCCAGCAGATTCCCCGACCTGATGGTCAGATTGCCGTCCTCCAGATCGTACGAATTGATGTCGTACGACCGGTCGGCGAGCAGCATCTTGCCGCGCCCCTGCGCCACCACCCAGTCCGCGGCGTGCAGCGGCGAGTGGAAGCTGGTGGCGACCAGCCGGTCCAGCGGGCCGTGCCCGATCGCGTGGAAGTCGACCTGCCCGTAATAGGCGATCATCTTCCCCTTCTGGAGGAACCACTGCCCGTCCAACTCCACGCAGAAGGCGTACGGGTTGACGTTGTCGTTCACCGGCAGCGTGTACGGGTCGTACACCACGGGACCGCCGCTGTCGCCCGGCGCGCCGCCCGGTACGCCGCCCCCCGGAGGGCCCCAGCCCATCGGACCGCCGCTCACAGCTTCTCCTCCGACGCCTGTACGTAGACCATTCCCTGCCCGGACAGCTCCAGTTGGAACGCCTCGCCCGAACCGCGCCCGACCATCTCGCGCCAGCCGAGCGCCGCGGACAGCTTGTTGCGTACGTCGCCGCGGTGGGCGACATACGCCTGCGGATCGACGTGCACCGGGCGCTGCGGGGCGATGGGCAGTTCGATGACACCGCCGTGCGCCATGACGGCGACCGACCCCTTGCCCTGGAGCGTGGTGGTGAACAGGCCCTGCCCGGTGACCTGACCGCGTATGACGCCCATGACACCGCCCTGCGAACCCATGAACATGGTGCCCTGCCGGAGCGAGCCGTCGAAGGCGAGCAGCCGGTCGGCCTCGACGTACAGCGTCTCGCCCGCGAGGTCGATGGAGTGGATGTGGTGCCCGCCGTGCCCGAACATCACCGAGCCGTCGCCCTCGATGGTCATCAGCGGCGTCGCCTCGTTGGCGACCCGGCGGCCGATCATCGACATCACACCGCCCTGCCCGCCGGTGATGCTCGGCGTGAAGGAGACCTCCCCGCGGTACGCCAGCATCGCCCCGCGCTGGCTGAACATCCGCTGGCCCGGGGCGATCGCGGCCTCCACCATCTTGGAGTTGATCCTGGTGAACGGCATCAGAGCTGACCCCCGATCGTGGTGCGCTCGCTGGGCTGCACGTACACCAGCCCCTCGCCCTCGAAGCGGATCTGGAAGCTCTCGCCCGACCCCTCGCCGATCACCGTGCGCCAGCCCACCGACTGCTGGAGCTGCTGCCGCAGATTCCCGGTGTGCGCGATGTACGCGCCCGGGTCCACGATCAGCGGCGTCGCGGCCGACACCCGCAACACGATCGCGGGCCCGTCGGACATCACGGCCGCCTGCCCGGTGCCCTCGACGGTCGTGGTGAACAGGCCGTTGCCCTGCGAGGCGCCGCGCAGCCCGGTGAAGGTGGTGCCGGTGCGCAGCGCGGAGTCGGTGGCCAGCAGATTGCTCGCCTCGACGTACAGCTTCTCGCCGTTCAGCCGGACCAGATTGATCTCGGTGGCCCGGTCGGCGAAGTAGCACGTGCCGTGCCCCTTCACTTCCATGACGGCCATCGACTCACCGGTGATCCGGCGGGTGACCAGGCCGCGCAGGCCCTCGCCGCCGCCGGTCATCTTCTTGAACGTCATCTCGCCCTCATAGGCGACCATCGCGCCGTTCTTCGCCTTGACGGTGTCGCCGGTGAGGTCCACGGCGAGCACCCGGGTGCCCTGGAGCCGGAAGCGTGGCATCGCGGATCAGACGCCGTCCGCCGTGGACCGCTGCCGCACCGGCAGCGGCGGCTTGGGCGCGTGGTCGCCCGGCACCTCGCCCGCGGCCTCCTCGACCTCCAGCAGCGACGCGCTCCGGCGCTCGGCCTCGAACGCCTTGTGGCCGCCGCGCAGCCCGAACAGCCGCTTGCCGAGCAGGATGTAGAGGACGGCCAGCACATTGAGCGTGATCGTGGCGACCTTGAACCAACTGACCCGCTCGGTCAGCTCGTAGCCCTCGATCGGCAGGAACGCGGCGGTCGCCACCACCGCCAGATACTCCGCCCAGCGCTTGCCCCACCACAGGCCGAAGCCCTCGATGATCTCGATCAGCGCGTACGCCAGCAGCAGGGCGGCGACGAGCTGGAGGGTGGAGTGCTTGTAGTCGAACGTCTTGCGGATGGTGTCGACGACCGGCGAGTGGTCCAGGTCGTAGTGGAAGTGCTCGGCGACCGGCTTGAAGACGGTGAGGTCCTTCTCGAACAGGTCGCGCACCGCGTTCTGCGAGTTGCTGAACCGCCAGACCGCCCAGGCGGCGATCAGGACCAGCAGGCCGCGCAGGATTCGCTCGACGGCCAGGAAGCGCAGGATGAACAGGTCGCGCAGCGCCCGGCCGCGCGGCACCTCGGGGGCGCGGTCGGCGGGGCCGGCGCCGTGCGGGTCGCCGAGGACGAAGTCGCCGCAGCGCAGACAGCGCCACACCGTGCCGACGGCGGTGCTCGCGTGCAGCTTCTGCCGCAGGTGGTTCTCGTCGGGCGCGTAGGTGATGTGCCCCTTGCGGGCGCAGTGCCGCCGGTCCCAGTCCATCGTCATCGTGTCTCGGTCCCCGTTGGGTGGTCGGTCAGGTCGTGCGGATCACGTCGTGCGGGTGGTGCGTACGGGTCGTGTCGTGGACAGGGACGCTATCGCCCGTCCCGCGGTTTCCTACCCCCGGGGCGGACCATCGATACGGGCCGGTGATAATGGGGTGGTCTTGTGATCACGTTCACAAGCCTGTTTCCCGTCACCGACAGTGAGGTTCTCGTGGACCTGAAGACCGCCACCGCCCTGCGCAGACTCCGTCTGATCTCCGCCCCGGAAGCGGTGTCGTTCCTGCTGCTGATGGTCTGCTCGGTGCTCAAGCGGACCACCGACTTCAACGCGGTGCCCGTCATGGGCATGGTGCACGGAGTCCTGTTCGTCCTCTACGTCGTCTTCTGGGCGGACGCCTGGCGCCGCGCCAAGTGGTCGCCGGCCCGCGGCGCCCTCTTCTTCGTGCTGTCCGTCCTGCCCACCGGCGGCTTCTTCGCCGAGCGGATGCTGCGCCGCGAGTCCGAGGAGTCGGTCGTGGCCGCGCGCGGCGCTCAGGGCGAGGCGGTCGGCGCATGATCGTCGCCTTCTCCGTCACCCCGCTGGGCGTCGGCGAGGACGTCGGCGAGTACGTGGCCGACGCCGTCCGCGTGGTCCGCGAGTCCGGGCTGCCGAACCGTACGGACGCGATGTTCACCTCCGTCGAGGGGGAGTGGGACGAGGTGATGGACGTCGTACGGCGGGCCGTCGCCGCGGTCGAGGCGCGTGCGCCCCGGGTGTCGCTGGTCCTCAAGGCCGACATCAGGCCGGGCGTGACGGACGGACTGACCTCGAAGGTCGAGACGGTGGAGCGCCACCTCTCCGAGTAGCGGAGCGGCGGGGCGGCGGAGTGCCGCGATGGCGGACGCCCGGATGGCGGCGGGCGCCGTCAGCGGCCCGTTGTCCCGCGTGCTCAGAACAGCCCGCCGGTCGTGAGCGCGATCCCGAGCGGCGTCCGTTCGTACAGCACCTGGTGCCCGTAGCGCCGGGACGCCAGCAGACCGGCGTCGCGCAGCACCGCCAGATGCGCGGAGACCGACGAGAGCGCGAGGGCGTGCCGGTGGGCCAGCGCCGTCGTGGTGCTGGGCGCGTCGAGGTCGCTGAGGATCGCGGCCCGGTTGGCGCCGAGCAGCGCGATCATCGCGGCGGACGCGGTCGGCCCGGTCTCGGCCCACAGCCCGCCGATGCCGCGTGCCGGATAGACGACGGTGGGCTGCCAGGGCGGGTCGAAGGCGTTGCCCGCCTCGGGCCAGAAGAAGACGCTGGGCACCAGCACCAGCCCCTGGCCGCTGAGATCCGGCAGGTGCGAGGTGTGCCCCGCCGCCGTCAGCGCGCCCTCCGACCAGCTCAGCTTCGGGTGCAGCGCGGTGAACAGCCGCTGCATGCCGCCGTCCGCCAGCCGCCGCGCGTGATAGGCGATGTCCGCCTCGAGCACCGCCCGCAGCCGGGGCCAGTGCGGGGCGAGCAGGGCAGCCCACACATGCTCGTACAAACCGGCCAACTGCCGTACGGTTCCGGCCGGATCGGCGAGCATCGCGCGGCCCCGCTTGCCGTGCTCCGCGCCCGGGGTCTGGGCCAGCGCGGCCTGGATCTGGCGGTGCGCCTCGTCCGGGTCCGTGGCCCGTACGACGTCGAGTTCGTCGTCCAGGGTGCCCAGGGGCGCCTGGGGCGGGGGGTGCAGAAAGTCCGGGGGGTGCCCGTGATCCGGTGCCAGCAGCCACAGCGGAGCCAGGTCGAGACCGGCCGCGGCGGCCCTGACCTGCCGCAACCAGGGCAGGTGGTAGCCGTGTCGGTCCGGCCGGGACAGGGTACGTATCGCCCCCTGGGTCTCCCGCAGCGGTGAGATGGCGAAGCGGCACCGCAGAAGGTCCTCAGCCGCAAATCGCATACGAAACGACATCACGACCCCCAAGATTCGGCTCAGTCCGAAACACTACGATATGCAGTGCTCATGCCACCAGGGTGATGTCATGACAACGGACAGCGAGCACCCCCCACCAGGTGGACGCACCCCATCGCCGACCGGTTCGCAGCCCGCTCCCACCACCCACGGGAAGGGCGACGGCACGCCTCCTACCAGCGGCGCGACCGCCACCGGCGACAGCACCCCCACCGGCTACGGTGCCGTTTTCGCGGTCAGGGAATTCCGCCCGATCTTCGCCGCGCATGTCCTGTCCGTCCTCGGCAGCGTCTTCGCCGAGGTCTCGCTGGCCGTCCTCGTCTTCCGGCAGACCGGCTCCGCCGTCCTCACCGCGCTGATCTTCGCGCTCGGTTTCCTGCCCTACGCGCTCAGCGGCATCCTGCTGTCCGGAATCTCCGACCGGTACCCCACCCGCCGCGTCCTGGTGGCCTGCGATCTGCTCTGCGCGGCCTTCGTCGCGGTGATGGCCGTGCCGGCCACGCCGCTCGCCCTTCTCTTCGTGCTACGCGTGTCCGTCTCGATGATCACGCCGCTGTTCACCGGCACGAGGGCCGCCAGCCTGGCCGACATCCTCCACGGCGACGTCTTCGTGCTCGGCCGCTCCCTGGTGCGGATCGTCGGCCAGAGCTCGCAGATCATCGGCTACGGAATCGGCGGTCTCGTCCTGGTGTGGCTGTCGCCGCGCGCCGCGCTGCTGGTGACGATCGGCACCTTCCTCAGCTCCGCGCTGCTGCTGCGCTTCGGCACCCGCGACCGGCCCGCCCGGGTCACCGGGACCGGCGCCATGATGCGCGACTCGATCGGCTCCGCGGGGCGGCTGTTCCGCAACGCGCGAATCCGCTCGCTGATGCTCATGTGGTGGGTGCCGCCGATGTTCTGCGTCGTCGCCGAGGGCGTCGCCGCGCCCTACGCGGACGCGGCGGGCGCGGGCTCCGCGGGCTTCGGCATCCTGCTCGCCGCGATGCCCGCGGGCACCGTCGTCGGCGAGGTGCTGGCGGGCACGCTGCTCACCCCGTCCGCCCGCGAACGGATCGCCATCCCGCTCGCCGCCGTCTCGATGCTGCCCTTCGTCTGCTTCCTCGTGCACCCCTCGCTGCCGCTGGCGATCGTGCTGCTGCTGATCACCGGGGTCACCACCGCGTACGCGCTCGGCATCGACAAGTGGTTCGTGCACGACGTGCCCGAGGACATGCGCGGCCGGGCCATGTCGCTGCTCGGCGCGGGGATCATGACGCTCCAGGGCGTCGGCATGACGGTCGGCGGCGCCGTCGCGGAGTGGGTGCCGCCCTACGCGGTGATCGCGGGCGCGGGGATACTCGGCACGCTCAGCGTCGTGCCCGTGCTGCGGTCGGTACGCCGTACGCAGCCGATGGGCGCCGCGGCCAGCCCCGCCTGAGCGGCAACGGCCCTTTCGGGGCTACGCGTTGAGCCCGTGAGCCCGTGGGCCCGTGAGCCCGTGAATTTGTCAGCCCGTGGCCCCCGAGCGTTCAGCGCCGGGTCAGATACGCGTGCATCGCCCGGTGCAGCGTCTTGTTGACCGCGCCCTGGAGCGGCAGCTCCCACTCGCCCACCGTCTCCACCGCCTCCCCGCCGGTGCCCAACTTCCAGCGCAGCAGCCCGTAGGCGCGCGCCGCAGGGTCGAGGCCGTCGGGCACCCCGCGCATGTCGTAGACCGCCGCGCCCATCGCCTGCGCGTCGCACAGCATCCGCCACTGGAGCGCGTTGCTCGGCCGCACCTCGCGGCGGTGGTCGGCCGAGGCACCCGTCTGGTACCAGACCCGGCCGCCGTCCGGCGCGGTCAACAGCGTGTGCGCGGCGAGGAGTTCGCCCTCGTGCCGCGCGGTGTACAGCCGCATGCGGCCCGGCTCCTCGGCGTTGAGCGCCTCGTACTGCCGCCGGTAGTAGTCCAGCGACCGGCCGAGGTCGAAGCCGTCGCGGGCCTCGGTGACCCGCAGCAGCTCGTGGAAGGCCGGCAGCGCCTCCGGACCCTCGACACCCGTGCGCACACCGCACTTGGCGGCCTTCTTCACGTTGCGCCGCCACTCCTGGTTGAGGCCGGTCCACAGGTCGTCCAGACCGCGCCCGGCCAGCGGTATCTCGAACACCAGCCGCGGCTGCGCGTCCCCACCCTGCCCGTCCTCGCCGCAGCGCCGCCAACCGCCCTCGCGCAGCCGGTCGGAGACCGCCGCGCCCAACGGCTCGACCAGGTCGGGCAGCACGTCACCGACCCGGCGCCCGGGGCCCGACGCGTCCTTCAACGTCCGCGCCGTCCACCGCCGGTACGCCAGCGGCGGCCCCATCCGTACCGCGAACGCCCCCGTACCGCGCAGGTGTTCCAGCAGCGGGTCGAGCCAGCGGTCCAGGCGCGGATCGGCCCAGTCCACCGCGGGGCCCTCCGGGAGGTACGCGAACGACCGCCGTACGCCCGGCAGTTGGCGGTACAGGACCAGCGCGGAGCCGACCGGCCGGTCGTGCTCGTCCAGCCAGGCCAAGCTCTCCGCCTGCCAGCCGGACTTCACCCGCGCCCAGGCGGGCGTCTGGAGGAAGCTCGCGGTGTACGGGCCGGGGCGGCGGACGAAGTCGGCGTGCGCGGAGGCGGGCATCGGCAGCAGCCGCAGAGCACCGGTGCCGGTGCCTTTGTCGCCCGCGGCGCGGTCGGAGCCGGAGCCGGAGCCGGAACGCTGGTGAGTGGTCATCGTCAAGGCGTCGTCCTCCGCGCTGCGGGGCGGGCCGGGGCGGCCCGCTCACGAAGGACACGCCCGGCGCGGCCGTCAGGTGACAGAGACTTTTCCGACACCCGCCGTACCGCCCCGCGACTTCCGTCAGCCGTGACCGCCGGGGCAGACTGCGCGTCTGCCCAGGGGACGGGGACCCGCGCGACCAGCCGGTACCGGGCACAGGACGATCAGCGTGAACAGGGGACCGACGGGTGACTTCAGCAGTGGACGGCTCCACGCACCGCAAGGGGCGGCGGGCGCACGCCCGCGACACCAACTCCCTGCGGCGCAGCGGCGGTCTGATGATGGCCGGGTCGCTGGTGTCCCGCGCCACCGGCTTCCTGCGGCTGGCGACGATCACCGCCGCGCTCGGCACGGCGGCGGCCGGAGACGCCTTCGGGGTCGCCAACACCGTGCCCAACATCATCTACGCGCTGATGATCGGTGGCGCCCTCCAGTCCGTCTTCGTCCCCGAACTCGTCCGCGCCGCCCGCGAGCACGCCGACGGCGGCCAGGCGTACACCGACCGGCTGCTCACCCTGTGCGCGGTCGCGCTGCTCGCCGTCACCGCCCTCGCGGTGCTCGCCGCGCCCTGGCTGGTCAGCGCGTACGCGCCCGGCTTCAGCGGCGGCCAGCGCGACCTGACCGTGTCGCTGGCCCGCTACTGCCTGCCGCAGATCCTCTTCTACGGCCTGTTCACGCTCCTCGGCCAGGTCCTCGGCGCCCGCGACCGGTTCGGCGCCATGATGTGGACCCCGGTGCTCAACAACCTCGTCGTGATCGCCGTCTTCGGCCTGTACCTCGCGGTCGCGAGCGGGGGCATCGGACACCGGGACGCGCTGCTGCTCGGCCTCGGCAGCACCGCGGGCATCGCGGTGCAGGCCCTCGCGCTGCTGCCGTCGCTGCGCGCCACCGGCTTCCGCTGGCACCCGCGGTTCGACTGGCGCGGCGCCGGACTCACCCAGCCGATGCGGGCCGCCGTGTGGACGCTGCTGCTGGTCCTGGTCAACCAGGGCGCGTACTGGGTGGTGACCCGGCTGTCCACCTCCGCCGGACTGCGCGCGCTGGCCTCGGGCCACTCCACCGGCGTCGGCTACGCGGCCTACAGCAACGCGTACAGCCTGTGGGTCGTCCCGCAGGGCATCGTCACCGTGTCGCTGGCCACCGCGCTGCTGCCGCGCATGAGCCGGGCCGCGGCCGACGGCGACCACGCGGCGATCGGCGCCGACCTCACGCGCGGCCTCACCGTCTCCGGCACCGCCGTCGTCCCCGCCGTCTTCGCCTTCCTCACGCTCGCCCCGCAGATCACCGGCGTCGTCTTCCAGCACGGCGCCACCAGCGAGGCGGACGCCCGCGCCATCGCCTGGATGCTGGTCGCCTTCGCCGTCGGCCTGCCCGCCTTCGCGGGCCAGTACCTGCTCGCGCGCGGCTACTACGCGCTCGGCGACACCCGTACGCCCTTCTTCCTCAACGTCCTCATCGCCGCCGTCAACGCCGCGAGCGCCGCCGCCTGTTACGCGCTGCTCCCGGCCCGCTGGGCGGTCACCGGCATGGCCGCCGGATACGCGCTCGCCTGTACGGTCGGCCTGCTGGCCACCGCCGCGCTGCTGCGCCGCCGCCTGGGCTGGCGGCCCCGCGTCCTGGGCCACCACGTACGGCTCACCGCGGCCTTCCTGCCGGGCGCGGCCCTGGCGCTGCTCACCGCCCACGCCGTCACCGCCCGGCTCGGCGGCGGCCCGGCAGGCGACCTCACGGGCCTGCTGCTGGGCGCCGCCGCCCTGTGCCTGCCCGCGCTGGTGCTGGCCCGGCCGCTCGGGCTCGACCTCGGACCGGTGTCGCGGCTCACGGGAGGGCCTGCCAAGAGGCGCGGCGCGGGGCCCACGGAAAAAAACTCCCGTCCGCCTGTCACATAAGGCCGCCGCCGCGCGTGTAGTTCTGAGGGAGGGAAGAACCACATGACCGCACAGCCAGAACCGGCGGCGGACTTCGACCAGTTCTACGCCGCCACGGCGAAGCGCATGGTGGCCGTCGTCTACACGATCACCGGGGACCTGGGTGAGGCGGAGGACGCCGTGCAGGAGGCGTACGCCAGGGCATGGCAGCGCTGGCCGAAGCTCACCGCGGAGGGCGACCCCGCGCCCTGGGTGCGTACCGTCGCCGTACGTCTGGCGGTGAGCACCTGGCGCAAGGCCCGCAACCGGGTGCGCGCGCACTTCCGGCACGGGCCGCCGCCCGACGCCCCGGCGCTCGCACCCGACCGGGTCGCGCTGATCGACGCCCTGCGCGCGCTCGGCGACGACCAGCGCACCGCCGTGGTCATGCACCACCTCCTCGACCTGCCGGTGGAGGAGATCGCCCGGCAGACCGGCGTGTCCAGCGCCGCCGTACGGACCCGGCTGAGCCGGGGGAGGAGAGCACTGGGGGCCCTGCTCAAGGACGACCCGGCGGACGACGCGGAGCCCGAACCCGCCGCGTACGCGTCCGCCGCCCACGACACCGCCGGTCGCGGCGCTCACGACCCCGCAGGTCGGGACGCCGCCACCGCTACCGCCACCGCCGACGACGCACGCCACGCACGTGCGGCGCGCCACCGCACCGAGGAGGTGCCCCTCCATGGCTGACCCGTTCGGCCGCCCGGCCGGTCCCGACCCCCTCGGCACCGCCGATGACACCCCCGCCGCCGACATGGACACCGACATCGGCTCGCACTCCGACATCGGCTCGGACTCCGCCGATCCGCTGGACGAGCGGCTGCGCGGACTCGCCCGCGACACCGAGCCGTTGGTCGTACTCGCCGGGGCCCCGGCCGCCCGCAGGCTCGGCGAACGGCGGCGCGCCCGCCGCAGGACCGGGGCCGTGTCGCTGGTCGCGGCCCTCGCGGTCGCCGTCGGCACCTGGCAGTTGCTGCCCGGCTCCGACGGCCCGCGCGGCACCGGCGCGCTGCCGGGCACCGTCGCGTCCACCACGCCCCCGCCGGAGCCGCCCGACCCGGCCGCCCTGGCCCACCGCCTCACCGACGAGCTGCTGCCGCCCGGCGCCCTGCCGTTCTTCCCGGTGGCCCCCTGGAAGACCCTCGCCCCGGGTACCGCGCTCAAGCTCATGGGGGCCTGCCCGGTACCGTCTCCCGCCGGAGACGTACGGGCCGGCGCGGTGCGGCTGTACGGCGCGTCGGCGGGGGAGGAGGCGGAGTACCTGCTCTACGCGTTCACCGACGCCGAGGCCGCCCGCTACCGGACGGAACGGTTCGGCGAGGCGGTGAAGGACACGTGCGGTGTCGAGCTGACCACCGACCTCGGCACGACCGGTGAGGCCGCCGACAGTCCGGTCACCTACCAGGGCAGCAGCAGAACGGGCACCGGGGTGCAGATCCTGATGAACCGGCAGGGCGCCTACCTCGCCGTGCTGCTGATCCGCGGGCTGGGGAACCCGCTGGGCTCCGGGAGCGACTATGCCAACAAGCACCCGCAGCCGATCGCCTGCATCGCGGCGTCGCTGAACCGGCTGACGGAGGCCGGCGCGCGACCGAGCGCTTCCATGTCGCCGCCGGACGTCTCCATCGACGGCACCAGCGGCGGGGTCGGCAGCGGGGTCGGCGGCGGGTCCACGATGTCGCGCGGCTTCGTCGGCGACGGGAAGTCGTGCTGAGCCGCCGCGTTCTGCCCTGACCTCACCCGCCGCCGACCTGCCCACCGCCGAGCCGAACACCGCCGCCCCGAACACAGCCGATCCGATCACCGCCGATCCGAACACTCTTCGCCCCGACCGCCGTTCGCCCCGACCACCTCTGACAAGGAACCGACTGCCGTGTACCGCACTCGCATACGCAACCCCCGACCGCGGGCGCTCGCCGTGCCCGCCCTCCTGCTGGCCGTGGCGATGGGCGTCACCGCGTGCGGCGGCCACGACGGCGACAAGGCGGGCGGCTCGTCCGACGGCAAGGGCGCGGGCCGGTCCGCGTCCGCCGACTCCGGCGCGCGGATCACCGTCACACCGGCCAAGGACGCCGCGGACGTCGACCCGGCCGCGCCGGTCAAGGTCACCGTCGACGGCGGCACACTCGGCACGGTCACCGTGACCCCCGAGGGCACGTCCAAGGACGGCGTGACGCCGATCGAGGTGACCGGCGCCCTGGACGCCGCCAAGCACACCTGGACCTCCGACCGCACGATGACCCCCGGCACCGCCTACACCGTCCAGGTCACCGCGGCCGACAGCGCGGGCAAGCAGACCCGTACCACCAGCGCCTTCCGCACCCTGACGGCGGCCAAGGTCAACGGCGTCACCCCGACCCCGCTGAACAACGCGGTCGTCGGCGTCGGCCTGCCCGTCTCCCTCGCCTTCGACAAGCCGGTCACCGACAAGGCGGCCAGGGCGGCGGTCGAGAAGGCGCTGACCGTCACCACCAGCCCGGCCGTCCAGGGCAGTTGGGGCTGGATCACCGACCCGCTGACCGGCATTCAGCGGGTGGACTGGCGGCCGGACGCGTACTGGACGCCGAACACCAAGGTCACGCTGACCGCCAGGCTCAGCGGCATCGACACCGGGGGCGGGCGCTATCTGCGCCGCGACATCCACGACACGTTCACCATCGGGACCGCCCGGATCTCGTACGTCGACCTCAAGGCGCACACCATGCGGGTCACCGAGAACGGCAAGACCGTCAAGAACTTCAAGATCTCCGGCGGCAAGCCCGCCTTCCCCACCTGGAACGGGCAGATGGTGGTGATCAGCAAGCAGTCCACCGTGCGTATGACGTCCTCGTCGGTCGGCATCGCCACCTCCGAGGACTCGGCGGACTTCTACGACAAGGACGTGAAGTACGCGGTCCACATCACCACCTCCGGCACGTACACCCACGCGGCGCCCTGGAACGACGCGATGATGGGCGTGCAGAACGGCAGCCACGGGTGCATCGGCATGCACACCGCGGACGCCAAGTGGTTCTTCGACCGGGCGGTCCGCGGCGACCTGGTGATCACCTCGGGCTCCACGCGCGCCACCGTCGACAAGGGCAACGGCTTCGGTGAGTGGAACCTCGGCAAGGACGCGTGGCGCCGGCTCAGCGCGCTCGCCTGACGAGACACTTGTGCCCACTATGTGACCGACGGGTAGGCTCTTCGCCGTGTCAAAGCCGCTGAGCCTGCCCTTCGATCCGATCGCCCGCGCCGACGAGCTGTGGACCCGGCACTGGGGCGGGGTCCCCTCGATGGGTGCCATCACCTCGATCATGCGCGCCCAGCAGATCCTGCTCGGCCAGGTCGACGCGGTGGTCAGGCCGTACGGGCTGACCTTCGCGCGGTACGAGGCGCTGGTGCTGCTCACCTTCTCCAAGGCGGGCGAGCTGCCGATGTCCAAGATCGGCGAGCGGCTGATGGTGCACCCGACGTCCGTCACCAACACCGTGGACCGGCTGGTCTCCGCCGGTCTCGTCGCCAAGCGCCCCAACCCCAACGACGGCCGCGGCACCCTCGCCTCGATCACCGACAAGGGCCGCGAGATCGTCGAGTCCGCCACCCGCGACCTGGTCGCCATGGACTTCGGCCTCAGCGCCTACGACGCGGAGGAGTGCGGCGAGATCTTCGCGCTGCTGCGCCCCCTGCGGATAGCGGCGGGCGACTTCGAGGAGTCCTGACCTGCGGTCGACTGCGCGCGTCCCGTCGTCCCCCGACCCGGATGAGCCCGGCATTTCGGGGCGGCTAGGCTCGATGCCATGAAATCCAGCGTGCTGACCCGCTACCGCGTGATGGCCTACGTGACAGGCGTGCTGCTGATCGCGCTCACCCTGGGCGTGATCGCCAAGTACGTGTTCGACATCAATGGCGCGGGCACCTTCACCAGCGCGGTGGGCTTCGCCCACGGCTGGCTCTATGTCGTTTACCTCGTTATGGCCTTCGACCTGTGCAACAAGGCGAAGTGGCCGATCGGCCGGATGGCCTGGGTGCTGCTGGCGGGCACCGTCCCGACCGCCGCGTTCTTCGTGGAGCGTCGCGTGACGCGTGAGCTGGCGCCGAAGGTGATCCAGCCGGAGAAGCCCGAGCCCGTCAACGCCTGAGCCTGTCGACGCCTGAGCCCGTCGACCGCCTGGGCGCGTCAAGCCCGAGCCCGTCAAGCCCGAGCCCGTCAAGGCCGTCACGTCTGGGCCGTCACGTCCGGGCCCCGGCCCTCTGAGACCCGGCTCACCCCAAGGGTGAGCCGTGTTCCCATCGACATTTACTAGGACGTCCTAGTAAATTCAAGGGTATGGACTCCCAAGGCATCGAGACAGGCCGCCAGCGCTGGCAGGCACGGTACGACTCAGCCCGTAAGCGGGAGGCCGACTTCAGCACGCTCTCGGGCGACCCCGTGGAGCCGGTGTACGGCCCGCCGGCGGGTGCGGACGTCCCCGGGTTCGAGCGGATCGGCTGGCCGGGCGAGTACCCGTTCACACGCGGACTGCACCCGACCGGCTACCGGGGGCGTACGTGGACGATCCGGCAGTTCGCCGGATTCGGCAACGCGCGGCAGACCAACGAGCGCTACAAGATGATCCTGGCCGCGGGCGGCGGCGGCCTCTCCGTCGCCTTCGACATGCCGACCCTGATGGGCCGCGACTCCGACGACCCCCGCTCGCTCGGCGAGGTCGGCCACTGCGGTGTCGCCATCGACACGGCCGCCGACATGGAGGTCCTGTTCGACGACATCCCGCTCGGCGACGTCACCACCTCGATGACCATCTCCGGACCCGCCGTCCCGGTCTTCTGCATGTACCTGGTCGCCGCCGAGCGGCAGGGCATCGACCCGGCCGTGCTCAACGGCACACTCCAGACGGACATCTTCAAGGAGTACATCGCCCAGAAGGAGTGGCTCTTCGAGCCCGCCCCGCACCTGCGGCTGATCGGCGACCTGATGGAGCACTGCGCCGCCTCCATCCCCGCGTACAAGCCGCTGTCCGTCTCCGGCTACCACATCCGCGAGGCCGGGGCGACGGCCGCGCAGGAGCTGGCGTACACCCTGGCCGACGGCTTCGGCTACGTGGAGCTCGGCCTGTCGCGCGGCCTGGACGTCAACACCTTCGCGCCCGGCCTGTCCTTCTTCTTCGACGCGCACCTCGACTTCTTCGAGGAGATCGCCAAATTCCGCGCCGCGCGCCGCATCTGGGCCCGCTGGATGCGCGACGAGTACGGCGCCACCAGCGACAAGGCGCAGTGGCTGCGCTTCCACACCCAGACCGCCGGGGTGTCGCTGACCGCGCAGCAGCCGTACAACAACGTCGTACGTACCGCCGTCGAGGCGCTGTCCGCCGTGCTCGGCGGCACCAACTCGCTGCACACCAACGCCCTCGACGAGACGCTGGCGCTGCCCAGCGAGCAGGCCGCCGAGATCGCGCTGCGCACGCAGCAGGTGCTGATGGAGGAGACCGGCGTCGCCAACGTCGCGGACCCGCTGGGCGGTTCCTGGTACGTCGAGGCGCTGACCGACCGCATCGAGGCCGACGCGGAGAAGATCTTCGACCGGATCAGGGCGCTGGGCGCCAAGGCCGTGCCGAGCGGCGAGCACCCGATCGGGCCGATGACCTCCGGCATCCTGCGCGGCATCGAGGACGGCTACTTCACCGGTGAGATCGCCGAGTCCGCCTTCCAGTACCAGCGCTCCCTCGAAAAGGGCGACAAGCGCGTCGTCGGTGTCAACGTGCACCACGGCTCCGTCACCGGCGACCTGGAGATCCTGCGGGTCAGCCACGAGGTCGAGCGCGACCAGGTCCGCGACCTCGCCTCCCGCCGTACCGCCCGCGACGACGCCGCCGTCCGCACCGCCCTGGACGCCATGCTCACCGCCGCCCGCGACGGCTCCAACATGATCCCGCCCATGCTCGACGCCGTCCGCGCCGAGGCCACCCTCGGCGAGATCTGCGACGCCCTGCGCGCCGAATGGGGCACCTACACCGAGCCCGCCCGCTTCTGACCCGCGGTGGTACGCCGCCGGTCGGGCCGTGGCCTGTCGTCCGTCCGGCGCGCCGTGTAGTCCGTCGTCGTCACGGCCCGTTCCGTTCGCTGTTCGCTGGGTAGCCTCGACATCTCGTGCGCAATCCACCGGCCCTCCAGCGAAAGGACGTTCGTGGCCCTTGAAGCGACCGTCGGCGACGACGGGATGATTCACATCCGCGAAACCGAGCAGCCGGAGATCGTGGCCGTGACCACCCCCGCCAAATGGGAGGCCTTCGTCAAGGGCGTCCGCGCCGGGGAGTTCGACCACTTCGTGGCAGGCGTGGAGACCCCGGAGTGCGGCGCTGTGAACGCGACCCCCTGACGCCGGGGCCGGCCGCCTCCGGCCCCCTGGCTCCGGGCCCCCTGGCTCCGGCCCCCTAGCTCCTGACGCCGGTGAGGCCGGTGGTCAGGAGGAGGGCGAGGCGGTCGGCCCAGTCGGGGTCGACCGGGCCGGCGCTGACCATCACGCGGTGGACGACGGTGCCGGCGATGACGTCGAAGATGAGGTCGGCGTCGCGGCCGGCGAGGGCGGGGTCGCACGGAGCGGGCGGGTCCGGGGGGAGTTCGCCGCGCTGCTGGGCGCGGTGGCGGCCGAGGAGGACGAGGTGCTTCTGGCGGTCGACGATCGCCTCGCGGATGCGCAGCCGCAGGGCGTCGTCGTGGGTGGCCTCGGCGACGACGGCCATCAGGCCCGTTCTGATGGCGGGCCGGTTGAGGAGTTCGGCGAAGCGCAGGACCACGCCGCGGATGTCGGCGTGCAGGCTGCCGAGGTCCGGGAGGTCGAGCTGCTCCTCGAACAGGGCGGCGATGGCGTCGACGACCAGCTCGTTCTTGCCGTTCCAGCGCCGGTAGAGGGTGGTCTTGGCGACGCCCGCGCGGGCCGCCACGTCGCTCAGCGTCAGCTTTCCCCAGCCCAGTTCGACCAGCGCCTCGCGGGTGGCGCCGAGGATCGCGCGGTCCGCCTCGGCACTTCGCGGGCGGCCGGTGCGTCTGTGAGGGGCGGGGGGCTCCACGAGCGGCTCCATAAGGCGGACCATACCGGCCGGTAGGTTACGTGACGAGTGACCGGTATCACATCGGGCGGCTTCCGCCGGGCAGCTCAGGGCAGTTACGCTACGACCCGTAGCGAAACGTGCGACAACCACGGGTGCGGATGGGGATCCGTACCGACAGCACCGCTCAGCACCACCAGATCCGGGGTCTATCCGGGGTCTGTGCACGATCGGCTCCGGTAGGGGGGAGGATTGACCTCATGCAGCCACGGAACATGTCCATGAGCGGCGTGGTCGACCTCGCCGCGGTGAAGGCGGCCGGTGAGGCCAAGGTGAAGGCCGAGCAGGCCAGGGCGCAGCGGCAGGACCCCGCGAACGCCGACGCCCACACCGCTTCGCCGCTCGTCATCGAGGTGACCGAGGAGACCTTCGAGAGCGACGTCCTCCAGCGCTCCGCCGAAGTCCCGGTCGTCATCAGCTTCTGGGCCGACCAGGCCGACGCGAGCAAGCAGCTCAACGCGGTACTGGAACGGCTCACCGCCGAGTACCGCGGGCGCTTCGTCCTCGCCACCGCCGAGGTCTACGCCAACCAGATGCTCTTCCAGCAGTTCGGTGTCCAGGGAGTGCCCGCGGTCTTCGCGGTGCTGGCCGGGCAGGCCATGCCGCTCTTCCAGGGCGGCGCGCCCGAGGACCAGATCACCGAAGTGCTCGACCAGTTGATCGCCGTCGCCGAGCAGCGCTTCGGCATCGTCGGCCCCGAGGTCGACACGGACGCCGCCGCCCAGGGCGCGGCCCCGGCCGCCGAGGCGCCCCCGCGCCCGGCCACCCCGCAGGAGCTGGCGCTGTCCGCCGCGCACGACGCGCTGGACGCCGGTGACCTGGGCGGCGCCATCCAGGCGTACCGCAATGTGCTCTCCGACGAGCCGGGCAACGCCGAGGCCAAGCTGGGCCTGGCCCAGGCCGAGCTGCTCGACCGCGTGCAGGGCGCCGACCAGCAGGCGGTCCGCGAGGCCGCCGCCGCGTCACCCTCCGACGTCACCGCGCAGCTCGCCGCCGCCGACCTCGATCTGGTGGGCGGTCATGTGGAGGACGCCTTCTCGCGGCTGGTGGACACCGTGCGCCGCACCGCGGGCGACGACCGCGACGCGGTCCGCGTACGGCTGCTGGAGCTGTTCGAGGTCATCGGCCCCGACGACCCCCGGGTGGTCGCCGCGCGTACGGCGCTGATCAGAGTCCTCTTCTGAGGCGGCCGGGCGGCTGAACGGGACGCTCCGCCGAGCTGACCCTGCGGTCAGTTACCGCCGGTTCCCCGAGTGCCCGCCCCGGTTTTACTCAGAGATTTAGCGATACGGCGACCGCACTTTATCAAACCGTGACAATGAGCGGTCGCCGTTACCTCCGGTAAGAAATCAGCTCCGTTTCGACCGCTGATGTTCTTTATGCCGGATTTACCTGCCCCGGTCTTCCTTACTCTGCGTGAAATCGCCCCGTCCGGGGCGCACGGCCGCGACACCCATCCGTTACTCGCTAGTAATGAGCCCCTTGTGCGGCGCGCCCGAATGGACCACGATCGGCCAAGCTCGGTCCGTTGCCACAGCCCGGCCGCCAGTCGGCGCCACGGTCCGCGGGTCCCCGCCGAGTGGGTGCGTACGGCTCATGCCGCCGCTCCGGGACAGGGGGGTCTTCGCCTACCGGCGGAGCCTGTCCAGCAGGTTGCGCGAGAGCGTGGCCAGTGGTTGTCGCTCGGGGGTGATCGCCGAAGATTCGGACACCGCCGTCCGTACTCCTTGCTTCTTCGTGGGGAGGGACGGTCCGCCGATCACCGGCGCTCTCCTTCCCGAGGACGTAGCACTTCTCCCATCCCAGGCCAGGACCCGAACATCCCGGCCGGAGATGTACGTCCGAGAAGGAGGAAAAATGGAGTCGCTCGTTCGTGGCGGTACCAGATGGCGGCGGTTCGCCGTCGTCATGGTGCCGAGTGTCGCGGCTACGGCCGCGGTGGGTATAGCCATCGCTCAGGGCGCGCTCGCCGCGTCGTTCAGCGTGTCAGGTCAGCAGTTCAAGGTAACGGCGGATCACCTGGACGGCACCGGCTTCGAGCAGTACGGCGCGCTCGACGTTCAGCACGGTGGCAAGTACATTCCGGTCGCGGTCTCGGCGTTCACCGACGCCACCATCAACGGCCTGTGCCAGTCCGTGGTCGTCCCGACGCCGATCGGTGACGTGACCCTGAAGTTGACCGCCGGCAAGGACCCGAAGAAGCCGGTTGTGGCACACAACCTCTACATCGACCTCGACCAGCTCGACGCCGATGCGGAGTTCCGGAACATCAACATCGGTGTCGCGGCCGGTGACAGTCACAAGGGTCCTGGCATCAAGGACAAGGACGCGACGGACCCAGGGTCGTTCGCCCAGGAGGCCGACCGGGCCATCCTCGACGGCGTGCACCAGACCGCCTGGGCCACCAGCGCGGGCACCTTCAAGCTCGCGGGCCTCAGCCTCGGCGTCAAGAAGGGCTCCGGCGCCGGGGTGGAGTGCTACTAAGCACCGCCTGAGTGGTCCGGGTGAGCCGCGCGGGACGCGGCTCACCCGGCGCCACCGATCGATCTCTCAGCAAAGCCAGTCCCAGGGAGCTGTTTCCTATGAGCGCCGAGTCAACAGGACTGAGTGCCCGGATCCGTTATTGGCGGCTGTCGTTCCGCCACTGGCGTTGGGGGCGCCCGTTCTGGGCGGGTCTGCTGACCCTCCTCGCCGGAGTGCCGATCGCCTACTTCCCGTACGCGAACCTCACGCTCGGCCAACTGACCGTCCGGATGGCGACGACCGCGGGCTCCGGCTCGCTGATCATCGGTGTCCTGCTGTTCGTGCTCGGCCTCACCATGTGGTTCCAGAGCGCGGTACGCATCTTCGCCGGTGTCGCGTCGATCCTGCTCGCCCTGGTGTCGCTGGTGGTCTCCAACTTCGGCGGCTTCCTCGTCGGCTTCCTGCCCGCGCTGCTCGGCGGCGCGCTCGCCGTCTCCTGGGCGCCGGGTGTCCCGGCGACCGACGAGCCGGGCGAGAAGGCGGAGCTGCCCGACGGCGCCCCTGAGGGCGGCGGCGACGAGAACGCTCCGCCCACCCTGCCCGCGCAGTCCCAGGGGCCCCACGAGCCCGCTGAGGCGTACGGACAGCCCGAGCCGGTCCACGCCGGAGCGCGGCCCGACGAAGAGAACACCGAGGAGAACGGGAGGCACCGTGCTGGGTGACGACGCTCAGCAGGCCGAGAGCGACGGGTCCCGTAACCGGGCCACCTCGGGACCGCGGCACGCGGCTCCCCGCAAGTCCCTGCTGACCAAGCTGCACGTGCCCGCCGGGAAGGCGGTCGCTCTGGCCGCGATGCCCACGGCCGTACTGATGGGCATGGGCTTCACGCCGCATCTCGCGCAGGCCGACGAGATGCCCAAGAACCCGTACAAGCCCGGCCCCTGCGTGACCCAGTCGGACACCCCGAGCCCTTCGGCCTCCAAGAGCGCGGCGGACGGCAAGGCCACGGACAAGCCGGGCGGGCAGGAGACGTCGAAGCCGACGACCGGCCCGAGCCCGTCGAGCAGTCCGAGTCCTTCCACGAGCCCGGAGGCGCCCGCGCCGACCGACTCGGCGAAGGCCCCGTCGTCCGACAGCGGCGCCGACAGCAAGACCGAGAACACGTCCCGGGCGACCGGCACGCCGAGCGCGACCCCGAGCCCGACCAAGTCGGTCAACCCGTGGGACCCGCTGGGCCTGGGCGACCTGGTGAGCGGGCTGCTCGGCGGCGGCAAGACCCCGACCGCGACGCCCACCACCCAGGCCCCGCAGCCGGACCCGGCGCCGACGACGGCGAAGCCCGAGCCGAGCACGTCGCCGTCGGCGAGCGCGCCCGCCAAGGGCGACGACCCGGTGGGCACGGCCGGCAAGACCGTCAAGGACACCGTGGACACCGCCGTCGGCGGTCTCGACAAGACGGTGAAGGACGCCAAGGACGCGGCCAAGGACGCCAAGGACAAGGCGTCGCCCAGTGCCACCCCGAGCGCGGGCGGCACCGACGACCCGCAGTCCTACCCGTGCCCGGTGTACGACGCGAAGGCGCTCGCCGACGCCGATGTCGAGCAGGGCATACCCCTGCTGCCGGACACCCCGTGGGTCCTGAAGACCACGAAGCTGACCCTGCACGGCCTGTCGTACCACGGCATAGTCAAGGTCAAGACGCACAACGGCACGGTGAAGGACGTCCTGAAGTTCACCGTCTCCGGCATCGACATCGACAATCTGCACCAGATAGTCGACGGCCCCAAGGGCACGAAGACGAACGTCGAGGCGGCCAAGGGCTCCACCTCGAAGTTCACCAACGGCACGGTGACGCTCTACACCGAGTCCCTCAGCGGCAATCTCCTCGGGCTGATCCCCATCACCTTCACCCCGAAGGCGCCCCCGCCGCTGACCCTCCCCGAACTGTTCTTCACCAACGCCACCGTCATCCAGGCGGCCCAGTTCGGCGGCACCCTCCACGTCCCCGGCATGCACATCTACGGCACCCCCGGCTAGCCGAGCCCCCAACGCCGCGCGGCCCGCACCCCTTTCGGAAGGGGCGCGGGCCGCGGGCGGTCGCTGGTCGCTGGTTTCTCCGGGGGAGGGGGCGGTCAGTCGCCGAGGTGGTGGACGCGGACGAGGTTGGTGGTGCCGGGGACGCCCGGAGGGGAGCCGGCGGTGATGATGACGGTGTCGCCCTTGGCGTACTCGGAGAGCTTGAGCATCTCGCGGTCGACGAGCTCGACCATGGCGTCGGTGTTGTCGACGTGCTCGACCACGAAGGACTCCACACCCCAGGTCAGCGCGAGCTGGTTGCGGGTGGCGGGGTCGGTGGTGAAGGCCAGGACCGGCTCGGGCACGCGGTAGCGGGCCAGGCGGCGGGCGGTGTCACCGGACTTGGTGAAGGCGACCAGGGACTTGGCGTCCAGGAAGTCGCCCAGCTCGGCGGCGGCGCGGGCCACGGCGCCGCCCTGGGTGCGGGGCTTCTTGCCGGGGGCCAGCGGCTGGAGCCCGCGGCACAGCAGCTCCTCCTCGGCGGCCACGACGATCCGCGACATCGTCTTGACGGTCTCGATCGGATACTTGCCGACCGACGACTCGGCGGACAGCATGACCGCGTCCGCGCCGTCCAGGATCGCGTTGGCCACGTCGGACGCCTCGGCGCGCGTGGGCCGCGAGTTGGTGATCATCGACTCCATCATCTGGGTCGCCACGATCACCGGCTTGGCGTTGCGCCGGCACATCTCGACCAGCCGCTTCTGCACGACCGGCACCTGCTCCAGCGGGTACTCCACGGCGAGGTCGCCGCGCGCCACCATCACCGCGTCGAACGCCGCGACGACGCTCTCCATGTTCTCGACCGCCTGCGGCTTCTCCACCTTGGCGATGACCGGGACGCGGCGCCCCTCCTCGTCCATGACGCGGTGCACGTCACGGACGTCCTTGGCGTCGCGCACGAAGGACAGCGCGACCATGTCGACGCCCATCCGGAGCGCGAACCGCAGGTCGTCGATGTCCTTCTCGGACAGCGCCGGCACGTTCACCGCGGCGCCCGGCAGGTTGATGCCCTTGTGGTCGGAGATCACGCCGCCCTCGACCACCAGCGTGCGGACCCGCGGGCCCTCGACCTCGATGACGCGCAGCGCCACGTTGCCGTCGTTGATCAGGATCGGGTCGCCCTTGGAGACATCGCCCGGCAGACCCTTGTACGTGGTACCGCAGATGGACTTGTCGCCCGCGACGTCCTCGACGGTGATGGTGAACTCGTCGCCCGCGATCAACTCGACCGGTCCGTCGGCGAATTTGGCGAGGCGGATCTTGGGACCCTGGAGGTCGGCGAGGACTCCGATCGCCCGGCCGGTCTCGGCGGCGATCTTACGGACGCGCTGGTAGCGCTCCTCGTGCTCGGCGTGGCTGCCGTGACTGAAATTGAAACGGGCCACGTTCATGCCCGCCTCGACCAACGACTTGAGCTGGTCGTAGGAGTCGACGGCGGGACCCAGGGTACAGACGATCTTGGCTCGGCGCATGGGCGCTATCCTATCGGTTTGTTCCGCTCCGGAATATTCCAGGGGCGGTCGTGGCTGCGGGACGGTCAGCCATGCTTATTCGGTCGCCAGTACGTAAGTATCGCGGGCGATCTCCAGCTCTTCGTCAGTGGGCACCACCGCGACGGCCACCCGCGACGCCGCCGCCGAGACCAGCCGGGCCGCAGTGCCGCGAAGCGCGTTGCGTACAGGGTCCATAGTGACACCTAGATTGTCGAGACCCAACAAAGCCGCTTCGCGAACTGCGGCCGAATTCTCGCCGACGCCCGCCGTGAAGGCGATCGCGTCCACCCGGCCCAGCACCGCGCTGAAGGCCCCCACGTAACGGCGGATCCGGTGCGCGTAGACGTCGAAGGCGAGCTGCGCCGCCCGGTCGCCCTCGGCCATCCGGCGGCCGATCTCCCGCATGTCGTTGTCACCGCACAGGCCCAGCAGACCGCTGCGCTTGTTCAGCAGCGTGTCGATCTCGTCGGTGCCCATCCCGGCCACCCGCTCCAGGTGGAACACCACCGCCGGGTCGAGGTCGCCGGAGCGGGTGCCCATGACCAGCCCCTCAAGGGGCGTCAGGCCCATCGAGGTGTCCACGCACACCCCGCCGCGCACCGCGGAGGCCGACGCGCCGTTGCCCAGGTGCAGCACGATCACGTTGACGTCGGCCGGCTCCCTGCCGAGCAGCTCCGCCGTCGCCCGCGAGACGAAGGCGTGCGAGGTGCCGTGGAAACCGTAGCGGCGGATGCCGTACCGGTCGGCGGTCGCCGCGTCGATCGCGTACCGCGCCGCGGCCTCCGGGATCGTCGAGTGGAAGGCCGTGTCGAAGACCGCGACCTGCGGCAGATCGGGCCGCAGCTCACGCGTCACCTTGATACCGGTGATGTTGGCCGGATTGTGCAGAGGTGCCAACGGCACCAGCTCCTCGATCGCGGCCACCACCTCGTCGGTGATCAGCGTCGGCTCGGTGAAACGCGTACCGCCGTGCACCACCCGGTGGCCGATCGCCGCCAGCTCCGGCGAGTCCAGGCCGAGGCCCTGCTCGTCGAGCTGCTCCGCCACGGTGTGCAGCGCCGCCGCGTGGTCGGGCGCACCGCCGCCCTCGCCGATCCGCTCCACCAGACCGGTCGCCAGACGCGCGTGGTCGGCCATGTCCAGCAGTTGGTACTTCACCGACGAGGAGCCGGAGTTGATGACCAGTACACGGGTCGCGCTCACGGGTTCTCTCCCTGGGCCTGGATCGCGGTGATCGCGACCGTCGTGACGATGTCCTGCACCAGCGCGCCGCGCGACAGGTCGTTGACCGGCTTGCGCAGACCCTGGAGCACCGGTCCGACGGCGACCGCGCCCGCCGAGCGCTGCACCGCCTTGTACGTGTTGTTGCCGGTGTTCAGGTCGGGGAAGATCAGCACGGTCGCCTGCCCGGCCACCGCGGACCCCGGCATCTTGGTGGCCGCCACCGAGGGCGCCACCGCCGCGTCGTACTGGATCGGCCCCTCCACCAGCAGGTCGGGCCGCCGCTCGCGGACCAGCTCGGTGGCCGCCCGCACCTTGTCGACGTCCGCGCCCGAGCCCGAGGTGCCGGTCGAGTACGACAGCATCGCGATCCGCGGCTGTACGTCGAAGCGGGCCGCGGTGCCCGCCGCCTGGATGGCGATGTCCGCCAACTGCTCGGCGTCCGGGTCCGGATTGACGGCGCAGTCGCCGTACACCAGCACCTTGTCCGCCAGGCACATGAAGAACACCGAGGAGACGATCGCCGCGTCGGGGCGGGTCTTGATGATCTCGAAGGCCGGGCGGATCGTCGCGGCCGTGGAGTGCACCGCGCCCGACACCATGCCGTCGGCCAGGCCCTCCTGGACCATCAGGGTGCCGAAGTACGACACGTCCGCGACCACGTCGTACGCCAGCTCGTAGCTGACGCCCTTGTGCGCGCGCAGCTGCGCGTACAGCGCGGCGAACCGGTCCCGCAGCGGTGAGGTCTGCGGGTCGACGACGCTCACGCCCGGCTGGTCGAGGGAGATCCCGAGGTCGGCCGCCTTCTTGCGCAGCGTGTCCTCCTCGCCGAGCAGGATCAGGTCGCACACCCCGCGGCGCAGCAGCACCTCGGTGGCCCGCAGAATTCGTTCCTCGCCGCCCTCGGGCAGCACGATCCGCTTGCGCGCCGACCGCGCCCGCTCGATCAGCGCGTGCTCGAACATCATCGGCGTCACCCGCGCCGACCTGGCGACCGACAGCCGCTCGGTCAGCTCCGCGGTGTCCACATGCGTCTCGAACACGCCCAGCGCCGTCTCCGCCTTGCGCGGTGTGCCCGCGCCCAGCTTGCCGTCCAGCGCGAACAGCCCGGCCGCCGTCGGGAAGGAGCCGGTCGCCACCGACAGCACCGGGGTGCCGGGCGCCAGCCGGTTCGCCAGCGCCAGGATGTGCGGCGGCGGCTTCTCGTCCAGCGTCAGCAGCACCCCCGCGATCGGCGGCGACCCCGCCGAGTGCGCCGCCAGCGCCCCGATCACCAGATCCGCCCGGTCGCCGGGCGTCACCACCACACAGCCGGGGGTCAGCGCGGGCAGGAACGTCGGCAGCATCGCGCCGCCGAACACGAAGTCCAGCGCGTCCCTGGACATCCCCGCGTCGTCGCCCAGCAGCACCCGCGCGCCCAGCGTCTCCGCGATCTGCGCCACCGTCGGCGCCGACAGCGCGGGCTCGTCCGGCAGCACGTACACCGGCACGTCCGGGACCCGGCCCAGCCGCTCCGCCGCCTCCGCGACCTCCGCCGGGGCGACCCGGTTCGCGATCATCGCGATCACGTCGCAGCCCAGATTCGTGTACGCGTGGTACGCGTTGCGCACCTCGGCGACCACCGACTCCGCCGACTGCTCCAGACCGCCGATCACCGCGAGCACCGACGCGCCGCACTCGTTCGCCAGCCGCGCGTTGACGCCCAGCTCCGCCGGGAGGTTGGTGCCCGCGAAGTCGGACCCCAGGATCAGCACCGTCTCGTACTCCGCCGCCACCCTCAGGTAGCCGTCCACCAACCGGGCGGTCAGCGCCTCCTGTCCCTGCTCGGCCTGGAGCGCCGCCGCCTCCTCGTACCCCATGCCGAAGACGCTCGCCGCGTCCTGGGTCAGCCGGTAGCGGCTGCGCAGCAGCTCGAAAATACGGTCGGGGGTGTCGTGGACCAGCGGGCGGTAGACGCCGACCCGGTCGACCTGGCGGGTCAGCAGCTCCATCACCCCCAGCTCGATCACCTGGCGGCCGTCGCCGCGGCCGATCCCCGTGAGGTAGACGCTGCGCGTCACGCTTGATCCGTCCGTTCTGCCCTGAACCCTTCGCGTACGGCCGTACGCACCCCTGACGCTAACGCTCCCGGGTACCGCCTGCCGCCCAGGGGCACCTGCCCGCCTCCGCGAGGCGTGGCGCGGGGCGCGCGGCGCGCACGTAGAGTGAGGAAGGACTCACGTAAGGAGGGCCGGTCCTGTGGACGTGTTGGCGACTGGGGTGCAGCGCGACGAGCGCCCTCTGCTGGAGGCGGCCTTCGGGGCGCGCCATCAGGTGCGGTGTCTTGAGACGTTCCTCACCAAGGACACCTTGCCGCTGGCGGCGGGGTACGAGGCCGTGTCGACGAGTGTGAACGCGGTGCTGGACGCGCCGGTGCTCGAAGCCCTGGTGCGCGGCGGCACGAAGCTGATCGCGCAGCGCTCGACGGGCTACAACAACATCGACCTGGACCACGCGGAGCGGCTGGGGATGACGGTGGCGCGCGTGGCCCGCTACTCCCCGTATTCGGTGGCAGAGTTCGCCTGGACGCTGGCCTCGGCGCTGAACCGGCGGATCGTCCGGGCCGCGAGCCGCACGCGCGACTTCGACTTCCGGCTCGACGGCCTGCTCGGCCGGGACTTCCACGGCCGTACGGTCGGCGTGGTCGGCACCGGCAAGATCGGCACCGCCTTCACCGCCATCGCCCGCGGCTACGGCATGCGGATTCTCGGCTGGGACATCGCGGTCAACCCCGCCTGCACCGAACTGGGGATGGAGTACGTCGAACTGGACCGGCTCTTCCGGGAGTCGGACCTGATCAGCCTCCATGTGCCGCTGATGCCCTCCACCCACCACCTGGTCGGCGAGCGGCGGCTGGCGCTGATGAAGGACGACGCGATCCTGATCAACTCCAGCCGCGGCGGCCTGATCGACTCCGCCGCGCTGGTCGAGACGCTGCGCGAGGGCAGGCTCGGCGGCGTCGGGCTCGACGTGTACGAGGAGGAGGCCGGGGTCTTCTTCTACGACAAGTCGCTGGAGGTGATGACGGACGACACCCTGGCCCGGCTGCTGACCTTCACGCATGTGCTGATCACCTCGCACCAGGCGTACTTCACGGTGGACGCGATCGACGAGATCGTCGCCGCCACCGTCCGCAATGTGGACGACTATGTGGCGGGCCGGATCACCGAGTGCACGCTGGTCCCGAAGTCCCCGTGACCTGGAGCCCCGCTCCGGGGCGACCAGGCGCTGTGATCCACTGGATACCGACAGCGCGTGACAGCACGCGCCACAGCAGCAGCCGACGACCGTCTGGAGAGACAGGCCCATGCGTATCGGAGTCCTCACCGCCGGCGGCGACTGCCCCGGCCTCAACGCCGTCATCCGGTCGGTCGTGCACCGCGCGCTGACCGGGTACGACGACGAGGTCATCGGCTTCGAGGACGGCTTCGTCGGCCTGCTGGAGGGCCGCTTCCGGCCGCTCGACCTCAACTCGGTGAGCGGCATCCTCGCCCGCGGCGGCACCATCCTCGGCTCGGCCCGGCTGGAGCGCGCCCGGCTGCGCGAGGCGGCGGACAACGCGGACGAGATGTGCGCCGAGTACGGCATCGACGTGCTGATCCCGATCGGCGGCGAGGGCACGCTGACCGCCGCCCGGATGCTCTCCGACGCCGGGATGCCGGTCGTGGGCGTGCCCAAGACCATCGACAACGACATCAACGGCACCGACCGCACCTTCGGCTTCGACACCGCCGTGACCGTCGCCACCGAGGCCATAGACCGGCTGAAGACCACCGCGGAGTCCCACCAGCGCGTGATGGTGGTCGAGGTGATGGGCCGGCACGCCGGGTGGATCGCCCTTGAGGCGGGCATGGCGGGCGGCGCGCACGGCATCTGCATCCCCGAACGCCCCTTCGAGCCGTCCCAGTTGGTGGCGATGGTCGAGGAACGCTTCGCGCGCGGCAAGAAATTCGCCGTCATCTGCGTCGCCGAGGGCGCCCACCCGGCCAAGGGCAGCATGGACTACGGCGTCGGCGAGATCGACAAGTACGGGCACGAGCGCTTCGCCGGCATCGGCGCCACGCTGGCCATGGAGCTGGAGGAGCGGCTGGGCAAGGAGGCCCGCCCGGTCATCCTCGGCCACGTCCAGCGCGGCGGCGTACCGACCGCGTACGACCGGGTGCTGGCCAACCGCTTCGGCTGGCACGCGGTGGAGGCGGCCCACAAGGGCGCCTTCGGTCACATGACCTCGCTCCAGGGCACGACGATCGGCCTGGTCCCGCTGGCCGACGCCGTCACCCAGCTCAAGACCGTCCCCGAGGAGCGCATGGAAGAGGCGGAGTCGGTCTTCTGACCCCGCCCCTTCCTCCGCTGCCCTCGCCCGAGGCCGGCTGAGGCCGTCTGACGCGGCCTCAGCCGGTGTACGCGGCCAGGGCCTTGGTGAAGTCGTACGTGTTCTGCGTGATGCCGCTGCACGAGTCGCCAGCGGACTCGCCGGAGCCGCACTTGCGGTCCCGGTTGAGGGCCCAGAAGCTGACGCGGGCCAGGTGGTGGCCGGTCGCGTAGGACACGATCGACTTGAAGTCCGCGAGCGAGACGGTCTCGCCCGCGCTGTCGGTCTTGCCGTTCATCGAGGACAGGCCGACCTTGCGGTAGGCGGCGTCGGAGGACAGCCCGTACGCGCTGGCGACGGCGTTCTTCAGGCCGTCCACCGCCGACTTGGTGGTGGCCAGCATGTCGGTGGTGCCGCCCTGGTCGTAGTCGAAGGGCATGACGGCCCAGGCGTCGATGTTCAGCCCGGCGGCGGCGCCCTTCTTGATCAGGTCCTTGCCCGCGGAGTCGGGCCCGGTCGGCGTGGTGCCGAAGGTGACGTAGATCTTCAGGGCGCTGTTGTTCGCGCGGACCGTCTTGAGCGCGTCGACCACCCGCTGCCGCACGGTCGCGTTGCTGAACTCGCCCGCCTCGATGTCGATGTCGATCGACTTCAGGGAGTAGGCGTCGATCACCTTCTGGTACGCCCCGGCGAGCGCGGACGCCGATGTGCACTTCTGGCCCAGCTTGTTGCCGCTGTAGCCGCCGAAGGAGACGGTGACGTCACCGCCCGCGTTCCTGATCGCGTTGATCGTGGACTGGTCGGTGCCGCCGGTCAGCGCGCGGCTGCCGTCCCACTTCGGGTTGCAGCCGCCGTCGGAGAGCATGAAGGCCATCGTGAACTGCTTGATGCCGGTCGCCGACATCACCGACGTGGCCGAGGGCGGGTTGCCCCAGCCCAGGTAGAGATAGGGCGCCGAGATGCCGCTGGGCAGCGCGGTCGCCGCCGCGTGGGCGGAACCGGCCGCCGTGCCGAGGCCGAGCGCGAGGGCGGCGGTCAGCCCGGTGGCGGCGGCGAGGGCGGTCCTGCGGAGGCGGGGGGTTGCGGAGGACGACATGGGGGACACTCCTTGCCTGAGCGGGGAGTTGAGCTTCCGGAAGGGCCCGGAAAGGCGTTGCCGGAACGGTAGTAGCGCTGGCGTGTCCGCAACAAGGGTTTTGGTTAGGAAACTTTCCTGTCCTGCTGGCGGGGCGCAAACGGCCCCCGCGGGCCGGGCCGTCGCCCGGCCCGCGGGGGCCGTGTCGGTCACGCGAGGGCTACGCCGGGCGCAGCCAGAGGGTCGCCAGCGGGGGAAGGGTCAGCGAGATGCTGTGGGGCTGGCCGTTCCAGGGCGTCGGCTCGCTCTTGACGGGCTCGGCGACCACGACGCCGCTGCCGCCGTAACGGGCCTCGTCGGTGTTCAGCACCTGCTTCCAGACGACGTCGGGGGAGCCGAGGCGGTAGTTCTCGCGGACGACGGGGGAGAAGTTGCTGACGCACAGCAGCGGGTCACCCGCCTCGTCGTAGCGGAGGAAGGAGAAGGTGTTGTCCTCCGCCGCGCCGCCGTCGATCCAGGTGAAACCGCTGGGGTCGGTGTCGAGCTGCCACAGCGCGGGCGCGGCCGTGTACGCCGCGTTCAGGTCGCGGACCAGGTCGCGTACGCCCCTGTGGTCGGCCGCGGCCGGGTAACTCTCGTCCAGCAGCCACCAGTCGGGGCCGTTCTCGTGCGACCACTCGGCGCCCTGCGCGAACTCCTGCCCCATGAAGAGCAGTTGCTTGCCGGGGTGGGCCCACATGAAGCCCAGGTACGCCCGTACGGTGGCCCGCTGCTGCCACCAGTCGCCGGGCATCTTCGCCACCAACGAGCCCTTGCCGTGCACCACTTCGTCGTGCGAGATGGGCAGCACGTAGTTCTCCGAGTACGCGTACACCATGGAGAACGTCATCTCGTTGTGGTGGTACTTGCGGTGCACCGGCTCGTGCGAGACGTAGTCCAGCGAGTCGTGCATCCAGCCCATGTTCCACTTCAGGCCGAAGCCGAGGCCGCCGAAGCCGGCCGGGCCGACCAGGTGGGTGGGCCGGGTGACCCCGTCCCAGGCCGTCGACTCCTCGGCGATGGTGACGGTGCCGGGACAGCGCCGGTAGACCGTCGCGTTCATCTCCTGGAGGAACGCCACCGCGTCCAGATTCTCCCGGCCGCCGTACGCGTTGGGCAGCCAGTCGCCGCCCTCGCGGGAGTAGTCGAGGTAGAGCATCGAGGCCACCGCGTCCACCCGCAGCCCGTCGATGTGGAACTCCTCGCACCAGTACACGGCGTTCGCCACCAGGAAGTTGCGCACCTCGGTACGGCCGAAGTCGAACTCCAGGGTGCCCCAGTCCGGGTGTTCCGCCCGGCGCGGGTCGGCGGGCTCGTACAGCGGCGCGCCGTCGAACCGGGCCAGCGCCCAGTCGTCCTTGGGGAAGTGCGCGGGCACCCAGTCCATGATCACGCCGATCCCGGCCGCGTGCAGGGCGTCCACCAGGTACCGGAAGTCGTCGGGCGAGCCGAGCCGCGAGGTCGGCGCGTAGTACGACGTCACCTGGTAGCCCCAGGAGCCGCCGAAGGGGTGCTCGGCGACCGGCATCAACTCCACGTGCGTGAAGCCGAGTTCCTTCACGTACGCGGGCAACTGCTCGGCCAGCTCACGGTAGGTCAGCCCCGGCCGCCACGAGGCCAGGTGCAGTTCGTAGACGGAGAACGGCGCCCGGTGCACCGGGAGTTCGCCCCTGCGGGCCATCCACTCCTGGTCGGCCCACTCGTACGCCGACTCCGTGACGACCGACGCGGTCGCGGGCGGCACCTCGGTGGCCCGCGCCATCGGGTCGGCCTTCATCCCGCGCGAGCCGTCGGGGCGGGTGATCTCGTACTTGTACGCCGTCCCGCTGCCGACGCCCGGCACGAACAGCTCCCACACCCCGGTCGCGCCCAGCGAGCGCATCGGGAAGCCGGTGCCGTCCCAGTAGTTGAACTCCCCGGCCACGCGCACCCCGCGCGCGTTCGGCGCCCACACCGCGAAGCGCGTACCGGTCACGCCGCCGTGCGTCATCGGCCGGGAGCCCAGCGCCTTCCACAGCTCCTCGTGCCGCCCCTCCCCGATCAGATGCAGGTCCAGCTCCCCGAGGGACGGCAGGAAGCGGTACGGGTCCTCCACGATGTGCTCGCCGTCGTCGTACGTGACGGCCAGCCGGTACTCCGGCACGTCGGTGCGGGGCAGCACCGCGGAGAAGAGGCCGTCGGCCTCGTCGGTGAGGTCGAACCGCTCGCCGTCCACGACGGCCGCCACCGCCCGTGCGAACGGCCGCAGCGCCCTGATCCGGACGCCGCCGTCCACCGGGTGCGCCCCCAGCACTCCGTGCGGGTCGTGGTGCGCGCCGTCCAGCAGCCGTCGGCGGTCGTCGCCGACCAGGCTTCCGGGTTCCGGCCCGATGGAGGGCTCGGGGTCGGCCCCGGACCTCCCGCCGGTGGCGGGCTGCTCGCGCTCACGCGGCGGCAGCGGCACGTCGGACTCGGCCCCGTGCCCCTGCGGGGCGCTCTCGGCGAGCCGGCCGGTCGCGGCCGGGCCCGCGCCGGGCACCGTGACCGTCGGCGCCACAGGACCCGCGCCCGGCACCGGGGCGGCCGGTACCGCCGGGGCGTCGGACGGGGGGGCAGGCGGGGTCGTATCCGCGAGCGGGGCCGGTCCCGGAGCCGTGCCGGAGGCGGCCGGGTGGGGGGTGCCGCGGTCGTAGCCGCGCGCCTGGGCCTCGGGGAGGAAACGGTCGTCGGGGCGTGTCACGGGCTGGACTCCTCAGAAGGGGCGGCGTCAGATGTGGCGGCGGCCAGGCGGGCCAGGGCGGAGAGCGGGATGGGGAGCCAGGCGGGGCGGTGCCGCGCCTCGTACCGGGCCTCGTAGACCGCCTTGTCGGTCTCGAAGGCCCGTATCAGCACGGGCTGTTCGCGCGGGTCCACCCCGGACACGGCGGCGTACCCGGCGCAGAAGGCGTCCCGGTGGCGGGCGGCCCAGGGACCGTTGCCGCTGTGGTGGGCGGCGTAGTCGAAGGACCGCAGCATGCCCGCCACGTCCTGGACCGGCGGCGCCGCCCGGCGCCGTTCGGCCAGCGGCCGGGCGGGCTCGCCCTCGAAGTCGATCAGCACCCACTCGCCGTCCGGACCGCGCAGCGCCTGCCCCAGGTGCAGGTCGCCGTGGATCCGCTGGGCGGTCACCGCGTTGCCGGGGGCCGCGCCGAGCCGCGCGAGGTCGTCGAAGGCCGAGCGCAGCGCCGCGACGTGCGGCCGTACGGCCGGGACCTCCTTCGCGGTCTCGTCCAGCCGCCGGGCCATCGCCGAGGCGATACGTTCCAGCGCTGGGCCGTCCAGGGTACGGACCGGCAGCGCGTCGGCCAGGGCGCCGTGCACCTCGGCCGTGGCGCGGCCGAGCGCCGCCGCCTCGCCGGTGAAGTCGCCGTCCTCGGCGACCGAGGCCAGGGCCAGGGCCCAGCCGTCGGACGAGCCGGGCAGGAAGCGCTGGAGCACACCGAGCGTGGTCGGCTCCGTCGTGCCCGCCGCCGCGCCCTGCGGGCCCATGACGCCCTCCGGCGGCAGCGCCTCGAACCAGGCGACCGGCTCCGCGACCCGCCGCGAGCCCTTGTGGGCCAGCGCGAGCGACAGCTCCAGGTCCGGGTTGGTGCCGGGGGAGACGCGGCGGAACAGCTTGAGGATGTAGGCGTCCCCGTACACGACCGAGGTGTTGGACTGCTCGGCGGTGGAGACGCGCGGGGTCAGCCCCGGCGGGAACTCCTCCTGCGGCTCGACGCTGAAACGCAGCCGCCCGGTGGTGCCGGGCGCGCGGAGCCGTTCGAGCAGCAGCGCGGCCAGCCGGGGGTCGTGCGGCGCGTCGTAGAGCGTCAGGCCGTCGTACGGGCCGCCGACGGCCGGGCCGAGCGCGGCCCGTACCAGCGCCGACGGCAGCAGCGGGTGCGCGCCGAGCAGCAGTTGGTAGCAGTCGGCGGGGCGGCCGGGCTGCTCGACGTCCACCAGGACGTGCAGCAGCCCCAGCGGGCCGAGCCGGCCGCCGGGAGGCATCAGCTCGGTGGCCGCGGCCAGCCGGAAGCCGCCGATGGGCAGGCCCTTGCCGGCGAACCAGCGCTGTTTGGGCAGCCAGGAGCGCAGCAGCGGTTCGAGCGACCGCAGCAGGCCGGGCGCCAGCGGCCGCCCGGCGACGGGCGGCACACCGCTCGCGGACGGCACGTCCGGGCCCGTCGGCGAAGCGGCGGCCGAGGCCGCGGCCGAGGCGGCGGCCGGGGCGGATGAGGAAGCCGCGGCCGAGCGCGCGTCCGTCACGGGGCGTGACCCCGACACGGATGGTGAACTCGATGGTGAATTCGATACGGACGGTGAGGTGGATCCGGATGGTGAGGTGGGTACGGAAGGAGCACGGGTCCAGGAGCGGTCCGACATGACGTCCTTTCCCCGGGGAGTCGCGCACCCGGCCGCTTCGACGCGCGGCGGGGGCGCCAGCCTCCCGGATGACGGGTTCGGGCTGTCCGGCGACACGGGGAGCCTGCCCCGGGCGGGTGACAGGAAACCGCCGTACGGCCCGCCCGCGTGACGATCATGTGTCAGCGAGCCGACGTACGACGGAATGCGCCCCGCGGGTGCTGCTGGGGTACTCCGGATACTGCCAGGGGTCCGGGATGCCCGCTACTCGGAGCGGGGGCCGGCCGCGGGGGCGGTGTGCCACCCGCGTCGGCTGCGGGGGGCCGGTCGCTCCGGCCCCCCGCCGTCACACCTGCTCGCGGCGGAGCCGGAACCAGTAGAAGCCGTGGCCCGCGAGGGTGAGCAGGTACGGCAGTTGACCGATCGCGGGGAAGCGCACCCCGCCGATCAGCTCCACCGGGTGCCGCCCGGCGAAGCTCCGCAGATCCAGCTCGGTGGGCTGGGCGAACCGCGAGAAGTTGTTCACGCACAGCACGAGGTCGTCGCCGGACTCGCGCAGGAACGCCAGCACGGCCGGGTTGCTCGACGGCAGCTCGGTGTAGGAACCGAGCCCGAAGGCACGGTTCTGCTTGCGGATCTCGATCATCCGCCGCGTCCAGTGCAGCAGCGAGCTGGGTGAGCTCATCTGCGCCTCGACATTGGTGACCTGGTACCCGTAGACCGGGTCCATGATCGTGGGCAGGTAGAGCCGTCCGGGGTCGCTGGACGAGAAGCCCGCGTTGCGGTCGGGGGTCCACTGCATCGGCGTACGGACCGCGTCCCGGTCACCGAGCCAGATGTTGTCGCCCATGCCGATCTCGTCGCCGTAGTACAGGATCGGGGATCCCGGCAGGGAGAGCAGCAGCGCGGTGAACAGCTCGATCTGGTTGCGGTCGTTGTCCAGCAGCGGTGCCAGCCGCCTGCGGATGCCGATGTTGGCGCGCATCCGCGGGTCCTTGGCGTACTCCGCGTACATGTAGTCGCGTTCCTCGTCGGTCACCATTTCGAGGGTCAGCTCGTCGTGGTTCCGCAGGAAGATGCCCCACTGGCAACTCGCCGGGATGGCGGGAGTCTTCGCCAGGATTTCCGACACCGGGTAGCGCGATTCCCGCCTGACCGCCATGAAGATGCGCGGCATGACGGGGAAGTGGAACGCCATATGGCATTCGTCACCGCCCTTGCGGAAGTCGCCGAAGTAGTCGACGACGTCCTCGGGCCACTGATTGGCCTCGGCCAGCAGCACGGTGTCGGGGTAGTGCGCGTCGATCTCGGAGCGCACCTTCTTCAGGAACTGGTGGGTACGCGGCAGGTTCTCGCAGTTGGTGCCCTCCTCCTGGAAGAGATAGGGCACCGCGTCCAGCCGGAAACCGTCGATCCCGAGGTCGAGCCAGAAGCGCAGCGCGGCCAGGATCTCCTCCTGCACCCGCGGGTTCTCGTAGTTGAGATCCGGCTGGTGGGAGAAGAACCGGTGCCAGTAGTACTGCTTGCGCACCGGGTCGAACGTCCAGTTCGAGGTCTCGGTGTCGACGAAGATGATGCGGGCGCCGTCGTACTGCTTGTCGTCGTCCGCCCAGGTGTAGAAGTCCCCGTACGGTCCCTCCGGGTCGCTGCGAGACTGCTGGAACCACTCGTGCTGGTCGCTCGTGTGGTTCATGACGAAGTCGATGATCACGCGCATGCCGCGCTGGTGCGCGGCGTCCACGAATTCCACGAAGTCCGCCAGGTCGCCGAATTCCGGCAGCACGGCCGTGTAGTCGGCCACGTCGTATCCGCCGTCCCGCAGCGGTGACGCGAAGAACGGCGGCAACCAGAGGCAGTCCACGCCGAGCCACTGGAGATAGTCCAGCTTGGCGGTGATGCCTTTCAGGTCGCCTACGCCGTCTCCGTTGCTGTCCTGGAAGGACCGGACGAGGACTTCGTAGAACACCGCCCGTTTGAACCAGTCGGGATCACGGTCCTTGGCCGGTGTGTCCTCGAAGGTGTCAGGGACGGGTTCGTTGACGATCAACTGAGTGACCCTCCGATCGAAGGAGACGGTCGCAGCGACAGGACATGCGCGGGCGCGCGGCCCGGCTCAAGGCGCACATAGTTGTCTCTGCCCCAGTGGTAGGTGTCCCCGGTGAGCTCGTCGCGCACCGGGTATGACTCGTGCCAGGAGAGCCCGAGTGCCGGCATGTTCAACGAGACGGTGGCCTCCTGGGTGTGGAACGGGTCCAGGTTGACGACCACCAGTACGACATCGTCGTCGCGGCGCTTGGAGTAGGCCAGTACCGCGCTGTTGTCCACTGGGTGAAATGTGATGTCCCGTAGCTGCTGGAGCGCCGGGTGACGGCGGCGCAGCCGGTTGAGCGTGGTGATCAGCGGGGCGAGCGAGCGGCCCTCGGCCTCGGCCGCCGCCCAGTCCCGCGGCCGGAGTTCGTACTTCTCCGAGTGCAGGTACTCCTCACTGCCGGGCTTGGCAGGGGTGCCCTCACACAGTTCGAAGCCCGCGTAGACGCCCCAGGTGGGCGAGAGCGTCGCGGCGAGCACCGCCCGCGCCTCGAAGGCCGGACGGCCGCCGTGCTGGAGGAAGGCGTGCAGGATGTCGGGGGTGTTCACGAAGAAGTTGGGCCGCATCCACGCTGCCGCCTCCCCGCTCAACTCCCGCATGTAGTCGGTCAGTTCACTCTTGTCGTTACGCCAGGTGAAGTACGTGTACGACTGCTGGAAACCGATCTGGCCGAGGGTGGCCATCATCGCGGGACGGGTGAACGCCTCCGCCAGGAAGATCACGTCCGGGTCGGTGCGGTTGATGTCCGCGATGACCTTCTCCCAGAACACCACCGGCTTGGTGTGCGGATTGTCCACCCGGAAGATCCGCACCCCGTGCGCCATCCAGTGCCGCAGCACCCGCAGGGTCTCCCTGACGATGCCCGCGAAGTCCTCGTCGAAGGCGATCGGGTAGATGTCCTGGTACTTCTTCGGCGGATTCTCCGCGTACGCGATCGTGCCGTCCGCGCGGTGCGCGAACCACTCCGGGTGCTTGGCCACCCACGGGTGGTCGGGCGAGCACTGGAGCGCGAAGTCCAGCGCCACCTCCATCCGCAGCTCGCGGGCCCGCTCCACGAAGTGGTCGAAGTCCGCCAGGGTGCCCAGGTCCGGGTGGACGGCGTCGTGCCCGCCCTCGGGGGAGCCGATCGCCCACGGCGAGCCGACGTCGTCGGGGCCGGGCGTCAGGCTGTTGTTCGGGCCCTTGCGGAAAGCTGTGCCGATCGGGTGAATGGGCGGCAGATAGACCACGTCGAAACCCATCGCGGCCACCGCGGGCAGCCGCTCGGCCGCGGTGCGGAAGGTGCCCGAGCGCGGCGGGGCGCCCTCTTCGAGCACCGCCCCCTCCGAGCGGGGGAACAGCTCGTACCAGGACCCGTACAGCGCCCGCTCCCGCTCCACGTGCAGCGGCAGCGGCCGGGAGGCGCTGACCAGCTCGCGCAGCGGATACCGGTCGAGTGCGCCGACCACGTCGTCCGCCAGCGCCGCCGCGTGCCGGGCGGCGGGGGTGCGCGAGGCGTCCCGCAACGCGTCCACCGCGGCCAGCACGCCCGCCCTGCCGTCGCTCTTGGGCACCCCCGCCGCCGCCCGCTCGTGCAGCAGCGCGCCCTCGGCCAGCACCAGTTCGGTGTCGATCCCGGCGGGGATCTTGATGCCCGCCGCGTGCCGCCAGGTCGCCACCGGGTCGGACCAGGCCTCCACGCAGTACGTCCAGCGCCCCTCGGCCGTCGGGGTGACGCGCGCGCCCCACCGGTCCGTGCCGGGCTCCAGCTCGCGCATCGGCGTCCACGGCCCCGACCTGCCGGTCGGGTCCCGCAGCACCACGTTCGCGGCCACCGCGTCGTGCCCCTCCCGGAACACGGTGGCGGTCACCTCGAAGGTCTCTCCTGCCACCGCCTTCGCCGGGCGGCGGCCACAGTCCACCAACGGACGGACATCGACGACGGGAATACGACCGATCATTGCCTCACCTGACAGCGCTGTGGATGGGACGGCGGAGATGGGGGGCGCCGGACAGCGGCCCACGGCGGCGGCGAGCAGCGTCGCGACGGGCCGCTCCCTCGCGGGCCCCCGCTCTTTTTAGCTGTTCCGGGCAGTGCGGGCTTGCCTGCATGGCCGCTCCAGTCCGCGTTCACTCGTGTGGAGGTGATAGGTGACGATCCGGGACGATTGCTGCCATGACTGTGGTGCCGTACGTGTGGTGCCGTGGGACCTGACGGTGCGTTGTGACGCTGTGTGGTGCAGTCTCGTGCTCCGCGCGAAGCCCCGCAATCGGAGCCTGCCCACGCTCCGCGAGACGAAAGCACCTCACCGAAGCGTTTCGGGAGCGCGTCACGAATGCTCAATCCGCCACCCCCGACCTGCCCCTGACGCCATTGTGGGGCCGACCACGGGCGCGCCTGACACGCGCCCCCGAGAGCGCCCCCGCGCACGCCCCCACCGTACGCGAAGCACCCGACACGCCCGCGTACGGCCATACCCTCACGTCACCCGGAACCCCCAGGGCGACGGCGGTCACGCGCCGGGCCGGTGACCCCCGACCGGGGCCGTACGACCTGCCCCGCCCACCGGCGTGATCCGCACTGCGACCGGTCGCTTCCGTGAGCCGCCGTTCGCGCGTTTGAACCACCGGATCGTGGACACTGGCCGCAGGCCCCCCGCCATCGGGTCTACGGTCGAATACGTGAAGGCAATCCGTCGATTCACCGTGCGCACCGTCCTGCCGGAACCTCTGCGCCCGCTCGGGGAGCTGGCCCAGAACCTACGCTGGTCATGGCACCCGGAGACCCGGGAGCTGTTCCAGAGCGTCGACCCCGTGGGCTGGCGGGCCGCCCAAGGCGACCCCGTGCGGCTGCTCGGCGCCGTGTCCAAGGAACGGCTTGCCGCGCTCGCCGGGGACCGGCGCTTTCTGCGCCGCCTGGCCGCCGCGGCGGAGGAACTGGCCGACTACACCAGCAACCCCCGCTGGTATCAGGAACAGAGCGACCTGCCCGCAGCCATCGCCTACTTCTCACCCGAATTCGGCATCACCGCCGCGCTGCCGCAGTATTCCGGCGGCCTCGGCATCCTCGCCGGCGACCACCTGAAGGCCGCGAGCGACCTCGGCGCCCCGATCATCGGCGTCGGCCTGCTCTACCGGCACGGCTACTTCCGCCAGACCCTCTCCCGCGAGGGCTGGCAGCAGGAGCAGTACCCCGTCCTCGACCCCAACGAACTGCCCGTCACCCTGCTCCGCGAGACGAACGGCGCCCCCGCCGAGGTCTCCCTCGTCCTGCCCGGCGGCCGATCGCTGCGCGCCCAGATCTGGAAGGCCCAGGTCGGACGCGTCCCGCTGCTGCTCCTCGACTCCGACGTCGAGGCCAACGAACCCGCCGAGCGCGACGTCACCGACCGGCTCTACGGCGGCGGCAGCGAGCACCGGCTGCTCCAGGAGATGCTGCTGGGCATCGGCGGCGTCCGCGCCGTCCGCGCCTACTGCCGGATCACCGGCCACGCCGAACCCGAGGTGTTCCACACCAACGAGGGCCACGCCGGTTTCCTCGGCCTGGAGCGCATCCGCGAACTGGCCCTCGAAGGGCTCGACTTCGACGCGGCGCTGGAGGCCGTACGGGCCGGGACGGTGTTCACCACGCACACCCCCGTCCCCGCGGGCATCGACCGCTTCGACCGCGAACTGGTCGGCCGCCACCTCGGCGACGGCGGCGAGCTGCCCGGCGTCGACATAGGCCGCGTCCTCGAACTGGGCATGGAGACCTACCCCGGCGGCGACCCCAACCTGTTCAACATGGCGGTGATGGGTCTGCGGCTGGCCCAGCGCGCCAACGGCGTCTCCACCCTGCACGGCTCCGTCAGCCGCGAGATGTTCGCCGGGCTCTGGCCGGGCTTCGACCCGGAGGACGTGCCGATCACGTCCATCACCAACGGCGTGCACGCGCCCACCTGGGTCGCCCCCGAGGTGTTCCGGCTCGGCGCCCGGCAGATCGGCACCCAGCGCGCCGAGGACGCCCTGATGGTCGGCGGCGCCGACCGCTGGGAGGCCATCGCCGACATCCCCGACGCCGCCGTCTGGGAACTCCGCCGTGAACTGCGCGAACAGCTCGTGGAGGACGTACGGCGCCGGGTCCGCGAGTCCTGGCGGCAGCGCGGCGCGGGAGAGGCAGAACTGGGCTGGACCGACAGCGTCCTCGACCCCGACGTGCTCACCATCGGCTTCGCGCGCCGGGTCCCGTCGTACAAGCGGCTCACCCTCATGCTGCGCGACCAGGACCGGCTGATGGACCTGCTGCTGCACGCCGAGCGGCCGATCCAGATCGTGGTCGCGGGCAAGGCGCACCCGGCCGACGACAGCGGCAAGCGGCTGGTCCAGGAGCTGGTCAGATTCACCGACGACCCCCGGGTCAGGCACCGCATCGTCTTCCTGCCGGACTACGACATGCGGATGGCGCGGCTGCTCTACCCCGGCTGCGACGTCTGGCTCAACAATCCGCTGCGCCCGCTGGAGGCCTGCGGCACCTCGGGGATGAAGGCCGCGCTCAACGGCTGCCTCAACCTGTCGGTGCTCGACGGCTGGTGGGACGAGTGGTTCGACGGCGACAACGGCTGGGCGATCCCCACCGCCGACGGCGTCGTCGACGAGGACCGCCGCGACGAGCTGGAGGCCGCCGCGCTCTACGACCTGCTGGAGAAGCAGGTCGCGCCGCGCTTCTACGACCAGGGCGCGCAGGGCCTGCCCGGCCGCTGGATCGAGATGGTCCGGCACACCCTCACCACCCTCGGCCCGAAGGTGGTGGCCGGCCGGATGGTCCAGGACTACGTCCGCACGCTGTACGCGCCCGCCGCCCGTTCGCACCGCGCCGTACACGGGGAGGAGGCCGGGGCGCTGGCCGCCTGGAAGCGGCGGGTACGGCAGCAGTGGCCGCGGGTCTCGGTCCAGCACGTGGAGACCGGCTCGGTCGGCGGCACACCGGAGCTGGGCTCCACGCTCACCCTCCGGGTGGAAGTCGCCCTCGGCGAGCTGGACCCGACGGACGTCGACGTCCAGCTCCTGTCCGGCCGCGTCGACGCCGCCGACCGGCTCGCCGATCCCACCGTCGCCTCGCTCAAGCCCACCTCCCGCACCGACAGCGCGGGGCGCTACCACTACGAAGGGCCTCTCACCCTCGACCGCACCGGCCCCTTCGGCTACACCGTCCGCGTCCTCCCCACCCACCCCCACCTGGCCACTCCCGCCGAGCTCGGCCTGATGGCCATCCCCCCGGAAACGGAGGGCATGACCGCCGGCCTCCTCCGCTAACCGCCCTCCGACCGGGGCCCGCCTCCTCAGCGGGGCTGGCCTCCGGCCGGGGGCTCGCCTCCGGCGTGGGGCCGGCCTTCCGGCCGTGGGCTCGCCTCCGGCGTGGGGCTGGCCTTCCGGCCCGGGCTTGGCCCAGCGCCTCCGGCCTGCCCGGCTCGTGCGGTGCAGAGGGCCGGAGGCTTCGGGTCGCCGTGTCGGCCTGCGGCCGGGGGCTCGCCTCCGGCGTGGGGCTGGCCTTCCGGCCCGGGCTTCGCCCAGCGCCTCCGGCCTGCCCGGCTCGTGCGGTGCAGGGGGCCGGTGGCCCCGGTTCGCCGTGTCGGCCTGCGGCCGGGGCTCGCCTTCGGCGTGGGAAGCGTTGCGGCCCCGATCCGCCGGTCGGCCTCCGGCAGGGGCTTGCCTCCGGTGTGGGGTTGGTCTTCCGGCCGGGGTTTTGCTTGGTGCCTCCGGTCTGCCCGGCCTGTGCGTGCAGGGGGCCGGAGGCTTCGGGTCGCCGGGTCGGCCTGCGGCCGGGGGCTGTTTCGGTGCCGCGCGCCCGCCGAACGGCGTCCGGCCGGGGGCCCGCCTCTGGCGTGGGAACCGTTGGGCGGTCCCGGTTGGCCTCCGGCTCGTGTGGTGCAGGGGTCGGAGGCTTCGGGTCGCCGTGTCGGCCTGCGGGCGGGGGCTGTTTCGGAGCCGCCCGGCGGCCGAGGCGGTGCGGCGGAGAGGGGGAAGCGCCCCCGCCGAGGGGATCGGCGGGGGCGCTTCGGTGTGCGGGGTGGGGTCAGGCCGCGCGGCCTGAGCTGCCGGTGTCGCCGCCGCGGGCGCGGCGGCCCACCGCGCCGCCGCGGCCGGCGGCGGCGCCGGGGCCGGTGCGGCGGCCGCGGCCGGTGCGGCGGCCGCGGCCGGCGGCGCCCTCGTTGGCGGTGGCCCCGGTACGGCGGGATGCGGCCTTCTTGGCGGGCTGCTGCCGCTCACCGGCGGAGGCGGCGCCGCCGCGCCCACTGCCGCCACGACGGCGGCGGGACGGGGCCGCGCCGGGAGCCTTGGCCTTGGGCGCCGGGACCTCGGCGGCGGGCAGCGTGACCGGGGTGCCGGACGGCTGCCGGGCACCGGTGATCCTGACCAGATCCGCGTCGCCCGGACGGACCCGGGCGGTGTGCGGCCGGATACCGGCCTGCGTCATGAGCCGGGCGTTCTCGCGCCGCTGCTCGGGCAGCACCAGCGTGACGACCGTGCCGGACTCACCGGCCCGCGCCGTACGCCCGCCGCGGTGCAGATAGTCCTTGGCCTCGGTCGGCGGATCGACGTTCACGACCAGGTCGAGACCCTCGATGTGAATCCCGCGCGCCGCGACATTCGTGGCCACCAGCGCGTCGGCCGTCCCCGTACGGAACTGGTCGAGCGCCCGGTTCCGCTGCGGCTGCGACTTGCCGCCGTGCAGCGCCACCGCCCGCACCCCGAGGCCCAGCAGGTGCTTGGTGAGCCGGTCGGCGCCGCGCTTGGTGCCGACGAACATGATCACGCCGCCCTGCCGGGCGGCGATCTCCGCGGTCACCGCCCGCTTGGTCGCCTCGTCGACGTGCAGCACGTGGTGCTCCATCGTCGTCACCGTCGCGGACGACGGGTCCACCGAGTGCGTGACAGGATTCTTCAGGAACCGCTTGACCAGCTTGTCGACATTGCGGTCCAGCGTCGCGGAGAACAGCATCCGCTGCCCGCCCGGCTTGACCTGCTCCAGCAGCCGCGTGACCTGCGGCAGGAACCCCATGTCGGCCATCTGGTCGGCCTCGTCCAGTACCGTCACGCCGACCTGGTCCAGCGAGCAGGCGTGCCGTTCGATCAGGTCGAAGAGCCGGCCGGGGGTCGCGACCAGGATCTCGGCCCCGCCGCGCAGCGCGGCGATCTGCTTGGTGATGGAGGCGCCGCCGACCACCGCGGTGGTCCGCAGCCCGAGCACCTTCGCGTACGGCGCGAGCGCGTCGGTCACCTGGGTGGCCAGCTCGCGGGTGGGCACCAGCACCAGCGCCAGCGGACGCTTGGCGTCGGCGCGGCGGCCGAGCGCCTTGACGCGGGTCAGCATCGGCAGGCCGAAGGCCAGCGTCTTGCCGGAGCCGGTACGGCCGCGGCCGAGCACGTCACGGCCGGCGAGCGAGTCCGGCAGCGTCGCGGCCTGGATCGGGAACGGTTCTGTCACCCCGTCGGCGTCCAGGGCGGCGACCAGCGCCGGGTCGAGCGGAAGCTCGGAGAACAGCTTTACGGGGGACACGGGTGACAAAAGCGGGATTCCTTCCTCGGGCCGCCACGGCGGGAGCCATTGCGGCGGCTGCACGCGAGAGGCCCGCACCGTGCGGTGCGGGCCTCCCGTTACCGAGCGTCGCGGCCCGGTTACTCTGAATTAGAGCGGACGGATGTTCTCCGCCTGCGGGCCCTTCTGGCCCTGCGTGACGTCGAACTCGACCTTCTGGCCCTCAAGCAGCTCACGGAAGCCCTGGGACTGAATGTTCGAGTAGTGGGCGAACACGTCCGGGCCGCCACCCTCCTGCTCGATGAAGCCGAAGCCCTTTTCCGAGTTGAACCACTTCACGGTTCCGGTAGCCATAACAATCTCCCTATGGTGGGGCAGTTTCCAAACCCGCACTGTACGGATATGGGTCGCTGTAGATGATCACCCCACACCGGAGAAATCCGGCAAAACAAAAGTGCGCCCGGAATCGCAATCATCCAGGCGCACAAAAAGTTCTGGGTACCACAACTGCAACGCGACCAGCATACCAGAGTCCTGCGGCCTCCGGTCGATCTTGTCCCGGCGAGTTCCTCCGCCCGGGTCCTGCGGCGGGTGGGGACCCGCCGCAGGACTCAGACACGAGCCGTACGGGCTAGCTGACGTTGACCGCCGCGTCGTCGATCAGGAACGACGTCGCGAGGGAGGCGTCCTCGGTGCCGGTGAACTTCAGGCTGACGGTCTGGCCCTTGTAGGAGGACAGGTCGACCGAGCGCTGGACGTAGCCGGTGCCCTTGTTGACGTTGGAGTAGGTGACCAGGGTCGTGCTGCCCGCCGTGAGGGTGAGCTTGTCGTACGCCGTGGTCGTGGAGGTCTCCTGGCTGCTGATGTAGAGCCAGTAGGTGAAGGTGGCGCTGGTGCACGAGGCGGGGATCGTGACCGACTGGGCGAGCGTGTCGGTGTGCGTGGTCCCGTAGCCGTTCAGCCACGCCTTGTACGAGCCGCCGTGGGACGCGGCGCCGGTGCTGTTGTCGATCACGCCCGACGTCGTCGTCCAGCCGGTGTTGCCGCTCTCGAAGCCCGGGTTGGTCAGGAGCTGCGCCGCGGTGCAGCCGCCGCCGCCCGCGCTGGTGACCGTCCAGGTGAAGGTGGCCGTACCGGTGGCGTTGGTGGAGTCCTTCGCCGTGACCGTCACGCTGGAGCTGCCGGTCGCGGTCGGGGTGCCCGAGATCAGGCCGCTGGAGGCGTTGATCGACAGACCGGCCGGCAGGCCCGTCGCGGTGTAGGTCAGCGCGCCGCCGTTGGTGGTGCTCGCCTGGATCTGGAGGCTGGCCGCGGTGTTCACCACGGTGGACTTGGCGCCCGGGTTGGTGACGGTGACGCCGCTGGGCGTGGTGACCCGGCTGCCGACGTTGATCGCCGCCCAGGTGTTGGCGACCGTGTTGTACGTGGCGCTGTTGGCGCCCCACAGGTCGGCCGCCGCGAGCAGCGACTGGGTGCGGGCCGACGCGTAGTTGGTGGTCGAGGTGAAGCGCTCGGTGAGCGCCTTGTACCAGAGCTTGAGGGCGTTGTCCCGGCCGATGCCGGGCACCGACAGACCGTCGGAGGTCGGGCTGTTGTAGCTCACACCGCCGATGACCTTGGCGCCGCTGCCCTCGGAGAGCAGGTAGAAGAAGTGGTTGGCCGGGCCCGACGAGTAGTGCACGTCGAGGCCGCCCAGGCTGGAGGACCAGTAGTCCTTCGAGCCGCCGTCCTTGCTCGGCTGGTCCATGTACCGCAACGGCGTGCCGTTGCCGTTGATGTTGATCTTCTCGCCGATGAGGTAGTCACCCGGGTCGGAGGTGTTGTTGGCGTAGAACTCCACGCCGGTGCCGAAGATGTCCGAGGTGGCCTCGTTCAGACCGCCGGATTCACCCGAGTAGTTCAGCCCCGCGGTGTTGGAGGTGACGCCGTGGCTCATCTCGTGGCCCGCGACGTCGAGCGCGGTCAGCGGGTGCGTGTTGCCGCTGCCGTCGCCGTACGTCATGCAGAAGCAGGAGTCGTCCCAGAAGGCGTTGACGTAGCTGTTGCCGTAGTGGGCGCGGGAGTACGCGGCCACACCGTCGCCGCGTATGCCGCTGCGGCCGAAGGTGTTCTTGTAGAAGTCCCAGGTCTCCTGGGCGCCGTAGGCCGCGTCCACACCGGCGGTCGTGGCGGTCGACGGGTTGCCGTCGCCCCACGTGTCGCTGGACTGCGAGAACAGCGTGCCGGTGCCGGAGGTGCCGTGGTTCAGGTTGTACGTCTTGTGGCCGCCGCGCCCGCCGTCGGTCAGCGTGTACGTCGACCCGGACTGCGTGGTGCCGATGGTGACCTGGCCGCTGTACTCACTGTTGCCGATGCCGGTCTCGATGCCCTGGTACTCGTACAGGCGGTTGCCGGTGCTCGCGTCGGTGATGACGTGGAGCTGGTTCGGCGTGCCGTCCTCCTGGAAGCCGCCGATGACGGACTCCCAGGCCAGTACGGGCGTACCGGACGCGGCCCAGATGACCTTGTGCGGCGCGCCGACCGCGGCCGGGGAGGCCGCGCCGTCCGCCTTCGCGCGGGCGAGCGCCGTGGTCTTCGCCGAGTCCGCGCTCTTGACCGCGGTCGTGCTGGCCACCGCTACCGAGGCGTTGGTCGCCTTGTCGACACCGGTGGTCGCCCCTGCGGCGTCCTGGTGCACGATCAAGTCGCCGCCGAGGACCGGCAGGCCCTGGTACGTACGCTCGTAGCGGGTGTGGACGGTGCCGTCGGTGTCCTTGGTGACGGACTTGACGACCAGCTTCTCACCCGAGCTCAGGTGCAGCGAGGACGCGGTGGCCGCGCTCTTGGTCTGCGCCTGCGAGACGAGGGTGGCCTGCTGGGCCGGGGAGAGCGATGCGGGCAGCGCACCCGCTCGCGGCTGAACATGTGTACTGGCCTGGGCCGTTGCCTGCCCGGGTACGCCTGCTGAGGCCGTACCCGCGGGCAGTGCGACCGCCAGCATCGCTGCACCGGCAATCAGCACTCCTGCTGCTGTTGCCTTGCGGGGGGATCTGCGCACTCGTCACTCCTTCTGCGGCGACCGCGGATGGGCGGTCGGTGACAGTCCGGACAGGTGGGGTTGGTGATCTGTCCGGGTAGAGCTGTGGCACTGCTGTAGTGCTGTGGCGTTGCTGTGGAACGGGGCACAGAGTGGCATCCTTTACCGGTACATGTCAGTGGCGTGGGGCAAACTTGGCCGAAAACAGTCCGTTGTTCGGTGAGCGGTGTTCGCATAGCGGTCATTTGTCATCGCGGTGTTGCGCGGAGAAGAAGTTTTTCTGCGGGCGAATGGGGTCAAGAGGGGGCCAATCCGGCCCTCTGGATCAGGCGCAGTTGGTGTCCCGGCAATACGAACCGCCCTTGGCACGTGGCGCGAAGGGCGGTTCGTTGGCGCGGGCCGGGCGGTGCGGCGCCGCGGGGCGGGGCGGTGCGCCGATCCGGACGGGGTGATTCGCCGACACCAGCGGGGTGGTGCGCCGACGCGGGCGGGTGCCGCGTCGGCGTGGACGGCCTCGTCGTAGGGGCGCTGACGGTCAGACCAGGCTGTCCCGCCACGCCTGGTGGAGTCCGGCGAAGTGGCCGTCGTCCGCGATGAGTTCGTCCGGGGTGCCGTCCTCGACGATCCTGCCGTCGCGCATGACCAGGACCCGGTCGGCGATCTCCACGGTCGACAGCCGGTGCGCGATGATCACCGCCGTACGCCCGTTGAGCACGGTGTGCATCGCGTGCTGGACGGCCTTCTCGCCCGGCACGTCCAGCGAGGACGTCGCCTCGTCCAGGATCAGCACGCCGGGGTCGGCGAGCAACGCCCGCGCGAAGGCGACCAGTTGGCGCTGGCCCGCGGAGATACGGCCGCCGCGCTTGCGTACGTCCGTGTCGTAGCCGTCCGGCAGCGCCGCGATGAAGTCATGGGCGCCGATGGCCTTCGCGGCGGCCTCCACATCCTCGCGGGAGGCGTCCGGCCGGCCGATCGCGATGTTCTCCGCGACCGTCCCGGAGAACAGGAACGCCTCCTGCGTCACCATCACGACCCCGCGCCGCAGATCGGTCTGCGTGAGATCGCTCAACTCCACGCCGTCCAGCAGCACTCGGCCGCTGGTGGGGTCGTAGAACCTGGCCAGCAGTTTGGCGAGTGTCGACTTGCCCGCGCCGGTCGCGCCCACCACGGCGACGGTCTGCCCCGCGGGCAGCCGCAGCGAGAACCGCGGCAGCACCTCGCCGCCCGTGCGGTACGCGAAGCGCACCTCGTCGAAGACGACCTCGCGGCCCGGCAGTTCGCCCGCCCGCTCCGGCAGCGGCACCGCGCGCTCGGGCGCGGGCTCCGGCACGGTCGGCCGCTGGGCCAGCAGCCCGGCGATCTTCTCCAGTGAAGCCGCCGCGGACTGATAGGAGTTGAGGAACATGCCGAGCCGGTCGATCGGGTCGTAGAGCCGCCGCAGATACAGCACGAAGGCGGCGAGCACACCGAGCGCCATCCCGCCGTCCGCCACCCGGTACGCGCCCCACATCACGATCGCGGCGATCGTGACGTTGGCGATCACGCGGGAGCCGACGACGTAACGCGCCATCTCCAGGATCGCGTCGCCGTTGGCCCGCTCATGGCGGTGGTTCAGTTCGAGGAACGCCTCGTCGTTCGGCTCCTCGCGGCGGAACGCCTTCACCGGGCGGATGCCGTTCATCGTCTCGGTGAACTTCACGATGACGGCCGCGATGGCCGTGGACCGCTTGCGGTAGGCGACCATCGAGCGCCGCTGGTACACGCGGATCGCCACGTACAGCGGGGCGTACGACACCAGGGCCGCCAGTCCCAGCTCCCAGTCGAGGAAGATCAGCAGCGCGGTGATGTAGACCGCCGACAGCACGACCTCGATCAGCTCGTCCAGGCCGTCGTTGAGCAGTTCGCGGATCGACTCGACGTCCGAGGTGGAGCGGGAGATCAGCCGGCCCGAGGTGTAGCGCTCGTGGAAGTCCAGGCTGAGGGTCTGGGCGTGCCGGAAGATCCGGCCGCGCAGGTCGACCAGCACGTCCTGGCTGACCCGGGCGGCGACCCGGATGAAGAAGCGCTGGAGCGTGCCGGAGGCGATGCCGCAGCCCATGTAGCCGCAGGCGACCGCGATCAGCGCGCCGTGCCGGCCGTCGCGCACCGCCGGGATGGCGCGGTCGATGGCGTACGCCACCAGGAGCGGGCCCGCCTGCACGGCCGCCTGCTGGACCAGCAGCAGGATCGCGGCCAGCCAGACACGGGCGCGGTGCGGGCCGAGGAGCGAGCGCAGGAGGGTGAACTGGGCGTTCTTCGGGGCGGGCAGGACGTCTTTGGCGAAGGGGTCGTCGGGCGGGAGCGGCGCGGCGGTGGGCTCGTCGAAGTCGTACTCCTCGGTGGCGCCGGCTTCTGTCGCGTCCTCTTTCGCCGCGTCCTCTGTCGTCGCGCTCTCTTTCGCCGCCCTCTCTTTCGTCGAGCCCTGTTCTGTCGCGCCCTGTTCTGTCGCGGAGGTCATCGGGCGTCGCTCCTCTCCCGCGCGGCGGAAGCCTCGTCGGCCTCCCCGGTTCGTTCTTCGGCGCCGTGCTGCTCCGGCAGGTCCGGGTGCCCCTCGGCGTCCGGCTCTTCGTCGGCGCCCGACATCAGGTGGCGGTAGACCGCGCTGTCCCGCAGCAGTTCGGCGTGCGTGCCGACGGCCGTGATCCGGCCGTCCTCCAGCAGCGCCACCCGGTCCGCGAGCATCACTGTGGACGGGCGGTGCGCGACGACCAGCGCGGTCGTGTCGGCCAGCACCTCGCGCAGCGCGGCCTCGACCAGCGCCTCGGTGTGCACGTCGAGCGCCGACAGCGGGTCGTCCAGGACCAGGAACTGCGGGCGGCCGACCACCGCGCGGGCCAGCGCGAGCCGTTGCCGCTGCCCGCCGGAAAGGCTCAGGCCCTGCTCGCCGACCTGCGTGTCCAGGCCCTGCGGCAGCCGCTCCACGAAGCCGCACTGCGCGACGGCCAGGGCTCGTACGATGTCCGCCTCGTCGGCGCCCTCAGGGCCCGCGCCCATCGCCACGTTCTCCCGTACGGTCGCGGAGAACAGCGTCGGCTCCTCGAAGGCGACGGCGAGCAGTTCGCGCAGCCGCTTGACCGGCAGGTCGGCGATGTCCGCGCCGTCCAGGGTGATCCGGCCGCCGGTCGCCTGGTGCAGCCGGGGGAGCAGCGCGGTCAGCGTCGTCTTGCCGCTGCCGGTGGCGCCGACCAGCGCCATCGTCTCGCCGGGGCCGATGTGCAGGTCGACGCCCTTGAGGAGGTCGGGGCCCGCGTCGGGGGCGTCGGGGTAACGGAAGCGGACGGCGTGCATGCGCAGGCCGTCGCTCGGTCGTCCGGCTCCGGTGCCGTCCGTGGCATTTGCGGCGCTTCCGTCGTTCTCGCTCCCGCTGGTGCTGCCGGTCCTGCCGCTGCTGCCGGTGCTGCTGGTCCTGCCGCTGCTGTCGGGTTCGGGGGTGTCCATCGCCTCGAAGTACCGGTCGGCGGCGGTGGCCGCCTCGTTGCTCATCGCGAGCAGGAAGCCGATCGACTCGACCGGCCAGCGCAGCGCGAGCGCGGTCGACAGGAACGCCACCAGGGTGCCCGCCGACAGCTTGCCGTCCGCGACCTGGAGCACACCGCACACCAGCGCGGCGCCGATCGCCACCTCGGGCAGCGTCATGATCACGGCCCAGATGTCCGAGAGGAGCCGCGCCTTGCGCATCTCGGTACGCCACAGTCCCCGGGTCTGCGCGCGGAAGGCCCGCGCCTGGCTGCGGTGCCGGCCGAACGCCTTGATGATCCGGATGCCCAGCACCGACTCCTCGACCAGCGTGGCCAGATCGCCCGCCTGGTCCTGCGCGCGGCGGGCGGCCAGCGCGTACCGCGTCTCGAAGACGGAACACATGATCATCAGCGGCACGGCGGGCGCCAGCAGCACCAGGCCGAGCAGCCAGGACTGCGCGAACAGGATCGCGAAGCCGATCAGCACGGTGACGGTGTTGACCACCAGGAAGACCAGCGGGAAGGCGAGGAACATCCGCAGGATCTGCAGGTCCATCGTCGCCCGCGAGAGCAACTGCCCCGACGCCCAGCGGTCGTGGAACTCCACCGGCAGCCGCTGGAGATGCCGGTACAGATCCGCCCGCATCGCCGCCTCGACCCCGGCCAGCGGCCGGGCCACCAGCCACCGCCTGATCCCGAACAGCAGCGCCTCCAGCAGCCCGAGCAGCAGGATCAGCCCGCCGCCGAGCCACACCCCGGCCGGATCGTGGTCCGAGACCGGGCCGTCCACCATCCACTTCAGCACCAGCGGAATCAGCAGCGCCACGCACGACGCGCCCGCGCCCACCACCGCGGACACCCCCAACCGCACCCGCACCGCCCGCACATAAGGCCAAAGGCGCAGCAGCGACCGAATCGCTGATCTCGAACGGACGGCGGGCGCGGGGTCAGTGGTCGTGGCAGACATCCCTCCCGACATTAGGCGCGACCACCGACACCGCTCACCCTGTTTTCCGCCGCGCCCACGCCCCTCCGATCTCTTCCCGCCACAGGCACGGGGCCGCCCCCGCGATCACCTGTCGCACACCATGCGAATCCTTGAAGAATTCATTACCTCCCCATGACCCGAGGCCCCCCGGACTGGACGGCGAGGCCGCCCTCCGCGTGGCTCCCCGCGCCGGGGGCGGGTGAGGCCGTCGGGACTCGGCGGTGGCACCGGCCCGCTGGCGACCGTCACGGTGGACGGCAAGTCGTACGGCACCACCGCTCCGTGGACGCTCCCGGCGCCGACCCTGACCGGGGCCACGGCCACTTGCGCCTCCGTGCTGCCCGACGTGGACCTCGTGGTCTCCGCGGTCGCGGACGGATTCGCCGAGAACGTGGTCGTCAAGTCGCGCGCCGCCGCGCAGAATCCGCAGTTGGCGGCCCTCCGGTTTCCCGTCACGCTGAATGAGAGTCGTGTTCCGGCGGCAAATGAGTATCGCGGTCGAGCCGGAAGTGCGGCCACGGAGAAAGCGAAGTGTCGAACTTGTACCGCGGGTATACGGGTACCCATGGGGGACATGGCAGTACCCTGCTCGTGTGGCGGAAGCTGTGCGGAACGCTGGTGCGGGCAAGGTGTGGCATGAGATGCCAATTGCGTCGGCACGACTGGGATGCGTACCGGTGCGGGGAGACGGCGAGGCGCATTTCGGAGACCTTATCGCGGCTGTTCGACGCTGCTGTGCCCGGTGACATCTTTGATCACGGCTTGGATGGCCATCTGGAAGTCCAGTCAATGCTTTTCGAGGCCGCGGTCCCAGCGGTTTCCGTAAATTTGGCCGGCTTGGGGGATGGGGTAAAGCCATTCGTGTGGAGTCATCTTATGGTTACTCTGCTCCGGTTGGTTTCTGGAGAATCACATTCGAGTGAAGTTGCAGTTGGACGTCCTGATCTGGGTGAGGAGTACATTGCCGCGGCTCAATCGGGCATTTGGCTGCTAGAACGAAGAACAGATAACCAGGATTAAGGGCTGTCCCGCTCAATGGTCAGAGTGAGCAGCAGGTCTATGGCACCGGGGCTGGCTCAGGTTTCGAGGCGGCCCGGTCACCTGGCCGATCGTCGAAGCGCTTCCCGCCACTCGTCCTTCACATCGCTGGACTCATCCAGCGCGGGATCGCGCCTCCCGCCTGGCGCATAGGCCGGGGACCGGTCTGCGCGGAGCGGCACGTGGGCGCAGTACCAGGCCCGCTCGGCACCCGCCTGCTCGGCGTCCGTGCCTGTCCGTAGATAGTCGAGTAGTGCGCTCATGACACGGCGTCGTCCGAAGGCGTAGACGGCTGGTTCGGCGAACCAGCGGCAGAAGCTAGGGTCCGGGTCGTAGACCGCTGCGGCCATCAACGGGGCGAAGAACTCTTCGGGTAGGTAGGCGCGTTGGAGCAGTGGCTTGCGCACCGCATGGGCCAGGTGCCGTGCCCGGCGGGTTTCCGGCACGTCGGCCGCGTTCCCGAGATCCATCAGCCGCGCCACCTCGGTGGCGCATGACAGGAATGTGCGTGCAGCTGCCTCGTTGTGCTCTTCGTCATCCATGGCGGCATTTTGGACCGACTCAGGCCGGGAGGGTATGGGGCGGTGGTTGTTTCTCTGCCGAGTGAAACGATCGCAAGGACACCGTGCCTCATCGTCGGCGGGACCCTGGTGCCCACCCTCCCGTGGCTGGGGGGGAGTCCGGGGCCAAGGCTGCCGTCGGCACCGCCATGACTATCGTCGACGGCGGCTACCGGGGCACCGGTCTGGTCATCCCGCACCGCCGCCGTAAGGGCGAAGAACTTCGCCCCGGAAGGAGAAGCACAACCGCTCCCACAAACAGGTCCGCGCCCGCGTTGAGCACACCTTCGCCCGGATGAAGAGCTGGAAGATCCTCCGCGACTGCCGCCTCAAAGGCGATGGCGTGTACCGAGCTGTGCTCGGCGTCGCCCGGCTTCACAATCTTGCTCCGACCCGGTGACTGAGGGGGTCAATCCAGTGCAGGCATGTCAGAACCGGTCGGCCTCGGCGGCCTTTGGTGACCGCATTCCAGCCGGGTCCCGTTGGCGTCGGTCACTGTGTACTCAAGGACAATCCTGGTCGGATCGCCGTTCTCGTAGGGCCACACGGTGATGCCTCCCTCCCAGACAAGGGTGGAGAACCAGACATCGAGCCCTTCGGCTTCAGGTGCGACCGTGAAGACCTCCCCAGGCTTGAGGTAGAAGTCCTCGCCGTACGGCTCGATGAACAGACAGAGATCCCTTTCGCCAGCGTTCTCCACGGGAAGCTCACTGCGCCCCACTGTTCCCCCCAGCCCCCTACCGATGAACCGCTCCACCGTATCCGCCACACCGGCATCGCCGTCACCCAAGCCCTACAAACTCTCTGCGGGACAGTCCTTAGTTGAGGGAACGCGTGCCGGGGGCGTTCACGTTCCGGCGGTTCGAGTTGACGACCGGAAGCGGGTCGTACGACCTGGCCGTGCCCACCGATGACGTGGAGACGGTGCGAGGGGACGCTTCCCGTGGTCGGTGCGCGGTGGTCGTCGAACTCGACCCAGCAGGGCGGCGGTTTCTCGCGGCGCTGACCGACCTCGTTGTGGCCAGAGTGAGCCTGGTTGTACCGGTGGTCCGGGGCAACGGAATTGCCCGTTGGGGCGGGTGGCGAGATGCGGGAGCGTGGATGGCCGGGGCTCACAGGCCCTACGTCGTGGGGACTCGGCGGAGGTTGCGGATGGCGGGGACGGAGAGGAGGAGGGTGCAGACGATGAGGGTGACGACGGCGCCGGTCTGGAGGACGTGGCGGGCGCCGAAGGCGGCGGAGGCGGGGCCGGCGAGGGACTGGCCGACGGGCATCATGGCGATGGAGCCGGCGACCTCGTAGGCGTGGATGCGGTTGAGGATCTCGCCGGGGACCTGGGTCTGGACGCTGGTGGCCCAGTTGACGCCCCAGTAGGCCCAGCAGATGCCGGAGCCGAAGACGCAGGCGGCGATCGCGGGGACCGGGAGGTCGAAGCCGACCGAGGCGGGCATCAGGGCGGTGCCGAAGAGGGCGATGGAGCCCGCGCGCAAGGGGCGGTCCGCGCGTACGCGCATGGCGATCAGCGCGCCGACCGCGGTGCCGCCGCCGAGGGCGGAGTTGACGAGGCCGTAGGCGCCCGCGCCGTGCTCGGGGATGATCTGACCGGCGGCGAGCGGTATGTAGGGGCCGAAGACAAAGATCATGTAGCCCATCCAGATCACGATCACCCCCCACATCCAGGTGCGCGCGCGGAACTCCCGCCAGCCCTCCGCGAGATCGGCCTTGAACGTGCCAGTGCCCGTGCCCGACCCCGTCCCGGCACCCGTCTTCGCCGGAAGCGGTCGCAGCCGCAGCGCGATCAGGCACAGCGCGCTGACCAGATACGTCGACGCGTGGACGGCGAAGACGACGCCCGGTGAGGTGAAGCCGATCAGGACACCGGCGACCGCGGGCCCGGCCAGCCCCGCGACGGACTCGGCGGTACGGGTCACACCGTTGGCGCCCTGCACATCGGTGGCGACCCGCACGACCGTGCTGGCCACGCCCGGCTGGAACATGGCCGCCGCCGTGCCGTTGACGACGGCGATCAGCGCCATCTCCCACAGCGTGATGTGGTGGGTGAGGAAGAGCACCGCCGCGGTGGACTGCGTGCCGACGCGTACGAGATCGGCGCCGATCATCAGCCGCCGCGCGTTGAAGCGGTCCGCGAAGACCCCGCCGAAGATCACGAATCCGGCGAAGCACGCGGTGGACGCGGCCATCACCAGGCCGATGTCACCGGCCGAGTAGCCGTACTGGATCAGGCCCGCGGACAGCGCGACCGGCAGCATCGTGTCGCCGAGCATGGCGACGGAGCGGGCCGTGAAGTAGAACCGGAAATTCGCCGACCACAGCCGCTCCTTGCCCGGTAGCGGGGACGTGCGCGGGAGGTCCACCGCGGCGTCGGACAACGGCATGAGATTCGGCTGCGAAAGCGGCTCGGCGGCATCGGCCCCGGCGCGGTCGGGGCTGGGCGCGGAAGAGGTCACCAGGACATAGTGGACTGGACCATTCGGTGTCGTCCACACCGGTCCACACCGGTCCACGCCATCCCCCGCACCGGTCCCCGCACCGGTCAACCCCCCGGTCAACCCACCGGCCCCCGCCACCCCCCACCCCGGCCCCCGCAACCTCGCGGCACCCGCCGCCGCATGCCCGCTCCGGTGACCGAACTCACCCGCTGAGCAGCTCTTCCCGTCCCTCCCCGCCGCCGCACGCCCGGTACAGCCGTACGGACCTCTCCGCCACCGCCACCTCGGAACCAGCCGCCGCACGCGCCCCCTCCGGCGCCGCCGTCTGCTCCTCCAGAGCGGTGTCGACGAGCAGTTCGTACGCCGCCGCCCACGGCGCCCCCGGCAGCGTGAAAGCGGCGGGCCGCGACCCCGCGTGCGCGATCAGCAGGAAGCTGTCGTCCACGACCGCCTCCCCCCGCGCGTTCCGCTGCGGAATCTCCTGCCCCGACAGGAACATCCCCAGCGTCGAGCCCGGCGCGAACCAGTCCTCGTCCGTCATCTCCTCGCCGCGCGGCCCGAACCAGGCCAGATCGCGCAGCCCCTCCGGCGCCTGCGCGAGCCCGGAGAAGAAGCCGCCGCGCCGCAGCACCGGATGGGCCCGGCGCAGGGCGATCAGCCGCGCCGCGAGATCGGACAGCGACCGCCAGGCCGGATCGTCCGCCAGCGACCAGTCGATCCAGCTCACCTCGTTGTCCTGGCAGTACGCGTTGTTGTTGCCGCCCTGCGTCCGCCCCATCTCGTCGCCCGCGACCAGCATCGGCACCCCGGTGGACAGCAGCAGTGTGGAGAGCAGGTTGCGGATCTGGCGGCGGCGCAGCGCGCTGATGCCGGGATCGTCGGTCGGCCCCTCGGCGCCGCAGTTCCACGACCGGTTGCCGTCGGTGCCGTCCCGCCCGTCCTCGCCGTTGGCCTCGTTGTGCTTGCGCTCGTAGCTCACCAGGTCGCGCAGGGTGAAACCGTCGTGCGCGGTGACGAAGTTGACCGAGGCGTACGGCCGCCGCCCGCCCCAGTCGTACAGGTCGCTCGACCCGGACAGCCGGTACGCCAGATCGCGTACGTCCCCGGCCGCGCCCCGCCAGAAGTCCCGCACGGTGTCGCGGAACCGGTCGTTCCACTCCGTCCACAGCGGCGGGAAGGCGCCCACCTGGTAGCCGCCGGAGCCCACGTCCCACGGCTCGGCGATCAGTTTGACCCGGCGCAGCACCGGGTCCTGGGCGATCACCGTGAGGAAGGGGGAGAGCATGTCCACGTCGTGCGTCGAGCGGGCCAGCGCCGCCGCCAGGTCGAACCGGAAGCCGTCCACGCCCATTTCGGTCACCCAGTAGCGCAGGCTGTCGGTGATCAGCCGCAGCACGTGCGGCTGGACGACGCTGAGGGTGTTGCCGCAGCCGGTGTAGTCGGCGTAGCGCCGCGCGTCCTGCTGGAGCCGGTAGTAACCGCGGTTGTCGATACCGCGCAGCGACAGCGTGGGGCCGCCCTCGCCGCCCTCGGCGGTGTGGTTGTAGACCACGTCGAGGATCACCTCGATGCCCGCCGCGTGCAGCGCCCGCACCATCCGCTTGAACTCGCCGACCTGTTCGCCGCGCGTGCCGCTCGCGCTGTACGCGGCGTGCGGCGCGAAGTAGCCGATCGAGTTGTAACCCCAGTAGTTGCGCAGCCCCTTGCGCTCCAGGTGCTCCTCGTGCGCGAAGTGGTGCACCGGCAGCAGCTCGACGGCGGTCACCCCGAGCCGGGTCAGATGGGCGATGGCCGCCGGGTGCGCGAGACCGGCGTACGTACCGCGCAGCTCCGGCGGAATGTCCGGGTGCGCCCGGGTGAAACCGCGCACGTGCAACTCGTAGATCACCGAGTCCGACCAGGGCGTCTTCGGCCGGTGGTCGTCCTCCCAGTCGTCGTCATCGTCGACCACGACGCCCTTGGGGACGTACGGCGCCGAGTCGCGGTTGTCCCGCACGGTGTCGGCGACCTGCCGCTCGGGCCAGTCGCGCACGTGCCCGTACACCTCGGGGACCAGCGTGAAGTCGCCGTCCACCGCCCGCGCGTACGGGTCGAGCAGCAGCTTCGCCGGATTCCAGCGGGCGCCGGTCCACGGGTCCCAGCGACCGCCGACCCGGTAGCCGTACCGCTGGCCCGGCAGCGCGTCCGGTACGAAGCCGTGCCATATCTCATGGGTCAGCTCGGTCAGCGGCGCCCGCGTCTCGGTGCCGTCCGCGTCGAACAGGCACACCTCGACGGACTCCGCCCCGCCCGCCCACAGCGCGAAGTTGGTGCCCGCGCGCCCGCCGGGACCGGCGTGGAAACGCGCGCCGAGCGGCTGCGCCGAGCCGGGCCACACGGTCGCGAGCCGCGGCGCCACCCGCCGGTCCGACGCACCGGACGGCAGCGATACGGAAGCCACCGGCGGATTCCGCGGTACGGCCGGGGCGAGTGCGACAGACGGGTCCCGCGGTACGGCCGGGCCCGGCACCGGCGACGGCGGCGGTACGGTCGCCACCCCCGGATCGCCTGCGGGCAGCGGAAGACCCTCCGGGCGTCCCACGACGCCGTGTTCGCGTGTCTCTGACACGTGTATGCCTCCCGCGGCTCCGAAGGACCGAGCTGTGACCAGGTGCGCTGTGCCGGCAGGGCGGGCCGGGTCCGTACCGTACGCCGGGTGTCCCTCCCCGCGTCGACGGCCGTTTCCCCGCACCCGCTGCTCCATTCATTCCCACCGGGGGGTACGGAGTCACACGGTTGATCGGTGCACGTGCCGGCGGACAGCGCGTTTCCCCGGCGGCGGTCGCCTCGTTGACGGTGCGTGAAGACAGCGGTGAGGCGCGTGCTGCGCGCGGGTGCGGGAGTGGTACTGGGTGCGACGCTGATCGCGGGCTGCGGGGGACCGGGCGGGTCCGGCGGGTCCGGCGGGACGGGCGGGGGTGACGACCGGGCGCCGAGCGCCACGTCGACCGACACCTCGACCGCCGTACCGGACGTCTCGCAGGCGGCCATCACCGTATCGCCCGGCGACGGCGCGAAGGACGTACCCGCCAGCGGGACGCTGCGCGTCACCGTCGGCCAGGGCAAGCTCACCGGGGTCACCGCCAAGAGCGCGGACGGCACCGCCGTGCCCGGCACCCTCGCCGCCGACGGCAGCGGCTGGCAGCCCACCGGACGCCTCGCGCTGGCCACCCGCTACACCGTCGACGCCTACGCGGTCGACGAGCAGGGCCGCCCGGCCGCCAAGCACGCCGACTTCACCACCCTCGTGCCGCAGCACACCTTCATCGGCTTCTTCACCCCGGAGAACGGCTCGACCGTCGGCGTCGGCATGATCGTCTCGCTGAGGTTCAACCGCCCGGTCACCGACCGCGCCGCCGTCGAACGCGCCATCACGGTCACGTCCGTACCCGCCGTCACCGTCACCGGCCACTGGTTCGGCGGCCAGCGGCTCGACCTGCGCCCCGCCGACTACTGGAAGGCCGGCACCCGCGTCACCCTCCACCTGCGGCTGCGCGACGTCCAGGGCGCGCCCGGCGTCTACGGCACCCAGTCCAAGGACGTGCGGTTCACCATCGGCCGCGACCAGCGCAGCACCGTGGACGCGGTGGCGCACACCCTGGTCGTCCGGCGCGGCGGCGCGGTCGTGCGCACCCTCCCCGCCTCGACCGGCGCGCCCCAGCACACCACGTACGACGGCGTGATGGTCATCGCCGAGAAGCACGCCGTCACGCGCATGAACGGCCAGACGGTCGGCTTCGGCGGCGAATACGACATCCCGGACGTCCCGCACGCGATGCGGCTGACCAACTCCGGCACCTTCGTGCACGGCAACTACTGGTCGCCCGCCGGGGTCTTCGGCACCACCAACGTCAGCCACGGCTGCATCGGGCTGCGCGACGTCAAGGGCGGCAGCGCCACCAGCCCGGCGGGCTGGTTCTTCGACCACTCCCTGGTCGGCGACCCGATCCGCGTGACCAACTCCCATGACCGCACGGTCGCCGCCGACAACGGGATGGGCGGCTGGAATCTCAGCTGGGCCCAGTGGCAGGCGGGTTCCGCGCTGTAGCGGCGGCCCCGCCCGTCCCGCGCGCGGGCTCGCCAGTCCGCCGCCCCCGTCCCGCATGCGCGGGCTCCCCAGTCCGCCGCCCCGTCCGCGCACGCGGGCTCCCCGTCCGCCGCACCCCCACTACACCCCCGACCGGCCCCGGTCCACAGCCATCTGGGACGGAACGGTGACAATCTCGTGAGCACTCGCGCTTGTTCCGTGTGATTGTCTTGCGCTGACCAGGGGAGTTCAGGTGTTCCGGGCGGTAGGGGAGAGCAAGAGTTGAAGCCGATATTGGCTGCGCCGGGTATCAGGAGAAACGTTCTGGTGCTGGCGCTCGGAGCGTTGCTGCTGATGGTCACCGCGTGCGGTGGCGGCGGCAAGGCCGGCAGTGGGAACGGCTCCACGTCGGCCTCGAACGGCAAGGCGAACGCGTCGGACACGGTCGCCTCGACCGCCGTCGTGACGATCCTGCCGAAGGACGGCTCGACCGAGGTGTCGACCACGGGGTCGCTGAAGGTCACGGCGCAGGGCGGCAAGCTCTCGTCGGTCGTCGTGAAGGACGACAAGGGCACGGAGGTGGAGGGCGCGATCTCCGCCGACGGCGCCGGATGGGTGCCGGCCGGGCACCTGGACACGTCCACGCAGTACTCGGTGGACGCGGTCGCCAAGGACGACGCGGGACGTGAGTCCGACAAGCACTCCAGCTTCACCACGGTCACCCCGAAGAACACCTTCGTCGGTTACTACACGCCGGAGGACGGTTCGACCGTCGGCGTCGGCATGGAAGTCTTCCTCAACTTCAACCGGCCGATCACGAACAAGAAGGCCGTCGAGGAAGGCGTCAAGGTCACCGCGAGCCCGTCGGTCCCGGTCGCCGCGCACTGGTACGGCGACCAGCAGCTCTACATCCGCCCGCAGGAGTACTGGGCGGCCGGTACGAAGGTCACGCTGAGCCTCAACCTCAACGGTGTCGAGGGCGCCCCCGGCGTCTACGGCAAGCAGCACAAGGACGTCCACTTCACCGTCGGCCGCCGCCAGGTGAGCATCGTGGACGCGGCCAAGCACACCATGACCGTCTACCGCGACAACAAGGTGCTGCGCACCATCCCGATCTCCTCGGGCGCGCCGGACCACACCACGTACAACGGCAAGATGGTCATCTCCGAGAAGTACGTGACCACCCGGATGAACGGCGACACGGTCGGCTTCGGCGGTGAGTACGACATCAAGGACGTGCCGCACGCCATGCGGCTGACCACCTCGGGCACCTTCATCCACGGCAACTACTGGGCCGCGACCTCGGTCTTCGGCAACAGCAACACCAGCCACGGCTGCGTGGGTCTGCACGACGTGCGCGGCGCGGGTGACGCGAGCACCCCCGCGGCCTGGTTCTACAACCAGTCGATCATCGGTGACGTGGTGCAGGTGCAGAACTCCAAGGACAAGACCGTCCAGTGGTACAACGGCCTCAACGGCTGGAACCTCCCCTGGAGCGAGTGGACGTCCTGACCGGGTTCCGCATCAGGTTCCGCATCGGGTTCCGCCCGTGTGAGGCACCGCACGTGAGCCGCGACGGCCCGCCCCTGACCTGGGGCGGGCCGTCCGTCGTACGCTCGCCCGTATGACTGTGACCTTTGAAGTCGACGAAGGCGTCGGCACCGTCCGGCTCGACCGGCCGCCCATGAACGCCCTGGACTCCGGCACGCAGGACCGGCTCAAGGAGGTCGCCGAGGAGGCGGCGCGGCGTCCCGAGGTACGGGCCGTGGTGGTGTGGGGCGGGGAGAAGGTGTTCGCGGCGGGCGCGGACATCAAGGAGATGCAGGCCATGTCGTACGAGGACATGGTCGACCGCTCGCGGGCGCTCCAGGAGTCCTTCACGGCGGTGGCGCGGATCCCGAAGCCGGTGGTGGCGGCCGTGACCGGTTACGCGCTCGGCGGCGGCTGCGAGCTGGCACTGTGTGCCGACTACCGGATCGCGGGCGAGAACGCGAAGCTCGGACAGCCGGAGATCCTGCTCGGTCTGATCCCGGGCGCGGGCGGCACCCAGCGGCTGTCCCGGCTGGTCGGTCCCTCGCGCGCCAAGGACCTGATCTTCACCGGCCGGATGGTGACGGCGCGGGAGGCGCTGTCGCTGGGGCTGGTGGACGAGGTCGTCCCGGCCGACGAGGTGTACGCGCGGGCGCGGGCCTGGGCGGAGCGGCTGGCGCGCGGTCCCGCGTACGCGCTGCGGGCCGCGAAGGAGGCCGTCGACGCGGGTCTCGAAACGGATCTGGAGACCGGGCTGACGATCGAACGCACCTTGTTCGCGGGGCTGTTCGCCACGGCGGACCGCGAGACGGGGATGCGCAGCTTCGTCGAGGACGGACCGGGGAAGGCCACCTTCCGCTGAGCCCGCGGATGCTGACGCGTGGTCAGCCGGGGACGGCGATCCGACGCACATGCGGCTGAGCGTCGAACGGGTGCTCGGCTGACAGCGCGTCAGAGGTGACGCAGGGTGCGCGGCTCACCTTAAGGCAACCTTATGCCAGCCTTAAGGAATAGGAGGCCGCCACCATCCGCTGTGATGGTTGCATACGTCAACTCCACTGATCAGCAGGGCCGTTGAGGGGTGTTCTGTGCCCAGGGCATATGCCTAGTCACAGGCGTGGGGCGGCGTACTCCGTCGGACGAATTCCCCCGGTTACCCCTCGGAGCGCTGCAATTGCAGCCATCATGAAGTCATGGCGGGCCGGGGAGCATCTGAGCAGCCGCAGCGGGTGGACACCGCCGCGGGTGCGGTTCCCGTTCTCACCGACGACACGGCGGCCAAGGCCCTCGATCTGTACGGCGACCCGTCCGTCCAGGAGGTCCATCTGACCTCCCGTCCCGAATCCGCCTCCACCGCCCGGCGCCTGGCGCTCTCCGTGGTACGGGTCTGGGGCCTCCCGCAGTTCGCCGACACCGTGGAACTGCTCGTCTCCGAACTCGTGGGCAACGCCGTACGGCACACCGGGGCGCGGACGTTCGGGCTGCGGATGCACTGGCGCCGGGGCTGGGTCAGGGTCGAGGTGCGGGACCCCTCGCGGGCGCTGCCCTGCCTGCTGCCGGTCCGCGGCCTGGACGCCAGCGGCCGGGGCCTGTTCCTGGTGGACAAGCTCTCCGACCGCTGGGGTGTCGACCTCCAGCCGCGCGGCAAGACGACGTGGTTCGAACTGCGGGTCCCGGAGCGGTAGTTCGCGCCCGGCGCGGGCGTCGGGGCCGTCGTGCGGGGGTGTCGGGGCCGTACCGCCGTGACCGGCCCGGATATTGTGAAGAGGCCCTTCGCGTCGTGGTAACGACTGCGCAAGGGCCTCTTCGAACCGCCGCGAAGCAAGGGGGGTGTGGTTCGCGGCGTCTGTGGAACGGCCGAGCGCGGGTCGGTGCGGGCCGTTGAGAAGACTCTGGCACGCAGTGCCAGGCATGGTCAAACGCGCATATGGCTCACATCTGGACAAAAGAGGCATTGTGCCGCGCAAAGCAAGGGTGATGTGCGCCACCCGCCTTGTAAACCATGGATAAGTACGTTCATCTTCTTCTAATGATCGGGACCCTCGGGGATGTGGGGGGCACGCCCCTGAGGAGGGGTGGGGGTAGCCCCCACACGCAATGGGGGACACACCTGATGGGCCCGCGCGCGGCTGTGCGGAAGAGTCGGTGACACGACGACGGGCGCCCTCAGCGGCCGTCACCGACACAGGAGTTGACCATGGCCGCCAGCACGGCGATCACCGGCCGGGCGGCCATCGCGTCCCCGTCCTCGCGCACCGCGGCCCTCGCCTCCTTCGTGCGGTTCGTGCTGTGCGGCGGCGGAGTCACCGTCCTCGCCAGCGGCGTCCTCCTGCTGATCGGCGACAGCGTCCCCCTCGCCCTGTCCAACGCCGTCGTCACCATCGGCTCCACGGTCCTGGCCACCGAACTCCACGGCCGCTTCACCTTCGGCCGGGGCGGCGCCACCTGGTCCGACCACTGCGCCTGCGCGCTCACCGTCCTGCTGTCGTACCTCTTCACCACCGGGGCGCTGCTCGCCTACGCCTCCGCGTATCCGTCCGGCGACGCCCTCACCCGGCAGGGCGTCTACATCGCGGCCTCCGCCCTCGCCGGCCTCGGCCGCTTCCTGCTCCTGCGGCTCGTCGTCTTCCGGCCGGCCCGCGGCGGTGTCCGGCTCGGCCGCGCGGCGGTCGCCGTCGCGGCCTGACGCCCGACCGGTGACGGCTGTCCGCGGGCTACGCGGTGGCCGCCGCCGTACGGGCGAGGGCGGCGGCCTCGCCGCGGGAGGCGACGCCGAGCTTGGCGAGGATGTTGGCGACGTGGAATTTCACGGTGGACTCGCTGATGTGGAGGGCGAGGGCGATCTCGCGGTTGCGGCGCCCGAGGGCGAGCTCTTCGAGGACCTGCCGTTCCCTCGGATGGAGGGCGTCCAGCGGCCCGGCCGCAGCGGGGGCGGCCGGGAGGTCGGGGGACAGCGGCAGGGTGACGGTGAGGGTGGAGCCCCAGCCGGGCAGGGCATCGAGGACGAGCCGCCCGCCGAGCGCCGTGAGCCGGTCGGTGAAGCGGTGGACGGCGAGCGCCTCCGGGGCGAGCAGGCCGGGCCCGTCGTCGCGTACCAGCACGCGGAGCGTGTCCTCGTCGAGCTGCCAGCTCACATGGAGCCGCCCCAGGTCGCCCTGCTCCAGCATGGCCAGGACGGCCCCGCGTACCGCCGCCCGCGCGCCGTGGGCCACGTCGGCGGCCAGCGTACGGCGGGAGGCGGGAGGGCGCAGGTCCAGCTCGACGGGGCTGTAGCGCAGCAGCGGGCGCAGCTCGGCGGTGAGGCGGCCGAAGGCGGCGTCCGCGGGCTCCTCGCTCAGCTCCCGGTCCAGGTCGGCGCCCGCGCGCAGGTCGATCAGGGCCGCGACGGCCAGGTCGACGGCGCCGCGCCGCGCGGCGGTGTCGTCCAGCGACGCGGCGCGCAGCGTACCGAGGATCGCCGACAGTACGGAGGAGTGCGCGTCGGTCAGCTCCGCGATGGCCCGCGCCCTGGCCGCGGCGGCGGCCCGCGAACTGGCCGCCTGCGTCGGTCCTGCCTCCGCCATCCGGCGCTCCTGGTTGACGGTGACCAGGTCCCACAGGCCCTGCGCCACGGCCGTGACGTCGGCGTCCAGCGGCTCGGCCGAGGAGCGTACGACGACCAGCAGCGGGCCCGCGCCCGCGCCCGTGTCGGCGGTCTCGGCGGGCTCGGCGAACTCACGCGTGGAGGCGACGGCGAGCACCGGGTGCGGCGTCCCGGCCAGCACCGCCTCGCCCTGCCAGGGCGCGCCCGCCGTCACCCGCCCGGCCAGGCGCGTCAGTTCGGCGCCGGTGATCCGGCCGGTCAGCTCCTCGTCCCCGAAGGCCGCCGTCGGAGTGAACGTGCAGACGGCGCTCCGCCGGGCGACCGCCCGGTGCGGCACCAGGTCGGTCAGCACCTCCGACAGCCGCCGCATGGTGTCGGGCAGCGGTGCGCGGGTGACGACCAGGGCCCGCGCGAGGGCGTCCTGCGGGCGGATTCCGTCATGGCTCGGCATGCCTCCCGAGCGTACGGCGGCGATGATGGGCGCGGACTGTCCTTTCGGCCGGGCGGAACCGTCCGAACGGCGGGCCGGATCGACGGCGGCCCGCGGCGATGCTGGAAAGTGCCCTGAAGGACCCCGGGGAGTGCCGGGGACACCCGGGGAGTTCCCCGGGACACCCGGGGAATGCCCGGGGACGCCCGGGGAACGCCTAGGAGGTGCCGGCGGAACGCCCGGGGAATGCCGCCGTCGCACCGGGGCGCCGCGTCTCCTCGGGCGCCCGCCAAGGCAATTGCTTCAGGTTTCCGAATGTTCTCGAATATTTCCGAGCCCTCCGAAGGATTGTGAACCCATGACGAAGTCCATCGCCTTCACCGAATACGGCTCCGCGGACGTGCTGCGGGCCGTGGACACCGACGTGCCGGAGCCGGGCCCCGGCCAGGTGCGGATCACGGTGCGCACGGCGGGCGTGAACCCGCTCGACAGCAAGATCCGCGCCGGTTACATGGAGCAGGTCTTCCCCGTGGACTTCCCGCATGTGCCGGGCCTTGAGGCGGCGGGTGTCGTCGAGGCGCTGGGCGAGGGCGTCGAGGGCCTGGCGGTCGGCGACGACGTCTTCGGCCAGACCGCCACCGGCGCCTACGCCGAGCGGGCGCTCGCCGAGGTCGCGAAGGTCGCCCTCAAGCCCGGCACGCTGAGCTGGGAGCAGGCGGCGGCGCTGCCGGTCGCGGCGGAGACCGCGTATCGCGCGCTGGACATGCTCAAGGTGCGGCCCGGCGAGACGCTGCTGATCCATGGCGCGGCGGGCGGCGTCGGCACCGTCGCCGTACAGTTCGCGGTCGCGCGCGGCGTCAAGGTCGTCGGCACGGCGAGCGAGGCCAACCACGAGCACCTGCGGGCGCTCGGCGCGGTCCCGGTCGCCTACGGGGACGGGCTGGTGGAACGGGTGCGGGCCGCCGCGCCCGAGGGGATCGACGCGGCGCTCGACGCGGCCGGGCGGGGCGACGCGCTCCAGGCGTCGGTCGAGCTGACCGGCGGCACCGAGCGGGTGCTGTCCATCGCCGACGCGCCGGGCGCGGGCAAGCTCGGCGTCCGCTTCACCTCGGGGGCCGAGGGGTACTACGGCGAGCCCGCCTTCGCGGAGGCGCTGGCGCTGTTCGCCGCGGACAAGCTGACCATCGCCGTCCACGAGGTGTTCCCGCTGGAGGCGGCGGCCGACGCGCAGCGCGCGAGCGAGGCCGGGCACCTGACCGGCAAGATCGTGCTCAAGGTGTCCGAGGGCGTCTGACCCCCGGACCCGGGGACGCGGCGTGACGGCGGGCGGTACGGGCGGGTCCCGTACCGCCCGCAGCCGTACCGCCCGCCGCCGTGTGGCCCGCGATCCCTGTGAGGTCCCCGGCCTTTGTGGGGTCCCCGGCCCTCGTGGGGTCCCCGGCCCCTGTGAGGTGTCCGGCCCTTGTGAGGTCCCCGATTCCTGTTAAGTTAGGGCACCCTAACCTTAATGATTAGAGGGAGTCAGGGTGAGCAGCGAGGTCTTCAGGGACGCCTGGGGCATCCCCCACCTCCGCGCGGACAGCGCCCGCGAACTCGCCTTCGCTCAAGGCCGGAACGCCGCCGTCGACCGGGCCTGGCAGCTGGAGACCGAACGGCACCGCGCGGAGGGCGGCACCGCCGCGTTCCTCGGCGCCGACGCCGTCGAGTGGGACCGCTTCGCCCGCCGCGCGCTGCTGGCCGACACCGCCCGCCGCTGCCACGCCCGGCTCGACCAGGACACCGCGCGGTGGGTCGCCGCCTACGTGGACGGCGTCAACGCCGGGCTGCCCCAAGGCGCGGCGCAGGCACCGGAGTTCGCCGCCACCGGCCTCGCACCCGGCCGCTGGCAGCCCTGGACGCCGCTGGCCGTCTGGCTCTCCACCCACATCCTCTTCGCGGGCTTCCCCGCCAAACTCTGGCGGTACGAGGCGGCCCGGCGGCTCGGCCCGGACGCCGTCGCGGCCTTCGCCACCGACGGGCCCGGCACCGCGGGCAGCAACGGCTGGCTGATCACCGGGGACCGCACCGCCACGGGCGCGGCGCTCCTCGCGGGCGACCCGCACCGCTTCATCGAGGCACCGGGCGTCTACCAGCAGATCCGCCTGGCCTGCCCGGAGTTCGACGTCGTCGGCCTCGCCGTCCCCGGCGTCCCTGGCCTCGCCCACTTCGGCCACACCGGCCGGGTCGCCTGGGCCATCACCAACGCCATGGCCGACTACCAGGACCTCTACCGCGAACACCTGCGCCGCGCCCCCGACGGCTCCGTCCGGGCCCTCGGCCCCGACGGCTGGGAGCCCGCCGCTTCCCGTACCGAGACCGTCGCCGTCGCGGACGCCGACCCCGTCCGCGTCGAGATCGTCGAGACCGCACGCGGCCCGGTGATCATCGGCGGCCCCGACGCGCCGGGGAACCCCGATGCGCCCGAGAGCCCCGCCGCGTCGGACGGCGGCGCGTCGGACGGCGGCGCGGACACCGTCTGGAACGCCGTCAGCCTGCGCTGTCCCGCCCGCGCCGGAGCCGAACTCGGCTTCTGCGCACTGCCGTCGCTGCTGCGCGCCACCACCGTCGGCGACGTCGACCGGGCGCTGGACGGCTGGGTCGAGCCGGTCAACGTCGTGCAGGCCGCCGACACCGAGGGCGGCCTCCTGCACCGGACGGCGGGCCGGGTGCCCGTACGGCATCCGGACAACTCCCTGTACGCCGTGCCCGCGTGGCGGAAGGAGCACGCGTGGACCGGCGCCTACGGGCCCCTGCCGCGCGCCGACGTCCGCGACGGCCTCGCGGTGATGGCCAACGCGCGCGAACTGGCCGCCCCGCTCGGCACCGAATTCGCCGCGCCGCACCGCGCGCGCCGCATCCGCCGCCTTCTGGCATCCGCCGACGACTGGACGGCGGACGGCATGGGGGCGATCCACACCGACGTCCATCTCGGCTCCGCCCGCGCCCTGTTGGACCACGTCGCCGACCTCCAGGGCCCTGACACGCCGCGGCTGAGCCCCGCGGCCTCCGCTCTCGGCGCGCGACTCCTGCGCTGGGACCGGCGGATGGCGGCCGAGAGCACTGACGCCGCGTCATACGCCGTACTGCGGGCGGCGGTCGTCCGCGCTCTCGCCGCGCACCCCGCGCTCGCCCCGCTGGCCGAACTCGTCCATCTGCCGTCGTATCCCGCGACGTTCACGCCGTGGCTGGCACTGGTGCCCCGGGTGGCGTTCGCGCTGGAGACGCTGCTGGGCGGCGGGCTCATACCCGCACGGGACCGGGCCGCGATCGTACGGGCCGCGCTGGAGGAGACGGCGGGGGCCGGTGCGGGGGAGGCGGGCGCGGGGGAGCGGACCTGGGGGGAACTGCACCGGCTCGCGCCCTGGCAGGCGCTGCCGCCCGACGCGTACGGGCACGCGCCCGAGGTGTGGCCGGGGCTGGCGGGGGACCACGACTGCGTGCTGTCCACGTCCAGCGTCCCCGGCATCACCCACCACAGCCTGCGCGGGCCCGCCGCCCGCTACGTATGGGATCTGGCCGACCGTGAGAACAGCCGGTGGGTCGTGCCCTTCGGAGCGAGCGGAGTGCCCGGCGGCCCGCACCACCGCGACCAGCTTCCGTACTGGCTGCGCGGCGACCTCGTCCCCGTGGTCACCGACTGGACCCGACTCACCAGGGAGACCTCTGTGCCCGAAGCCCCGGAAGCCCCCGAAGCCCCGAAAGCACCCGAAGCGCCCGCCGCTGGCCCCGCTGGAGCAGCCGCCTTTCACGGGCCGCCCGCCGGCTTCGGGACCGTCCGCTTCGTGCCTGTCGACCCCGACCGGGACATCGGCCTCATCCACGCGTGGGTCACCCAGGAGCGGGGCCGGTTCTGGGGCATGGGCGACGCGACCCGCGACCAGGTGCGCGAGATCTACGCCTTCCTGGACTCGCTCGACACCCACCACGCCTATCTGGTCCGCCGCGACGACCGCCCCGTGGCCCTCTTCCAGACCTACCAGCCGGAGGCCGACCCCATCGGCGACTTCTACGAGCGGCTGCCCGGCGACGTCGGCGTCCACGTCTTCGTCGGCCCCATCGACCCCGGCGCCGAACGCGAACCCGACTACACGCGGCACCTGTTGACCGCCCTCCTCGCCCACGTCTTCGCCGACCCCGCCTGCCGCCGTATCGTCGCGGAACCCGACGCCCGCAACACCCGCGCGATCGACCGTCTCCTCAGCACCGGCTTCACCCTCGGCCCCTGCGTCGAACTCCCGGACAAACCCGCCCAGTTCGTCTTCCTCACACGCGACTTGACCACTGGTTGACCAAAAGAAAGCCGATACCGCGACCGGGAACCCTTCAGGTGGCGTGAAACGTCTCTACTGATGATCAGCTGTTGATCACCGGTTCACCACCCGTGAACACCACCCGCTGAACACCACGCGCCGACGGGGGAATTGACGCATGGGTCGTCCGAGCGACTGGCACATACTCGACATGGATCGCGATCCGGTTCCGGGTGACGCGTCGCGGGTGAAGACGTTGTCGCGGCAGTTGCACGAGTTCGCGGACGATGTGGGCGGCGCGCTGCGGCTGGTGAAGGGGATGCAGTCGGAGGACGCGATCCTGGCGTGGGCGGGGCTGTCGGCGGACGCGTTCCGGGAGGAGTTCGGGTCGACGCCGAAGAATCTCGACAAGCTGCATACGTCGTACCGGATCGCGGCGGAGGCGCTGGAGTCGTACTGGCCGGATCTGGAGCACGCGCAGTACCAGGCGGACCGCGCCCTGGCCGACGGGCGCACGGCGCATGCCCGGCTGGTCTCCGCGCAGAGCGGTCTGAACGGTGCGCAGGACTGGGTGCACACGGCCACGTCGACCGCCGACTCGTACGATCCGGCGAAGAACCACGGCGCGACCGTCCCGCCGCCCGATTCGGACCAGGTCCGCCAGGCCACCCGTGACCTGGCCGCCGCCAAGGCCCGTCGGGCCGACGCCCAGCAGGCCGTCTCCTCCGCGCAGTCGGCGCTCGACGCGGCGAAGCGGCTGGCGGAGCAGGCGCGGGGTATGCGGGAGGACGCGGCGCGACGCACGGTGGCCAGGCTGCACGAGGCGTCGGACGCGGGGATCAGGAACCGGCACTGGTGGGAGAAGGCGGTCCACTGGGTCGCCGACCACTGGGACGAGATCATCACGGTCTGCAAGTGGATCGTGGCGGTCCTCGGCATCGTCGTGATGATCATCGGCGGCCCGCTCGCCTGGCTCGTCGTCGCCGCGGCGCTGCTCGTCCTTGCCGACACCGTCACCAAATACATCCAGGGCAAGGCCACTTTGTGGGACGTGCTCTTCGCCGTCCTGGACTGCGTCCCCATGACCAAGGGCCTGACCTCCCTCGGCAAGCTCGCCGAGCTCTACAAGGCGGGCGGCCTGCTCAAGATCGGTGCCCACGCGCTGGGTTCGGCCAAGGGCGCGCTCAAGAACATGGCATCGCTGATCCGGGACGGCGGCGAGGGTCTCCGGGCGATCACGGTCGCCTTCAAGGGCGGCGACCGGCTGCCCGGCGGCACCATTCCCTTCCGCGATCTGTCACCGAAGGCCAAGCAGTTGGTGAAGGCGCTGGAGGACGGCCACATCCAGATCCGCCCCGCCGAGGTGAATGTCACCCACCTCGCGGAACTCCAGAAATTCGCGGGTGTGGAACACGCCATCGTCCAGGGCCCCGGCGGCGAACTGCGGCTTTTCCGGGGCACGGAGATCGGCAGTTCCATTCCGAAGGACCTGCGCGGCCGGGGCTACAAGTTCACCGTCCACACCCACCCCGAGGACCGCATACCGGGGCCGCCGACCGATATCGAACGGGCCCAGGGAATGCGGAACAGTATGCAGTTCGACCTCGACAACAAGGCGAGCAGGCACGTGGAAGCCGTGGTCAGCCGCGACGGCAATGTCACGTTCTTCGACCACAACGGAATTATCGACGTGCCACAGGGGCAATATCCGCCGGGCGGTCCCATGAATGACCGCGGGTACGTGGTGAGAGTGCCTCATGTATAGTCGGCGTGAATCACCTTCAGCGACGGCATTGAGTGTGAGTACGGAGGATTCGGGCGCGATGAACGGACCCAACGCCTGCCAGTTCTGCGGACGTTATGTCCTCCAGGTGCCGGGCTGGACCACGTTCGTGAAGAGCTACCGAATGCTGCTGGCGCCCTGGGACCCCCAAGAGGTGTTCCTGGAAGGCTCCTTCCACCACTCGTGCCTGCGCACCTCCCCGTACCGGCGGGAGTTCCGCGCGGACGCGCTGCGGCAGCTCACCCAGGGCGACCACGACGTGGAGGTCGAGTTCGAGGGGCGGACCCGGCAGCAGCGCCGCCCGGGAATGGCCTTCACCGAGCAGGTGTTCTTCGGCGCGTCCGGCGAGCTGTTCCGCCATGCCAACGTCGACAGTTGGGTGTTCGTCGAGAAGGACGGCCCCTGGCATTTCCTCTCCGCCGACGACGTGCGGACGCTCGCCGCAGGGAGCCCGCTGCGGAAGTCCTCGGAAGCCGGTACGACACGGCTGCCGAGCGACCCCGGCGAATCCGTCGCCGAATGGACGCTGCCGGAGCTGCTCGACTTCCTCGAAGTCCGCGACCTCTACCAGGAAGTGCTCGACCGGCTCGAACCCGAATACACCTTCTGGGAGTTCAACGCCATCGCGCCGAAATACTTCCTCGACTACTCGGTGGACTGCGTCCAGCCGCTCCCCGCCGAACTGGCCGCATTCTGCGCCACCTACACGTACCGCGCCCGCAGCCTGGACTGGGAGGACGGCGACGCATGAGCGAGGACCGGCTGGCGATACCGCTCGACCTGCTGGAGGACTTCGCCACGATGCTCGGGTCGATCACCAAGCGGCTCGACGACACGAAGGCGACCCTGCGGGCCTTCGAGGACGACATGGGCGACGGCAGCGTCGCCGGCGCGCTCGACCACTTCCAGGCCAACTGGAAGGACGGCAGGGGCGACATCCACAAGCAGCTCACCGGCCTGGAGAAGATGGCGACCACCGTGGTCAGCGAGATCCGCAAGGTGGACACCGACCTGGCCAAGCAGCTCGCCGACTCCACCGAGAGCGCCCCCGGCCCGCAGCAGGGGCCCGCCCCGCACGGCACGAAGGAATAGCCGGTCATGAACGAGAGCACGCCGGAAGCCCCCGCCGCCCCGCCGGTCGGCGTTTCCCTGTCCGTACCCGAGTCGTGGTGGGAGTTCGACGTACGGCCCGAGGGCCGCGAGGAGACCGTCCGCGCGCTGATCGACGCGCGCGTCCGGGCCGTCCCCGAACTGGCCCCGTACCGCAAGGACCTGGTCGCGCTGCTGCGCCGGATGGCCCGTGACGCCCATGACGCGGGGGCGCTCTACTGCGGCTGCATGGCCGAGAACTTCGAGGGCGTCCCGCTGACCGCGATGGTCACCGTCACCGTCGTGAGCGCCACCGGCTCGCAGGGCTCCACGCTGAGCACCGACCCGCGTGTCATCGCCGAGACGCTCAGGACGATCACGCCCCGCCGCGAAGGCGACGCCTGGCGGCGGGTCACCACCGTCGAGATCCCCGAAGTCGGGCTGTGCGCCCGCACGGTGGGCGTCGAGGACGTCCCCGTCGAGCAGGGCGACACCCGCACGGTCCGGATGGCGCTCACCCAGACCTACATCCCCGTTCCCGGCCGCCCCGCCGAGATCGTCCTCGTCTCCGGCGCCAGCCCCGTCCTCGACCTCGCCGAAGCGTTCCACGACATCTTCGACGCGGTGACGAGCACCTTCCGCTTCGCGACGGCGTAGGACACGCGGCGGTACGCGGCGAGGGCGGGCGGGCCCGGCAGGGGGTCCGCCCGCCCTGGTTCGCGGGGGAGGCGTTCAGCTCTCCTGGAGGTGCGGGCTTCGGGCGGTGTCAGCTCCCGAAGACCTGGAAGTCCCAGAGGGAGTAGCCGTAGGCCGTGGCGCGTTGGGTGCCGTACACGCGGATGTAGCGGCCGGTGCAGTTGACGTTGAGGGTCTGGAGGCCGCCGGTGCCCGCCGTGGTGCTGTAGCAACTGGTCCAGTTGGTGCCGTCGTTGGAGACCTGTATCTGGAACGCCTTGGCGTAGGCGGCCTCCCAATTGAGCTTGACCTGGTTGACGGCGTGCGAGGCGCCGAGGTCGACGCGCAGCCACTGCGGGTCGCTGAAGGCGCTGGACCAGCGGGTGGTGGTGCTGTTGTCGACGGCGGCCGAGGCGGGGGTGCCCGCGTTCTCCGTGGAGGAGGCCGTCGCGGGCTTGTTCAGCGCCAGGTTGGTGCCGTTGGACGGCGGAGTGGTGCTGCCCGGGCCCTTGTTGTAGACGGCCACGTAGTCGATGTTCATCTGGCCGCCGCTGACGGTCGCCGCGTTGGGGCCGCCGCCGAAGGCGTCGGGGAAGCCGCCGCCCATCGCGAGGTCGTAGATGATGAAGAACGGGTGGTCCACCGCGTTGGCCCAGGTCGTGGCGTCGACCTGATTGGCGTTGACGGTGAAGTAGTTGGCGCCGTCCAGGTACCAGCGGATCTGCTCGGGCGAGACCGAGCGGTCGATCTGCACGGCGTAGGTGTGGTAACCGGTCTGGCAGCCGGAGCAGGCGCGTTCACCGCTGCCGATGCCGGTGGACTCGTTGCACGGACCGCCGGGGTTGACGCCGCAGTGCAGAGTGCCGAACACCGAACTGCGGGAGTTGATGTCCTCCATGATGTCGACCTCGCCGGAGGTCGGCCACGTGGTGCCGGTGCGCAGCGTCGAGCCGAGCATCCAGAACGCGGGCCAGTAGCCGGCGCCGTTGGCGGTCGTCAGATTCGGCTGCTGGATCGACGACTGCATCATCACGACGCCGCCGGGAGGCGCCCCGAAGGACGACGACTGCGTCTCGATCCGGCCCGAGGTCCAGCCCGCGCGCGGGTCGCTGCCCGAGTGGAGGGCGCGCAGCACGAGATGGCCGTTGCCGTCCTGGAAGACATTGGACGTGCTGTTGGTCATTGTCTCGATCTCACCGGTGCCGAAGCTGCTGCCGGGGCCGGTGTCGTACTTCCAGTTGCCGCCGTCGACCCCGGTGCCCGAGGCGCCGTTGAAGTCGTCGCTCCAGGTGGTGGTGAAACCGGCCGGAGGGGCCGGTACGGCGGCGGGTGCGACGGCCGGGGCCGCCGCGGGGGTGGCCGCGCCGCCCGGGCTCGCCACCGCCGTCAGGCCGGCCAGGGCCAGCACGCCGACGGCCAGTGCCGCGAGGCCGATCCGGGTGCGGGAGCGGCGCCCGCGGTGCGACGCGGCGCCGGCCGTACCGGCCCGGTCCTGAGGGTCGTGCCCGTGGTCCTGCTCTGGTGCGTGTCCGGTGGACATGCGAGATCTCCTGTCCCGACGAAGCGTTGTGGGGGGTGCGCCCGTGTGCGGAGTACGGCGTGACCGCCGTGTACGGCAGGGCCGTTGAGCGCGGCGTGACCGCTGGGTGCGGCGGGACCGCGCGTTACGGCGTAACCGTTTCCGGCGGCTCAGGGCGCGTGCGGGAGCGCTGACTGCGAGAGGCTGCCGTGTGGCATCGCGCTGCCTTCCGGCGTGGCGTGCATGAGGACTCCTGACCGGGTGGGGGGCCGTGTACAGGGTGGGGCACGCTCGTGAGAGCGCTCTCTCGAACAGGTAATGGTCTATAACTCCGCCATGCGCGCGTCAAGGCGTGGGGCAGGAAAGCCGGGCAGCGCGAAGGGGCGGACCCCGCCGGGCCCGCCCCTCACATGTGCCTCACGCGTCACTCAGCCGTACGACGACCTGCGACGACGTGCCGCCGTACGAATGACGACCTGCTACGGCTTGATCTTGACGACCTGCGGGTCGTGGTCGCTCGTCTGGTTGGCGAACTCCGAGTTGATGTGCACCACGTCGTAGTCGACGTGCTTCAGGCTGGGGCTGACCAGGATGTGGTCCAGGACCTGGGAGTTGCCCTCGTACACGTAGGAGTAACGCTCGTCCTTGGGCAGGGTGTTGACCAGGTCGGTGAGGACCGTGCCGTTGCCGGTGAGGGCCTGGGCGGCGGGCGAGAACTGGTAGTCGTTCAGGTCGCCGAGGACCACGACGTTGGCGTTGCGGTCGGCCTTCTCGAGCTGCTGCACGAAGTCGTGCTCCAGGATCGCCTGGCGGTTGCGCTGCACCTCCGAGCTGCGGACCGGCGGCTGGAAGCGGCTGTCGATGCCCTGGTCGCCGCCCTTGCTGTTGAAGTGGTTCGCGATCACGAACAACTTCTCGCCGCGGAAGGTGAATTCGCCCACCAGCGGCTTGCGGCTGCTGTTCCACGCCGGGTCGGTGGGCGCGATGCGGCCGGGGGAGACGGTCAGCGCGGTCTTGGAGCCGGTGCCGGTGATGCCCACCGCGGTGGTGGAGTCGCCGCCGGGACGGTCGACGAAGCTGACACGGTCGGGGTTGAACAGGAACACCGAGCGGATGTTGCCGCCGGGCTCGCCGCCGTCCTTGTCGTTGACCGGGTCGATCGAGCGCCACTGGTAACTCGGGCCGCCCGCCGCCTTGATGGCGTCGGTCAGCTTGGTCAGCGTCTTGTCCGCGGCGACCGTGCCGTCGTCGGTGGCGCCGTTGTTGTCCTGGATCTCCTCCAGCGCCACGATGTCGGGCGAACGGAGGTTGGTGACCAGGCCCTTGGCGAGCGCGTCGAACTTCGACTGCGGGTTGCCGGGCGCCAGGTTCTCCACGTTGTACGTGGCGATGGTCGCCTGGTCCGACTTGGCCTTGTCGGTCACCTCGGGCTTGAGGCCACCGCTCTTGACCGTGCCGATCGTGCGCGCCTGGACGGCGAAGGTGCCCGCGTACTGGTTGTAGTCCAGCGGGCCCGCCGTCGTACCGCGCAGCGTGTCGCCGACGTTCGCCACCGGGAACGCCTGCGTGGCGGTCGGGATGAGCGACTGCACCATCAGGCGGCCGGAGTTGGGCTGGTCGTAGCCCGTGTAGAGGGTGCCGCCGCGCTTGGTCTTGTTCTGGTCCGCCTTGACCGTCACCCACAGCTCGGAGTACGGGTCGGTGGCGCCGACGACGCGGCTGTCACCGATCTGCACGTTCATGCCCTCGAGCGAGGCGAAGAGGTCGAGCGCGTACTCGTCGGGACGCAGCGGCAGGTTCTCGATCGTGCCGCCGCCGACGGCCGGGACGAACGCGTCGGGGACGCTCTTCTTGTCCAGGACGACGGGCGCGGGGAGCGCGTTGCCGTGCGAGACCACCGTGGCGGCGGCCTTGGTCAGCTCGGTCACCGGCTGGCCGCCGGCGGAGGTGCCGCCCGGGTAGTAGTCGGAGACGGTGCCCGCGAGCGAGACGCTGTCGCCGACCGCGACGGTCGGGGTGACCGAGCCGGTGAAGACGTAGATGCCCTCGCTGGTACGGGGGTTGGCGTCCGGCGTCGGGTCCTGCACCCAGTAGCCCTGAGAGGAGCCGAAGGAGCGGACGCCGATGACGATGCCGGTCACGCCGGTGACCGCCTTGCCCGCGAGCGGGGAGAGCCGGGTGTCGCCCTGGATGTCGTGGATCTTCGCCTCGACGCCGGTCGGGGGCGTGGTGGGCGGCGTGGTCGGCGGGGTGGTGGGGGGCGTCGTCGGGCCGCCGCCGTCACCCGCGGCGCCCGGAGTGGGCGCGCCCGCGGTGAAGTCCGCCGCGTTGTCGTCGGTGTCCGTCAGGGCGGGGCGCGCCACCGAGTCGGTGTTGCTCGCCCCGGCCGCCGGGCCGTTGCCCTCGAACACCGCGGCCGTGCCGTAGCCGACCAGGTCGCGGATGGTGCCGTCGGCGGCGCAGTCCGCCTTCGTCACGCAGGTCAGCGGGTCGGTGCCGTGCACAAGGGCGACCGTTCCCGTCGTACCGGACATGTTGATGGCGCCGACCACGTTCGGCGACGGCAGCGCCGTCGTCCCGCCGGTGCCCGCGGCCTCCTGCACCAGATACCGCGCGCCCGCGCCGAGCGACCCGGTCAGCGGCGTCACCTGCCACTTGGACGTCGGCGTCGGCGCGCCCGGCAGGTACTGCACGCTGTACCCGCTCAGGTCCAGCGGAGCGCTGCCCGAGTTGGCCAGCTCGATGAAGTCGTTTGTATACGTGGCACCGGAGTTGCCGCCGCCGCCGTACACCTCGGACACCATCACATCGGCGGACGGCGTCGCGAAGGCGGTGTGCACGCCGACCGCGGCCAGCACCACAGCGCCGGCTATCCCGATCGTGACCAGCCGCTTGCGGTTCCCGGCAGTACCGGGTCTGTCAGGGCGGGGCTCTGCCCCAGAGATGTGCGACACCGGTGAGGGTCTCCTTCGTGCGGTGCGTTGAACGCGATGAATACGTCGTGTTTCCACGTCTCATGACGGCACATCACCATGAGCCGGAATGAGCGATCCGGCTCAAGATACGCGCGTAGACCCCGCCGTAGAAGGAGCCGAGAGGTTAAATCTGCGTAGTTCCCGACGACGCTTTCCCGTACCGCCGATCAGTCCCCCCGCCCAGTGCTACCGCCAGGACCGCGGCTGCGCCGACGGGCGAGAGTCGCCGCGTGCCGCTTTCCGGCCTCTTCGGCGAGGACGGCGCGCAGCTTCTCGCGCCCGCGCCCGCGGGTCTTCACCGCGTGGCAGTTCGGGCACAGGGCGACCATGTTGGCCGGGTGGTCGCGTCCGCCGAGCTGGAGGTCGACGACGTGGTCGATCTCCACTATGGCCGCGCCGCTCGGTGTCGTGTCCGCGGGCTGGCCCGTGCAGCCGGGGTTCTCGCAGAGTCCGCGGCAGCGCTCGAGGACGGCCTGACGCGCCGCGCGCGACCGGACGTAGCGCTCGGTGGTGGTGCTCACGCGGCCGGTCCCGCGCCGCTTCTCGTGGTGCTCGGCGGCGCGGCAGAGCCGGTCGTAAGCGGCCGCGAGGACAACGGGGTCGGGGGTGAAGCGTTCCGCGCCCTCGGGGACCTGGCCGTCCCGGTACGGCTGACGGTCCTCATGCGGCCCGGTTCCGTACCGTTCGGTCTCGTGGGTCTCGTGGGTCTCGTGGGTCTCGTGGGTCTCGTCGGGCACGTCGACTTCGTCGTCATCGAGCCCGACCTCCCGCAGGAGCGGGCCGGGGTCGACGTCCTGGTAGTACGTGTCCACCAGCGTGTCGACGACGACGGCCCGCGCCTCGCCCGACCGGCGCAGCAGGTCGTACACGGCCTCGGTCAGACCGCCCGACGGCTGCTGCTCGGCGAACCAGCGCGCCAGCGTCGCATCACCGTGCGCGGGTGGTACGGCGCCCGAGTGGCCGGACAGCTCCCACAGCCCCGCGCGGTACAGCGCCGCCACCGGATAGTCGGCCCGCGCCCGCTCGCCCCGCGTCCCGCGCCGTTCGAGCAGCCCGCCCAGCTCCTCCTCGACGCGGCTCCACGGCAGCACCCGCGCGCGCCCCCGCCCCGCCCGCCCGAGCGCCCAGAGCAGCGTCATGGGCTGGTACAGCAGCGGGGCCCCTTGCGCCTTGTTCACCTTCAACCGCCCTATGCGGCGGACGAGTTCGCCGTACGCGCCCAGCAGGACGGCGTTGTCGTCGGACCCGGCCCCGCTCGCGGCTTCGGCCCCGGCTTCGGCCCCGACTTCGGCCTCGGCTTGAGCTTCGACCACCGTGTAGCCGAGCGCGCGGAGCACGCCGGCGGCGGCGGCCAGCCCGCCGGAGAAGTCGGCCGGGGCGAGCGGCTGCCGGCCGGGGAGGTAGCCGTGGGCCACGCCCACGATCGCCTTGGAGTCGTACCGCTTTCCGTCGTGCAGGAGGAAGTAACGCAGCGCGGGGCGGAAGCCGTACGTCCGCAGGAACGCGTCGCGGCCGAGCCGGTCGAACTCCTCGATCGCCCGGCTGATCTCCGTACGGGTGACGTCGCTCGGTGCCATGGCGGAAGGGTAAGGGGTGCGAACGGCCACGGGCGGGCCCGGCGGGGTCAGGGTCAGGGGCGGGGTCCGGGTCAGGCGATGGTGACGGTGATGCCGGCTTCTTCGAAGGCGGCGGCGGTTTCCGGGGGGATGGCCTCGTCGGTGATGAGGGTGTCGATGGTTTCGAGGCCGCAGACGCGGGCGAAGGCGCGGCGGCCGATTTTGGAGGAGTCGGCGGCGATGACGACGCGTTGGGCGCGTTCGGCGAGGAGGCGGTTGATGCTGGCCTCGTCCTCGTGGTGGGCGTAGACGCCCTGGGCGGGGTCGAGGGCGTCGATGCCGAGGACGGCGATGTCGAGGATGATCTCCTGGAGGACGCCGCGGGCGAGGGGGCCGGTGAGTTCGTAGGACTGGGGGCGGGCGACGCCGCCGGTGACGACGATCTTGATCTGGGGCCGGATGACGAGCTCGTTGGCGATGTTGAGGGCGTTGGTGACGACGGTGAGGGCGGGCTGGCGGGTGCCGTCCGCGGTGACGTCGCCGCGCAGGGCCAGCGCGCGGGCGACCTCGGTGGTGGTCGTGCCGCCGGTGAGGCCGACGACGTCGCCGAGGGCGACGAGGGAGGCGGCCGTCCTGCCGATGCGCTGCTTCTGGGAGGCGTGCCTGGCCGTCTTGTAGCGCAGCGGCAGCTCGTACGAGACGCCGTGCGCGACGGCCCCGCCGCGGGTGCGGGTGAGCATCTGCTGCTCGGCGAGCTGGTCCAGGTCGCGGCGGATGGTGGCGGTGGAGACGTCGAGCGTGGTCGCGACCTCCTCCACCTCCACGCGGCCGTGCTCGGCCAGCAGATCCAGCAGTGCGGTCCACCGGGCGTCCCTGGACACAGGCGTTCTCCTCCGTGACGTGATCGTCCTCGGCTTGATCGTGCGTGGTTTGGCCGGTTCGGCTCGACCGTGCGCGGCTGATCGGGCGCGGCTCGACCGGTTCGGCGTGATCGTGCGCGCACCAGCGTGGCACACGCGCGCGGACCCCACGGCCGTGCGGACTGCGCGCACCAGGAATGCTTGAAAGTGTTCGATTATGCGGAGTAAGGTGCAAATACAAGCATCCTCGCGCAAGCACCGTCGGGAGAACCCATGCCTCTTGCAGCCGCCCGCGCGCTGATCACCGCCGCAGCGGTCGAGCACCGCGCCATCGCGGCCTTCGACGCGATCACCCTCGAACACGTACAAGCCGTCGTCGAAGGCGCGGAGTCGGTCGGCTCCCCGGTGATCATCCAGGTCAGCGAGAGCGTGGTGCAGTACTACGACGGGCGACTGCTGCCGCTCGCCCGCGCCGCCGCGGAGACCGCGCGGGCCGCCGCCGTACCGGTCGCGCTGCATCTGGACCGGGTGCGCAGGACGGCGCTCCTCGCCCAAGCCGCGCACTGCGGCTTCAGCTCGATCATGTACGACGCGGCGCGCCTGCCGTACGCGGAGAACGTGGCGGTGACGCGCGACGCCGCGCAGTGGGCGCACGAGCAGAATCTGTGGATCGAGGCCGACGCGGCGGCCGTCCCCGCGGGCGCGGCGACCGGTCCCGAGCCGGGCGGCGACCCGGCCGCGGCCCGCGCCTTCGTCGCCGCGACGGGAGTCGACGCCCTGACCGTCCCGCTCGGCGCGCGCCCGGACCGCCGACTGCTGGCCCGGCTGCGTACCGCCCTCGACGTCCCCCTCGTCCTGCGCGACACGGCGGGCGCCACCGCCGGTGAACTCGGCCTCGCCGCCGCCGAGGGGATCAGCAAGGTCACTGTCGGAACCGGGCTCGACATCGCCATGACCGGCGCCGTCCGCGCCCGCCTCGCCGTGGACGACATCACCGACCCCCGCGTCTATCTCCGCGAGGGGCGGCGCGCCATGACCGCGACCGTCGCCGGGTTCATCCGGGCGCTGGACAGCCGCCTTCCGGCGGGGGCGTAAGGGGGCGTGAGGCTTCCGGGCGGGGGCATAAGGGGGGCGTGAGGCTTCGGGCGGGGGCATAAGGGGGGCGTGAGGCTTCCGGCGGGGGCGTGCGTGACGCTTCGGGCGGTCTGGGGCGCTGAGAGCGGCGGCGGGAACCGTTACGGCAGCAGCCGCAGTCCGGCGACGAGGACACCGGCCAGGCGCCGCGCGTCGTACCCCGGATCGCTGTCCGCCCCGATGCAGAGATTCCCGACCCCCCGCATGAGCACCCGCGCCTCGACGTCCGAGCGGATCTCGCCGGCGGCGACGGCGGCGTCGAGCAGCCGGGTGCACACGGGCACGAGCCGGTCGAGGAAGTACACGTGCAGCGCGTCGAACCCGGCCTCGTCGGAGTGCAGCACGCCCGCCAGCCCGTGCTTGGTGACCAGGAAGTCCACGAAGAGGTCGATCCACTGCCCGAGGGCGGCGTACGGGGACGGGTCGGCCGCCAGCAGCGCGGGACCGGCCTCGGCGCAGGCGTCGACCTGGTGCCGGTAGACGGCGATGATGAGGTCGGCGCGGGTCGGGAAGTGCCGGTAGATCGTGCCGGTGCCGACGCCCGCCTCGGCGGCGATGTCCCGTACCGGCGCCTCGACGCCTGACGTCACGAAGACGGCCGCCGCCGCGTCGAGCAGGGCCTCCTTGTTGCGCCGGGCGTCCGCCCGCTTGGGCCGGGGGGCCGCGCCCGCGCCGCCCGCCGCGCCGCCCCTGCCGTCCGCATCGCCGCGCATGTCCGGGCCGCCCCCCGCGTCCGCGCCGCCCCCCGCGTCCGCGCCGCCCCCCATGTCCGGGCCGCCCCCCACGCCCGCGCCGCCTTCTCCGTCGTTCACCGCACCGTCCTCCGTCCCGTGTCCCCGGCAGTCGCGCTTGCTATCCGGAACGTCGTTCCGTATCGTCGTTTGTGGCGGAACAATGTTCCGTTTATCTCATGATGCCAGAGCACGGAGGAATCCACTCATGCAGTACCGCACTTTGGGCCGTACCGGCGTGCAGGTCAGCACCCTCGCGCTGGGCGCGATGAACTTCGGCGCGATCGGCCGCACCACGCAGGACGAGGCGACCGCCATCGTGGACGCCGCCCTCGAAGCCGGAATCAACGTCATCGACACCGCCGACATGTACGGGCACGGCGACTCGGAGGAGATGGTCGGCAAGGCCATCGCCGGGCGCCGCGACGACATCGTGCTGGCCACCAAGGCGACCATGCCGATGGACGACGAGCGCAACCACCGGGGCAGCTCGCGCCGTTGGCTGGTCACCGAACTGGACAACAGCCTGCGCCGCCTCGGCGTCGACCACGTGGACCTCTACCAGATGCACCGCTGGGACCCGCGCACCAGCGACGAGGAGACGCTGTCGGCCCTCACCGACCTCCAACGCGCGGGAAAGATCCGCTACTTCGGCTCCTCGACCTTCCCCGCGTACCGCATCGTGCAGGCGCAGTGGGCCGCGCGCGAGCAGCACCTGGCCCGCTACGTCACCGAGCAGCCCAGTTACTCGATCCTCCAGCGCGGCATCGAGACCCATGTCCTGCCGGTGACCGAGGAGTACGGGCTCGGCGTGCTCGCCTGGAGCCCGCTGGCCTCCGGCTGGCTGTCGGGCGCGGTCCGCGAGGGCCGCGACATCACCACCAACCGCTCCGCCCACCTCCCGGAGCGCTTCGACCTGACCGTCCCGTCCAACCGGGCCAGGCTCGACGCCGTCGAGCGGATCGCCCGCGTCGCCGACGACGCCGGTCTGACGATGATCCAGCTCGCGCTCGGCTTCGTCACCGCGCACCCCGCCGTGACCAGCGCGATCATCGGCCCCCGCACCCTGGACCACCTGCACTCGCAGCTCGCCGCCGCCGACACCGTGCTCTCCGCCGACGTCCTGGACGCCCTCGACGCCATCGTCCCGCCCGGCACCGACCTCGCCCCCCAGGAGAAGTTCGACACCCCGCCCGCCCTCCTCGACCCCTCCCTCCGCCGCCGCTGACTCAGCGGGCCGCGGCGGGAACGCGCACCGTATCGCGGGGGCCAGACCCGTGCGGCGGGGGTATCGACGGTCGTCGACGTGTGCGCGGTGCTCTTTGTCACGGGGCCGGCTGCGACCGGTCCCCGTACTCCTCGCCGGCGCGGTTCATGCCCGGCGCGTGTCTCACGCGGCGGCGCTGTCGAGGGCGCGCAGTCGGCTGCCGAGGTTCTCGAACTCCCTTCTGCGGTCTGCGCGGTTCCTCTGGCCGCCGGAGACGTACGGTGCCGCGACGGCCATCAGCTCCGCGGCCTGCTCGGCCCACCTGGCGCGGTCCGCCCTATCGTCCGGTAGCGCGTACTCCGCCGAGGTCAGGAAGCAGTTCGCCAGGCTCAGCGCCATGACGAACCCGGTCGCCCGCTCGCCCGCGTACTCCAGCAGTCGGTCCACCTCGTCGGTGTTGGCCCGGATCTCCGCTGCGTACGTCCGGGCGGCAGCCAGGTGCTCGCGCGAGCGCTGGGGGTCGTCAAGGTCCCGGGCCAGCGAGACGTGCCCGCGCATCGCTACCTGGAGGACGTTGCGCAGGGAGGTGAACGCGGTGCCCAACTCGTTCATCCGGCGGCGGACCGGGATCACCTCGTTGTCGTACAGCTCCAGGCCCTCTTCGCGCATCTCGACGTTCGAGCCCGCCCCGACGAGGAAGGCGCAGTAGTTGTGCAGCCGCACGTAGTAGCGCGGGCTGCCGTTCTCGAAGAAGCAGGTGAGCAGTTCGATGCAGTCGTCCCAGAGCGGGATGAGCTCTCTCGTGATCTGCTCCGCGTCGGGAAGCCCGGTGACGTGAGCCTCATACTGCGCCTTGCGCAACTGGTTCACGCCGACCAGCAGGTCGTCGAGGCGGGTGGCGAGGTATCCGCCGTCCACGCTGCCCCCGCTGACCCGGCCCATCAGCGTCTTCGCCAGAGCGACGCCCTCGCGCAGCCACCCCGCCCGCCGGGTGACGATCTGCGGGTGTGACGGGTCCTCGTCCTGCGCGGCGGGGAACTGCACGAGATCGGCCAGCGCGTGCAGCCGCTCCAACAGGAACTCGGGGGAGTCCGCGCCGAACAGTTCGCGGACCCGGTCGGCGAATTGTTCCAGCATGCGGGCCCGTACGTGCCGGGTCGACTCGTCCCGGTCCTCGAAGAGCGCCAGCGTCGCCGTCACCAGGCCCTGTCGCACGGTCAGGGCGGCCTTGACGTCGAGATCGGGACCGGACGGGGTCTCCTCGATCACGGACTGGAGCAAGCTGAGCTTGTCCGCCATCCGGGCGGGGGTCTCCTGTGGTGGCAGCTCGACGTGGGGGAGCACCGCCTGCGCGAAGCGCCGCACCCGTACCTCGGTGTGCAGATGGAGCTCAGCCCTGCGGCCCTTCTTGTTGTCCACGATGCGCACCGCGGCGTCGTCCGTGACCGCGGAGAGGTCGAAGAGCGTGGCCTGCGCCATGCCCACGACGGTGCGGCGCAAGCGGTCGCGGGCGCTCCCGCCCGGCAGCGGCTCGTTCATGCCGACCTCGTTCGACTCCCTGGGGCGCAGGCGCGCGCACAGGACCGTCGCCAACTTCTCCACGAGGTCCAGACCGAGCGGCGCGTGATCGGCGTCGTACCGCGCCCGGATCGGACCGTACTCGTGGGAGGCGAGGCTCCGCACGCCCTCGCTCCGGACCGGGGCGTCCAGGGCGCCCAACGCGTGCTGCACGCCCTGCGCCTGGAGCGCGGCGACAAGCAGGATCGGCTCCGAGCGGAAGACTTCGAGCAGGCTGTACGCGAAGGCGCCGATGAGCAGGTGCGGGTCCTCGACGGGAATCTCGTCGAGCGCCCGACCGAGGGCTTCGGTGACCGGCGCCAGCAGCACATTGGTGCCGATGAGGACGAACGCGGCCTTGGTGTCGGGGCCGTAGCGCGACGCCGTGGCGTTGGCGATCGGAGTGTGCCCCGCCTTGGTCACCTCGCTGTCCGGCAGTCCGCGGTCGGTGTGGTCCCCCAGTTCGGACGGCTTCGCGGGGCGCGGGGCGCCGCGCATGATCTCGGCGAGCGTCACCTGCGCGTAGTCGCAGCACCAGGAATGCATGCCGCCCGGGGCGCCGTCCCAGGCGACTCCGAAGAGCGGTCCCACCTTGCGGGCGAGCCGGGCCGGCATCTGCCGGCCCCGGCTCTCCGGGATGGGGGGGATCTGGGCTTTGAGGATCACTGGCCGTCTCTCCTCTAATCGCAGGTCAGTGCACGTCACGAGAGTACTGGCTTGTAGCGATCTGTAAACCCCAGATAACTTTTGCTCCTGAAGTAGAGAATATTCACAAACAGAGTTGACTCTGGTTAGACAAGAAGAGACGCTTCATGTCGATGGACTTGCGAGGGTGCACAGGGCGTCCCTCCCGTCCGTCGCACCGCTTCGCGGTGCCTGCCAAGCCCACGGGAGGCCCCAGATGTTCCCTCGCCTCAACGACCGCACCAAGCCCGCACCCCTGCCCAAGCCCCGGCGCTATGCGATCCACCTGCGCCTGGTGGACCGGCACCATGCCAACCGCGACGCGAAGGCCGGACTGCCCGCGCTCGGCGAGAGCGGCGTCGGCGGCACCCCGACGCCCGAGTTCCTCGGTCGCGGAGCCGCCGCTGGTCAGCAGGCCGAATGGATCCTCTGCCTCAGGGAGACCGCCGAGGACCGGGGCCGGGCGCTGGTCCTCCGGGCCCGCGTACAGGAGGCCGAACGGCTCGCCGCCGAGGCCGAAGCAGCCGTCGCCGAGTCGGCCGGCCCCCTGAGCGAGGAAGAGCAGAACCGGCGGCGCGGCGGCGAGCACAAGACCGCCGAGGCGGTGGTGCGCGCCCGCCGGGCGCGCGAATGGTCGCGCCGGCTCGCCGACCTGCGCTCCGCCGCCGAACAGGCCGCCGGGCGTGCTGCCGCACTGACCGTCGAACTGCACACGGTCGAGGCCCGTATCGCGGTGCGGCGGGAAGCCGCCGCGGCACGCGCGGTCTACCTGCACGAGCAGGCCATGCGCCGTGTCATGGCCTACGACCGGCAGTTGGTCCGGCGACACGCGGACGGTGCCCGGATCAACGGTGAGGCCAAGTACGGCGGTCCCGAGCTGCCCGCCTGGGTTGCCGGCCACCGTCCCGAACTCGGCTGAATCCCGCCGGACTCGTGAACGGCCGTTCCCTGGACGGCCCAACCACCGACGGACCCGTGAACACCCGCCCCGAGAGGACCCTCCGTGGACCTTCCCTTTCTCCGCCGTAAGACCAAGCGCCCGCCCGAACAGCCCGAGCCGACGTTTTCGACCGTGGTCGACGGCGACCCGAGCTGGACCATTCCGGCGCTCTACCGGATGGCGCCACCGGCCGATCTCGGCACCGCCGAGGAGACCGTGCGCCAACTCGTCGGCGAACTCGCTCCCAACGCCATCGACGCCGGTACGGGCACCGCGCTGGACAACCTCATCGACGCCTGGACGGTCCAGTGGGTCACCCGGCTCGAATCCGAGCACAAGCTCCGCGAGGCGGTCTGCGACCACCTGATCGGCGTGGCCGCCGAGGAGCTCTCGGACGCGCAGACGGCACTCGACCACGCCAAGGACGACCTCAGCCGGGCCGAGAGCGACCTGAGCGCGTTCCGTGCCCGTCTCTCCCCGCCCGCCACTGTGAGCGTGTCGCCCGCCGGGCCTGCCGAGGCCGCGTCGCCCGCTGAACCCACCCCGCCCCCGCAAGGAGGACCGACCCCATGAGCAGAACCGTCCCGCCCGGTCACATGCCGTTCGCCGACCCTGATCTGGTCGTCGGCAGAACCAGGCACTACTACCCCTACCTCGCGCTGGTGCTGGCGGTGGGGGCAGACGGGATCGCCTTCTACCAAGTCGTCGGCCTGTTGGTGAACGAGGCCGGGTGGATGATCATTCCGCTTGTCCTCGGGTTCACCGGCCTGGCGCTGGCTGTGAGCCACCAGGTGGGTGTACTCGCCCGCAGGTTCGTGGAGCGGTCCACGCCGGCCGTGGGTGCTCTCGCGGTGGTGCTGACGATGGTCTGGCTGTTCATGGGCGCCGTGTGCTTCTTCGTCCGCGCCACCAACACGCCCGCCACGTCGGGGGGCAGCGGGCTCGAGACCCTCGGTCTCCCGAGCACCGCGGGGGCGCCCGCCGACGACTTGACCGGCAGCGCCAATCTCGGCACGGCCCTGCTGTTCCTCGGCCTCTACCTGGCCGGCGGCCTGCTGGCGGCGGTCACGGCGTACCTCGCCCACAATCCGCTGGCCACGGCGTACCGAATGGCCCTGGCACACCGTGCGGCCGCCCGGCAGGAGGTGCAGCGGCTGACGCCACGCCATGTCCGTGCCGTCCACCGCCACCAGCAGGAGCTGGCCGAGCGCGAGCGCGACCACCGGCGCTGGGAGGTGGCTACCGGGCAATGCCTCGGCTGGGCCGACGACCTGAAGCACTACGCCCGGTTCCTGATGGCCGTGCACATCGCTGACCCGGCGGCCACCGACGGACTCACCGACTCAGGGGACCGGCTCGTCCCCGGCGGTTGGAAGGGCCCCGACCTGCGCGCCGCCGATCGGGCCGACGGACCGGGGGAGTCCGACGAGCCCGATGCGGAGAACGGCCAAGGGGCGGCGGCGTGAGCCCGCAGCCGCGCCCGTTCCCGATGCGGCCGCCCGCTCCCCGGCCCGAGTTCTGCCCCCACTGCGCTCGTCGTCTGCTGCCGTGTCCGGACTGCTCGAACTGCCGTCTGGGCCTGCGCTGCCCGTCGTGCGGCCGGCACTGGACCAGCCCCTGACGTCCGCGCAGCGTCCCGCCACTTCCCGCTCGTCATCCGGTCGCCCGGTCGCCTCCGGGCGGCCGGGCTCATTGAACCTGGCCCCGCGCCGTCGATCGATTCGAACTCCTGGAGCACACACCATGGCATCACCGAGATTACGATCCCTTCTCCGCGGACTCACCGCTCTCTGCCTGCTGGGTGCCGTGGCGCTTGCGGCATCCGGCTGCGGTCACCCGGCCAAGAACAGCGCGTCGGAGCAGCGGGAGCAGGCCGCCGCGTGCGCCACCGGCCGAGGCCGCGTCGCCCTCGTCCTCGGCGCCCGAGCCAACACACCCGCGCCCCGGCTGACACCCGCCGCGCTCTCACTGGTGGATACCGCGATCGACGGGGGTCAGCTGATCTCCGTGGTCGGAGTGGACGGCGCACCCGACGTGGAATTCCGCGGGGCCTTCGAGGACACGGGCAAGAACGGTTCCCGCAGCGCCAAAGACCACGACACATTCGTGAAGTCGCTGACGAACACGATCCACCGCATGAAAGCCGGCCGTCCCGAGGCCGACCTGCTCGCGGCGCTGGCCGAGGCCGCGGGGAACGTCGGTCCGGGCGGCACGGTCGTGGTGGCCGACTCCGGGCTTCAGACTGTCGCGCCACTGGACTTCCGCCGTGACGGCGTGCTGGACGCCCAGGCCACCGATGTCGCCGACTTCCTGAAGAGGCAGGGCTCGCTCCCGCAGCTCACCGGTATCTCCGTCCTCTTCAGCGGCGTCGGCGACACGGCGCCGCCGCAGGCCAGACTGCCGCTCCCGGAGCACAAGAACCTCGTCGCCATATGGAAGGCGATCGCCGTCGAGGCGGGGGCCGAGTGCGTCGCGGCCGACCCCGTGCCGGCGACGGGTGCCGCCGTACCGCACACCCCCGCCGTGTCCGTCGTCAAGGTGCGTCCCCTGGAAACGTATCCGCCCTCCTGCGGGAACCACGTGCTGCGGAACAGCGGCAGTGTCGGATTCCTGCCCGACACGTCGGTACTGCGCGACCGGCCTGCTGCCGCCGCCGCCCTGAGGGAACTCGCCGACTGGGCCGTGGCCCACCACGCGAAGATCCGGCTCATCGGTACGACGGCGTCCGCGGGATCGGCCGATGGCCGTAGGCGACTGTCCCTCGACCGCGCAACAGCGGTCCGCGACGTCCTCGTCTCGCTCGGTGTGGCCGCCCACGACATCACGCTGCGGGGAGTCGGCACGCGGTGGCCGGGCCACGTCCAAGACCTCGACAGCGAAGGCCGGTTGCTGCCCGGCCCCGCCGAACGCAACCGCTCCGTCGTCCTGGACCTCGTCTGCTGAACCGTCCGGGCGCGCGCTCGGACATGACCGCCCGTCCGGGCGCGCGCTCGTCGGCAGCCGACCGCCCCACCCCGCGGCCCGCCGATCGCCACGTGCCGCGCGGCCGACCCGCAAGTCCCGACCGTCCCACCCTTCAGAGAGGACTCGACATGCCGGATATGAGAGCAGTCGTGGACCGCGTGATGCGACGCTGTGAAGCGTCCTGGTCGTCCGACATCGAACGCCGGGTCGGCGCGGTCCGCGCCGACCCGCGGAGCTGGCTGTCCGCCGCCGACGGACTGCTGCTGTCCTCCTGGTCGAGCGGCGGCCGCGACGCGGCGGTGGCCGCCGCGGCGCTGCTGGAGTTCGCGCTGGACACCGGCGCGCGGGACGATCCCGGGCGGCCTGCGTGGGTGTTGCACCTGTGGCTGGCCGAGCGCACCCTGTCGTTCCGCTTCGGCGACTACCGGTTGTCGCGCGACGTTCAGCACCATCTCGGCGCGCAGAAGCAGGGGCGTACGGCCGACGACCCGGTAAGGGTCGCCGCCACCTACCCCGAACTGCCGCTGCCCCGGCACTTCCAGCCGGTCCTGCCCATCGAGTCGGCGGCGGCCCGGCTGGCGGACTCGCTCCCGCGGGACGACATCGCACGCTGCTGCCTGTTGGTACGGCTCGCTCAGTCCGCGTGCTTCCGGTACGAGTCCGGCGACGAGTCGGCGCTCCCCGAGATGTGGCGGCTCGCCCGAGCCGCCCACGACGCCGTCACGCCCGACCACCTGGAGGCGGAACTGGTCGGGCGCACGGCCGCACACGCCGCCGTCGTCAGATTCCGTGCGGACCCGAAGGACCGCGCCTCGGCCGCCTTCGCGGTCACCGCCGGCCGACTGGCGCTGGCGGGCGTGGAGCACGCGCGGGTCCACGGCACGGACTATCGGCCCCACGAGGCCGCCCCGGTGCACCTCTTGCTGGCGATAGCCCTGATGTCCGTACTGACCTACGAACTCGACCTCAAGACGGCCGACGAGGCCATCGCGCACATGGAGGCGTTCCGGGCCGACGGCCCACCGGACGACGGCGGCGTCTACGCGGTCAACATGGCGTCCTTGCTGGCCGCGCGCGCCGTCCTCAGCGGATCCCGGCGGGACGTCGCCAGGTCGGACGAGCTGTGGGCGATGTTGCAGCGGGACCTGCGGCCGGGCGACCCGCTGCTTCCGCATATCGCCCAGAAGCGCGCCGCGACCGCCGAGATGGTGCGGCTGATGGGAATGCTCCCGTTCAAGTCGGGAGGTCTTCTCCGCCTCGTGCGGCCGTGGATGGGTCCACTCCTGACCTTTCCCCCGCTGCCGCCGATCCGGTTGTACGAACCGCCACGCAGCCCCGGTTACCGGTCACCGGGCGCAGGACCGGAGGAGATGGCCTCCTTCGGCGGTGCTCCGGACCCGGAGGCGCGAACACCCCGCGGGCCGGACGGCGAACGCGCACCGGGCGGCGACGGGGGACCCGCGTCCTCCACCTCACCGCACTGGCCGCCCTGCCCGGCGCCCGCGCCCGGCCTCGTCTGCGACCCTGCCCTGGAGTCCGACCTGACGGGTCTGCCACCAGACGCGGAAGCGGTCCTCCGCAGTCTCGTCGGGGTCGACACGTCTCCGTCGGACCCGCGCCGACTGGCGCTCGCCGAGAAGCAGTTGCTCGCCAGGCTGGCCGAACCAGGACTCAGTGCCGGCCGCCGGGGATGGACGGCCGCGGCCCTGCTCCAGGTGTGGGCCGCGAAGTACCTCATCAGTAGGGACGCCGCGGACCTGGAGCGGGCTGTGCGGGCCGGCGACGACGTACTCGCCACCCTCCCGGCCACCAGCTCCCGCTATATCGAACTGCTGTGCGCGGTCGAGGAGCACCGGCAGGCGTACGGTTCGCTCCGCGGCGACGCCGCGACGATGCTCCGGGCCTGCGACGGCCTGCGGTGGGCCGTGGACCACGTCCGCCCCGAGTCACCGCAGTGGGTCGCCTGCGCGATGTTCTACGCCAAGGCCCTCGCCGGGGTCTTGATGCTCCGCCGCGACCCGGACATGTCGAAGGAGGCGGTCGGGCTGGTGCGGAAGGTGGCCCGCACGTTGGAGGCGCTCCCGGACGCCCCCGGCCACTGGGGCAGCATGGCGGAGCAGCGTGAACGCCTGCGGCCGACGCTGCGTACGATCACCGACTTGGTGGTGATGGCCGACCACGACCTCCGCGGAGACCTGATCGGGGTCGAGGAAGCCGAGGTGCGGTGGCAGCCTGAGGCAGAGGCCAAGCTGCCTTCAGCGGTGAGATTCGAGAACGCGCGCGTCGCGCTCGGCCGCCGGGTGGAGCTCGGGGACTGGGCACGGGCCGCGGACGCCGCGGCCGTCGCGCTGGAGATGCTGCCGCTGCTCACCTCGCGGGCGCTGCACCGCGACGATCGCCAGCGCGCCGTGCACACTGCCCTCCAAGGGCCGTCCCCGGACAGTTCGACGGGCACCAGCCTGACCCGAACCGGGTGCGCGGTGGCGCTCGCCGCCGGCCGGACCGAACAGGCGGCCGCGCTGCTGGAACAGGGCCGTGCCGTCCTCATGAGCCAGGACCTGGAGGCGCGCGGCGACGTGTCCGACCTCGCAGAGGCTCATCCACGGCTCGCCGCGCGCTTCACCGACCTCGCCGGGCGGATGCGGGAGGCCGATGACATCGCGTCGCGGGACGAGACCTCGGGCGTACGGGCGCAGCACCGGGCGGCCGAGCAGTGGCGGCTGCTCCTCGGTGACATCCGGTCCCACCCCGGCTTCGGCAGCTTCCTGCTGCCGCCGACCGCGATGCAGATGCAGGCGGAGGCGGTACAGGGGCCCATCGTGCTGATCAACATTGACCGGCTGCGATGTGACGCGCTGGTGGTCACGTCCCGGGGCATCAGGACCGTGACACTCGACGTGACCGAAGGACTGCTGGCCCACACGGCCCGGGACTTCCTTGCCGCGGTCGCCGTGGATCTGGACAGCCCGAAGGACGTGCGCGCCGCGGCGGCCGAGACCATCTTCCGGACCCTTGAGTGGCTGTGGGACAAGGTCGCGGAACCGGTGCTGCGGGCGGCCGGCCTCACCGAGCCGATCCCGGAGGGGACGCCGAGACACGCTGTCCCTCGGCTGTGGTGGTCCGCCTCCGGCCCGCTGGCGCATCTGCCGCTGCACGCCGCCGGCTACCAGCGCAAGGCGGACCTGGGGGAGCGCCGTTCCGTGCTCGACCGGGTCGCCTCCTCCTACACGCCCAGCATCAGGGCGCTGCGGCACGCCCGACTGGAACGTCGCCCCGCGGCGCAGGACGCCGCCCGGCACCTCGCGGTGGGCCGCGCCACCGGTACGGACGGCGGCTCCGGGGCGGCCGCGGCGGAGATCTCCGCCGCGGCCGGCGCGCTGGCCGGACTGCGGGTGATCGCGGACGCCGACGCCACGGTCGACGGGGTGCTGGCCGCACTGCCGTCGGCGTCCACGGTGCACTTCGCCTGTCACGGTGTGAGCGACCCCGACAACCCCTCGAAGAGCCACCTGCTGCTGGCCGACGGACCCCTTGAGGTGCGGGCCGTCAACCGCCACGAACTGCCGTACGCCCAGCTCGCCGTGCTGCTCGCCTGCAACACCTCGCGGACCGACCGGCTCCCGGACGAGGCGATTCACCTGACGTCGGCGTTCCTGACCGCGGGATACCCCCAGGTGATCGGCTCACTGTGGGAGGCGGCGGACCTGGTCTCGGCCGGCCTCGCCCGTCGGCTGTACCGCTCGCTGCGGCGCTACGGCGGCGGTATCGACGTGGGCGACTGCGCCGTCGCCCTGCACGGGGTGGTACGCGAACTTCGCGCTCGCCACGCCGCCTCACCGGCGGCGTGGGCGCCCTACATCCACACCGGCCGGTGAGGCAGTACGCCTTTCCGGCCGCCGATGACGACGGTCGACAGGACCGGCAGCGCCACCAGGACCGGCAGCGCCACCAGGACCGACAGCACTTCCAGGATCAGCAGCACTTCCAGGATCAGCAAGATCAACAGGAGGCAGTGATGGGTACGTCGGACGGAGCACGACGGATCGGAAGGACGGCCAGGTTCGAGGCATTGGCGGTCCTTGACGCGGTGCTGGCCTGGCGGCTGCCGCCGGATTCGTGGGAGGAGGTCGACGAGCGGATCGCCGTGCTGACGAAAGCGGTCGGCGAGGGCGACACGGTCCTGGTGGGTGAGGTGACGGCGGAGCTGGAGACGAACGGTCGGCGTGTCGGACGGATGGGTCCCCACGGCACTACGGCACCCGACGGCAAGCAGCAGTCGCCGCCTCGGGTGCGTGAACGGGTCGTCGCTCTCATCCACACCCTGGACCCGGCCTCGAAGCCGGCGGGCGGCGGCGGCCAGGCACCGCCCGCGGGCAACGGCAAGGCATGACGTGGCCATGGGTGTGACCGGTCGAGATCTTCCGGCCGCACGGTGAACTGCCGCACAATGGGGGACTGTCCGGGGAGGGCGGCGCGATTATCTCAGTGCTGGTGAACATAGCGATCGGGCTGGTGACGAGCCTCCTGGGCCTCGGCTTCGGCTGGCTGTGGGAGCGGGGCAGGCGGTCCCGCGCACTGAATAGAAAGGCTGCCTTCTTCGGCGTCCGCCCCGGCGAAACCTGCCTCATCGTGCTCGGCAACAAGCACAACGCCCCCGGGACCGCACAGCACCGGGACGTGCGGGCGGTCATCGAACTGGCCATGCTCGCCGGTGAGCTGGGCTGCCGGGTGACCGTCGAGTCCGGAGAGTTCCGCGGCAGCAACGCCGACCGCACGGAATTCTGTGTCGGCGGACCGATCGGCGACTCGAACATCCGCACCGGCGGCCATCTGGCCGCCCACCTGCCGGGCGTGACCATCCACCCCTACAACGGCGGGCCCGACTCGGTGGCCATCGAGGTCGGAGGCGACCGCTTCCTCTTCGACCGCGGCAATCAGGAGTACGCCCTCGTCGCCAAGTTCACGCCTGCGGAGTCCAGCCGCCCCGTGCTGCTGATATGCGGCCAGACCTCCGCGGCGAACCAGGCGGCCATCAACTTCCTGCGGCGCGAGTACGACCGGCTCGGCAGGGTCCTCGTCTCGGTGGACCGCTACTGCATCGTGATCAAGGCATCGCACCTCACGACATACGGAATCCACCGGGCCGCGCTGGAACGGGACGTCTCGGCCACGGCCTTCGGACACGAATGAACGCCCGGCGCGAAGCCGGACGTTCATTCGTCGGGCGGGCGGACCGGCCTTGCGGCCCCTCCCCTTGTCCGCTCAGATGCCCGTGTAGGTGAGGGAGGGATCTTCCTCCTGGAGCGAGACGACGAATCGGCGCATCTTGCGGTTCGCAAGGATGCGCAGGGCGCGCACGTTGCCTTCGGCTTCGAGCCGGATCTTCCGGCATTCCCCCCGGTCCCAGATGAGGAGGTGGACCGACAACCGCTCGGTGCTCTCTCCCCGGCTCACGAGTTCGGCCGTCAGCGCGAGGTCCGGCATATCGGTGTGGTGGATGCCGAGCGGTGAACCACCGCTCTCCGTGAACGTCGTGGCGATTCCGGTGTTGTTCTCCCCGAACCAGTTCGCTCGCATATCCGTGCGGAACAAGGCCGCTGCGTCCTCCACGGAGGCCGTGGTGGATATATCCACCGGCTGCTTGGTCATCTGCTCAACTCCCCGATGTGAACCCCGTGGTGCCGTGGGGGCGGTGCTCTTGTGCGGGAACTGCGTTCCGCCACGACCTTCTCACTGAAACGGAACCGCGGTGGGTTTTGTTGCACGGTTTCCGGAAGTACGGGAGCGGTTACCGTGACGTGCGGCGTTTTCGGTCGGCCGGTCAGAGGCTCGGCGCGGAGAAGGGAATGAACGGCATGAGCTCGTCGGCGACCCAATGGGCCGGGACTTGTAATGCCTCGCCGATCCGCAGATAGAGTTCGTACTGCGTCGCGGCGCCGAACCAGTCGAACCGGCAACCGGCCGGATCGCGGCCCCGACCGCATGCCTCGACCACCGCCACGCAGCCGTCCTGGACATCGGCCCTGGCGTACACGGTCTCGGCGTGAGGTCCGGCCGACATCCGGGCGACCGGGCGCAGTTCCCCTGTTGCCAGCGGTGGGAGAGCCGCCCCGGGCGCCGGGGGCGGTCGGCCGACGAGCCAAGGCTCGTCGGGTCCGCGGTGCAGTCGCCAGAACTCGCGATCCCCTGCGGACAGGCGGTTGCCGGGTACCCCGCGAGCTCGGAAGAACTCCAGCGCGTCCATCCGCAAGGCGTCGTAGCAGGGATGCGCGAAGTCCGGGCCGAGCAGGTTCCAGACCGTCCTGGCCGCTCCGAAGAGCGCGAAGCCGCCTGCCGGTATGACGGCCGCGGCCAGTTGTGTGGTGAACCGGTCACTGTCGGACTGGGCGAATTCCAGAAACGGCGCCTGTAGTTCGCTCCACACCAGATCAGCGCCGAATTCGATCCCCGTGGCATCGAATTCGAAACGGCCGAACCGCTCCATCCGCAGAACGACATCGGCCGGGAGCCGTGAGGAGCCTGTGGCGTCCGAAGCGACTTTCATGATCCCTCCCTGCTTCGACCGTGCCGTCCACGGCGACGTGGGCCGCGAACCGGTCCGCGTGTCCGGTCGATACGTGTCCGGCGGCAGTACGTGTCTAGCAACGGACGGAGAATGGGCACAATGGTTCTCCGGCGTACCCGGACGATCTCCGGAGAACTCCGCACGGCACCGGCACCGGCCGCCGGGCGCTCCCAGGCCACCGGGCGTTGTGCCAGACTCGGCGGTGGCAGCAGGCGGCGAAAGGGAGTTCGGGGCATGGGCCGTCCGCAAAAGGAACTGCCTCCCGACGGTTCGCCCGTCACGCTGTTCGCGTTCTGGCTGCGAGATCTGCGTCGGACCGCGGGACTGACCTTCGACCAACTCTCCCGTCACACCGGGTACGGTCGCACCACCATGACCGACGCGCTCCGCGGGGACTCGCACCCGACGCTCCCGGTGACGATGGCGATCGTCGGCGCCTGCGGCGGCGACATCGACAAGTGGGGCGCGTTCTGGGCCGAGGTGCACCGCGCCCTGGACAAGGACGCCGTGCCCGGGACTGTCATCGTCTCGCCGCCCCCCTGGACCCCGTCGATCGCGGGCGGGGCGCACGGCGAACTCTGTCCGAGCGGCTGCGCCCGTACCGATCCGCACGGCTGGTACACCGAGTCGGTCGAGACCCGGCTGCGCCTGGACACCGTGACACCCGAGGCGGTGGAGCGGCGGGTCATCGTCGCCACCTGCGACGGCCTCGCCGAGATCCCGGTCGCGTTCAGCGTGCCGCGCCGCACCGACGACGAGGCCGACGGCCACGGTCTGGAGGTCTCTGTCCTCGACGGCGGCCGCCTCGATCTGCCCGAACACCCCTACGAGAGCTTCTTCCAACAGCGGCTGATCCTCCCGACCCCGCTGCGCACAGGTGCCCGCCACACGTACACGCTCCGGCTGCGCATCCCCCAGGACCAGCCGATGGCACCGCACTTCGTCCATGTCCCGCTGACCCGCAGCGAACGCTTCAGCCTGCGGGTGCGCTTCGCCCCCGGACGTCCGCCGCTGTCCGTCTGGCAGTTGAGCCGAGTCCCGACCGCCGTCATCTACCAGCGAGCGCCGGGGACATCCCTCCTGCGCCCCGACCGGCAGGGCACGGTGGCAGTGGAGTTCGACGCGATGCGGGTGGGATACGGCTACGGACTGTGCTGGCAGGACGGACCCGCCCCTGCCGCACCCGAGCCCGAGCCCGAAGTGCCGCCCGGCTACTGAGAGATCGGCGCGTCCGGCAGTTTGGCGCTGATCCGGGCGGCGTCCGGGTGGTGCAGGGTCCGCAGCACATCGAGCGCTTCGCGTCGCAGCGCGTACGCGTCGCGGTCGTGGCCGAGCGCGGCGTGCGCGTCCGCCAGATGGTCGAGGGCGTGCGCCTCGCGGTAGCGGTCGCCCACCGCCCGGTCGAGAGCCAGGGACCGTTCATAGGTGCCGATCGCCGCCGCGTGCCGGCCCGAACTCTGCTCGGCCCGCCCGGTGGTGAGCAGGATCGCCGCCTGGCCGTCCAGATGGCCGAGTTCCGCGTACAGGTCGAACGCCCGCCGGCCGTGTACCAGCGCCGCCGCGTGGTCCCCCGAGCGTTCCTGCTCCTGGGCCAGGGCGCTGAGGCCATCTGCCAGCGGCAGCGGATCCGCGGTCCGCTCGGCCATCGCCAGCGCGAGCCGGGCCTGCGGGAGCGCCCGCCGGTGGTCGCCGCGCGCGGCGTACACCCGCACCAGGGACAGCCGCACCTGGCGCGCGCCGTCGTCATCACCCAGCCGGCGGCATTCGCGCAGCGCCTCGTAGAGCAGCGACAGGGCTTCGTCGGACCGGTCGAGGCGGGAGAGGGCGTCCGCCAGCCGGCGGGTGGCCGACGCCCAGGCCCGGCGGTCCCCGGCCTTCGCGGCCGCGTCCCGGGCGATTTCGTGCACCAGACCGCGCTGGAACCGCCGCCCCGAGCGACGCAGATAGACCGCGCACGCCTGGGCGAGGCGCCAGGTGTACGACTCCAGCTCCTCGCTCCGCGCGGCCAGCGCGATCACCGCCTGTAGCGTGCCCAACTCGGCCTCGAACCACGCCATGGCCGCCGCGTGATTCTCAACGGGCGGTTCGGTGCCAGTCGGCTCGACCGGAGCGCGCCGCCACGGTTCGAGGCGGCGGTCCGCCAGTCGCGCGGCACTCAGATAGTGCCGCAGCAGGCGCTCGACGGCGGTGGCGCGCTCGGCGGCCGGGCCGTCGTCCGCCAACTCCTTCGCGTACAGCCGCAACAGGTCGTGCAGTACATACCGGCCCGGCGCGTGCTGCCGCACCAGATGGGCGGCGGTGAGCGCGTCGAGCAGTTCGTCCGGCGGCGCCTGTTCGCCGAGCAGCGCCGCGCACGCGGTCGCGTCGAGGTCAGGGCCGGGGTGGCAGCCGAGCAGCCGGAACAGCCGCGCCACGGGCGGTGGCAGCAGGGCGTACGAACCCTGGAAGACCGACCGCAGGTTGACGTCCGCGTCCTTGAGCTCCAGGATGCCCAGCCGCGCGTTGGCCTGCCGGAGCCGTGCGACGAAAAGACCGATCGAGCCCTTGGGCTCCAGCGCCGCCCTCGCGCCGGCAACGCTCAGGGCCAAGGGCAACCGGGCGCACAGGTCCACGAGTTCGTCAGCGGCCCGTGGTTCGTCCGCCAGCCGGTCGGCTCCGATCTGCCCTTCCACCAGGGCCCGGGCGGCATACCGCGGCAGCACGTCCAGGGTGACCCGGAACGCCCCGTCCCGTACCACCAGTCCGTCGAGGCGGTTGCGGCTGGTGACGATCACCAGCGATCCCGGCCCGCCCGGCAGCAGCGGGCGAACCTGATCGGCCGAGCGCGCGTTGTCGAGCACCACCACCACCCGACGGCCCGCCAGCACGGTACGCAACAGACCTGCGGCGGCAGTCTCCCTGGCCGGGATCGCGTCGGGCGTCACGCCCAGCGACTGCAACAGGTCGTGCAGCGCTTCCGCGGGGGACATGGGCACTCCCGAGTCGAAGCCCCGCAGATTCAGGTGGAGTTGACCGTCGGGAAAGTGCTCCTCCACCCGGCGTGCCCAGTGCAGCGCCAGGGATGTCTTGCCGACTCCCGCAGTGCCCTCGATGCTGGTGATCACCACCGGCCGGACCGCCGCGACCGGATCCGGCTCCAGTAGCCCGTCAAGCCGCCGCAGTTCGGGCTCCCGGCCGACGAAATTCCGCAGAGACGGGGGAAGTTGGTGGGGCACGCGGGAGGACGGTGGCGGACCGCTCGTGCCGACGGTCGCTCTGGCCGCGGCGGGGCGGAGCCTCCGGGCCGCTTCGGCGCGGTCCCGGAGCGTGCTCAGCCGACCGGCTTCCGGGCCGCCGACACCGAGTGCGACCAGCAGTTCATCGAAGACGCCCACCCCCGCGAGCGTCGTCCCGTTGAGGTAGGCGTACAGACTGCTCGGCGAGACGTTCAGCCGTCTGGCCAGTTCGGCCCGGTCCAACGCGCGGCCGAGCCGCTTCTCGGCGCGGACCACGGCATGGGCCAACTCGACGGCCAGCCGCTGCCTGAGCGCCGACGGGTCCTCATCCGTCGCCGGGGTCCGATCCCCTGCCACCGCTTTCCCTCCGTACCGGCCCTACGCCTTGGCGGACGTGGCTGACGTGCACACCCGTACGGCGTGCCCGCCGCGTGTCTCGTACCCGGATCGTGACGCATACGACCCGTGCGGATTCGTACCGCGCCTCCAGACTTGTCCAGTGTCTTCCAGAGCGGCCGGGAGTGCTGATGATCCGCGTGTTCCGGTGGGGTCCGACACCGGCGGCGCGCTGTTCGCCGGGCCGGCCCGGGAGGACGACAGCCATGCAGACTCACTGAGGACACACACCGGAAGACCCCGGCACGACCGTCGGTTCAGGACTCCTGGGGCCGGCCGTCCACCTCCGCGCACCGCAGCACGTGGGCGGCGGCCGTGCCCCACGTCACTCTTTCAGCCATCGCCTCGCGCAGGCGGGCGGCCCGGGCGAAGGCGCTCGGCCGGTCGAACATCACCGAGTTGATGGCCCGTTCCCACGCGGCGGCGTCCGCCGCCAGCCGCTTCTCATAACCGTCCACGTCAACGACGACCTGCTCCGCCTCCGCGGGCAGGATCTCGCGAAGCAGCATGCCCAGCCCGCTGCGGCCGCTCACAAGAACCGGCACCCCGGCCACGATCGCCTCGAGCGCCACCAGACCGAACGCCTCGGCTCGGGACGGCATCAGCACCAGACTGGCCCGCCGCACATCCCTGCGGATCTTCTCCTGGTCTTCTGTGTAGGTCCGCACCTTGACGTCGATGGCCGGATGGCCGATCAAGTCCTTCGCGTACTCGCTCAGGCTGCGGGAGGTGTTCTCGGGCGCGCCGCGGACCAGCAGTTCCCAGTGTCCGGGCCCGGACCTCGGCGGTACCGCTTTCTCCAGTGCCCGGCAGGCGATGTCCAGCCCCTTCAACTGCGCATCCTTCAGGCGCCCCATGAACAGGATCTGCGTCCGACCGGAGCGCGGTCCGTCCACCGGGTCGGCCTCGCCGTCGAATCCGGGGTCGATGCGCTGTATCGGGGGCAGGTCCCGGTATCCCGGCAGACCTCGCTCCCGTTCCAGCAGTTCCTCGAGGCGCGGTCCCACCGGCATGATGCGGGCGGCACCTCGGCACAGGTCGAACTCCAACTCCGTGAGGGCCTCGGCGCGGGCACCCACGTCGTCACCCTCGTCTTCCTTGGACCATTCCGCCTGGTCCGGCTCGACATGGAGGAAGTGCAGCCGCCGCGCCCCCCTGAAATGGTCCTCCGCCTGTGCCTGCGCCGCAGGTCCGCTGACCCTGCCGTGCCCGATGACGAGGTCCGGCACGACTCCCTCCGGCAATTCGGCGCGACGCATCAGCGACTGCCGCCCGGTACGGCCCGGCCGGGCCGCGGCGAGCAGACGCACCCCGTGCTCCTCCGCGTCGGCCTGTTCCCTGGCGGTGAAATTCTCCACCAGCACGTGGACTTCGGCGCCCGCCGCCGTCAGCGCCAGGCACAGCCCTCGGTTGAACGCCGTCAGGCCGCCATGTGCGGGAAACCACTCGTCGGTCACCGCGAGCACCCGCACGGGGCAGCCGTCCGGCCGCGTCGGCGCCGTCGCCGCGACCGGCGCCAACTCCGCCGACGGTTCCGATTCGTCGTTGTCCGGCGGCGGTTGCCGTGCGCCCTGACGCTCGGCGGTTTCCGTTACGGGCAGGCTGTCGGTCGTCTCCACGCGCGTGATGCCGTCCTCAAGAAGTTGGACGAACCAGTCGACGACCTCGCGGTCGTCGTCCAGCACGTCGGTGTCGGTCACATCGCCGCCGTGTGCCTCGCGGCTCCGACGCAGGGCCAGTCGCGCGTTGGTCCACGTGACGTCCACGGTGTGCCGGAGGGCGCGCAGTGCCCGCGCCGGATCGCCGAGCGGCAGTTCGCCGATCCCGCCGCCGTAGGGGAGCCGTACCAAGGCCCGCAGACCCGTGTCGCCGCCGTCGATGGAGGAGAGCCTTTTGTGGACCCGCAGTTGATGCCGGACAGCGGCCATATGCATCAGGTAGCTGACGAACGGCGGCATCTCGGCACTGCTGTCGGCCGACCACGCCCAGGCACCGAGGAAGGCGTCCTGCTCCGGATGCCCGAGCAGGAGGAGCCGGCGCAGGTACCGGTCGTCGTCCTCGCGCTCCGGTTCCAGCAGGTCCAGCCCGCCGACCGCCCCGCCCGGCTGCTTGCCGACCAGCAGCACCACGGCGCCCAGGCAGCTGGCGTCGAGCGGGCCGAGCACGTCGGCGGCCCGCTGCTCCAACTCCGGCCAGGCACGGTCCTCGCGCGCCCCGAGCAGCAGCGACAGATTCAGTACGGCACCGTGACGTCGCACGATCGCCTGGTCGAGGCCCCCGGGCGACTGGACGGCAGCCACCGTCACCGAACCGTGCAGCGCCGCGTCCGGCAGCACCTCCGGGATCTCGGTGGGTGCCGTCGCCCACACCGGCTGGTTCGCGCCCTGGAGGGCACGGAAGCGCTGCCACATCACGCGGACTGCGGTCGGCCAGACGTCGGCACGCGGCGCGTCGAGCGGCGCGAAGACGTGGGCCACGACTTCCTGTTCCGTCACGGCGAGTTCGTGCACTCGGTCGTTCGCCCCCGGGCTGCGTGCCGTACTCACTACGGTAAGTCCCCGCATTCTACTGACGGTTCGGCCGTGTCGAGGATCTCTCGGGCTACGTGCTCAACTGCTGTCGACCGTATCGGTGTTCAACACCACAAGCGTGGCCGCCGACGCCGGTACGAACAAGGACACCGACCCGGCCGGACTGAACCTGGTCAAGACCACCGCCTACGACGCTCAGGGCCGCGTCATCAAGGCCACCCTGCCCAAGTCCGCGGGCACCGACGCGGGGCCACCGTCACGACCTACTGTTCCGCTGTGGCGGGGGGGCTTCGGCATGATCGAATCCACGATTCCGTGGCCCGCTGTCAAGGCTATTGCCTACGCGCTCCGTTGGGGGCTGTGGGCAGTCACGGCCAAGGCATCCCACGCGGCAGTGCGAGCACGCTGTGTCACCTTCGTCACAGATCTCCCCACCGGATTCTGGCGAATCAACGAACGGAAGTGCTGATCGATGCCTAGACCTGTCCGGATCACTATCCCGGCGCTTATCGCCCTACTGCTCGCGGCCGTAATGATCGAAGCGATAAGCCACTCTTCGTGGCCCACTGTAGCCCTCATGGGCGTCGGTATAGGCTTTATGGCCATCGATATCGTAAGAGCGCTGCGGGACAACCGTCACGGGTAGGCACTCGCGACGAGCGCTGTCGCGTCAAGCAGCCGCACAACTCGTCCCCCCTTGGGGAACACAGCCCGCTAGGTCCTCCCTTCAGGGAGGGCCTAGCAAACCCCATCCCCGAGGGCAGCGCCAACGCCTGCGAAAGATCTTCCGTGCGGCACCCTTGGGCGTGCGGATTTCCGCAGGGTCGGTGACATTCCTTGTCGTGATGCGCTCGGCCAGTGGCGACCTCCTGGGTCGCTCGTCTATTGCCCTGTTCTTTGGTGCTCGGGTTTCGCACCGTGAAGCACTGCCTCAACGGCCGAGCCCGTGCGTGCCTACGCGGAGTCAGGGACTCTCCACTCGGTCGGAGGGACTTCCCGGGGACTTTCGCTGTGCAAACCGGGAAGGCTCCGACAGCGCCGAAAGACGGGAAACCCCAGCTCAGGCGTTAAAAGCTCAGCACTCGATGACGTTCACGGCCAGCCCGCCGCGGGCGGTTTCCTTGTATTTGACCTTCATGTCGGCGCCGGTCTCCTTCATGGTCTTGATGACCTTGTCGAGGGAGACGTGGTGGCGGCCGTCGCCGCGCATGGCCATGCGGGCGGCGGTGACGGCCTTGACGGCGGCCATGCCGTTGCGCTCGATGCAGGGGATCTGGACGAGGCCGCCGACCGGGTCGCAGGTGAGGCCGAGGTTGTGTTCCATGCCGATCTCGGCGGCGTTCTCGACCTGTTCCGTGGAGCCGCCGAGGATCTCGGCGAGGCCGCCGGCCGCCATCGAGCAGGCCGAGCCGACCTCGCCCTGGCAGCCGACCTCGGCGCCGGAGATGGAGGCGTTCTCCTTGAAGAGCATGCCGATCGCGCCCGCCGCCAGCAGGTAGCGCACGACGGCGTCCTCTTGGTCGACGGCGCCGGCGGTCGGCGCCGCGACGAAGTTCAGGTAGTAGTGCAGGACGGCCGGGATGATGCCCGCGGCGCCGTTGGTGGGGGCGGTCACGACCCGGCCGCCCGCCGCGTTCTCCTCGTTGACGGCCATCGCGTAGAGGGTGACCCACTCCATCGCGTGCGCGGCCGGATCGCCCTCGGCGCGCAGCTGGCGCGCCGACTGCGCCGCGCGGCGGCGGACCTTCAGGCCGCCCGGGAGGATGCCCTCACGGGACATCCCGCGCCGCACGCAGGACTCCATCACCCGCCAGATGTCGAGCAGCCCGGCGCGGATCTCCTCCTCCGTACGCCACGCCTTCTCGTTCTCCATCATCAGCGCCGAGATCGACAGCCCCGTCTCGCGCGAGAGCCGCAGCAGCTCGTCCCCGGTGCGGAAGGGGTGCCGCAGCACCGTGTCGTCCAGCTTGATCCGGTCCTCGCCGACCGCGTCTTCGTCCACGACGAAACCGCCGCCCACCGAGTAGTACGTCTTCTCCAGCAGCGGGGCGCCGTCCGCGTCGTACGCGAACAGCGTCATCCCGTTGGCGTGGTACGGCAGCGACCTGCGCCGGTGCAGCACGATCTGCGTCTGCGGGTCGAAGGCGATCTCGTGCGCCCCGAGCAGGCTCAGCCTGCCCGCCGCGCGCACCGCCGCGACCTCGTCGTCCGCCGTCTCCACGTCCACCGTCCGCGGCGAGTGGCCCGCGAGCCCCAGCAGCACCGCCTTCGGCGTCCCGTGCCCGTGGCCCGTCGCCCCCAGCGACCCGAAGAGCTCCGCCCGGACCGACACGGTGTGCGCCAGCAGTCCCTCGTTCTTCAGCCGGTGCACGAAGATGCCCGCGGCACGCATCGGGCCCACGGTGTGCGAGCTGCTGGGGCCGATGCCCACGGAGAAGAGGTCGAATACGGATATTGCCATGAGGACTCCAGATCTCGAAGGGGCACGGCCCCTTCACGGTTCCTCCGCGGAGGAGGGTTCCCCAGGGGCGCGGGGAACTGCGCGACCAGCCCCCACCGGCGGGTGGTCCGGCGACAACCGGACTGCCCGCCGGGGCGGGTGGTGACCTGCGGGAGCGCTCCGGCTGAGCACGCGGTTCCTCCGTCGGCCTCCGGCCGGGAGGTGCCCCCCTCGCCCCTACGGGGCTACGCGTAGAGCGGGTGCTTGCGGGTCAGGGCGGCGACCCTGTCCCGGAGAGCCGCGGCATCGTAACTCGGCTTGAGGGCCGCCGCGATGATCTCCGCCACCTCCCGGAAGTCCTCCGCGTCGAAGCCCCGCGTGGCCAGCGCGGGCGTGCCGATGCGCAGCCCCGAGGTGACCATGGGCGGCCGGGGGTCGTTGGGGATCGCGTTGCGGTTGACGGTGATGCCGACCGAGTGGAGGCGGTCCTCGGCCTGCTGGCCGTCGAGCGCGGAGTCGCGGAGGTCGACCAGCACCAGGTGGACGTCGGTGCCGCCGGACAGGACGGAGACGCCGACCTCGGTGAGGTCGTCCCGTACCAGCCGCTCGGCGAGGATCTTGGCGCCCTGGAGCGTACGCGCCTGCCGGTCCTTGAACTCGTCGGTGGCGGCGGCCTTGAAGGCGACCGCCTTTCCGGCGATCACGTGCTCCAGCGGGCCGCCCTGCTGACCGGGGAAGACCGCGGAGTTGATCTTCTTGGCCAGCTCGGCCTTGGAGAGGATCACACCGCCGCGCGGGCCGCCGAGCGTCTTGTGGGTCGTGGTGGTGACCACGTCCGCGTACGGCACGGGGGAGGGGTGCAGACCGGCCGCGACCAGGCCCGCGAAGTGCGCCATGTCGACCATCAGGTACGCGCCGACCTCGTCCGCGATCCGGCGGAACTCGGCGAAGTCGAGCTGGCGCGGATACGCCGACCAGCCCGCGATGACGAGCTGCGGCCGGTGCTCCCTGGCCAGCTTCTCGACCTCGGCCATGTCGACCAGACCGGTGTGCTCGTCGACGTGGTAGGCCGCGACCTTGTACAGCTTGCCGGAGAAGTTGATCTTCATACCGTGGGTCAGGTGGCCGCCGTGCGCCAGGTCGAGGCCCAGGATGGTGTCGCCCGGCTTGATCAGGGCGGTCATCGCGGCGGCGTTCGCGGACGCGCCGGAGTGCGGCTGCACGTTCGCGGCCTCGGCGCCGAACAGCGCCTTGACGCGGTCGATCGCGAGCTGCTCGATCACGTCGACGTGCTCGCAGCCGCCGTAGTAGCGGCGGCCCGGGTAGCCCTCGGCGTACTTGTTGGTCAGCACGGAGCCCTGGGCCTCGAGGACCGCGACCGGCGCGAAGTTCTCCGACGCGATCATTTCGAGGGTGGACTGCTGGCGGTGGAGTTCGGCGTCGACCGCGGCGGCGACGTCCGGGTCGAACTCGTGCAGGGACTGGTTCTGCAGCGACATGAGATCTTCCTGGTCAGAAGGTCGATGAATACCGGGGGCCGGCGAACGGCCGGTGACGGCGGGCCCGGCGGGAAGCGAGCCCGTGATGACGGCGGGCCCGGCGGGAAGCGAGCCCGCGATGACAGCCGGGGGCCGGCCCGCCGTGAAGGCCGGGGGACCGGCCCGTGACGGAGGCCGGAAGGTCAGCCCGCGATGAAGGCGTCGTACTCGGCGGCGGACAGCAGCTCGTCGGTCGCCTGCGGCTCGCGCACCTTGAACAGCCAGCCGTCCGCGAAGGGCGAGGAGTTGATCAGGGCCGGGTCGTCCACGACGTCCTGGTTGATCTCCGTGACCTCGCCGGTGACCGGCGAGTACAGGTCGCTGACGGACTTGGTGGACTCCAGCTCACCACAGGTCTCACCCGCCGTGACGGCGTCGCCCACCGCGGGAAGCTGCACGAACACGACGTCGCCGAGCGCGTCGGCGGCGTGCGAGGTGATCCCGACGGTGACGCCCTCGGCCTCGGGGGCCGACAGCCACTCGTGTTCCTTGGTGTACCGAAGATTCTGGGGGTTGATGCTCATGACGGAATTCTCCCGGATGCGAAGGGGTGCCCGCGCGCGGGGACGGCGCGGTCGGTCGGCTCGACGGACAGGTCCGGTACCGGCCGGACAGGCCCGGTACCAGGTGGCGGTACGAGCGTGTCAGCGCTCACGCTTGTAGAACGGCAGCGCCACGACCCGGTGCGGCTCACGGGTGCCGCGGATGTCGACCGCGACCCCTTCCGTACCGGGCGCGGCATGCGCGGCGTCCACGTACGCCATCGCGATGGGCACGCCCAGCGTCGGGGACGGCGCGCCCGAGGTGACCTCGCCGACCACGGCGCCCGAGGCGTCGGTCACCGCGTACCCCGCGCGCGGCACTCGGCGGCCCTCGGCGATCAGCCCGACCAGCTTGCGCGGCGGGGTGGCCGCCGCCTTCTCCGCCGCGGCCTCCAGCGCCGCCCGGCCCACGAAGTCGCCCGCCTTGTCGAACTTCACGACCCGGCCGAGCCCCGCGTCGAACGGCGTCAGCGCGGTGGTCAGCTCGTGCCCGTACAGCGGCATGCCCGCCTCCAGGCGCAGCGTGTCCCGGCAGGACAGGCCGCACGGTACGAGCCCGGCCGCGACCCCGGCCTCGGTGAGCGCCTGCCACAGCCGCTCGGCGTCGGCGGGCGCGACGAACAGCTCGAAGCCGTCCTCGCCGGTGTAACCGGTACGGGCGATCAGCGCAGGCACCCCGGCGACCGTGCCGGGCAGGCCCGCGTAGTACTTCAGCCCGTCCAGGTCCGCGTCCGTGACCGACTTCAGGATGCCGGGGGACTCCGGACCCTGGACGGCGAGCAGCGCGTACGCGTCCCGGTCGTCGCGTACGGCGGCGCCCGCGAAACCGGCCGCGCGCTCGGTGACGGCGTCCAGCACCACCTGGGCGTTGGAGGCATTGGCGACGATCATGAACTCCTGCTCGGCGAGCCGGTACACGATCAGGTCGTCCAGGATGCCGCCGTCGGGCGCGCAGATCATCGTGTAGCGGGCCCTGCCGACCGCGAGCGCCGACAGGTGGCCGACCAGCGCGTGGTCGAGGGCCTCGCCCGCCTGCGGTCCCGTGACGGTGATCTCGCCCATGTGGGAGAGGTCGAAGAGTCCGGCGCGGGTGCGGACGGCGGTGTGCTCGTCGCGCTCGCTGCCGTACCGCAGCGGCATGTCCCAGCCCGCGAAGTCGGTCATGGTCGCGCCGAGCGCGCGGTGCGACGCGTCGAGGGCGGTGTGGCGCGGGGAGGTCGGTGGCTGGCTCATCGGAGGGCTCCCAGAGGGGTGACGGCACGGGACGGACAGGGCGGGCCGGGGCATGCTCGCCCCGGGTCTCCCCATCTGTCATCGGAACCTGAGAGGTTCACCGTGACCCTCGCGGGTCCCGGTTTGCACCTTGGGTGGGGCCGCTCCCCGTCAAGGGAGCCGCCCGCTTTTCAGATCTGCCTCGCCCGCGCGGTATCTGTGCCTGAGAGATTCAAGGGAGGGCTTGCTCCTTCGGCGCCCGGCCCGGTGAGGGGACGGAACTCTCCCGCGCGGCCTCCAACGGCCGGTATGCAAGTTGTGCCGCCAATCATTGCACGCCAGCCGCTAGGGTTTCCGGGCAGGACAGTGGCACATGGGCGGACAAGGGTGGACATGGAGATTCCGGCACCGTACACGGCACCGTACATATGGCCGGCCAACGAGCTGGAAGAGGTGCTCACCGCGAGCCTCGGCAACCCCTCGGCCGCCCCCCGGCTGCTGGAGGTGCTGGGGCGCTCCCATGTCTGGGTGCCGCTGCCGAACGGCGGGGCGCCGGACGCGCCGGGGCTCGACCTGCCCACCGTCGAACTGGAGGGCGCGACCTATGTGCCGGTCTTCAGCTCCGAGCAGCAGTTCCGGCAGGCCGCCGACGGCATGGCCTGCACCGTCGCGCCCGTCCACGAATTCGCCCGCGGCCTGCCGCCGCTGGTCGGCATCGCCCTGAACCCCGGCGGCGCCGTCGGAGTGCCGCTGCCGCCCGCCGCCGTCGCCGAGCTGTGCCGCGGCGGCGCCGCCGAACGGTACGAGCAGGACGGCACGCCCGGCCGTACGGTCGGCGCCCGCGTACGGCTGTGGGAACCGGACCACGACGACGAGCCGGTGGACTTCCTCGCCACCGCCGCGGGGGAGTTCGCCGTCACCCCGGTCGTGCTGTCCGCCCGCCGCGCGCTGGCCGCCGTGGAGGAGGAGCCGCCCGCGCTCTTCGTCGGGGTCGAGCTGGACCGCTGGCAGGACGTGGACCGCGCCGCGGCCATGGACGCCATCGGCCGCGCCCTCGGCGCCGCGCCGCTGCCCTGGCCCGTCCACCTGATTCTGCTGGACGTCGCACAGGACCCGGTCGCGGACTGGATGCTGGAGACCGTACGGCCGTTCTTCACGCGGGACTGAACCGGACCGAACCGGACTCATCGGGACCGAACGGGACCGACCGGCGGGAGGCCGTACGGCATGGGTGGGGATCCAGGACGTGACCTGGTTTGATGGCGGGCGGCGCACAGGTGTGCGCCGGGCAGACCGAACGAGGGGAAGGGGCGGTCCCACGTGATCGCGGGCGCGCAAGGCGGTGCGGCGGCGGCCGGCCATGTGGAGCAGATGCTGCTCCAGGTGGCGCCCGGTCGCTTCGACGCATACGAGAACCTGCTCGCGTCGCTGGCCGAGGGCCAGGTGTGGATGCTGCTCTGGCACGGCACGCCCGGTTCGGCCGATGCCCAGTACGGCAACCTCCGGATCGGCGGTCACGGCTACGCGCCGTGCGTCACCTCGCCGCGTGAGCTGGCCGCCAGCGGCTGGACCCGGGAGTACGAGGTCGTCTCCGGGCGCGACATCGCCCTGACCCTCTTCCCCGACCGCTGGGGCCTCTGGCTCAACCCGCACGCGCCGGGCGGCGGGGTCGGGGTGCCCTGGCTCGACCTGCGCCGGATCGCCGCCGGGCTGGACCTGCTGCCCGCCGGGCCGCTCCAGATCGGCGAACCCTCGCTACAGATTCCGCAGTTCTACGCTCTGCTCGCGCAGGCCGCGCACCGCACGCCCGCCGTGCGCGCCCTCCGGCGCGCCTGGGTCCAGCCCACCCTCGGCGAGCCCTATCTCGCCATCGGCGTCGAGGTCTACGACGACTCTCCGCAGTCCGTCGAGTCCGTCCGCCTCATGATGCAGCAGTCCGTGGCCGGTGTCCCCGACGGCCTGCCCGTCTCCACCGTCGCCATGGCCGACGCCTACGATCCCGTCGCCATGTGGATGCGCGCCAACGGGCAGCCCTTCTTCGACCGCGAAGCCTTCGCCGGCGGCCCGGCCTGGGGCCCCCGCTAGGGCCTGTCCGGCGGATCACGAACGGCGATGAGCGACCCTCAGGCGCCGGAATCGTCCAGGGCGGCGGACATCAGGCCGAGCGGCGGACTGCCCAGGGCGAGCAGGGCGGCGTGGAATTCGGGCAAGGTGAAGGAAGCCTTCCGCTTGGCCCGCTCGCGCAGTCGCATGATCTCCAGCTTGCCCCAGGTGTACCGCCCGTAGGCCGCGTCGAAGGTGCCGCGCCGCGCCTCGGCGGAGGCCCCGGCCCGGGCGAGATGGGCGTCGCGCATGAAGAGCCGGGTCGCGTCCTCTATGGACAGCGCCCCGGTGTGCAGCCCGATGGAACACGTCAGCCGCGTCACGCGGACCAGCGCTTCGAGCGCGACCCCGATCGCGAAGCGCGGGTCCCGCGCCCGGAACCCCTCTTCGAGGCAGACCTCCTCGACGTAGTGCGCCCACCCCTCGGCGAAGGAGAGGCTGTGCAGGACCCGCCGCACCGGCGTCGCGGCCCGCCGCAGCGAGCGGCTGTGCGCGAAGTGCCCGGGAGCGACCTCGTGGACGGTGATCGACGGCAGGCTGGTGCGGCTGAAGACGGTCAGCCACTCCTCGCGCTCCTCGGCCGGCCAGTCCGGCTCCGGCGGAGTGACGTGGTACCAGGACGCGGCATCGGCCTCGGCGGGCGCGGCCCAGCTCATCATGGCCATGGCCCAGCGCCGGGAGGGCGGCGCGGGCCCGACGAGACAGTCCCCGTCCACGTACGGCGCGAGCTTGTGCGCGCGGGTGAAGGCGATCACCTCGTCGGTGAGCCTGGCCGCCTCGGGGATGACGCCGTCGGCGTCGGGGTGGTCGGCCATCAGCTCGGGGAGCAGCTCGTCCACCCGCCGGTGCCGGTCGTACGCGCGGCAGGAGTCGACCAGCAGCTCGGTGAGCCGGGCCCGCTCCCGGTCGGCCTCGACGGCGAGCGCCGACAGGTCGACGCTCAGGCCCTCCTGACTGCCCATCAGCGCGGCCAGCGCGTTGCCGCCGAGCCGGGGGTCGGGGTCGCCGTGCTCGGCGGCCCGCTCGATGTGCGCGACCAGCCGCCCGTGCGCGGCCAGCGCGGCGGCGGTGTCGGGGCTGTCCTCGGCGTCGAGCCCGGCGGCGAGTCCGCGTACGGCGCCCAGCAGCGCGTCCGCGACCGGCGCGCTCACCCGGTCGAGTGACGCCACCGCCGCGTCCACGGCCTCCGGCCAGCGCGCCAGATGCTTGCGGCGGGCCTTGGCGCGCTCCCGCCCGGAGGCGTACTCCCGGTCGTAGCAGGCGAGTTCGAGATTGGACAGATGCGGGTACGGGTCGCGCCTGTGCAGCTCCAGCTCCCCGTACTGCACGCGCAGCGCCTCCTCGAAGACCGTCAGGTGCCGGTCGTCGTGGGCGGACTCCAGCGGTCCCGCGGCGCGCTGGGCGCGGGCCATCGCGTCGAGGCCGCGACGGACGCCGTCCGGCGACAGGTCCTGGACGCGGCCGTCGTACTCGTGACGCCCCGCCATTTCCCGTACCACCGGCACCATCAGGTCGCATACCGCACGCAGCCGCTCGTTCACCACACGACCGTACCCCGAGGTACGCGTCGGTAACGGTCGATGAATCACCACATCACAGTTGCGCATCCCTTCGTGGTGAGGGCTGGCGGGTGATCGACACATCGCAGAAGAATCCAGCGGCAAGGGCCTCAGGCCCCCGTTGTCATCTGCACCACCTGCACCGCCTCGTACCAACAGCACTTTCTGCAGAGCCAGTTCATGCATCACGCAATTCATGAGACTCGCACCAGCAGCACGACTGATGAGTAAAGCCGCTACAGCGGCGGGCGCGCGCCGGTTACCCGCCGGCGAGAGGGGTCAGTCACACCATGACCGCACCGATTGAGACCACCCATGGGCAGGCCGAGGCACAGCCGGAAGCCATCCTCAGCGGGGTCGAGCGGAGCCAGATCGAGGGCCGGTCCCTCGGTCAGATCGCCTGGATGCGCTTCAAGCGCGACAAGGTGGCGGTGGCCGGCGGTGTCGTCGTCATCCTGCTGGTGCTGCTCGCGATCCTGGCCAAGCCGATCGAGCACGTCTTCGGCCTCGACCCGACCGCCTTCCACCAGGACCTCGTGGACCCCGTCCGCGTCGCCCCCAAGGGCCCCTTCGGCGGCATGAGCTGGGCCCACCCGCTGGGCATCGACCCGCAGTTCGGCCGTGACCTGCTGGCCCGGATCATCGAGGGCTCGTGGGTCTCGATGCTGGTGGCGACCGGCGCGACGATCCTGTCCAACATCATCGGCACCGTCCTCGGCGTCATCGCCGGGTACTACGGCGGCTGGGTCGACAGCCTGATCAGCCGTCTGATGGACACCTTCCTCGCCTTCCCGCTGCTGCTCTTCGCGATCTCGATCTCCGCCTCCCTCCAGGACGGCGCCTTCGGGATGAACGGGCTGCCGCTGCGGATCAGCGTGCTGATCTTCGTGATCGGCTTCTTCAACTGGCCCTACATGGGACGCATCGTGCGCGGCCAGACGCTGAGCCTGCGCGAACGCGAGTTCGTCGAAGCCGCCCGCAGCATGGGCGCCCGCGGCCCCTTCATCCTCTTCAAGGAACTGCTGCCCAACCTGGTCGCGCCGATCCTCGTCTACTCGACGCTGCTGATCCCGACCAACATCCTCTTCGAGGCCGCCCTGAGCTTCCTCGGCGTCGGCATCGCACCGCCCCAGGCCTCGTGGGGCGGCATGCTCAACGACGCCGTCGACCTCTTCTACGCCGACCCGCAGTACATGGTCGTCCCCGGCCTCGCGATCTTCATCACCGTCCTGGCCTTCAACCTGCTGGGCGACGGACTGCGCGACGCCCTCGACCCGCGCAGCAAGTGAACGGCCGCAGCACGCCACGCCGCACCGCCCGTACCGGGTACCAGCCCGCCCGTACCACCGCTGAAACCACGTATATCCATTCGATTTGGAGGCTTTCCTCGGCATGAACAGCAGAAAAGCGACAGCCGCGCTGGCGCTTGCCATGGCTCTGGCCCTGGGAGCATCCGCGTGCAGCAGTGACTCGAAGGACGACAAGGGCGGCAAGAACCCGAGCGGCGGCAGCAGCAAGTCCGCCTCCGGCTCCGACGCCGCGCTCACCTCCATCGTCAACAAGTCCGACAAGAAGGGGGGGACGGTCGTGATGGAGAACTCCGACGTGCCGGACTCCCTGGACATGGGCAACACGTACTACGGCTGGGTGCAGAACTTCTCCCGCCTCTACGCGCGTACCCTGCTCACCTTCAAGCCCGCCGCGGGCAAGGACGGCCTCACCGTCGTCCCCGACCTCGCCACCGGACTCGGCAAGGCCAGCCCGGACGCCAAGACCTGGACGTACACCATCCGGTCCGGCCTGAAGTACGAAGACGGCACGCCGATCACCACCAAGGACATCAAGTACGCGATCGAGCGCAGCAACTTCGCGCCCGAGGCGCTGTCCAACGGCCCGACGTACTTCAAGGCGTACCTCGCGGGCGGCGACAAGTACCAGGGTCCGTACAAGGACAAGAACCCCAACGGGCTCGCGTCCATCGAGACCCCGAACGACACCACGATCGTCTTCCACCTGGCGAAGCCCTTCGCGGACTTCGACTACCTGGCGACGTTCTCGCAGACGGCCCCCGTGCCGCAGGCGAAGGACGACGGCGCCGGTTACGTGAAGCACATCGTGTCGTCCGGCCCGTACAAGTTCTCCTCGTACACCGAGGGCGCGGGCGCCACGCTGGTCCGTAACCCGCAGTGGAGCCAGGCCACCGACCCGGTGCGCAACCCGCTGCCGGACAAGTACACGATCAAGTTCAAGGTCGACGCGGTCACCATCGACAACAACCTGCTGGCGGGCAACACCACGGTGGACTCCGGCGGTACCGGTGTCACCCCGCAGACCCAGGGCAAGGTGCTCGGCCCCAAGTACAAGGGCAGCACCGACGACTCGTACGCCGGCGCCACCGCGTACATGGCGATCAACTCCAAGGTCGCGCCGTTCGACAACATCGAGTGCCGCAAGGCCGTCGAGTACGCGATCGACAAGGTCTCGGTGCAGACCGCGATCGGCGGCAGCGTGAAGGGCGACATCGCCACCACGCTGCTCCCGCCGACCGTCAACGGCTACGCGAAGTTCGACCAGTACCCGACCGAGGGCAACAAGGGCGATGTGGCCAAGGCCAAGCAGGCCCTGAGCGCCTGCGGCAAGCCGGGCGGCTTCACCACCAACCTGACCGCCCGCTCGGACCGTCCGGCCGAGATGGCGCAGGCCACCGCGGTGCAGAACTCGCTCAAGCAGGTCGGCATCACCGCCAACATCAAGAGCTACCCGGCGGGCAAGTACTTCGCCAACTTCGCCGGTGTCCCGAGCTACGTGCACGAGCACCAGCTCGGCCTGATGATGATGGCGTGGGGCGCCGACTGGCCGACCGGCTACGGCTTCCTCGACCAGATCGTGGACGGCAGCGCCATCAAGCCCTCCGGCGGCAACAACCTGATGGAGCTGAACGACCCGGCCATCAACAAGGCGCTGTCGGACGCGATCGCCAACACCGACGCGGCCGCCCGTGAGAAGGCCTGGGGCGACATCGACAAGATGGTGCTCGACACCGCCACCGTCGTGCCGCTGATCTACCGCAAGAACCTGCTGTACCGCCCGGAGAGCGCCACGAATGTGACGATCACTCAGGCGTACCTGGGCATGTACGACTACCTGCTGCTCAGCTCCTCCAAGTAAGCGAGAGCACCGAACACCGGAAGGCAGGTGAAGGCATCGGCGTCCGCCGGGACCGGGGTTGACCCCCGGCCCGGCGGACCCGGCGCCGAACCGCTGTGACTGCGTACATCATTCGACGCGTGATCGCCGCGATAATCCTGGTGCTTGTCGTCAGCGCGGTCACTTTCGCGATCTTCTTCCTGGTCCCCAAGATCGGCGGCCAGAGCACGACCCAACTGGCCACCCAGTACGTGGGCAAGGACGCCAACCCCGAGTCGATCGCGGCGGTCAAGAAGAACCTCGGGCTGGACCTGCCGCTCTACCAGCAGTACTGGCACTTCATCAAGGCCATCGTCATGGGCGCGAACTACAAGTTCGGCCCGGACGCGGCGGTCTGCCACCGCCCCTGCTTCGGCTACTCCTTCAAGTCGCACGTCGAGGTGTGGCCGCAGATCAAGACCCGTATCCCGGTGACCTTCTCGCTGGCGATCGGCGCGGCCGTGATCTGGGTGGTCTCCGGTGTCGTCATCGGTGTCATCTCCGCGCTCAAGCGCGGCACGGTCTTCGACCGGATCTCCATGGGCGTGGCCCTGGCCGGTGTCTCACTGCCGATCTTCTTCACCGGCATGGTGCTGCTCGGCCTGTTCTCCTACAAGTGGACGATCTGGGACAACGTCGAGTACGTCGGGTTCACCACCGATCCCGCCCAATGGGCGTGGAATCTGATCCTGCCGTGGATCGCGCTGGCCTTCCTCTACTCCGCGCTGTACGCCCGCCTCACCAGAGCCGGGATGCTGGAGACGATGGGCGAGGACTACATCCGTACCGCGCGGGCCAAGGGCCTGCCGGAGCGGACGGTCGTCGGCAAGCACGCGCTGCGCGCGGCCCTGACCCCGATCGTCACCATCTTCGGCATGGACTTCGGCCTGCTGATCGGCGGCGCGATCATCACCGAACGCGTCTTCTCCTTCCAGGGAGTCGGCGCCTACGCCGTGCAGGGCGTCAAGGACAACGACCTGCCGATCGTGCTCGGCGTGACGATGGTCGCGGCCACCTTCATCGTCTTCTGCAACCTTGTGGTGGACCTGCTGTACGCCGCCATCGACCCCCGCGTGAGGTACTCGTGAGCACCACGGACGGCAGTGCCCCCGACAGCGGCACGTCCGAAGCGTCCGAGGGCGGCGCCGTCGGGTTCGACAAGGCGGCGTCCGTCGTCGGGGAGCCGGTGGCGGACTCCGGCCCGGCCCCCGCGGGGGACGCGTATCTGTCGGTACGTGACCTGCGGATCCACTTCGACACCGACGACGGCCTGGTGAAGTCGGTCGACGGCCTCAGCTTCGACCTCCAGCGCGGCCGTACGCTCGGCATCGTCGGCGAGTCCGGCTCGGGCAAGTCCGTGACGTCGCTGGGCATCATGGGCCTGCACCGCACCTCGCGGGCCCGGATATCCGGCGAGGTCTGGCTGGACGGCGAGGAGTTGGTCGCCGCCGACCCGGACCACGTACGGCGGCTGCGCGGGCGCAAGATGGCGATGATCTTCCAGGACCCGCTCTCCGCGATGCACCCCTATTACACGGTCGGCGCGCAGATCGTCGAGGCGTACCGGGTGCACCAGAAGGTGTCGCGGAAGGTCGCGGCCGAGCGGGCCGTGGAGATGCTGGACCGGGTCGGCATCCCGGAGCCCCGGAAGCGCTTCTCGGACTACCCGCACCAGTTCTCCGGTGGTATGCGGCAGCGCGCGATGATCGCCATGTCGCTGGTCAACAACCCCGAGTTGCTGATCGCCGACGAGCCGACGACCGCGCTCGACGTGACCGTGCAGGCGCAGATCCTGGACCTGATCCGGGACCTGCAAAAGGAGTTCGGCTCCGCGGTCATCATGATCACCCACGACCTCGGAGTGGTCGCCGAGGTCGCCGACGACCTGCTGGTGATGTACGCGGGCCGGGCCGTGGAGCGCGGCACCGCCGAGACGCTGTTCACCGCGCCCCGACACCCGTACACCTGGGGCCTGTTGGGCTCCATGCCGCGTCTCGACCGGGAGCGCCTGGAGCGGCTCAACCCGGTCAAGGGCACCCCGCCCAGCCTGATCAACGTGCCGTCCGGCTGCGCCTTCCACCCGCGCTGCCCGTACGCGGCGCTGACCGGCGGCGCCGCGGAGACGGACGTGCCGGAACTGCGCGAGGTGGGCCCCGGCCACATGGCCGCCTGCCACCTCGGCGAGGCCGACCGCCTCCGGATCTGGACCGAAGAGATCGAACCGAAGCTGTGAAGGGTCAGGAAGAACCCGTGGCCGAGAACCCCTCGCCGGACGAGCCGCCGCAGGACGCGTCCTCGTCGGACGGCACACAGTCGGACGGCACGCCCCCGGACAACGCCGCTGCGGACGACGCGCCCTCGGACAACGCCGCGCCGGACGGCGGCACTTCGTCGGGCAGGCCCTCGCTCGACAAGAGCGTCCCGCTGCCGCGGCAGCGCGGCGGCGAGCCGCTGCTCAAGGTGACCGGTCTGGTCAAGCACTTCCCGATCACCAAGGGCCTGCTGCGCCGCCAGGTCGGCGCCGTACAGGCCGTGGACGGCATCGACTTCGAGGTCGCGGCGGGCGAAACGCTCGGCGTGGTCGGCGAGTCGGGCTGCGGCAAGTCGACGATGGGACGGCTGATCACCCGGCTGCTCGAACCGACCGGCGGCACGATCGAGTTCCAGGGCCGGGACATCACGCACCTGAGCACCGGGGCGATGCGTCCGATGCGGCGCGACGTCCAGATGATCTTCCAGGACCCCTTCTCCTCGTTGAACCCGCGGCACACCATCGGCACGATCGTCGGCGCCCCGTACAAGCTCCAGAAGGTCGCGACCGAGCACGGTGTGAAGCGCGAAGTGCAGAATCTGCTGGAGTTGGTCGGGCTCAGCCCCGAGCACTACAACCGCTACCCGCACGAGTTCTCCGGCGGTCAGCGGCAGCGGATCGGCATCGCGCGGGCGCTCGCCCTCAAGCCGAAGCTGGTCGTCGCCGACGAGCCGGTCTCGGCGCTGGACGTGTCCATCCAGGCCCAGGTGGTGAACCTGCTGGACGACCTCCAGTCGGAGCTGGGCCTGACGTATGTGATCATCGCCCACGACCTGTCGGTGATCCGCCATGTCTCGGACCGGATCGCGGTGATGTACCTCGGCAAGGTGGTGGAGATCGCGGACCGGGAGGCGCTGTACAGCGCGCCCTTCCACCCGTACACCACCGCCCTGATGTCGGCGGTGCCGGTGCCCGACCCGCGGCGGCGCACGCAGCGCAAGCGCATCCTGCTCACCGGTGACGTGCCGTCGCCGATCTCGCCGCCGAGCGGCTGCCGCTTCCACACCCGGTGCTGGAAGGCGACGGAGGTGTGCAAGACGCAGGAGCCGCCGCTGGCGCCGCTGGCGACCGGCCACCAAGTGGCGTGCCACCACCCGGAGAACCAGCCGGACAACCAGCAGGACAGCGCGGCTGTCACGCCGTAGGCAGTCGTGACGGGGCGGGCCGTGCGGTCGCTGCTTTGTGGCCGTACGGCCGGCGCCGCCGGTCCGGCGCCGGTTCGTACGGTGGGCCTCGCGGTTCGTACGGCGGGCCGTAGTACAACATCGGCATGGCCACGGATCTGTTCACGCCCACCGTCCAGCACACGCTCGACGTCGTCGGGATCTTCGTCTTCGCGATCTCCGGCGCGCTGGCGGCGGTCCGCAGGAACTACGACGTGTTCGGCATGGCGGTGCTCGCCGAGGTCACGGCGCTCGGCGGCGGGGTCTTCCGCGATCTGGTCATCGGCGCGGTGCCGCCCGCCGCCTTCACCGACGTCGGCTACTTCTCGACGCCGCTGGTCGCCACCGCGCTGGTCTTCTTCCTGCACCCCGAGGTCGAGCGGATCACCGCCACGATGAACGTCTTCGACGCGGCCGGGCTCGGGCTGTTCTGCGTGAGCGGCACGATCAAGGCGCACACGTACGGGCTCGGGCTCACCCCGTCCGTCGCGCTCGGCCTCGCCACGGCGGCGGGCGGCGGCGTCCTGCGCGACCTGCTGGCGAACGAGGTGCCGTCGCTGCTGCGCTGGGACCGCGATCTGTACGCCGTCCCTGCCCTGGTCGGCGCGAGTACGGTCGCGCTGCTGATCCACTTCGACGTGCTGGGCGGTGTGACCGCGGGGCTCGCGGCGCTGGTCGCCTTCGTCCTGCGGCTGCTGGCGCTGCGGTTCCACTGGCGGGCGCCGCGGGCGTGGCACCGCAGGAGCGCGGCGGCGGAGGGGGAGTAGCGGACTCCGTCCGGGCCGGGCCGTGCGTGTGCCGGTCGTACGGACGCGGACCGTGCGTACGCGGGCCGCGCGTGTGCCGGGCCGTGCGTATGAACGGCGGGGTCGCGCGGCCGGTCGCCGCGGCGGGAACCCGCCAGCGCTGGACACGGAGTCTCTACCGCTGGGTAACATCGGGGCATGGCACATGCGACAGCCCGCGCGACCCTCGGCGACAGCGAATTCGACCGCGACACGACGGTGACGGCGCGGCCGGGCGAGCCCGGCACGTACGACATCGACCTGTCACCGGGCTGGACCATCGCCGCGGCCGTCAACGGCGGGTATCTGCTCGCCGTCGTCGCCCGCGCCCTGCGCGACGCGCTGCCGCACGACGACCCCTTCACCATCACCGCCCACTACCTGACCGCCTCAGGCCCCGGCCCCGCCGTGATCAGGACCGAGACGGTACGGGCGGGCCGGACCCTCTCCAGCGGGCAGGCGTCGCTCTACCAGACCGACGAGCAGGGCCGCGAGGTCGAGCGGATGCGGGTCATCGCCGCGTACGGCGACCTGGGCGCGCTGCCCGACGACGTACGCACCACCGCGCCCGAGCCGTCGATGCCGGAGTACGCGGACTGCGTCGGCCCCGAGGACGCCCCCGAGGGCGGCGCGCCGCTGCCCGGCTCCAGCGCCCTCCTCGACCGCATCGCGCTCCGGCTCGATCCGGCCACTGCGGGCTGGGCCGTCGGCGCGCCCTCGGGGCGCGGTGACATGCGCGGCTGGTTCGGCCTGGCCGACGGCCGCGACCACGACGTCCTCTCGCTCCTCCTGGCCGTGGACGCCCTGCCCCCCACCGCCTTCGACCTCGGCCTCAAGGGCTGGGTCCCCACCCTCGAACTCACCGTCCACCTCCGCGCCCGCCCGGCCCCCGGCCCCCTCCGCATCGCCCTCACCACCCACAATCTCGCCGGCGGCCTCCTCGAAGAGGACGCCGAAGTCTGGGACACCGCCAACCGCCTCGTGGCCCAGTCCCGCCAACTCGCCCGCGCCCCCCGCCCCTGACCCCCCTCCCGCCACGGTCGGCCACCACGCCGGTGCCGTTGGCCATACGGTGAGGCGCCGGGTCCCACCCGGAGAGGGGGCATGGAGCGGTGAGGACACACCTGTTTCCCGCCCGATTCGGGGTGGGGGCGAGGGGCGGGGAGGGGGCGGACGCGGGTGGGGGTCGGAAGGTTGCTCCGGCGAACGTAGAATCGGGGCACCATGGCCTACTTCGACCACGCCGCCACCACGCCCATGCTCCCGGAGGCGGTCCAGGCGATGACCGCCCACCTCACGGTGACCGGGAACGCGTCCGCACTGCATGCCGCCGGGCGGCAGGCCCGGCGGACCGTCGAGGAGTCACGGGAAGCGCTCGCCGCGGCACTTGGCGCGCGCCCCAGCGAGATCGTCTTCACCGGCGGTGGCACCGAGTCGGACAACCTGGCGGTGAAGGGCCTGTTCTGGGCGCGCAGGGACGCCGACCCGCGCAGGGTCCGCGTACTGGCCAGCCCGGTCGAGCACCACGCGGTGCTGGACGCCGTCCACTGGCTCGCGGAGCACGAGGGCGCCGTCGTCGAGTGGCTGGACGTCGACGGCTACGGCCGGGTCCACCCCGAGACCCTGCGCGCCGCGATCGAGCGTGACCCCGACGACGTGGCCCTGATCACCGTGATGTGGGCGAACAACGAGGTCGGTACGGTGCTGCCGGTCGCCGAACTGGCCGAGGTGGCACGGGAGTTCGGCATTCCGATGCACTCCGACGCCGTGCAGGCGTTCGGCCAGGCCGAGGTGGACTTCACCGCGAGCGGCCTCGACGCGATGACGGTGACCGGCCACAAGGTCGGCGGCCCGTACGGCGTCGGCGCGCTCGTGCTGCGGCGCGAGGACACCCCCGTACCGCTGCTGCACGGCGGCGGCCAGGAGCGCAGCCGCTCCGGCACCCTCGACGTACCGGCCATCGCCGCCTTCGCGACCGCAGGCACCCTCGCCGCCGAGCGCCGCACCGCCTTCACCCGCGACATCGGCGCCCTGCGCGACACCCTCGTCCGCGACGTGCTGGCCACCGTGCCCGACGCCATTCTCAACGGCGACCCCGACCCCGCGGGCCGCCTCCCCGGCAACGCCCACTTCACCTTCCCCGGCTGCGAGGGCGACGCCCTCCTCCTGCTCCTCGACGCCCAGGGCATCGCCTGCTCCACCGGTTCCGCCTGCACCGCGGGCGTCGCCCAGCCCAGCCACGTCCTGCTCGCCATGCACCAGCCCCCCACCCACGCCCGCGCCACCCTGCGCTTCTCCCTGGGCCACACCACCACCCCCGCCGAGATCGCCACCCTCACCGCCGCCATCGGCCCGGCCGTCGAACGCGCCAGGGCCGCGGGCCAGACCTGAGGGCCGGGCCGGGAGGCCGTTACTCTGGGGGAGTGAATGACTTCCCTGACGCCGATCGCAAGAAGCTGCGCGTACTGGCCGCGATGAGCGGCGGTGTGGACTCCGCCGTGGCGGCGGCGCGCGCCGCCGAGGCGGGGCACGACGTGACCGGCGTGCACCTGGCCCTGTCGGCGAATCCGCAGAGCTTCAGGACGGGCGCGCGGGGCTGCTGCACGGTGGAGGACTCGCGGGACGCGCGGCGGGCGGCCGACGTGATCGGCATCCCGTTCTACGTGTGGGACCTCGCGGAGCGCTTCCGGGAGGACGTGGTCGAGGACTTCGTCGCGGAGTACGCGGCGGGCCGGACGCCGAATCCCTGCCTGCGCTGCAACGAGAAGATCAAATTCGCCGCGCTGCTGGACAAGGCGCTGGCGCTGGGCTTCGACGCGGTCTGCACCGGGCACTACGCGACCGTGCTGGTCAAGGACGACGGCACGCGCGAGCTGCACCGGGCGAGCGACGCGGCCAAGGACCAGTCGTACGTGCTCGGCGTCCTGGACGAGCGGCAGCTCGCGCACGCGATGTTCCCGCTGGGGGACACCCTGACCACCAAGGACGAGATCCGCGCGGAGGCCGAGCGGCGCGGGCTCGCGGTGGCGCGCAAGCCCGACAGCCACGACATCTGCTTCATCGCGGACGGCGACACCCAGGGCTTCCTGGCCAAGCGCCTCGGCACCGCGGAGGGCGCGATCGTGGACGAGGACGGCGCGCGGGTCGGCACGCACACGGGCGCCTACGGCTTCACCATCGGCCAGCGAAAGGGCCTGCGGATCGGCGTCCCCGCGGACGACGGCAAGCCGCGCTACGTCCTGGACATCTCGCCGGTCGACAACACCGTGACGGTCGGCCCCCTCGACGCTCTCGACGTGACATCGCTCACCGCGATCAAGCCGCGCTGGTGCGGCACCCCGCCGGCCGGCCCCGCCGCGTACACCGCGCAACTGCGGGCGCACGGCGAGGACGTACCGGTGACGGCGGAGCTGGTGGACGGCGAGCTGCGGGTCGGCTTCGGCGCGCCGGTGCGCGGCATCGCGCCGGGCCAGGCCGTCGTGCTGTACGACGGCACGCGCGTCGTCGGCTCGGCGACGATCGCCACGACGGACCGGGCGGGTTCGGCCGCGGACCGGGCCACCGGCGACCGGACGGACCCGCGGCCGGAACGGACCGCCGCCGTGAACGCCGATCAGGCCGCAGGAGCGCGCGCGGGCGCCGATACCGTGACCGTATGAACATCTGTGTCTTCCTCTCTGCCGCCGATCTCGACGAGCGGTATACGGCCCCTGCGCGTGAATTCGCCGAGCTGATCGGGCGCGGCGGCCACACCCTGGTCTGGGGCGGCTCGGACGTCGGCCTGATGAAGGTCGTCGCGGACGGCGTCCAGGAGAGCGGCGGCCGGCTGGTCGGGGTGTCGGTGGAATTCCTCCGGTCCAAGGCGCGGGAGAACGCGGACGAGATGGTGACCGCGGTCGACCTCGCCGAGCGCAAGGCGGAACTGCTGCGGCGCGCGGACGCGATCGTCATCATGGTCGGCGGCACCGGCACGCTGGACGAGGCCACCGAGATCCTGGAGCTGAAGAAGCACGGGCTGCACGCCAAGCCCGTCGTGCTGCTCAACAGCGCCGGTTTCTACGACGGGCTCAGGGAACAACTGCACCGGATGGACGCGGAGGGCTTCCTGCCGCTCCCGCTGGCCGATCTGGTGGCCTTCGCCGACACCGGCGAAGAGGCCATGACCTACCTGACGGAGAACGTGTGAGCATCCACCTGGTCACCGGAGCCGGCTCCGGCATCGGCGCCGCGGTCGCGCGCGGGCTGCTGGAGCGCGGCGACGAACTGTGGCTGCTGGCCAGGGACGCGGGCCGGGCCAAGGCGCTGGCCGCCGCCTTCCCCGGCGCGCGGACCCTGGTCGGCGACCTCGCCGAGCCGTCCCGGCTGTCCTGGGCGCTCGGCCACCAGTCGCCGCCCGACCGGCTGGACTCGCTGCTGCACATCGCGGGCGTGGTCGAACTGGGCGACATCGGCGACCTCACCCCGAAGGTGTGGAACGAGACGCTCGCGGTCAACCTCGTCGGCCCCGCCGAGCTGACCCGGCTCTTCCTGCCCCAACTGCGGCTCTCCCGCGGCCATGTGGTCTTCGTCAACTCCGGCGCCGGACTCGACGCGCACGCGCAGTGGGGCCCGTACGCGGCCAGCAAGCACGGCCTCAAGGCCCTCGCGGACGCCCTGCGCCGCGAGGAGCACGCCAACGGCCTGCGCGTCACCTCCGTCTTCCCCGGCCGCACCGCCACGCCCATGCAGGCCAAGGTGCACCAGCAGGAGGGCAAGCAGTACGACGCCGAGCGCTGGATCGCGCCCGAGTCGGTCGCCACCACGGTCCTCACCGCGATCGATCTGCCCCGGGACGCGGAGATCACCGACCTGACGGTCCGACCGGGCCGGTAACGCCTCGGGCGCGCCTGGCGGCAGCGGTGTGCCGCCTCCGGCACGGCTGACGGCGACGGCTGACGGTGACGGCTGACGGCGACGGCGGGGTGCGGGCTGTGGCGGGTGGCGTGCGCCGCGCGTGAGGCAGCCCGGCGCCCGGTCGTACGTCGGCCCCGGACCGTCGCGTCGCGTCTCGGCGGCCGGGGGCGCGTCACGTTTCGGGCGGGCGGCCCCCCGCCCCGCCGGTTTCGCTGGGCTTCCCGCAGGGGGGCGGTCGCCCAACCGTGTACTTATGCCGGTCGATTGCTCCGGCGCAGCCGATATCCGACCGCTTTCGTCACTTCCGCACCTTAAGGTCATCCGCGCCCCACCCCGATCCGAGGGAGCGGACCGACCATGGCCTCTGCCACCGCAGTACCCCGGCCGAGCAGCGCCGGGCGGGACGTACGGACCCGCGCCGAGGCCGCCCTGCGGCTCGCCGCCCCCGCGCTGCTCGGCTACGGCGCCGCCCGCGCCCTCGGCATCGTCCTGCTCTGCTACTTCGCCGAGCGGCGCGGCCGTTCACCCGGCACGGTGCTGTACGGGTCCTGGGACTCGCGCTGGTACCAGGACGTGGTCGAGCACGGCTACGACCGTACGGTCACCGGAGTGCCCAACGCCTGGCACGGCTGGAGCAACCTCGCGTTCTTCCCGCTGTACCCGGCGCTCTGCCGCGTCGCGGACGCGGTCCTGCCGGTCGGCGACGCCAAGGCGTCCTGGCTGGTCTCGCTGACCGCCTCGATGGCCGCGGCCTGGCTGATCTTCCTGGTCGGCAACCGCCTCCACCGGCGGCGTACCGGCGTCATCCTCGCGGTGCTGTGGGGCTGCCTGCCGCACGCGCTGGTCGAGAGCATGGCGTACACCGAGTCGCTGTTCACCGCGCTCTGCGCCGCCGCCCTCTACGCCACGCTGGCCAAACGCTGGGTGTGGGCCGGGACGTTCGCCGCGCTGGCCGGACTCACCCGGCCCACCGGCGTCGCCATCGCCGCGGCCGTCGGCCTCACCGCCGGGCTCGCCGCGGTCCGGGCACTGCGGCAGCCGCGCGAGGGACCCTGGTGGGGGCCGGTCTGGCGGCCCGCGCTCGGCATGCTGCTCGCGCCCGCCGGATGGCTGGCCTTCGTCGTCTGGGTGGGCGTGCGCGTGCACCGCGCCGACGGCTACTTCGCCGTCCAGGAAGCCTGGGGCAACCGCTTCAGCAAGGGCGGCTACCTGCTGCGGCGCTTCCGCTGGGTCTTCCTCGGCCCGCGCGGCAGCGACGTACCCGTCGCCTTCGTCGTCGTCACCCTCGTCGTCGTGGCCTGCTTCGCGCTCTTCGCCTTCAGCCTCGTCCAGCGCCAGCCGCTGCCGCTGCTGCTCTTCAGCGGCGCGCTCCTCGCCGTCCTCACCCTCGGCGCGGGCGTCTACATCGCCCGCGCCCGCTTCCTGCTCCCCGGCTTCCCCCTGCTGATCCCGCTGGCCCGCGTCCTCGCCCGCACCCACCCGCGCACCATCGCCTGCACCCTCTCCTTCGCCGCCGTCGCCTCCGCGATCTACGGAGTCCACCTGTCGCTGGTGTGGAACGGCCCGCCGTAGGGAGGGCGACCGCCAGGAGAGGACGACCGCCGGAGGAGAGGACGACCGCCGCGAGGGAAAGCGACCGGCCGCGGAGCGCATACGCTTTCGGACGTGAGTACCCAGACTGACTTCTCCCTGCCCGCGGGCACCGCGACCGGTGTCGGGTCCATGCCGGGCGGCGACGCCCGGGAGGCGGCGCGGGTGGCCGTGGAGGCCACGGCGGGCATGGCCTTCCTGCCCGAGCTGCCCGGCCGGGGCCCCGGCGCCGACATGATCGGCCGGACCCTCGGCATGCTCGTGGACCTCTACGCCCGCGTGGAGCCCAGCGGCTGGCGCTTCGGCGACCGGCCGGGACGGGACTCGAAGCGGGCCACGTCCTGGCTCGGCGAGGACCTGGACGCGCTGGAGGAGTTCACCCAGGGCTACGAAGGGCCGCTCAAGATCCAGGCGGTCGGCCCGTGGACGCTGGCCGCCGGGGTCGAGACCCGCAACGGCGAGGCCGCGCTGCGCGACCACGGGGCCGTACGCGACCTGGCGGGATCGCTCGCCGAGGGCCTGCGGCTGCACGTCGAGGAGGCGCGGCGCCGGGTCCCCGGCGCCCAGATCGTGCTCCAGCTCGACGAGCCGTCGCTCACCTCCGTGCTGCACGGCAGGATCAGGACGGCCAGCGGTTACCAGACCTACCGCGCGGTGGACCGCGCCGTCATCGAGTCGACGCTGCGCGACCTGATCGCGGCGGTCGGCGCACCGGCCGTCGTCCACTCCTGCGCCCCCGAGGTGCCCTTCGCGCTGCTGCGGCGCGCCGGGGTCGTCGGCATCTCCTTCGACTTCGACCTGCTCACCGAGCGTGACTGGGACGACTTCGGGGAGGCCGCGGAAGGCGGCACCGCGCTCTTCGCCGGTGTCGTCGCCGGCAAGGATGCCCCATTGTCGGACCCTGGCGGTAGCGTCAGTGGTGTTCGGGCGCTGTGGCGCAGGCTGGGGCTGGCGCCGGGGGCATTGGGCTCCTCGGTCGCGGTCACCCCTTCCTGCGGTCTGGCGGGGGCCTCTCCGGCCTATGCCCGTGCCGCCCTGGTGCACTGCGCGAAGGCGGCGCGATCGCTCGTCGACAACCCTGAGTGAGGGAAGGGACAGTTTCGTGGCAGCCGTGGACGACGACGCAAGCCGGGGCGAGGCGAGCGCGGCGGAGATCCCCGCCGAGGCACGCGAGGAGCACGCACGCCTCGCCGAGCAGATCGAGGAGCACCGCTTCCGCTACTACGTCAACGACGCGCCCGTCGTCAGCGACGCCGAATTCGACACGCTGCTGCGCCGACTCGAAGCGGTCGAGGAGGAGCACCCGGGCCTGCGCACCCCCGACTCGCCGACCCAGAAGGTCGCGGGCGCGTACGAGACGGAGTTCACCTCCGTCCAGCACCGCGAGCGGATGCTGTCGCTCGACAACGCCTTCGCGCCGGAGGAGCTGGCCACCTGGGCCGAGCGCGTCGCCGCGGAGCTGGGCCCGCCGGACAACACGCACAGCCCGTACCACTTCCTGTGCGAGCTGAAGGTCGACGGCCTCGCGGTCAATCTGACGTACGAACAGGGCCGCCTCACCCGCGCCGCCACGCGCGGCGACGGCAGGACCGGCGAGGACATCACGCCCAACGTACGGACGATCGCCGACATCCCCGACCGGCTCGCGGGCGACCGCGTGCCCGAACTGGTGGAGATCCGCGGCGAGGTGTACTTCCCCGGCGAGAAGTTCGAGGAGCTGAACGAGCGGCTGGTCGAGGCGGGCGACAAGCCCTTCGCCAACCCGCGCAACGCGGCGGCCGGTTCACTGCGGCAGAAGGACCCGCGGATCACCGCGAGCCGCCCGCTGCGCATGGTGGTGCACGGCATCGGCGCCCGCCAGGGCTTCGACATCGACTGCCAGTCGCACGCGTACGAGCTGCTGCGCGAGTGGGGCCTGCCGACCGCCCGCTACAACAAGGTGGTCGACTCGCTCGCCGAGGTCTCCGACGTCATCGCCTACTACGGCGAGCACCGGCACGACGTCGAGCACGAGATCGACGGCGTCGTGGTCAAGGTGGACGAGATCCCGCTCCAGGGACGGCTCGGCTCCACCTCGCGGGCGCCGCGCTGGGCGATCGCCTGGAAGTACCCGCCCGAGGAGGTCAACACCAAGCTGGTGGACATCCGCGTCGGCGTCGGCCGCACCGGGCGCGTGACGCCGTACGCGGTCGTCGAGCCGGTGACGGTGGCGGGCTCCGAGGTCGAGTTCGCGACGCTGCACAACCAGGACGTGGTGAAGAAGAAGGGCGTCCTGATCGGCGACACCGTCGTGCTGCGCAAGGCGGGCGACGTCATCCCGGAGATCCTCGGGCCGGTCGCGGACCTGCGGGACGGCAGCGAGCGGGAGTTCGTGATGCCCGCCGAGTGCCCGGACTGCGGCACCGCCCTCCAGCCCATGAAGGAAGGGGACATCGACCTGCGGTGCCCCAACGCCCGCTACTGCCCTGCCCAGTTGCGCGAGCGGATCTACTACCTCGCGGGCCGCAAGTGCCTCGACATCGAGAACTTCGGATACGTCGCCGCGACCGCTCTGACGCAGCCGCTGGAGCCTTCCGAGCCGCCGCTGAAGGACGAGGGCGACCTGTTCGGCCTGGAGATCGAGGAGCTGCTGCCGATCCGCTCCTACGTACTCGACCAGGACACCGGCCTGCCCAAGCGGGACGCGGACAGCGGCGACGAGAAGATCGTCACCTTCTTCGCCAACCAGAAGGGCGAGCCGAAGAAGAACGCGCTGGCGATGCTGGAGCACATCGCCGCGGCCAAGGAGCGCCCGCTGGCCCGCATCCTCACCGGTCTGTCGATCCGTCATGTCGGCCCGGTGGCCGCCGAGGCGCTGGCCCGCGAATTCCGCGACCTGGACCGGATCAAGGACGCCGCAGAGGAGGAACTGGCCGCGGTCGACGGCGTCGGCCCGACCATCGCCGCGTCGGTGAAGCAGTGGTTCGCCGAGGACTGGCACCTGGAGATCATCGAGAAGTGGCGGGCCGCGGGCGTCAAGTTCACCGAGGAGGGCTCGGACGAGGGACCGCGTCCCCTCGAAGGACTCACCGTCGTCGTGACCGGAACACTGGCCGGACACACCCGGGACGGCGCCAAGGAGGCCCTGGTCAGCCGCGGTGCGAAGGTCACCGGCTCGGTCTCCAAGAAGACGAGTTTCGTCGTCGTCGGCGACAACCCCGGTTCCAAGTACGACAAGGCGCTCCAGGTGAAGGTGCCGGTGCTGGACGAGCCGGGCTTCGCCGTCCTGCTCGAACAGGGGGCCGAAGCCGCCAGAGCCGTGGCGGTGAATCCGCCGGAGGCGGCGGAAACGGAGGAAGGTGCCGCGGACAAGCCGGTGGCCGAAGACGCGGAAGCGGCGGACGCCGACGGCACAGAAACGGCCGCCGAATCCGGCTGAATGGCCCTGGGATGTCACCCGTTCGGCCTATATCAGAATACGGCGATCGCCCAGGTCGCATTCCGGGAACCCCTGCCGATCGGTGCCCGAGGTGGCGTGTCGCGGCCTACTGTTGAGAAGCGCGCCCGCCGGGCATGAACCTTCCAGCGGCCTCAGCGGGTCCCACCGCGGGCACCGGCGCGGTGGACCTGCTTGCCACACCAGGCTGCGAGAGGGACGGGCATGGAAACGACGGAGGGCGTCGTAGCGGCGCCGCTGCCCAGCAGCCAGGCCGCGACACCGCTCCCGTGCGCGACCCGGCCGTCGATCCGGATAGGGGTGCCGGCGGTGGCCGGTGCCGCGCTCGTCGCGGGCGTCGTCCGCATGGTCGTCAGCGGCCACGCGCTCTTCCCCGGCGGCACCATCGGCTGGGCCCTGGCCGTACTCACCGGCATCGTTGTCGGCCACCTGGTCGCGATGGGCCGCGACCGCTGGTGGGGCGGCACCGGATCCGGCGCCGCCCTCACCCTCGCCATGCTCCTGCTCTACGGCTGGGTGCCCGCCGTCCTCGTCAGCCTCGCCGTGGTCGTCCTGGTCGGGGCCGCCCGCAGGCACCGCTGGCGGGAGGCCGCCCTGCACGGCGCCATCGACATCCTCGGCATCGGCGCGGGCGCGCTCGCCCTCTACTGCTTCGGCGACCACCCCTCCGTCGAGGGCCCCTGGCGGCCCGCCGCCTGGACGCTGTCCGCCGCCCCGGCCATCCTCGTCACCGCGTTGGCCTATCTGACCGCGACCCGGCTGCTGCTGTGGCTCGCGTTCGCCCCGCGCGGCGGCGGCCTGCCCACGGTCGCGCGCACCGCGCTCATCCGGCAGGGCATGGTCGGCGTCGCCCTGCTCGGCATCTCCCCGCTGATCCTGGTCGTCGCCTGCGACATGCCCGTCCTGCTGCCGCTGTTCTCCGTCCCGCTGATCGCGCTGGACTCCACCTTGTGGATCGCGCACGCCCGCGCCGAGGAACAGCTCCGCGACCCGCTCACCGGCCTGCCGAACCGTCAATGGCTCCTGGAACGCGTCCGGTCGGCGCTCGACATCGCCCAGGGACGCGGCGAGCGCAGCGCCCTGATCCTCATCGACCTCGACAAATTCCGCTCGGTCAACGACACGCTCGGGCACCTCGCGGGCGACCGGCTGCTCCTCCAGGTCGCCGACCGGCTGCGGCTCGCGCTGCCGCGCGGCGCCGAGGCCGCCCGGCTCGGCGGCGACGAATTCGCCGTCCTGCTGCCCATCTGCGACTCGCCGACCCGTGCCCAGCGCGTCGCCCGCGCGCTGGCGCTGGCGCTCGGCTCCCCGATCAGCCTGGACGGCCTGACCCTGGTGCTGGAGGCCAGCGCCGGGGTCGCCGTCTTCCCCGACCACGCGGTGGACGCCGAAGGGCTGCTGCGCCGCGCGGACGTCGCGATGTACCAGGCCAAGCTGGACCGCAGCGGCGTCGAGGTCTACGAGGCCAAGCGCGACGGCAACACCCCCGACCGGCTCGGCCTGCTCGGCGACCTGCGCCGCGCCCTGGACGCCGGGGACGTCCAGCTCCACTACCAGCCCAAGGTCCGCTTCGACGGCCAGGTCGCCGGACTCGAAGCGCTGGTGCGGTGGGAACACCCGGAGCGCGGCCGGGTGAACCCCGAAGAGTTCATCACGATGGCCGAGACGTCCGGGCTCATGCCGCAGCTCACCGAGTACGTCCTCGACACCGCCCTCGCGCAGGTCGCCCGCTGGCGCCGGATGGGCCTCGAAGTCCCCGTCGCCGTCAACGTCTCGCCCCGCGACGTCCACAGCCCCGGCTTCGCGGGCGCCGTCGCCGCCCGCCTCGCCCGGCACCAGGTCCCGCCGGGCTCGCTCCAGTTGGAGATCACCGAGCACGTCCTGCTCGAAGACCCGCAGCGCGCCGCCGACACCCTCAACGGGCTCACCGGACACGGCGTCAAGATGTCCCTCGACGACTTCGGCACCGGCTACTCCTCCCTGGTCCACCTGCGACGGCTCCCCGTCAGCGAACTCAAGATCGACCGCTCCTTCGTCGCCCGCCTGGTCATCGACAACGAGGACGCCGAGATCGTGCGCTGCACCATCGACCTCGCCCACTCCCTCGGCCTCCTCGTCGTCGCCGAGGGCGTCGAGGACGACGAGACCTGGGAACGCCTTCGTGACCTGCGGTGCGACGCCGTCCAGGGGTGGCTCGTCGCCGCCGCCATGCCTCCCGACGAAGCCACGGCGTGGCTGCGCGCCCGCGGTGAACGAGGGTGGCAGCGGCCTGTCGCCGCGCTGGCGGCGACGCCCGAGCCCGAGCCCGAGCATTCGGCTCTGCCGGAGATCCGCCGACCCTGACGCGCCCACGGGCACGGCCCTTGTGCGTCCACTTGCGCAGGTGGGTACGCCCCTGAAAAGCAGGGCCCCGCGTCAGCGCACCGTACCGGGGCCGCGCCCCTGAAAAGATCGGGTTGCCGCGTGCGGGAGGGAAATGGGGTCTGGGGGCGTGCCCCCGGGCCCGTAGGATGAGGGGTCCACCGACATCTCACCCCGCAGAGGATCGCAATCGCATGCCTGGCATCACGCGCGAGGAGGTCGCCCACCTCGGCAAGCTGGCACGGCTGGAACTGTCCGCCGACGAGCTGGACCACTTCGCCGGACAGCTCGACGACATCATCGGCGCGGTAGCCCGCGTGTCCGAGGTGGCCGGCGAGGACGTACCGCCGACCTCGCACCCGCTGCCCCTGACCAACGTCATGCGCCCGGACGACGTCCGGCCGTCGCTGACCCCGGAGCAGGCCCTGTCGGGCGCCCCGGCGCAGGAGCAGCAGCGCTTCAAGGTGCCGCAGATCCTGGGGGAGGACTAAGACCATGACGGACATCATCAGGCTGACCGCCGCTCAGACGGCGGAGAAGATCGCGTCCGGCGAACTGACCGCGGTCGAGGTCACCGAGGCGCACCTGGCCAGGATCGAGGCCGTCGACGAGAAGGTGCACGCCTTCCTGCACGTCGACCGCGAGGGCGCGCTCAAGCAGGCCCGCGCCGTGGACGCCAAGCGCGCGGCGGGCGAGCCGCTCGGCCCGCTGGCGGGTGTGCCGCTGGCGATGAAGGACATCTTCACCACCGAGGGCGTGCCCACCACCGTGGGCTCGAAGATCCTCGAAGGGTGGATCCCGCCGTACGACGCGACCGTCACGAAGCGGCTGAAGGCCGCCGACGTGGTGATCCTCGGCAAGACCAACATGGACGAGTTCGCGATGGGCTCCTCGACGGAGAACAGCGCGTACGGCCCGACCGGCAACCCGTGGGACCTGACCCGTATCCCCGGCGGCTCCGGCGGCGGTTCGGCCGCGGCGCTCGCCTCGTACCAGGCCCCGCTGGCCATCGGCACCGACACCGGCGGCTCCATCAGGCAGCCCGCCGCGGTGACCGCGACGGTCGGCGTGAAGCCCACCTACGGCGGCGTCTCGCGGTACGGCATGGTCGCCTTCTCGTCCTCGCTCGACCAGGGCGGCCCCTGCGCCCGTACGGTGCTGGACGCCGCGCTGCTGCACGAGGTGATGGCCGGGCACGACCCGCTCGACTCCACCTCCGTCGACGCGCCGGTGCCGCCGGTCGTCGAGGCCGCGCGCAACGGCGGCGTGGCGGGCCTGCGGGTCGGCGTCGTCAAGGAGTTCGGCGGCGAGGGCTACCAGGCCGGTGTCGTCCAGCGGTTCAACGAGTCGGTGGAGCTGCTGCGCGACCTGGGCGCCGAGATCGTGGAGATCTCCTGCCCGTCGTTCACGTACGCGCTCGCCGCGTACTACCTGATCGCGCCGTCGGAGTGCTCCAGCAACCTGGCCCGCTTCGACGCCATGCGCTACGGCCTGCGGGTCGGCGACGACGGCACGAAGTCGGCCGAGGAGGTCACCGCGCTGACCCGTGACGCGGGCTTCGGCCCCGAGGTCAAGCGCCGCATCATGCTCGGCACGTACGCGCTCAGCTCCGGCTACTACGACGCGTACTACGGCTCGGCGCAGAAGGTCCGCACGCTGATCACGCGGGACTTCGAGAAGGCATTCGAGAGCGTCGACGTGATCGTCTCGCCGACGACGCCGACCACCGCCTTCCCGATCGGCGAGCGCGCCGACGACCCGATGGCGATGTACCTCGCGGACCTGTGCACCATCCCCGCGAACCTCGCGGGCAACGCGGCGATGTCGCTGCCCTGCGGACTGGCCCCCGAGGACGGGCTGCCGGTGGGACTCCAGATCATCGCACCCGCACTCAAGGACGACCGGCTCTACCGGGTCGGCGCCGCCGTCGAGGCCGCCTTCGTGAAGAAGTGGGGCCACCCCTTGCTAGAGGAGGCACCCCAGCTATGAGCACCGTGAAGAAGAAGGGCAAGCCGGGCACGTACCTGGCCATCGGCAGCACGCTCTTCGCGGCCTTCAGCAACATCAAGAAGGTCCGCACCGCCCGCGGCGAGCAGGACACCCTCCAGTTGGTCGACGGCCTGATCCGGGTGGCCGCGGTGGCCACCGGCGTCGCCCTGCTCATCCGCGAGCTGCGCCAGGCGAACGACGACGACATCCTGACCGGCTGACCGGACGGACTGAGAAGGTAGAGGGAACTGTGACCGTCACGGAGCTGCTGTCCTACGAGGACGCGCTGGCGTCGTACGACCCGGTGATGGGCCTCGAGGTCCATGTCGAGCTGGGCACCAGGACCAAGATGTTCTGCGGCTGCTCGACCGAACTGGGCGCCGACCCCAACTCGCAGACCTGCCCGACCTGTCTTGGCCTGCCCGGCGCGCTGCCGGTGGTCAACGCGGTCGGCGTGGAGTCCGCGATCAAGATCGGCCTCGCGCTCAACTGCGACATCGCGCAGTGGTGCCGCTTCGCCCGGAAGAACTACTTCTACCCGGACATGCCGAAGAACTTCCAGACCTCGCAGTACGACGAGCCGATCGCGTACAACGGCTATCTGGACGTCCAGTTGGAGGACGGCGAGGTCTTCCGGGTGCAGATCGAACGCGCCCACATGGAGGAGGACACCGGCAAGTCGCTGCACGTCGGCGGCGCCACCGGGCGGATCCACGGCGCCTCGCACTCGCTGCTGGACTACAACCGCGCGGGCATCCCGCTGATCGAGATCGTCACCAAGCCGATCGAGGGAGCGGGCGCGCGCGCCCCCGAGGTCGCCAAGGCGTACGTCGCCGAGCTGCGCGAGCTGATCAAGGCGCTGGGCGTGTCCGAGGCCCGGATGGAGCAGGGCCAGATGCGCTGCGACGTCAACTTGTCGCTGCGCCCGCACGGGCGGGAGAAGTTCGGCACCCGCAGCGAGACCAAGAACGTCAACTCGCTGCGCAGTGTGGAGCGGGCGGCCCGCTTCGAGATCCAGCGGCACGCGGCGGTGCTGTCCTCCGGCGGCACGATCCTCCAGGAGACCCGGCACTTCCACGAGGAGGACGGGTCGACGACCTCCGGCCGGATCAAGGAGGAGGCCGAGGACTACCGGTACTTCCCCGAGCCCGACCTGGTGCCGGTCGCCCCGGCCCGTGACTGGGTCGAGGAGCTGCGCGCCGGCCTGCCCGAGCTGCCGCGGCTGCGCCGCAAGCGGCTCCAGGAGAGCTGGGGCATCGCCGACCACGAGATGCAGTCGGTGCTCAACGCGGGCGCGCTCGACCTGATCCTCGCCACCATCGACGAGGGCGCGGACGCGGCGTCGGCCCGTAAGTGGTGGATGGGCGAGCTGGCCCGGCACGCCAACGAGTCCGGCACCGAGCTGGCCGATGTGCCGATCACCCCGGCGCAGGTGGCCAGGGTCGCGGCGCTGGTCTCGGCGGGCGACCTCAACGACAAGCTGGCCCGCCAGGTCATCGAGGGCGTTCTCGCGGGCGAGGGCGACCCCGACCAGGTGGTCGACAAGCGCGGCCTGAAGGTCGTGTCCGACGACGGCGCCCTGGGCGCGGCCGTGGACGAGGCCATCGCGGCCAACGCGGCGATCGCGGACAAGATCCGTGGCGGCAACCTGGCCGCGGCGGGCGCGCTGATCGGCGCCGTCATGAAGCTCACGCGCGGGCAGGCGGACGCGAAGCGGGTCCGTGAGCTGGTGCTGGAGAAGCTGGGCGTGCAGGGCTGAGGCCAGGCCGCCCGCGCGTGCCGGACGGTTATACGAGGGCGGTTCCCGGTGGCGGGGGCCGCCCTCGGCCGTGGGCGGCTCACGTCGCCGTGGGCGGCCTCGGCCGTGCCCGGCGACGTGAGTCGGCCGGGATGTGGACAGTGGATCTCACAGGTTGAGGCGGGCACTCTCAGACGGCTCTCAGTCCGCTCTCAGAAAGCATCCCTACGGTGCGGACCATGGAGACCACCAAGCCCCCCACAGTGACCGACGCCGAGACCGAGAGCGGGATTGAGAGCGGGACCGAGACCGAGACCGGGACCAAGAGCGGGACCGAGACCGAGACCGAGACCGCGTCCGCGCGGGAGAAGCCCGGCACCCCCGCCGCGGAGACCGCGGCCGACCTCGAAGTCGTGGACGAGACCGACTACGAGGTGATCGGCGACGGAGCCGACGCCGAGGAGGAGGACGACGCCCTCGCCGCGGAGCCCGCGGCGCCGTCCGCCGCCTCCGCCATCGTGACCGGCGCCGCCGCCGTCGCGGGCGCCGCGCTCGCGCTGTCCTCGCTCACCGGCACCTGGCTCAGCAACGTCGTCTCCCAGCGGCAGGGCCTGATCGGCCAGATCAAGACGTCCAGCGGCACCGCCAAGCAGCAGATCGCCGCCGGATACGGCACGCCCTGGCACGCGATCGCCCTGGTCAACGGCATCTTCGCGGTCGTCGCGCTGATCGTCTGCGGCGGAGTGCTGCTGCACCCGGCCTCCCGGGCCCGCGCCGCCCGCGGCCACTGGAGCCAGGCGCTGGCCTGGGGCGGTGTCGTCCTGGCCTTCATCGGCCTGCTCATCGCGGGCGCCATGTGGTTCGACGTGTTCGCCGACCTCCCTACGGTCCCCGCGTCCTGACCCCCGCGCGGTGAGCGTCTAAGGCACCCGCACCCAGTACGGGGCGGCCGTCTAAGGCCCCCTGGGGCCGAGAGTTGCGGCAACTGCCCGATGTGGCGGGACCCCCTTGGAGACGAAGCTTGTGGCAGCGGAACAAGCACATCATCCAAGGGGAGAGACCGATGTTCGCTTACGAACTCCAGCAGGCCCGCCGTGACGACCTCCAGCACCGCGCCGACGCCTGGCGGCTGGCCCGGGACGCCAAGGCCGCCCGCGACGCCGCCCGCAGGAACCGCAGGACCACCAGGACCGCCGCCCGCACCGGCACCGAGGCGGACTCGGCCGCGGAGGCCCCCGCCTCCCCGCGCCCGTCCCGCGGCCGAGCCCGCCACCAAGCCGCATGACTGCGCCGCACCCGGCGCCGGCCCGGACCACCGCGACCGCGCCGCCGGGTGCGCGGGCGCAGGGGCCGCCCCCGGCGGGCGGCCCCTCTCCCGCGCCCGGCGGCAGGGACGGGCAAGGCGCCGCCCGGGTAATCGGTGTCGGGGGAAGGCGTGGGCGTGCGATGCTCGGCAGCGTGCAGACGCAGTCGCTGAGTCCCGAGTTCATTGGCCGTGACGCCGAGCTGGCGAAGCTCGGCGCCGCGCTGGCCGCCGCGGCGGCGGGGGAGCCGCAGGCGGTGCTGATCGGCGGGGAGGCGGGGGTCGGCAAGACCCGGCTGACCGAGGAATTCGTGGCCGCCGCGCGGGCGGCCGGCGCGGTCACCGCGGTCGGCGGCTGCGTGGAGATCGGCGCGGACGGACTGCCGTTCGCCCCGATCTCGACGGCGCTGCGCGCCCTGTACCGGGCGCTCGGCGCCGAGCTGACGGCCGCCGCGGCCGGGCAGGAGGCCGAGCTGGCCCGACTGCTGCCCGAGCTGGCCGAATCCGGCGGCGGCCTGCCGCGCGACCCGCACGACGAGGACGGCCGGGTCCGCCTCTTCGAGCTCACCGCCCGCCTGCTGGAACGGCTCGGCGCCGACCGTACGCTCGTCGTCGTCCTGGAGGACCTGCACTGGGCCGACCGCTCCACCCGCGAGCTGCTGGCGTATCTCTTCCGCTCCCTCCAGCGCGCCCGCGTGCTGATCGCGGGCACCTACCGCGCCGACGACATCCACCGCAGGCACCCGCTGCGGCCCTTCCTCGCCGAGACCGACCGGCTGCGGACCGTCAAGCGCATCGAGCTGCCCCGCTTCAGCCGCGCCGAAGTGCGCCGTCAGCTCGCGTCGATCCTCGCCGCGGAGCCCGCGGACGCCGTCGTGGACGAGGTCTTCACCCGCTCGGACGGCAACCCCTTCTTCGTCGAGGAGCTGGCGTGCAGCATCACCCGCGGCTGCGCCACCGGCATCAGCGAATCCCTCCGCGACCTGCTGCTGGTCCGCGTCGAGGCGCTGTCCGACGACGCCCAGCGGGTGGCGAAATTCGTCGCGGAAGGCGGCAGCACGGTGGAGTACCGGCTGCTCGAAGCCATCACGGGACTGGACGAGGACGCCCTGCTGGACGCGCTGCGCACCGCCGTGGGCGCCAACATCCTGCTGCCCTCCGACAGCGGTGAGGGCTACCGCTTCCGGCACTCCCTGGTCCGCGAGGCCGTCGGCGACGACCTGCTGCCCGGCGAGCGCAGCCGGATCAACCGGCGGTACGCGCGGGCCGTCGAGGCCGACCCGACGCTCGTCCGCGCCGACGAGCGGGCCGCGCGGCTCGCCAGTTACTGGTACGCCGCCCACGACCCGGCCAAGGCGCTGCCCGCCGTCCTGCGCGCCTCCGTCGAGGCCAGGCGGCGGCACGCGTACGCCGAGCAGTACCGGCTGCTGGAACGCGCGCTCGAACTGTGGGACGACGCCCCCGAGGAGACCCGCGCCGAGCTGCGGCCCGCCGACTACGCGGAGGCGTACCCGGCGTGCGGCTGCCACCCCGACACCCCGCTGAGCCTGCTCGACCTGCTCGCCGAGGTCACCGTCGCCGCCCGGCTCGGCGGCGAGCGGGAACGCGCGCACGCGATGGCCAAGCGGGCACTGCGGCTGATGGACCGCGACGACAGCGGCGACGACCCGCTGCGCGCCGCCTGGTTCTGGGCGCAGCGCTCCCGTGTCACCGAGGCGCTGGGCCGCGGCGACGGCTGGGACGAGCTGTCGCGCGCCCGCGAACTGGTCCGCGGCCAGCCGCCGTCCGCCGCGCACGCCGAGGTCCTCACGATGATCGCGAGCTGGATCATGGTGCACAAATCCGGCGCCGAGGGCGTCGACATCGGGCGCCGCGCCGTCGAGTACGCCCGGCAGGCCGGCGCCCGCGACACCGAACTGCACGCCCGCGTCACCCTCGGCCTGCTCCAGGCCGACGGCGGTGACATCGACGGCGGCATCGCGGAGGTCGAGGAGGTACGGCGGCTGCTCAGCGGCGACCACGCGGTGCCCGGCGCCATCGCCCGCACCTACGGCAATCTGTCCTCCGTCCTGGAGGGCGCGGGCCGCTCCCGCGAGGCCGTCGCCGTCGCCCGCGAGGGCCAGCGGCTGATCGGCGCGCGCGTCTCGCTCGGCATCCGCTCGTGGCTGCTCACCAACGAGGGCGAGTCGCTGATCTCGCTCGGCCGGTACGCGGAGGCCGCCGTCGCCCTCGCCGAGGCGCTGCGGTACGCCGACGGCTCGTATCCGCGCGCGGGCATCGAGATGCACCACGGATTCCTCGCCCTGCTGCTCGGCGACACCGAGGCCGCCGTCCGTTACCAGGCCGCCGCCCGGGCCGGTCTCCTCCACGACACGCAGCCGCAGCACCTCATCCCGAGCCGCACCCTGGCGCTCCAACTGGCCTCGGCCCAGGGCCGGTTCGACGACGCGCGCCGCGAACTCCTCGGCGCGATCGACAGCGGCTTCGCCACCGGGACCACCCGCTTCGCCTGGCCCCTGCTCGCCGCGGGAGCCGCCGCCGAGGCCGACGGCGCCGCCGAACCGCGCGTCCTGGAACGTATCCGCGCCGCCGCCCGCGAGCTGTCCCGGCCGACGCCGCTCGCCGAGGCGTACGCCCTGGTGGTCGACGCCGAACTGGCCCGCGCCGAAGGCCGTACGGAGCCCGACCTGTGGGCCGCCGCCGCGCTCGCCTTCGCCCGCCAGGAACGGCCGTACGAACTGGCCGCCGTACGCCACCGGCACGCCGAGGCGCTGCTGGCCGCGGGGCCCGAGGGCCGTGAGGAGGCCGGGTGCCTGCTCGCGCAGGCGTACGCGACGGCGGACGCCTTCGCCGCGCGCCCCCTGCGCGACCGGATCACCCGACTGGCCCAGCGCGGTCGCCTGCCCCTGGACAGCCCCGCGCCCCCCGCCGCGGACCCCGTCGAATCCCTCGGGCTCACCGCCCGTGAACGCGACGTGCTCCGCCTCGTCGCGGACGGCCTCACCAACCGTCAGGTCGCCGAAGTCCTGTTCATCTCACCCAAGACGGCGAGCGTCCACGTCTCCAACATCCTCGCCAAGCTCTCGCTGTCCACCCGCGGTGAGGCCGCCGCGCTGGCCCACCGGCTGAATCTCTTCGCCCCGGCGGCGTCCTGACGCCGCCCGCGCGGGTCAGCTCACCGTGAGGTGCAGGATGCGGTCGTCGCCCTTGGCGGGGGTGCCGCGGCCGTCGGTGTTGCTGGTCGTCAGGTACAAGGTGCCGTCGTCGGCGGCGACGACAGTGCGCAGGCGGCCGTAGACGCCGGTGAAGAAGGACTGCGGGGCGGCGGCGGCGTGGGCGCCGTCGAGGGGGATGCGCCACAGGCGGGCGCCGTGGAGGGCGGCCATCCAGATGGACCCGGCGGCGTAGGCGATCCCGCTGGGCGACGCCTGGTCGGTGTGCCACTGGACGACGGGGTCGACGTACCCCGCGCGGTGCGCGATGCCCTCGACGACCGGCCAGCCGTAGTTCTTGCCGGGCTCGATGAGATTCAGCTCGTCCCAGGTGTCCTGGCCGAACTCCGAGGCCCACAGGCGGCCCTTGTCGTCCCAGGCCAGGCCCTGCACATTGCGGTGGCCGTCGGAGTAGTCGAGGGAGCCGGGCGTGGGGTTGTCCTTCGGCGGCTGCCCGTCGGGCGTCATCCGCAGGATCTTCCCGGCGAGCGAGGACTTGTCCTGCGCGAGCCCGCGCTGGTTGGTCTCGCCGGTCCCGGCGTACAGCATCTTGTCGGGGCCGAAGGCGATCCGCCCGCCGTTGTGGATGGTGCCGCTGGGGATGCCCCGCAGGATCGTGTCGGGGGCGCCGAGCTGCTGGCCCTCGGCGTGCGAGGTGTCGTACAGCATCCGGACGATGCGGTTGTCCGACGCGGTCGTGAAGTACGCGTAGACCAGCCGGTCGGAGCCGAAGTCGGGGGAGACCGCGAGGCCGAGCAGACCGCCCTCGCCGCCCGCCTGGACGCCGGGCACGGTGCCGACCGCGCTGGTGGTCTTCTTGACCGGGTCCACGCGGACGATCCGGCCGGTGTCGCGGGAGCCGACGAGCATGGTGCCGTCCGGCAGCATCGCGACGCCCCACGGGGTGTCGAGCCCGGAGGCGACGGTGCCGGTCACCTTCGCGGTGCCCTTGGCGGGCGCGGCGGACTCCGACGGGCTGGCGGGCGGCGCGGTGGTTCCGGCCGTGCCGCCGCTCGGGGAGGGCGCGGACGGCGAGGCGCCACTGCCCGACGGCCGGGGAGTGACGAGATTCGGGCCGTCCGACGAGCAGCCGCCGAGGACGAGTACGGCCACGGCGGCCACAGTCCCGGCCGCCGTCCGGCGGACCGGCCCGCGGCGCACTGCGCTCCAAGACCTCATGGCGCTCACTCCCTCGTTTCGCCCCAGCACATCACACGCGAGCGGCGTCCCGCCCGCCGATCACCCGTACCCGCCGGGGCCGCACGGCAGACCCGCGTCAGTCCCACGAGCCGCGCGCGGCGGGCAGCTCCGCGATCTCCGACAGGTCCTCCGAGGTCAGCCGCAGCCGCGCGGCCCCGGCGTTCTCGGCTGTCCAGCGGGCCGACTTGGCGCCGGGGACCGGCACGACGTGCGACCCCTGGGCGAGGACCCAGGCCAGGGCGACCTGGGCGGCGGTCGCGTCGTGCCGCTGGGCCACCCGGCGCAGTCCGGCCACCACGGGCTGGTTGGCGGCCATCATCTCGGCGGTGAAGCGTGGATGCCGGGCGCGCAGGTCGTCCGGCTCGAAACCGCCGCCGGGCGTCAGCGTGCCGGTGAGGAAGCCGTTGCCCAGCGGCATCGCGGCCATGAAGCCGATCCCGCGCGCCGCGCACCACGGCAGCAGCGACTCCAGGGCCTCGGCAGCCCACACCGACAGCTCGGCCTGCACACAGCTGACCGGGAAGACCTGCTGGGCGCGTACGAGGTGCCGGATCGTCTCGTCGTGCAGGTGCGCGCCGGTACGGCGGTTGCCGCGCGCGCCGACCGCGCACAGGCCGAGCGCCCGCACCTTGCCCGCCGCGACCAGTTCCGCCATCGCGCCCCAGGTCTCCTCGATGGGCACCTCGGCGTCCACGCGGTGGAGCTGGTAGAGGTCGATGACGTCGGTCTGGAGGCGGCGCAGCGACGCGTCGCAGGCGCGTTTGACGTACCCGGGGCGGCCGTTGGCGACGATGTGCTGCTCGCCGACGAGCAGCCCGCACTTGGTGGAGACGAACGCGTCGCGCCGCCGCTCCCTCAACACCCGCCCCAGCAGCAGCTCGTTGGTGAACGGGCCGTACATGTCGGCGGTGTCCAGCAGCGTCGAACCCGTGTCGAGCGCGGTGTGCACGGCCCGCAGCGACGTCTCGCCGTCCTGGCGCGAGGTGCTGTACGCCCAGCTCATCGGCATGCATCCCAGGCCCACGGCGCCCACTTCGAGAGCTGCTGCACCGATTGTCCTGCGCTCCACCCGACCGTCCTCCCTCAAAGGGCCGTTCGTGATCCGCCGGACCGATCCCAGCCGCCGCCCCACTGTGTCATAGCCTCCTGACCATGAACGACATGACCCGAGACCGCCGTCCCCAGGTGTGGCTCTCCGTGCCGCCCGAGGGCGTGGACGGACTGCCGGACGCCTTCGAGTACGTCTTCTGGGACGGTGACGGCGACTTCCCCGCCGACCCGGCGGACGCCGCCTTCTACGTCGTCCCCTACATGAAGGGCGCGACCGCGGGAGCGCTGCCGCTGCCGCGGATGACCGGGGTGCGCGCCGTGCAGACGCTCAGCGCCGGAGTGGACCACATCCTGCCGCACCTGGAGCGACTGCCGCCCGGCGTGAGCCTGTGCAACGCGCGCGGGGTGCACGAGGCGAGCACCGCGGAACTCGCCCTCGCGCTCGTCCTCGCCTCGCTGCGCGGCATCCCGCGCTTCGTGCGCGGCCAGGACGCCGAGGAATGGCACGGCGGTTTCTACCCGGCGCTCGCCGACCGCGAGGTGCTGATCGTCGGGTACGGCTCGATCGGCGCGGCCGTCGAGGAGCGGCTGATCCCGTTCGAGTGCGAGGTGGTGCGGGTGGCGCGCGGCGCCAGGAACGCGCCGCGCGGACCGGTGCACGCCCTCTCCGAGCTGCCGCGCCTCCTTCCGTCCGCCGACGTGGTGGTGCTCACCACTCCGCTGACCGAGCAGACCCGCGGCCTGGCCGGCGCGGAGTTCCTGGCCCGGATGAAGGACGGCGCGCTGCTGGTGAACATGGCGCGCGGCCCGGTCGTCGACACCGAGGCGCTGCTCGCCGAGACCGGGGCGGGGCGGCTGACCGCGGCGCTCGACGTCACCGACCCCGAACCGCTGCCCGCGGGGCACCCGTTGTGGCACGCGCCGGGCGTGCTGATCAGCCCGCACGTGGGCGGCAGCACCTCGGCCTTCATGCCGCGCGCCCAGCGGCTGATCCGCGAGCAGCTCGTACGCTTCGCGGCCGGTGAACCGCTGGAGAACGTCGTCGCGACGAGCTGACCCGGCTGGCCGAGCGACCGGCCGACCGGCCGATAGGCGGACCGAGACGTCCCGCGCACGGCCGTCGGGGCGCGGCCGACGCGTATGCGTGAGGCGGGACGGGCACGCCTACAGCACGGGGGAGGACGGCCCTTCGGCACGCGGCCACCGCACGCGCGTCCGCCATCTTCCCTGTGGTTACGCTGAGTAGAGGAACTATGTCCCTGAGTGACGGATCTGGTGTATCGTCCCGATCGGGGGACTCACCGGGGCCGGGAGGGACGGCCACGGTGATGTGAACGACGAGCAAGTGAAGGGGGGCGACGGGCGATGCACGGCCGATGGATTCACTCCGGTCACTCCAGCGCGCGGGCCCAGAGCGCCGTACTGAGCAGCACACCGCGGCCGTTCGGCCCGCGCCGACGACACCGGACCGCACGGTGAGCTCCACCGGGGCGGTGCTCGCCCGCCCTTCGGCGCGCGGCGGCCGGGCGGGCCTGCTGCCCCAACTCCTGGTCGCGGTCCTGTGCGGCGGCTACACCACCGGCGCCGTGCTCGGCTGGGGCTCCAGCGAAGTCGCCCTGGTCATGGGCGACTTCGGACTCTCCGCCGCCGCGGCCACCGCCACCGTCTCCTCGCTGGTCTACGCGCGCAAGGTCTGCGGCCAACACCGCCCCGCCTGGCTGCTGTTCGCGGTCTCCTCCGCGATGGTCGCGCTCGGCAACGGCATCTGGGGCTGGTACGAGGTGGTGCTGCGCCGCCCGGTGCCGCAGACCTCCGCCGCCGACTTCTGCTTCCTGATGTTCGCGCCGCCCGCCATCATCGGCCTGCTCGTCCTGGCCAAACGCCCGGTCACCAGAGCCGGTTGGGTCTGCCTGGCGCTGGACGCGTCGCTGATCGGCGGCTCGCTGCTCACCTTGTCGTGGAGCCTGGCGCTCGCCCACACCGCGGCCTGGGACGGCCCGAGCACCGCCCGCATGGCGCTCTCGCTGGCCTACCCGCTGCTGGACATCGTCCTGGTCAGCATGGTGCTCGCCCTGCACTTCCGGCGCTCGGCCGCCAACCGCGCCGCGGTCAACACCGCCATCGCCGCGCTCGCCATGACCGTGCTGTGCGACGCCCTGTTCACCTCGCCGATCCTGCGCGAGCACTACCGCTCGGGCCAGATCCTCGACGCGGGCTGGTTCGCGGGCAGCATGCTGCTGGCGTACGCGCCGTGGACCGGCACCCGCACCGACCCGGTGCGGCGCACCGCCACCGCGACCCGCAAGGTCACCGGCTCGCTCGCCGCCCTCACGCCGTATCTGGCCGCCGCCGTCTGCACTCTCGGCATCCTCTACAACGTGATCACCGGCCAGAAGTGCGACCGCGTCGTCCTCTTCACCGGCTGCACCGTCGTCCTCGCCCTCGTCGTACGCCAGGGCATCATGCTGCTCGACAACATCTCGCTCACCCAGGAACTGGCCCAGAAGGAGAACCACTTCCGCTCCCTGGTCCAGGGGTCGAGCGACGTCATCATGATCGCCGCGCCCACCGGAGTGCTGCGCTACGTCAGCCCCGCCGCGCAGGGCGTCTACGGCCGCGACCCGGAGGAGCTGGTCGGCACCGAACTGGCCGCGCACATCCACCCCGACGACCTGGGACGCGTCGTCCACGAGGTCCGCAGATTCCTCGCCGCGCCGCCCGGCGACGAACCCGCGACCAGGATCGAGTGCCGCATCCGCTCCGGCCACACCCGCAACCAGGACGGCTCGATGGCCGACGACTGCTGGCTCAGCGTCGAGTCCAGCGTCAACCGCTACCAGGGCGGCCTGATCTTCAACAGCCGGGACGTCACCGAACGCGTCCGGCTCCAGGCCCAGTTGCAGCACAACGCCTCGCACGACCCGCTCACCGACCTGCCCAACCGCGCGCTGTTCACCGAGCGCGTCACCCGCGCCCTGAGCGGCCGGAGGGCCGGTGACGCCCACGCCGCCCTGCTCTACGTCGACCTCGACGGCTTCAAGGCCGTCAACGACACGGTCGGCCACCAGGCGGGCGACGAACTGCTGGTCCAGGCCGCCCGGCGGATACGGGACGCGCTGCGCTCCGGCGACACCGCGGCCCGGCTCGGCGGCGACGAGTTCGCCGCCCTGGTCTGCGGCGCCAGCGCCGACCCGCGTGAGCGCGAGTTCCAGATCCTCGACATCGCGGAACGCCTGCGGTCGGTGCTCTGCGAGCCGTACCGCGTGGAGGGCGGCGAGGTACGGGTCGCCGCCAGCATCGGCATCGCCTTCGCCGAACCCGGCGCCACCCCCGGCGAGCTGATGCGCAACGCGGACCTGGCGATGTACCGCGCCAAGCAGGCGGGCAAGGGCCGCGTCGAGGTCTACGCACCGCAGATGCAGGCCGACGTCGTCCGCCGCACCGAACTGGCCGGCAGGCTCCGCAAGGCGCTGCACGACGGCGAGTTCACCCTGCTCCACCAGCCCGTGGTGGAACTGGACAGCGGCCGGGTCACCTCCGTCGAGGCGCAGGCCCGCTGGCGGTCCGCGCAGGGCATCCTGTTCACCCCCGCCGAATTCCTGCGCGCCACCGAGGACACCGACCGTTCCTTAGAGCTGGGGCGGTGGCTGCTGGAACAGGCGGTGGAGCAGGCGGCGCTGCGGTACGGGGCCGGTCACACCGTCCCCGTCGCCGTCCGGCTCCCCGCCCACCGCCTGCTCCACCGCGACCTCCCCGTGTCCGGCATCGAGACCATGCTCACCCGGCACGGACTGCCCCCCGGCGGCCTCGTCCTGGAGCTGGCGGGCGGCGACCCCCGGATCGCCCTGGACGACCTGGAACGGCGGCTGTCGGCGCTGCGCAGGATGGGCGTACGGATCGCGCTCGGCGGCTTCGGCGGCGGCTACGCCTCGCTCATCGCGCTGCGCAGACTCCCCGTCGACCTCGTCAAGCTCGACCGCTGCTTCGTGGAGGGCGTCGTGGAGTCGGCCCGGCTGCACAAGATCACCCGCGGTCTGCTGCGGATCGCCCACGACCTGGGCGTGGGCAGCGTCGCCGACGGCGTGGACCGCCCCGAGCAACTGCACGTCCTGCGCGACATGGGCTGTACGCACGGCCAGGGCATGGCCTTCTCGGGGCCGCTGGACGAGCACCGGCTGCGCGGCTCGCTGACCCGCGGCGGCTATCCCGTACCGCGGGAAACACCCCGTGAACAGGTCACATCGAACGGACTTCCGCTGCCCTCGCGTCGCTCAAATACTGAGACGCGTGTCCCACCGGCTTGACACCCGCCGGGGTCCGGGAGGAAGGTCAAGGCCATGCGCACCCGAATTCTCGTACTTGGAAAGCGCGTCGGCTGACCGAGGCCGTACAGCCTCGCACACGCACCGACGCGCTCCCCTCGCTTGCCTCACGGCACGAGGGGTTTTTTGTTGTCCGGCCCCCGTCGGACACCCCCACAAAACCCTCATCACCCCCATCTTCGAGAGAAGAGAACGCAGATGACCGAGCAGGCCAACGGGTCCCACCATCCGCAGCCGCGGACCCGCAGCGCGGCTCCCGCCGCAGCAGCCACCCCCGAGCGCATGACGGGCGCGCAGTCGCTCATCCGCTCCCTCGAGGCCGTTGGCGCCGACACGGTATTCGGCATTCCCGGGGGCGCGATCCTGCCCGCGTACGACCCGCTCATGGACTCCGCGAAGGTCCGGCACATCCTGGTCAGGCACGAGCAGGGCGCCGGTCACGCCGCCACCGGCTACGCGCAGGCCACCGGCAAGGTCGGCGTGTGCATGGCCACCTCGGGCCCCGGCGCGACCAACCTCGTGACGCCGATCGCCGACGCCCACATGGACTCGGTGCCGATCGTCGCCATCACCGGGCAGGTCGCCGCCAAGGCCATCGGGACCGACGCCTTCCAGGAGGCGGACATCTGCGGCATCACCATGCCGATCACCAAGCACAACTTCCTGGTCACCGACGCGGCCGACATCCCGCGCACCATCGCCGAGGCTTTCCACATCGCCTCCACCGGCCGCCCCGGCCCGGTCCTGGTCGACATCGCCAAGGACGCGATGCAGAACGAGACGACGTTCTCCTGGCCGCCGCAGCAGGACCTGCCCGGCTACCGCCCGGTGACCAAGCCGCACGCCAAGCAGATCCGCGAGGCCGCCCGGCTGATCAACGAGGCCAAGCGCCCCGTGCTCTACGTCGGCGGCGGCGTCATGAAGGCCCGCGCCACCGGCGAGCTGCGCATCCTCGCGGAACTGACCGGCGCGCCCGTCACCACCACCTTGATGGCGCTCGGCTCCTTCCCCGACAGCCACCCGCAGCACGTCGGCATGCCCGGCATGCACGGCGACGTCGCCGCGGTCACCGCGCTCCAGAAGGCCGACCTGATCGTCGCCCTCGGCGCCCGCTTCGACGACCGCGTCACCGGCCGCCTCGACACCTTCGCGCCGTACGCCAAGGTCGTGCACGCCGACATCGACCCGGCCGAGATCTCCAAGAACCGCGTCGCGGACGTCCCGATCGTCGGTGACGCCCGCGAGGTGCTCGCCGATCTGATCGTCGCCGTCCAGGCCGACCACGAGGCCGGTCACAAGGGCGACTACACCGGCTGGTGGGAGCACCTGAACTTCTGGCGCAACACCTACCCGCTCGGCTACGACCTGCCCTCCGACGGCAGCCTGTCCCCGCAGCAGGTCATCGAGCGGATCGGCCAACTCGCCCCGGAGGGCACGCTGTTCGCCGCGGGCGTCGGCCAGCACCAGATGTGGGCCGCCCAGTTCATCAAGTACGAGAAGCCCTCCACCTGGTTCAACTCCGGCGGCGCGGGCACCATGGGCTACGCGGTCCCGGCCGCCATGGGCGCCAAGGCCGGCCGCCCCGACGCCACGGTCTGGGCGATCGACGGCGACGGCTGCTTCCAGATGACCAACCAGGAACTGGTCACCTGCGCGCTCAACAACATCCCGATCAAGATCGCGATCATCAACAACGGTGCGCTGGGCATGGTCCGCCAGTGGCAGAACCTCTTCTACGGCGAGCGGTTCTCCAACACCGTGCTGCACTCCGGCGCCGAGAACGTCCCCGGCTCCACGCAGGGCGTCGGCTCCATCCAGAACCGCGGCACCCGCGTCCCGGACTTCGTGAAGCTGTCCGAGGCGATGGGCTGCGTGGGCTTGCGCTGCGAGACCCCCGAGGAACTGGACGCGGTCATCGCCAAGGCCAACTCCATCAACGACCGCCCCGTCGTCGTGGACTTCATCGTCCACGAGGACGCGATGGTGTGGCCGATGGTCGCCGCAGGCACCTCCAACGACGAGATCATGGCCGCCCGCGACGTCCGCCCGGACTTCAGCGACGAGCTGGACGACTGAAGCGACCGCGGACACGTGAGAGAAGGAATCCCGACCATGTCCAAGCACACCCTCTCCGTCCTGGTGGAGAACAAGCCCGGTGTCCTCGCCCGGATCACGGCGCTGTTCTCCCGGCGCGGCTTCAACATCGACTCCCTCGCGGTCGGCACCACCGAGCACCCCGAGATCTCCCGCATCACCATCGTGGTCAACGTGCTGGACGAACTGCCGTTGGAGCAGGTCACCAAGCAGCTCAACAAGCTCGTCAACGTGCTGAAGATCGTCGAACTCGACCCCGCGTCGGCGGTTCAGCGCGAACTCGTTCTGGTGAAGGTGCGGGCCGACAACGACTCGCGCTCCCAGATCGTGGAGATCGTCCAGCTCTTCCGCGCCAAGACCGTGGACGTCTCCCCGGAGGCCGTCACCATCGAGGCCACCGGCGGCGCCGACAAGCTGGAGGCCATGCTCAAGATGCTGGAGCCCTTCGGCATCAAGGAACTCGTCCAGTCCGGCACCATCGCCGTCGGCAGGGGCGCCCGTTCCATCACCGACCGCAGCCTGCGCGCGCTGGACCGCTCCGCGTAGCACCGCGGCGTCACGCAACGCCTCCTCGCCCGAATCCGTATGGCGAGACCCCGCAACCCCCGTGTCCCCACCCGTCGTACGGTGGGCCGTACAACCCGATCCAAGGAGAGACCCGAAGTGGCCGAGCTGTTCTACGACGACGACGCCGACCTGTCCATCATCCAGGGCCGCAAGGTCGCGGTCATCGGATACGGCAGCCAGGGCCACGCCCACGCGCTGTCGCTGCGTGACTCGGGCGTCGACGTGCGCGTCGGTCTGCACGAGGGCTCCAAGTCCAAGACCGTGGCCGAGGAGCAGGGCCTGCGCGTGGTGTCGGTGGCCGAGGCCGCCGCCGAGGCCGACGTGATCATGATCCTGGTCCCGGACCCGATCCAGGCCAAGGTCTACGAGGAGTCCATCAAGGACAACCTGAAGGACGGCGACGCCCTCTTCTTCGGCCACGGCCTCAACATCCGGTTCGGCTTCATCAAGCCGCCCGCCGGTGTCGACGTGTGCATGGTCGCCCCCAAGGGCCCCGGCCACCTGGTCCGCCGTCAGTACGAGGAAGGCCGCGGCGTGCCCTGCATCGCCGCCGTCGAGCAGGACGCCACCGGCAAGGGCTTCCCGCTGGCCCTGTCGTACGCCAAGGGCATCGGCGGCACCCGCGCCGGCGTCATCAAGACCACCTTCACCGAGGAGACCGAGACCGACCTCTTCGGTGAGCAGGCGGTCCTGTGCGGCGGCACCTCCGCACTGGTCAAGGCCGGCTTCGAGACCCTGGTCGAGGCGGGCTACCAGCCGGAGATCGCGTACTTCGAGTGCCTCCACGAGCTGAAGCTGATCGTGGACCTCATGTACGAGGGCGGCCTGGAGAAGATGCGCTGGTCGGTCTCCGAGACCGCCGAGTGGGGCGACTACGTCTCCGGCCCGCGGATCATCAACGAGAACACCAAGGCCGAGATGAAGAAGATCCTCGGCGAGATCCAGGACGGCACCTTCGCCAACAACTGGATCGCCGAGTACAACGCCGGTCTGCCGAAGTACAACGAGTACAAGAAGGCCGACGAGGACCACCTGCTGGAGACGACCGGCCGCAAGCTGCGCAAGCTGATGAGCTGGGTCGACGAAGAGGCGTAACACCCCTCACGCGGTCTCGGGGGCTCTCGGCCGCCGGGCGGGCCAAGGGGTCTGTCCGGCGGGTGAGAAGCCCCTTGGCCGTGGCGTACAACCACCTTCGGGTGATCCTTACACCAAGGCGTAGGGTGCCCGTCAACGCGCCGATACACTGCCTTAACAAGCGCGTCAGGCTCACAGCGTCGTGCGTCTTCCACGCGGCATGCCATCCCCTCCCTCCCTGGAGCGACCGCGGGACCGGCCGCCCACGAAGGACAAGTGAGGACCACGTGAGCCAGAAGCCTGTCGTACTCATCGCAGAAGAGCTGTCGCCCGCCACGGTGGACGCGCTCGGCCCGGACTTCGAGATCCGGCACTGCAACGGGGCGGACCGAGCCGACCTGCTGTCCGCGATCACCGATGTCGACGCCATCTTGATCCGCAGCGCCACCAAGGTCGACGCGGAAGCCGTAGCCGCCGCGAGCAAACTCCGGGTCGTCGCCCGCGCGGGCGTCGGCCTCGACAACGTCGACGTCTCCGCCGCCACCAAGGCCGGCGTCATGGTCGTCAACGCGCCGACCTCCAACATCGTGACCGCCGCCGAGCTGGCCTGCGGTCTGATCATCGCCACCGCGCGCAACATCGCCCCGGCCAACGCCGCGCTCAAGAACGGCGAGTGGAAGCGGAACAAGTACACCGGCGTCGAGCTGAGCGAGAAGACCCTCGGCGTCGTCGGCCTCGGCCGGATCGGCGTGCTGGTCGCCCAGCGGATGTCCGCCTTCGGGATGAACATCGTCGCGTACGACCCCTATGTGCAGCCCGCGCGCGCCGCGCAGATGGGCGTCAAGCTGCTCACGCTGGACGAGCTGCTCGAAGCCGCGGACTTCATCACCGTGCACCTGCCCAAGACGCCCGAGACGCTCGGCCTGATCGGTGACGAGGCGCTGCACAAGGTCAAGCCGTCGGTCCGGATCGTGAACGCCGCGCGCGGCGGGATCGTGGACGAGGAGGCGCTGGCCTCGGCGCTCAAGGAGGGCCGGGTCGCGGGCGCGGGTCTGGACGTATACAGCAAGGAGCCGTGCACCGACTCCCCGCTGTTCCAGTTCGACAACGTGGTGGCCACTCCGCACCTGGGCGCCTCCACCGACGAGGCGCAGGAGAAGGCGGGCATCGCCGTCGCCCGCTCGGTGCGCCTCGCGCTCGCCGGTGAGCTGGTCCCGGACGCGGTCAACGTCCAGGGCGGCGTCATCGCCGAGGACGTCAAGCCCGCTCTGCCGCTCGCCGAGAAGCTCGGCCGGATCTTCACCGCGCTGGCCGGGGAGGTCGCGGCCCGCCTCGACGTCGAGGTCTCCGGCGAGATCACCCAGCACGACGTGAAGGTGCTGGAACTCAGCGCGCTCAAGGGCGTGTTCGAGGACGTCGTCGCCGAGACGGTCTCCTACGTCAACGCGCCGCTGTTCGCGCAGGAGCGCGGGGTCGAGGTCCGCCTCACCACCAGCTCCGAGTCGCCCAACCACCGCAATCTGGTGACGGTGCGCGGCACGCTCGCCGACGGCACCGAGGTCTCGGTCTCCGGCACGCTGGCCGGGCCGAAGAACATCCAGAAGATCGTCGCGGTCGGCGACGTCGACACCGACCTGGTGCTCGCCGACCACATGGCCTTCCTGCGCTACACCGACCGCCCCGGCGTGGTCGGCACCCTCGGCCGCATCCTCGGCGAGGTCGGCGTCAACATCGCCGGTATGCAGGTCGCCCGCGCCGCAGCCGGCGGCGACGCGCTGGTCGCCCTCACCGTCGACTCCACGATCCCGGCCGGTGTCCTCAGCGACATCGCGGCGGAGATCGGCGCGACGTCCGCCCGCGCGGTGAACCTGACGGACTGACGGTCCGCACGCGTACGACGGCGCCGCCTCCCACCGGGTGTGGGGGGCGGCGCCGTCGTATGTCCCGGCCGCCCTACAGCCGCGCCGCCTTCAGGGCCATATGGAGCAGCAGCCGCGACTCGCCGTCGGCCAGGTCGAGGCCGGTCAACTGCTCGATGCGCGAGAGCCGGTAGTAGAGGGTCTGGCGGTGGATGGCCAGCGCGGTGGCGGTGCGGCCGGCCTGCCCGGCGTTGTCGAGGAACGCCTCGGCGGTGTGGGCCAGTTCGCGGTGCGCGGGGGAGAGCAAGGGGGCGATCACCGGGTCCGGCGGGACGTCCGCCGGGAGCGCGGTCAGTAAACGGTAGGGGCCGATGCCCGACCACTTCGCGATCGGCCCGTGCAGCGGCTGCGCGAGCGCGGCGCGCGCCGCGTCCCCCGCCTCCCGCCACGCCTCCGGCAGCTCCGCGAGTGACTTGCGCCCGTCGCTGACCCCGGCCACCGCGCCCTCCGAGGCCACCTCCCCGAGCACCCGCGCCGCCGCCGACCTGGCCGTGGCCAGCAGTTGTACGGTGCGCAGCCGCACCAGCAGCGCGACGCAGTCGCCGCGCGGGCCCGGCACGAAACAGAGCGCGGCGGCCGACGGGATCGTCCGCGGCCCCGGCAGGTCGTCCTCGCCGCCGGACGGCGGCCGGATGCAGACCAGCGCGTGCGGCTCGTCGGCGTCCGGGCCGAGCGCCGTCCGCAGCGCGTCCTCCGCGTTGTCGCGGGCGGCGCGGGTGCGGGCGGTCAGCAGGTCGCGCAGCGCCCGGCCGGTGCCCGCGCCCTCGCGGGCCGTCACCGCGAGCCGGTCGCCGATCCTGGCGGCCACCGCCATCGCCGCGTCGAGCTGGGTGGCGGTGTGCTCGGCCTCGTCCAGCAGCCAGACGTAGCCGTGCACCACGCCGCCGTGCCGCACGGGCAGGCAGAGTCTGCCGCGGAAGACGCCCGCCGAGGGCGCGGCCGGAATCCGTACCGGCCCGGTGGCGCGGGTGATACCGAACTGCTCGAACCAGGCGCGGACCTCGGTGGTGGAGCCGCGCGTGAGGATCGACCGGGTACGCACCGGGTCCGTCGCGCCGTCGTCACCGTCGTGCACGCCGAAGGCGATCAGCCGGAAGTCCCGGTCCTCCAAGGTCGCGGGCGCCCCCAGCAGCGCCGACACCTCGTCGACCAGCTCCTGGAGATCGCCGCCGAAGCCACTGAAACCGCCGCTGCCGCCGTAGTCACTACGCACTCGTCCATTCTCCCTCATACATCTGTATGAGGGACCACACCCTGATGCGTGACAGGTGTCGCTGGTCCAACGGGTAGGCGAATCCTAGATTCGGGGCGACGGCCGGGGACGGCCGTTCCCCCGTACCGCCCTCGTCCCGGAGGAGCCACCGTGCTCGGTCCCGTGTTGCTCGCCGCCTCGCGCAGCGACCGTATGCGCCGCGTCGTCGCCGCCGCACCCGTCACCCGTCCCGTGGTGAACCGCTTCATCGCGGGCGACGAACTGCGCCCCGCGATGGACACCGTGCGGTCGCTGACCGCCTCCGGCCTCGACGTCACCCTCGACCACCTCGGTGAGGACGTCACCGACCGGGCCACCGCGCAGGCCACCAGGGACGCGTATCTGCGGCTGCTGGAAGCGCTGCGGAACGACGGCCTCGGCAGCCGCGCCGAGGTGTCGGTGAAGCTGTCCGCCTTCGGCCAGACGCTGCCCGACGGCGGCCACGACATCGCGCTGGCCAACGTACGGCGGGTCGCCGAACTGGCCGCCGAGGTCGGCACCACCGTCACCCTCGACATGGAGGACCACACCACCGTCGACTCGACGCTGGCGATACTCCACGAGCTGCGCCGCGAGCACCCCGGCACCGGCGCCGTCCTCCAGTCGTATCTCTTCCGCACCGAGGACGACGCCCGCGCGCTGGCGGTCGCGGGCTCGCGCGTACGGCTGGTCAAGGGCGCGTACAAGGAGCCCGCCGAGGTCGCCTTCCAGGCCAAGGCCGACGTGGACAAGGCGTACGTCAGGGCGCTGCGCATCCTCTTCGCGGGCGACGGCTACCCGATGGTCGGCTCGCACGACCCGCGCATGATCGCCATCGCTCAGGACCTGGCGGCGCGCAACCACCGGCCGGCCGGGTCGTACGAGTTCCAGATGCTGTACGGCATCCGGGCCGCGGAGCAGCGGCGGCTCGCGGACGAAGGCGAACGTATGCGCATCTATGTGCCGTACGGCGCAGACTGGTACGGATACTTCATGCGCCGCCTCGCGGAGCGCCCGGCGAACCTCGCCTTCTTCCTCCGCTCCTTCCTCCCCGCCCGCTGATCCGGCCCGCCGGTCCCGGGCCCCTGATCCGCCCGTCGACTCCCGCCCGCTGATCCCCCTTTCTTCACCGAAGGAGAAACGCTTCATGGACGCCGTGACCCAGGTTCCCGCGCCGGTCAACGAGCCGGTGCACTCGTACGCGCCGGGCAGTCCGGAGCGCGCCCGTCTGGAGGCGAAGCTCAAGGAACTGGCGGGCAACCCCGTCGACCTGCCGATGTTCATCGGCGGCGAGCAGCGCATGGGCGGCGGCGAGCGCTCCGACGTCGTGCAGCCGCACAACCACGGCGCCGTGCTCGGCAGCTACGCCGAGGCCACCGCGCAGGACGCGCAGGACGCGGTCGACGCCGCGCTGGCCGCCGCCCCCGCCTGGCGCGCGATGGCCTTCGACGACCGCGCCGCGATCATCCTGCGCGCCGCGGAACTGCTCGCCGGACCCTGGCGCGAGACGATCGTGGCCTCCACGATGCTCGGCCAGGGCAAGACCGCCCAGCAGGCCGAAATCGACAGCCCCTGCGAACTGGTCGACTTCTGGCGGTTCAACGTCCACTTCGCGCGGCAGATCCTCGCCGAGCAGCCGGTCGCCAACGCCCCCGGCGTCTGGAACCGCCTCGACCACCGCCCGCTCGAAGGCTTCGTCTACGCGATCACGCCGTTCAACTTCACGGCCATCGCGGGCAATCTGCCCACCGCGCCCGCCCTGATGGGCAACGTCGTGGTGTGGAAGCCGTCGCCGACGCAGACCCACTCGGCCGTCCTGCTGATGAAGGTGCTGCGCGAGGCCGGGCTGCCCGACGGCGTCATCAACCTGGTGACCGGCAACGGCATCGCCGTCTCCGAGGTCGCGCTGACCCACCCGGACCTCGCCGGTATCCACTTCACCGGCTCCACCAAGACCTTCCAGCACCTGTGGCGCACGGTCGGCGAGCACATCGAGGGCTACAAGTCCTACCCCCGGATCGTCGGCGAGACCGGCGGCAAGGACTTCGTGGTCGCGCACCCGTCCGCCGACCCCGCGATCCTGAAGACCGCGCTGACCCGCGGCTCCTTCGAGTACCAGGGCCAGAAGTGCTCGGCCTCCTCCCGCGCCTACATCCCGCGCTCGATCTGGGACGGCGGCTTCAAGGAGGAGTTCGCGGCCGAGGTCGACGGCATCACCATGGGCGACGTCACCGACCTGTCCAACTTCCTCGGCGCCGTCATCGACGAGCGGTCCTTCGCCAAGAACAAGGCCGCCATCGACCGCGCCAAGGCCGACCCGACGATCGAGGTCGTCGCGGGCGGCACGTACGACGACTCGGTCGGGTACTTCATCCGCCCGACCGTCCTGGTCTCCACCGACCCGGCCAACGAGATCTTCCGCGAGGAGTACTTCGGCCCGGTGCTCGGTGTGTACGTCTACGAGGACGCCGACTTCGAGACGATGCTCGCGCAGATGGAGTCGGTCTCGGCGTACGGCCTGACCGGTTCGGTCATCGCGCAGGACCGGGCCGCGGTGGCCGACGTGATGGAGAAGCTGCGGTTCGCCGCGGGCAACTTCTACATCAACGACAAGTCGACCGGCGCCGTCGTCGGCCAGCAGCCGTTCGGCGGCGGCCGGGCGTCGGGCACCAACGACAAGGCGGGCGCCGCGCAGAATCTGCTGCGCTGGACGTCCACGCGCTCCATCAAGGAGACGCTGGTCCCGCCGACGGACTACCGCTACCCGCACCAGGGCTGACCACGCCCTGCCCTCAGCGGCCCCCGTCACCGGTCCCCATCCGGTGGCGGGGGCCTCCTCATGGGTGACGGTCGTCTCAGATAGTAGGAAGTCCGAGTAATTGTGGCGACAGGACGGCCACGCTGACCTAACTTTGTAAGGAGCCGAACGTCTCGCTCCATCGAGCGAGCGGCGGATGCGAGCAGCGCCCTTCGCGCGGGTCACCCCCGCGGCGCCCGCTCCCCGCCCCGTTCCGTGGCGACCGCCATCCATCTCCTCAAGTTTTCCCTGGAGTTGATCACCATGGACGAGACCGCCCGCCAGAACGCCCTCCGCGCCCTCCAGCGCAGCATGGACCGCCGCGACAACGGCGGCAGCACGGGCCACGAGGCCCGCTGACCGCACCCCGCACGAGCGGCGCGCGGCCCGCGGCCGGCCCCGTGGCCCGGCCTCATGAGACCGGCTCCCCACCACCGGTCTCACGGTTCCGGCCCTACCGCGCGCGCCGCGCCACCGTGAAGTGGTCGATCCGCGCACCCGTCTCCGCCAGCGCGGACACGGTCAGGGTCGACTCCCGCCCCGGCCGCGCGGGCTCGACGTCCACGGAGATGAACGAGTAGCCGGTGTAGCGGACCCGCGACCACTCGACGGTGTCGGCGACCTTGCCGCCGCCCTTCGCGGAGTGCCACGTCGTGACCGAGTCCACGTGGTGCTCCGCGCCCTCCACCGAGTCCGGCGCCGGGAAGTCGTACAGGCTGCGGCCCGCGCCGCCCGCGGTCACATAGACGACGCCGTCCGTCTCCGGCCGGGTCGTCGCACCGATCGCCACCTGCCGGGACACCTGCCCGCCGCGGATCGCGTCGGTCCGCTCATACACGTGGTTGTGGCCGTTGATCACCAGGTCCACCCGGTGCTTCTCGAACAGCGGCACCCACTGCGCCTGCACACCGCCGTCCGAGGCGTGCGCGTTGGTGGTCGAGTACGCGCAGTGGTGGAAGAAGACCACCAGGAAGTCGATGCCGTGCTGCTTGCGGTACTGGCCGAGCGTCCGGTCCAGCCACGCGGTCTGTTTGCCGCCGGTGATCCCGTAGTTGGCCGGGATCTCGTACGAGACGTCGTTGGCGTCCAGCGCGATCACCGCGGTGTTGCCGTAGACGAAGGAGTACGAGCCCGGCTGGTTCTTCGGGTCGTGGCCGTTGCCGGGCAGCGCCCAGCGGGCCTCCTGGCCGCCGTAGCCGTTGGGCGAGTACCAGGCCTCCATGTCGTGGTTGCCGGTGGTCACCATCCACGGCACCCGCGCGGCCACCGACTCGGTCTGCGCGAGGAAGGAGTCCCAGGTGCGCGCGTCGTAGTCCGTGCCGTCCGCGGGCAGGCCCGCGCCGTCCGGGTCGGCGTAGCAGATGTCACCCGCGTGCAGGTGGAAGGCCGGGTTGCGGGCCAGGATCAGCGAGTCGTTGGCCAGCGCGTGGTAGCTGACGCCCTGGTCGCCGAAGGCGGTGAAGGTGAAGCGCTCCCGCTTGCTCTGCGAGGGAGCGGTGGTGAAGGAACCCACGGTCGCGAAGGCGGCGGCGTCCGCCGGGTCGAAGCCCTCGTGGCCGACGCCGTAGTAGTAGGTGGTGTCGGGACGCAGCTTGTCCAGGGCCACGTGCAGGTAGAACTGGTCGACCGGCGGCAGCTTGCTGTTGAGGAGCTGCGGGGTGTGCAGCGCCCGCACCTCCGCCTCGATCTTGTGGCTGAGCGACCAGGGCTGGAGACCGACCCGCAGGAACGGCCTGCGGACCGCGAGCGGCACCTGCCAGGAGACCCGGAACTGGGTCTTCGGGTCGGGGCCGAAGGCGAGGTGGCGGCCGAACGGGGCGACCAGCGCGCCGTCGACGTGGTGCCCGGTGGCGGGCCGGCCGAGCAGCGTCGGGCCCGCGCCGGGGCTCGGGGTGCTCGCGGCGGCGACGCCGCTGAGGAGGCCGGAGGCGGCGATCGTGCCCGCGGCCGCGACACTGCCGCCGATGACCCGGCGGCGGGTCAGCTTGGCGCGCAGGTATTCGTGCTGCTCCGCCATGCTCATCCGACCGGCGAGCCTGGCGTCGATACCCATCTGTGGTGTGTCCATGACGCGCAATCTCCCAGCGCCGTCCTACCGTGGCCCGACTGGCGTCCGTCCGCGCGGTGAACGCGGCGTGGCGACCGGCTGACGCCCAGGATGCCGGATACCTCCGGTCGTCCGGCATGCGGACACGCCGTGTCAGGGGCTGGGACGCGGAGTAGGGTGCACGGCATGTCTCGCAGCATCAGCCTCGCAGTGATCCCCGGTGACGGAATCGGCCAGGAAGTCGTGACGGAGGGCCTCAAGGTCCTTGCCGCCGTGCTTCCGCAGGACGTCAAGCTGGAGACGGAGGAGTTCGACTTCGGCGCGAAGCGCTACCACGCCACCGGTCAGACGCTGACCGACGACGACCTCGGCCGGCTCAAGGCGCACGACGCGATCCTGCTGGGCGCGATCGGCGACCCCTCGGTGCCGTCGGGCGTGCTGGAGCGCGGCTTCCTGCTCAAGCTCCGCTTCGCCTTCGACCACCATGTGAACCTGCGGCCGAGCAAGCTGTTCCCCGGTGTCGCCTCGCCGCTCGCGGGCACCCCGGAGATCGACTTCGTCGTGGTCCGCGAGGGCACCGAGGGCCCGTACACCGGCAACGGCGGCTCGATCAGGACCGGCACCGAGCACGAGGTGGCCACCGAGGTCAGCCTGAACACCGCCTTCGGCATCGAGCGCGTGGTGCGCGACGCGTACGCCCGCGCCCAGGCCCGCCCCCGCAAGAAGCTCACGCTCGTGCACAAGAACAACGTGCTCGTGTACGCGGGCCACCTGTGGACCCGGATCTTCGAGCAGGTCGGCGCCGAGTTCCCCGAGGTCAGCACCGACTACCTGCACGTGGACGCGGCGACGATCTTCCTCGTCACGCAGCCCGAGCGGTTCGACGTGATCGTCACCGACAACCTCTTCGGCGACATCATCACCGACCTGGCCGCGGCCGTCTCCGGCGGCATCGGCGTGGCCGCCAGCGGCAACATCAACCCCAGCCGCGACTTCCCCTCGATGTTCGAGCCGGTGCACGGCTCCGCGCCCGACATCGCGGGCCAGTCCAAGGCCGACCCGACCGCCACCGTGCTCTCGGTCGCCCTGCTCCTGCGGCACCTCGGTTACGAGGCCGAGGCCGAGCGGATCGACGCCGCCGTCCAGGCCGACCTGTCCGAGCGCACCGGACAGCCCGCCCGCAGCACGGTCGCTATCGGCGACGCGCTGGCCGCCCGGGTATCCGCCTGACGCGGCGGTCCGACCTCGAGGCCAGGGGCTGCCCCGGCCCCACCTGTAGGTACCCGGCCCCACCGCTGCGATAATCGGCGGTGGGGCCGCGGTGCGACCGGATGCTCGGACGTCCTAGGACCTGTCCCGGTGTCCCCGCCGCCACGACGGCGAACGACAACGGCTGACCTGCGCTGACAGCACCCGCCAGCGCACGACGGCGAACGACGGCGAACGACAGCGAACACGGCGAAGGACACGGACATGACGACACCCACGATCGAGCTGAAGCCCTCCGCCCACCCGCTGGCCGCCGCCGAGCGCGAGGCGATCCTGGCCGACCCCGGCTTCGGGCGGTACTTCACCGACCACATGGTCACCATCAAGTGGACCGAGGGCCGCGGCTGGCACGACGCCCAACTCGTGCCGTACGCCCCGCTCTCGATCGACCCGGCGAACATGACGCTGCACTACGCGCAGACGATCTTCGAGGGCCTGAAGGCGTACCGCCAGCCCGACGGCACCGTGGCCACCTTCAGGCCCGAGGCCAACGCGCGGCGCTTCCAGTCCTCCGCGCGCCGCCTGTCGATGCCCGAGCTGCCGGTTGAGACCTTCATCGAGGCGTGCGACGTGCTGGTCAGGCAGGAGAAGGCGTGGGTGCCGGACGCGGGCGAGGCGTCCCTCTACCTGCGGCCCTTCATGATCGCCACCGAGGTCGGCCTCGGGGTGCGCCCGGCCAACGAGTACCTCTTCCTGGTGATCGCCTCCCCGGCCGGTTCCTACTTCTCCGGCGGCGTCAAGCCGGTCTCGGTGTGGCTGTCCGAGGAGTACGTGCGCGCCGCGCCCGGCGGCACCGGCGCCGCGAAGGCGGGCGGCAACTACGCCGCCTCCCTCGTCGCCCAGGCCCAGGCCATCGAGCACGGCTGCGACCAGGTGGTCTGGCTCGACGCGATCGAGCGCCGCTGGATCGAGGAGATGGGCGGCATGAACCTGTACTTCGTGTACGGCAACCGCATCGTCACCCCCGAGCTGTCCGGCTCCCTCCTGCCGGGCATCACGCGCGACTCCCTCCTCACCATCGCCGCGGACCTCGGCTACGAGGTCGGCGAGGGCCGGATCTCCGTGGACGACTGGAAGCGGGACGCCGCCGACGGCACCCTCACCGAGGTCTTCGCGTGCGGCACCGCCGCCGTGATCACTCCGGTCGGGTCCGTCAAGTCCACCCGCGCGAGCTGGCCGGTGGCCGACGGCGCGCCCGGCGCGGTCACCATGCGCCTACGGGAGGCGCTTCTCGACATCCAGGGCGGCCGGGCCGCCGACCCGTACGGCTGGATGCACCCGCTGGGCGGCTGAGCGCGGGCAGGGGCGGCGCGTCGGACCGCGAGGCGCCGCCCACCAGGGAAGCGACCGAATGGTGAGACCGGCGTCCCGAGCGGGCCGGTTTGTGGCACACTGCCAACGTGCACCCGTACGCCAACGTGATTATTGGCCGCAGGCACGCCGGTCCGCAGTGACTGATCCCCTGACCACAGGGGAGCGTCACCCGCCCAGACCCGCGTGCAGACCTCTCGCATCCGCGAGAGGTTTTTTCGTTTTCCGGCCCACCACCGCCGGGAGGCGGGGCGCGAGGGACGATGGGGGCAAGTGGAGCTGGATCCTCCCGATATCCGCATGTCCGGACGGGAACCCACTCACCCGACAGGAGTTACGACAGCCATGACCGCCGAACTGGACGACAGCTTCCACGTCTTCGACACCACGCTGCGCGACGGCGCCCAGCGCGAGGGAATCAACCTCACCGTCGCCGACAAGCTGACGATCGCCCGGCACCTGGACGACTTCGGAGTGGGGTTCATCGAGGGCGGCTGGCCCGGCGCCAATCCCCGCGACACCGAGTTCTTCGCCCGCGCCGCCACCGAACTGGACCTGAAACACGCGACGCTGGTGGCCTTCGGCGCCACCCGCCGCCCCAACGCGGTCGCCGCGCAGGACCCGCAGGTCAAGGCCCTGCTGGACTCCGGCGCCCCGGTGATCACCCTGGTCGCCAAGTCCCACGACCGGCATGTGGAACTGGCCCTGCGCACCACTCTCGAAGAGAACCTGGCGATGGTGACGGACACCGTCTCCCACCTCGTCGCCCAAGGGCGCCGCGTCTTCGTCGACTGCGAGCACTTCTTCGACGGCTACAAGGCCAACGCCGCCTACGCCACCGCCGTCGTACGGGCCGCGCACGAGGCGGGCGCGTCCGTCGTCGTCCTGTGCGACACCAACGGCGGGATGCTGCCCGCCCAGGTCCAGGCCGTCACCGGGCTGGTCCTGGCCGACACCGGCGCGCGCCTGGGCATCCACGCGCAGGACGACACCGGCTGCGCGGTCGCCAACACCCTGGCCGCCGTGGACGCGGGCGCCACCCACGTCCAGTGCACCGCCAACGGCTACGGCGAGCGCGTCGGCAACTCCAACCTCTTCCCGGTGGTCGCCGCGCTGGAGCTCAAGCACGGCCGCCGCGTCCTGCCGCCCGGCACGCTCGGCGAGATGACCCGCATCTCGCACGCCATCGCCGAGGTCGTCAACCTGCCGCCCTCCACCCACCAGCCCTACGTCGGCGTCTCCGCCTTCGCGCACAAGGCCGGTCTGCACGCCTCCGCGATCAAGGTCGACCCCGACCTCTACCAGCACATCGACCCCGAGCAGGTCGGCAACACCATGCGGATGCTGGTCTCCGACATGGCGGGCCGCGCCTCCATCGAGCTCAAGGGCAAGGAACTCGGCATCGACCTCGGCGGCGACCGCGAGCTGGTCGGCCGGGTCGTCGCGCGCGTCAAGGAACGCGAGCTGAAGGGCTACACCTACGAGGCCGCCGACGCGTCGTTCGCGCTGCTGCTGCGCGAGGAGCTGGAACGCGCTGAGAACGGCGGCCCGCGCCGCTTCTTCCGCACCGAGTCCTGGCGCGTCATCACCGAGGACCGCCCTGACGGCACCCACGCCAACGAGGCGACGGTGAAGATGTGGGCCAAGGGCGAGCGCATCGTGGCCACCGCCGAAGGCAACGGCCCGGTCAACGCCCTGGACCGCGCCCTGCTCGCGGCCCTCGGCCGGATCTACCCGCAGCTCGCCGCCTTCGCGCTGGTCGACTACAAGGTCCGTATCCTCGAAGGCCGTTCGGGCACCGACTCCACCACCCGCGTCCTGATCACCACCACGGACGGCGCCGCCGAGTGGTCCACGGTCGGCGTCGCGGACAACGTGATCGCCGCGTCCTGGGCGGCACTTGACGACGCGTACACGTACGGGCTGCTGCGCGCGGGCCTCGAACCCCAGGAGCAGTAGCGGGATTTGGCCCCCTGGGCGTCACCCCTCGCGGGCCGTTTACCGGCCTTTACCGGTCTTTGCCGGTCTTTGCCGTGCTCCGGGTCCCGGTCGTGTTCCCCGCGACCGGGACCGTTCATGTGCGGACACTGGCGGACGCGCGTAGAGCTCGGGCACACTCCTCCTGCGCCACCTGCACACCGGTCACCCGCACACCACCCACCCCAGCGGAAACAGCAGGAGGAATCGCATGACGCTACGTCTGCGCGCCCGATCCGTGCTCAGTGTCCTGACTCTCGTCCTCACCGCGGTGTTCGCCCCCGGCATCGGACTGGCCAGCTCCACCGACGCGTTCGCCGTCACCAAGCTCACCCACGCCCAGGCGACGAGCATGTTCAGCGGCGCGGGCATCACCTGGTCGTCCTCCGGCGGCTGCTCCAACCGCAACGTCTCGACGTGTACGTCCTTCGACCAGCTCAACCTCACCACCGCCCAGGGCGCCGTCACCCTCAAGCACGCCAGCGGCTGCGCCCTCAACATCACCGGCGGCACCGAGACCGGCCACGCCAGCGGCACGTACTCCCACTGGAACGGCTACAAGCTCGACTTCGGCAAGAACACCTGCATCACCAACTACATCCACAGCGCCTTCACCTACATCGGTCTCCGCGGTGACGGCTACCCCCAGTACCAGGCTGCCTCCGGCAACATCTACGCCGACGAGGGCAGCCACTGGGACGCCCTCTTCTACACCTGCGGCGGCTGCTGACCCCCTCCGGGGCGCGGGGAACGTGCGCTGCCGCAGCGCAGGGCCTTGTTCTTGGGGGCGCGGGGAACCGCGCGACCAGCCCCCACCGGGCTGTCAGCCCGAAGACAACGGCATCTGCCCCGCTGGCGCCGGTCTTCAGAAGGCCGCGCCACCGTCGGCGGCTGAGCGCGCGGCTCCCCGCGCCCCTCAAAAGATCGGCGAACCGCCCCACAGCAGAGGAACCGCACGGGGCCGCGCCCCGGGAAGGATGAGTACGGATGCTCAGGCCCGCCCCGGAGGCGGACGGCTAGCGTCGGGGTAGGCGAAAGGAGCCCCCCGTGCTGTGGTTGGTGATGCTGCTCGGAGCGGCGACAGGTCTGCTCGGCACGCGGCGGCAGCGCCGCACGGCGGCCCGCATGGGCGACCGCCTCTTCCCCGGCCGACTGGCCGTCTACGGCGCGCGTTCCCGCTTCCCCGCGGCCGGCGGCGCCGAGGTGATGTTCCGGGTGACGGACGACCCGGACGCCGTCGTGCGGCTGAGGGTGGACCGGGCGGAGCCGGAAGAGGACGAGCTGCGCAAGGCGGTGGCGGACGCCCTGGACCGGGCGCGTACCTGGCGCGGCCTCGACGCGGCGTTCCGCGAAGGCGGTTACGAGGTGTACGCCCTCGGCAACGTCGTCGCCGAGCCGTGGATCGCGGCCGACCCCCGAAACGGAACGGTCGACGACCTCCTCACCCGTATCGCCGCGTGCCTGACCCGCTGGTCCGGCGCCACGCCCACGACCGTACTGATCGCCCACCCCGACCTGGTGGCGGGCCTGAAGGACCGGGACCCGAGCGCCCCGACGCTGCTGCGGGTGACCGCGAGACGGCGGCTCGCCGCCCTGTCCGGCCAACGCCCGTACTACCGCGCCTGGTTCGAATGGCGCGACGGCGTCCCCGTCCCCGGCTCGGGGCGCCTCGACCTCGTCCGCCCCTTCGACGACAGCCAGCGCTTCGCCGCCGCCGTGGAGGCGAGCGCCGCCGCGTGGCTGGCCGAGGCGGTCCCGGAGGCGACGGTGTGCTCCGCGACCGGCGTGTGGCGGCTGCTCCCGAACCGCGTCGACCGCGTCACCGGCTTCGTCCTCTACCGCGACGAGCCCGAGCCGGGCCCCGTCTACCTCGGCAAACACGCCCTGCGCGTGACGACGGACCTGGACGGCGCGCTGGTCGGCGACCCGACCGTCCTGCCCCACGTGCGGGAGGGCCGGGGCCGCCTGCACCTGCCCGCCCTGTGAGGAGCGCCCCCCCTGCTCCGTCACGCGTCCCGTCCCCGCAGCAGCAGCCCGCCCCCGAGCAGGGCCGCCGCCGCCCACGCGGCCAGCACCCCGAGCCCCGCCCACGGCGGCAGCGGCAGCGCGCCCACGTCGACCGTGGCCTGGACGCCCAGCCCGGCCGTCATCGGCTCGACCCGCTGGAGCCGCCGCTGCCAGTCCTGGTCGGTGACGAGTTGGGCGACCAGCGGCAGCGCGTAGAGCAGGCCGAGCACGACCGCCACGGCGGCGGCCGAGTCCCGTACCGCCGTCGCCGCACCCAGGCTGAGCAGCGCGATCAGCGCGAGGTACAGCACGGAACCGGCCGCCGCCCGCAGCACGGACCCGTCAGTCAGCGAGATCGGCACCAGCAGCCGGGCCGTCACCAGGCAGCCCGCGACGGTGACGGCCCCGGTCGCCAGCACCAGCCCGGTGAGGACGAGCGCCTTCGCGGTCAGTACGACGTGCCGCCGGGGCACCGCCGTGAGCGTCGTCCGGATCATCCCGCTGCTGTACTCGCCGCTGATCGTCAGCACGGCCAGCACCGCCACGACCGCCTGGCCGACGTAGATCCCGGTCAGCGCCGTCCTCGCCACGTCCTGGCGGCACCCGGCCGCCGTGCAGTCCGCCGTACCGGCCGCGAGCGCGCTGACCAGCACCGTCAGCGTCAGCACCGCGAGCAGCAGCCACCCGGTGCCGGGCACCGTCCTCGCCTTCGTCCACTCGGCGTGCAGCGCGCGCTTCATACGTCCCTCCGCCGCAGCAGGACCGAGGCCACGCAGAGCGCCGCCGCCGTCCACGCGGCCAGGACGGCGAGTCCGCCCCACGGCGGGAGCGGGAAGTAGCCGAACGCGGGGGTGTACGTGCTGTCCACCCAGCCGTAGCGCGGCATGTTCTGCTGGATCGCGAAGCCCGCGGCCGGGGTGATCCTGAGCAGCCAGCGGGCCGGTCCTTCGGGGAGGACGGAGCCGGTGGCCAGCAGGTAGGGGACGACGGTGGCGGCGAAGACCGCCGTCACGGCGGCCACGCTGCGGCGCAGGGCCGCGCCCACGGCAAGGGCGAGCACGGCGCAGAGCGCGAGGAGCGCGGCGGTGCCCGCGATGACCCGCACCTGCGTGAGCGCGGTCACCGGGAAGGTGAAACCGTTCGGCCGGACCAGCCACTTGCCCAGGAGTACGGCCGCGGCGGCGGCGGGCAGCGCGGCGGCGAAGGTGACGGCGCCGATGACGACGGCCTTCGCGGCCAGCGCACGGCCGCGCCGGGGGCTCGCGGTGAGAGTGGTACGGATCAGCCCGCGCCGGTACTCGGCGGTGATGAACGTCGTACCGATCACGATCACCACGATCAGCCCGGTGAAGGTGCCGAGGAGGCTGCGCTCGATGGTCTCGCCGCCGCCGGCGGACGGTCCGCCGACATTCGGCGCGATGTCGCCGGTACCGGAGACGGTGAAGCTGCCGTCGGACTGTTCGCGGTAGCCGGAGGGCCCTGCCGTCTCGCCCGCGATGTCGCCGCCGATCTGCTCGCCGCGCCAAGCACCCTCGGTGGCACCGCCGTTGAGGGTGACGTGGTCGAAGGTGCCGGTGGCGCGGGTGGCCTGGTCGGTGCTGTTCACGCCGCCGTAGCGCTGGCGGGACGCCTCGGTCAGCGGGGGAGAGGTGGTGAACAGGCCCGCCTGGACCGGGGCCGAGGCGGACGGCAGCCCGGTCAGCCGCGCCGTTCCGACCGCCGTCCAGTGCGTACCGTCCGTCGACTCCTCACCGGTCAGCGTCGCGCCCGACCTGGTCAGCCGCAGCCAGCGCGGGGACGCGGCCGATACGGCGCCGGGCGCGCCGGCCGTGTCGTGCGTGAAGTCGTGCTGGAGGCGGACGCCGTGGGCGGCCGTCACCATCAACGCGGCGTAGGAAGAGCCCTGTTGGGTGCCCGCCTTCACGAGAATCCCGGTTTTGGCCCAGGGGGCGGGAGAGCCGGTCAGTGAGGTGACGCGGACGGTGAGGCCGCCGTGGTCCGCGAGCGGCCGGTGCACGAAGTAGAAGGAGTCCGTCACGGCCTGGCCGCCGGGCGCCCTCGGGCCCGTGCAGGGCTGGTCGGGGCGCTGGCCCGGGCAGGTGGCGTGCGAGGTCTGCGCGCTGAGCACGCCGACGACGACGGTCACGAGCGCGGCGGCGCCGAGGCCGATCACCCAGCCCCGTACCGTGCGGAATTTGGTCCATTCGGCGCGGAGTTGACGCAGGACGGGGGCGCTCACCGGGCCGTCTCCCCACCGGGGAGGTCGTGGCGTACGGGCTCGGCGGCCCGGAACTCCACGGCGTCACGGGTGAGTTCCATGTACGCCTCCTCCAACGTCGCCCGGTGCGGCGACACTTCGGAGAGCGGCACGCCGCTCCCGCCGAGCAGCCGTACGACGTCCTCGGGCGCGAGCCCCTCGACGGTCAGCGTCTCGCGGTCGATGGCCGCCACGGTCGCCCCGGCCCGTGCCAGGACCGTCATCGCGTCGGAGCGCGCCGTCGTCCGCAGCGTCACCCGGTCGCCGGACGCGGCCCCGATCAGTTCGCTCACGCTCGTGTCCGCGATGACCTTGCCCCGGCCCACCACCACGAGGTGGTCCGCCGTGTCCTGCAACTCGCTCATGAGATGACTCGACAGCAGGACGGAACGGCCTTGTGCGGCGAGCGACTTGAGGAAGCCGCGCATCCAGGCGATGCCTTCGGGGTCGAGCCCGTTGAACGGCTCGTCCAGCATCAGCACCTGCGGGTCGCCGAGCAGGGCCGCCGCGATCCCCAGGCGCTGCCGCATCCCCAGCGAGAACCCCGACGCCTTCCGCCGCCCCGCCGATCCCAGACCCGCCTGCTCGATCACCTCGTCCACCCGGCGCGCCCCCAGGCCCTGCGCGTGCGCCAGCCACAGCAGATGGTTCCGCGCGCTCCTGCTCGGCTGGAGGGCCGCCGCGTCCAGCAGCGCCCCCACCTTCCGCAGCGGATCCCGCAGCTTCCCGTACGGCGTCCCCCCGATCAACGCCGTCCCCTCGTCCGCCTCGTCAAGGCCCAGCACCACCCGCATCGTCGTCGACTTCCCGGCCCCGTTCGGCCCGACGAACCCCGTCACTTCCCCCTCCCTCACCCCGAACGTCATCCCGTCCAACGCCGCCGTCCCCCCGTACCGCTTCCGCAGCCCCCGCACCTCAATCTCCATGCCGCCCAAGCTATGCACCCCCCGCCCCCCGGTCGTCCCCCACCGGAGCGACCCCTTGCGGGCGACCTCGCGCCCGCGGCGAGCCGCTCTCTCCAGGACCGCGGCGAACCGCGCGCGGAAACCCAGGTGCGTACGCCTCGGTGACGGGGTCAGCATGGGCAGGTGTCCGAGCTGCGGTGGGATGACGTGAAGCCCTTCTTCGACCTCGAGTGGGAGGGACGCCTTCCCGACGTGTGGATCGAACAGACCACGGTCGAGGACTGGCAGAAGGTCTTTGACCTGGTCGGGGAGACCGGCTGGCGGAGCGAGTACGCCGAGGGCGGCGCGGTCATGCCGCTGCCGCGCGCCGAAGCGGTCCTGTCGCGGCCTGACGACGCCGACTGCGCGGACCTGCGCGTCCGGCCGACGCGGGACGTGCTGGCGATCTTCCGGATGGAGTCGGCCGACGAGATCGGCTTCGACGTGGACCTGCGAGAACTCCAGGGCCAGGAGCGGCTGGACGTGCTCTGCGGATTCCTTCGTGCCCTCGGACGTCGGCTGGGCAAGCCGGTGGTGATGACACCCGAGGGCGACGTGGACCGACGCCACCCGGTCCTCGGGTTCGACGTCGAAGCCGACCGAGTCGTGCTGCTGGCGGCCCCGTCGGCCGGCTGACGGCCGCCGTCCGTGCCCTGCCCGCCCCCACCGGACGGGTCCCTCGCGTGGGGGATGGCGGGGGAGGGAGGGGTGGGGAGAATGAGGGGGTGAGGGAAGCGGACCGCTGGGTGGGGGTGGGGGCGGCGGTGGCCGCGGCGGGCGCGGTGGGGGAGTGCGTCGCGCGGACGAGTGCCAGCGGGGTGAGCGGGAGGTTCGCCGCCGCGATGGTGCTGCTCGCGCTGGCGACGACGGTGCCGCTCGCGTTCGTACGGCAGAACCCCGCCGTGGCGGCGGCGACCGTGACGGCGGCGACGACGGTGGCCGTGACACCGTTCCACGCCCTGACGGTGGGCGGCGCCTGCGCCCAGGCGGCGGTGCTGCACGAGCTGGGCCGCAGAGGCCCACCGGTGGCGGCGGCGCTGCTGGCCCTGCCGTACGTGGCGCTGGCCCTGACCCACGAGACGGCGGTCCTGACGCTGCTGCTCGCGGCGGCGGCCCCGACGGCGGCCTGGTCGGGAATCGCGCGCCGGGCGCGCGACGAGGCGAAGGCGCACAGCGCGGTGCGAGAGCGGCTGACCGGATCGCTGGTCGAGCACACCGCGCGGGGCGAACGGGCCCGGATCGCACGGGAGTTGCACGACGTCGTGGCGCACCACATCTCGATGGTCGCGGTCCAGGCGGAGACGGCGCGGCTCACGACGCCGGGAATGCCGGAGGCGGGAGCCGCGAAGCTGTCGGCGATCGGCGACACGGCACGGTCGGCCCTGACCGAGATGCGGCGGCTGCTCGGCGTCCTGCGCGAGGACGCCGAAGCCGAGCCGCCGCGCGGGCCGCAACCCGGCCTGCTCCAGCTCAACGAGCTGCTGGACGAGGCGCGCGACACCTCGGGCACGGGTGCCCGCCTCATCGTTCGCGGCGCGGCCCTGGAACTGGACCCGGGCGTCGAACTGGCCGCGTACCGCATCGTCCAGGAAGCCCTGACCAACGCCAGACGGCACGCCCCCGGCGCCGCCGTGGACGTCGAACTGCACTACGACGAAGGGACGTTGGCGCTGCGCATCCGGGACAACGGGCCGGGTCCGCCTCCCGCGTCACCGCCCGGCGGCGGCCTCGGCCTGCTCGGCATGCGTGAACGCGCGGCGGCCGTCGGCGGCGAGCTGCGCACCGGCCCCGCGTACGGCGGCGGCTTCCTCGTCGAGACGGTCCTGCCCGCCAACTCCGCCCCGGAGCAGCCCCGATGACCCCGGACCGGGCCACACCCACACCCGCACCCGATGCCGCGCCCGCACCCGATGCCGCGCCCGCGCCCGCGCCCGATGCCGCGCCCGCGCCCGATTCCGCACCCGCACCCGCACCCGATGCCGCGCCCGCGCCGGACGCGATCCGTCTCGTCGTGGCCGACGACCACCACGTCGTCCGCACCGGCTTCGCCGCCCTGCTCGACACGCAGCCCGACTTCACCGTCGTCGGCACGGCGCGCGACGGCGCCGAGGCCGTGCGCGTCTGCGCCGAACTGCGCCCGGACGTCGTCCTGATGGACGTACGGATGCCGACCATGGACGGCATCGAGGCGACGCGGCGGCTGGCCGCCCAGCCCGGCTCCGCGCAGGGCCCGCGCGTCCTCATCCTGACCACGTTCGACCTGGACGAGTACGTGTACGACGCCCTGCGCGCGGGCGCGAGCGGCTTTCTGCTCAAGGGCGTCACCGCGGAGCGCCTCTTCGACGCGGTGCGGGTCGTCGCGGAGGGCCAGGCCCTGCTGGCCCCCACGGTGACCCGTCGGCTGATCAGCGAATTCGCCAACCGCCGCCCGGAGCAAGGCGATTCAGGGCAAGCGGACCCGGAGCCACCGAAGGCCCCGAGCGTGCGTACGGCCCTCGCCACCCTCACTCCCCGCGAGACGCAGGTGCTGCGCCTGGTCGCGGAGGGCCTGTCCAACCCGGAGGTCGGCAAGCGGCTGCTGATCACGGAGGAGACGGTGAAGACGCATGTCAGCCGGGTGCTGATGAAGTTGGGGCTGCGCGACCGCACGCAGGCGGTCGTGGCCGCGTACGAGTCCGGGCTCGTGGTGCCCGGCGCGCGCGACCGAGCCTGACGCCCAGGGCCGAGCCCAGGCCCAGGCCCAGCCTCAGTGCCAGCCCCAGCCCAAGGGCCGGGCCCACGCCCACGCCACGCCCTCGCGCCCGAAGGCCGCCCGCCCGCACCTCCCCGCACCACCTCCCCGCACCCACGTTGTCCAGACCATTGCTGTCCTGTGCGCCGCCGTGTTAGAAACCGTTTGCACTTGAGCGGAAACACTCCCGATGCGCCCGGAGGTTCCCCCGACATGCCCCCGACCTGGTCTCGCCGCACCCTCATCCAGTCGCTGATCGCCGCGGCCCTCGCCGTACCCCTCACGAATCTGCCGTCCACGGTAACCGCTTACGCGGCAACGACGGCCGACGCGACGACAGTGGCCGCCGACGCCTACGACACCCTCCGCGCCCGTTGGCGCACCCTCCTTCTCGGCACCGGCTTCGACCCGGCCGCCGCCCCCTACGCCGCCAAGCTCACCGCCCTCGGCGCCAACGCCCGTACGTACGCGGCGAGCATGGCCCCGGCCACCGGCTCGCTCTGGCCCGACTACCCCTTCCTGACCGCCTCGGCCGGCGTCACCAACAGCTACGCCCGGCTCAGCACGATGGCCCAGGCGTGGGCCCAGCCCGGCACCGGCTCCACCGCCGACCCCGCCCTGCTCGCCAAGGTCGTGACCGGCCTCGACCACCTCCACACCCAGGCGTACAAGGCGACCCGGACCACGTACGACAACTGGTGGGACTGGCAGATCGGCAGCCCGCGCCTGCTCCTGGACATCTGCGCCCTCGCCTACGACGGCGGCAGCCTCTCGGCGGACCGGATATCCGCCTGGACAGCGGCGGTTGACCACTTCGTGCCGGACTCGGCGGTCGCGTCGTACGCGGGTACGAGCACGGGCGCCAACCGCGTCGACCTGTGCCGGGTGCTGGCGCTGCGCGGGGTGATCGGCAAGAGCGACGCGAAGCTCGCGCTGGCCAGGGACGCGCTGTCGCCAGTGTTCCCCTACGTGACGACGGGCGACGGCTTCTACGCGGACGGGTCGTTCATCCAGCACACATGGGTGCCGTACACGGGGTCGTACGGGCAGGTGCTCATCGACGGGCTCGGACGGCTCTTCGCCTTGCTGGGCGACTCCGGTTGGGCGGTGACCGACCCGAACCGGCAGCTCTTCCTGGACATGGTCGAGAAGGCGTACGCGCCGTGGATCTACAACGGTCTGCTGATGGACCCGGTGGTCGGCCGCGCCCAGAGCCGGGGGGTCTCGGCGGCCGACGCGCAGCACGTCAAGCAGGACGACCACCTGCGCGGCCACACCCTGCTGGCCAACATCGCCGTCCTCGCGCAGGGCGCGTCCACCGCGGAACAAGCCCGCTGGAAGGGCCTGTTGAAGGGCTGGATCGGCCGCGACGCCTTCAGCCCGGTGCTGTCCGATCCCCAACTCGGCGTCGCCGACCTGTCCCGGCTGAAGGCCGTCGCCGACGCCACGGGCACGGCGGCCGTCGCCGAACCCGTCGCGCACCGGCTGTTCGGCTCCATGGACCGTGCCGTGCACCGCCGTTCGGGCTGGGCGGCATCGATCAGCATGTGCTCGGCGCGCACGACGTTCTACGAGACCGGCAACGGCGAGAATCTGCGGGGCTGGCACACCAACAACGGCATGCTGAGCTGGTGGGGCGCCGACTTCGGCAACGGCCAGTACAGCGACGACTTCTGGCCCACCGTCAACCCGTACCGGCTGCCCGGCACCACCGTCTCGACGAAGCCGCTCGCCGACGCGTACGGCGGCGCGTGGGGTGCGGCGCGGCCGGACACGGTGTGGGCGGGCGGCGCCACGGACGGCGAGTTCGCGGCGGTCGGGCAGTACGTGAAGGGCCTCGGCTCCACGATGCTCGGCAAGAAGTCGTGGTTCTGCCTGGACGACGCGATCGTCTGCCTCGGCGCCGGGATCAAGGCCACCGACGGCGTACGGATCGAGACCGTCATCGACAACCGCAACCTCGGCGCGAGCGGCACCCACGCCTTCACCGTCGACGGCACCGCCCAACCCGCCACCCTCGGCTGGACGAAGACCTTCACCGGCGCCAAGTGGGCCCAGCTCGCGGGCTTCGGCGGCTACGTCTTCCCCGGCGGCGCCACTTTCAGCGCCCTGCGCGAGGCCCGCACCGGCTCCTGGCACGACATCAACACCGGCGGCACGACGGACGCCGTCACCCGCCGCTACCTCACCACGTGGTACGACCACGGTGTCGATCCGACCGCCGGTACGTACGCCTATCTGCTCATGCCCGGCGCCACGACCGCCGCGACCGCGGCCCGCGCCGCCGCCTCCTCCTGGCTCACCGTCCTGGCCAACAACGCGGCCCAGCAGGCCATTTCGGTGCCCACGCTCGGCGTGACCGCCGCCAACTTCTGGAACGCGGGGACCGTCGGCGCCCTCACCGTCACGGCACCGGCCGCCGTTCTCATCCGGGTGACCGGCTCCACCGCCACCGTGTCCGTCAGCGACCCCACGCACACCGGCACCGCCTTCGACCTGACCTGGTCCCGGGCGGTCACCGCCGTCACCGCCCACGACCCGACGGTGACGGTCGCCGCGACCGGGGCCGCTCTCCGGCTCACCGTCGCGCCGGGGAAGGCGGGGGCGTCCCACCACGCGACGGTCACGCTGGCGTAGCCGATTGCGTGCGGGCCCATCGCGTGCGGGCCGATCCTGCGAAGGGCCGTCCCGGGCGGGACCGTCCCGTGCAAGGCCGTCCCGGGCGGGGCCGTCCTGTCAGGGGTGACGGAAAATGGGTCGAGCCCACGGCCCCCGATACGTAAGGTCACGCGGGTGACAGACACCCCCGAGACCATCGTCAGGGACGCGGTGGCGGCCGACGCCGCCGCCATCGCGCACGTCCACGTCACCTCGCGCGAGGTGACCATGCCGTACCTGCCGCCGCGCAAGCGGACGGACGCCCAAGTGGAGGCGTGGGTGCGGGACATCGTGCTGCCCGGCTCGGCGGTGTGGGTGGCCGAGCAGGGCAGCGCCGTCGTCGGCTACGCGTCCGTCGAGGACGGGGTCCTCGACGCCCTCTACCTCCTGGCGGAGGTGCGCCGCCAGGGCATCGGCAGCCGCCTCCTCGCCCGCGCCAAGGCGCACAGCCCCGCCGGCCTCACCCTCTTCGCCTTCCAGCGCAACACCGACGCCCGCGCCTTCTACGAGCACCACGGCTTCACGCTGGTCGACACCAACGACGGCTCCCGCAACATGGAGAAGGAGCCCGACCTCTCCATGCGCTGGCCGTAACTCCCATTCCAGGGGCGGCGGGTGTCAGACCCCGGCGCTAGCATGCGACGCATGGGCATGATCGAGAACTACGCACGTCTGACACCCGCCGAACTCGACCGCGCCGTCCGGGAACCGGACTGGACGCAGGAGTTCGTCTTCGACCTGATGTACGCCGAGTCGGAGGAGACCACGGGCGCGGGTCAGCCGCGCTGTCTCGACATCGACAAGGCGTGGGACGCCCTGGACTTCCTGTTCCGGCGGATCGAGTTCCCGCTCGACATCGTCCACGGCGGCCAGCCGATACCCGGCGCCGGCGACTGGGGCTACGGCCCGCCCCGTTACCTCACCCCCGACCAGGTCCGCACGGCCGCCGCCGCCCTGACCGCACTCCCCGCCGCCGCCCTCACCAAGGACCTCACCGAAACCGAGGTCGAAGAGGGCGTCCTCTACCCGAGCGTCGAGGGCGAGGCCCTCGAAACGCTCGAATACGCGACCCAGCACTACGAGGCCCTCGTCCCCTTCTTCCAAGCGGCAGCCGCCGATGGCGACGCGATAGCCCTCTGGCTCAGCTAGCCCCTCCCGGCGCCTCCCACCCCTCACGCACCGCCTTCCCCACAGCCTCCGGCGTAGCCGTGTCCTCGACGGACTCCATTCCCAACAGCCCGAGCGGAAACAGCAGTACGTCCACTCGCGGCACCTCCCCGCCCGCGTTCCACTCCCGCACCGCCTCGAGCGCCCGCGACACCCCGAAATACGCGGGGCTGACGTCGGCGTACTCCGGCCGCACCACCGGTCGCCCCTCGCCGTCCAGCATCGCCGGGCGCGTGGCGGGCACCACGACAAGACCCGGATAACCGTCCCCCCGCACGTTCCGCAAAATCTGCGCCCGCCCCGGCGTCGGCCTCCCCCCGTACCGCCCGTGCGCGAACACCCCGGCCACCATCACGGCATCAGCGCCCACGTCCCGGGCCTCGGCCTCCCACAACTCCACCGGCAGACCATCCCCCAAATGCCGCCGCCACACCTCAAGAAGCCGTGCGTTGTCCGAAACGATGATGATGTCCACGTCGCGTTCCACTCAGAAGGGGTGCATCAGGGCAGGGGCATGAAGGGAAGGATGCGAACTCGTCCCGCGTGGGCCATCTCTTCCACGGACAGGGCCAGAGCGTCGATTCCGCCGCCCGCGTCCGCCAGGTGGTCGATCAGGCTCTCGGGGTTGATCGCGTCCTTGTGGATCACCGATCTGACCAGGGTATAAGGACCTTCTTCCTTGTACGCCTTGAACGCGGCCCGGGCATAAGCCGCCGCGCCCTCCATCGTCGTCGAGAAGTACTTGGTCTCGATGCCGAGGACGTTCTCGAACCGCCGCGTCTTGAGCAGCTGTGCCAGCTCCTTGGCCTGGACGGCACGGTAGATGAAGATCTCGCCCGGCTTGAGGGCGCGACCCAGTTCCGTACAGGGACTCAGGCCGAACGGGTCGATCTCGTCGTATGGATTCTCCACATACGTGTGGTGGTTGGGAGCCGGGACCAGGCCGAGGGGATCGGGGCTCTGGTAGCGGGCGGTGACCGGGTCGTAATACCGCAGATGGTTGTAGTGGAGTCCGGTCTCGGCGTCGGCGTACTGGCCGGGGAAGCGCAGCGGGCAGTCGGTCTGCCCGTCGACGGCTGGTTGCCGGTCCCATACCGTGCGCGTGCTCCGCCACGCCACATCGCCGTCGGAGCCGATGAGTTCGCTGGGGGCACCGATGAGATCGGTGACGATGGCGTAGAAGCGTTCGTCGATCTGGGCCAGCGGACGGTGTGTGCCAGGCGCGTACTCCCAGGTCGTGGCGGCCTGCCCCGTCACCTCTTCCGTCATGCGCGCGCCGTCCCAGACGAACACGGTCTCCGCGATGAGGCCGCTGTCGCCCCACTGCTGCTTGGCGATCCGACGGCCCAGCGCGTCGTACAGATAGCGCCAGACGCTGCCGTCCGGCGTGGTGACGCCCGTCATCCGGTCCTCGGCGTCCCAGCGGTACTCCCATACGCGCCGGCCACCGGAGAGCAGCCGTTGCGTGTGCCGGACGACCCGTCCCTGTTCGTCGTAGGCGTAGGACGAGCGGCCCGCGTGCCGCAGCAGCGTCCCCTCGACCTCCCGGGCCCCTTCGGCGGCGGCCGTCCGCACCACCGGTCCCGCCGCGGAGCTGATGTTTCCCAGCGGATCGTAGGTGTACGACTCGCTCTCGGAGCCGTCGGCAGTCCGCACACCGGCGACCCGCCCGGCGGCGTCGAGCCGGAAGTCCCGCGTGGCGTCGGGCGTCGAACCGCTCTGGCCGGTGAGCCGGCCGTCGGGTCGGTACGCGTAGGCGCGGTCGAAGCGGCCGGTCCGGCCGGAACCGCTCGGGTCGTGCTCGGTCACGGTCTGTCCCGACAACCGTCCGGCGGGATCCCAGCTCTGGTCGAGTGTGAAGGCGCCGGTCAGCGTGCGTGACCGCTCCCGACCCGCCGCGTCGTAGGAGAAGGACAGTGTGCCCGCGCCGAAGGTCACGTCGTGCGGTTGCGCGGTCGCGCCGTAGTTCCACACCGAGTGGCGTCCGGCCGGTGTCACCCGTTCCACGCGGCGCCCGAGCACGTCATAACGGCTCTGCACCGTACGGCCGTTGACCGTCTCGGCCACCACGGCACCGAGGAGGTCGCGTTCGATGAGGAGCGACGAATGGTCGTTGTCCGCGCGGACCAGCCGTCCCACCGGGTCGTAGGCGTACGTCGTCGCCGTGCCGTCAGCGTGCCGCGCCGCCACCAGCCGGCCGACAGCGTCCCTTTCATAGGTCAACCGTTCACCCGCGCCATTGGTCCGCCCGCTGACCCGGCCTGCCGCGTCGCGCTCGTAGATCACCGTCCGGCCGTTGAAATCCGTCTCCTCGGTGAGCCGTCCGGCCGGGTCGTACCGGTAGCGCCAGCGGGAACCGGCCGCGTTCAGTACCTCGACCAGCCGCAGTTCGGTGTCGTAGCGGAAGGCGGTACGGGCGCCGTCCGGACCGGTTCTGGCCATGACCCGGTCGAAGGGGGCCGTCTCGCAATGGGTGACCGCCCCCAGCGCGTCCCGGTGCTCCACCAGGTTGCCTTCGCCGTCGTACGCCCAGTGCTCCACCGCTCCGTCCGGCAGAGTGCGGGACGTCATCCGGCCTTCCACGGTCCAGGACAGGCGCATGACCCCGCCGAGCGGATCCTGTTCGGCGACGACTCGGCCGAAGGCGTCCCGCTCCCACCTGGTGACGGAGCCGTCGCTCTGCTCCACCGCAAGAGGGAGCCCGGCAGGGCTGAGGGTGAACCGCTGCCGGTGACCGAGGGCGTCCGTCACCTCACGGAGCCCGCCGTGTCCGTCGTACGACGCCACTGTCACCGCCCCGACGGGATCGGTCGTGGTCAGCGCGTTACCGCTTGCGTCATAGGTCTGCGACCACTGCGCGCCGTCCGCCGTCGTGATGCGGACCGGGCGGCCGGGGCCGTCGAACTCCGCTCGCGTGACTGTGCCGTTGGGGTGGGTGATGTGGGTGGGGTTTCCGTGGGTGTCGTAGGTGTAGGTGGTGGTGTGGCCGAGGGGGTCGGTGTGGGTGAGGAGGTTGTCGTGGGGGTCCCAGGTGCGGTGGGTGGTGTG